>NZ_FRAG01000002.1 GCF_900142245.1 Paramaledivibacter caminithermalis DSM 15212 | reverse complement strand
TGATGATACACTCATTTTTGGTGGTATTGACACAAGCATATGTATATGATCCTTACATGCTTCTGCTTCTATTATCTCTACTCCCTTATACTCACATAATTGCCTTAGTATTTTCCCTATATCTTTCTTTATTTTCCCATATATAATTTGTCTTCTATACTTTGGTGCAAACACTATATGGTACTTACAATTCCATTTCGTATGTGATAAACTATTTATGTCCTTCATTGGACTTCCTCCTTTGCTTTTTAGTCGGTTGGTCAGACCTGACTTTATTATATAGCAAAGGGGGAATTTTTTTATCCTCATAGCTAAAGCTTTTTGGAACCACCCGCTTAGCGGGTGGTATTCTAAATACAAAAAAAAGACCTACACTAGAATGTGTAGGCCTGTTAAATCCTATAATTTTTAAATTTAGAATTTCAATACTCCTATTCCATTTAAAAATACTATAGCAATAGCTATCGGTGCTATAAATCTAGCTAAGAACATGAAAAATGGTAAATATGATATTTTTACTCCGCCGCAGGTGACTTCGTCTTCAACATTTTCTTTACCCAATATCCAACCAACAAATATTGATATAAACAATCCTCCTAAAGGCAATAACCAGTTAGATGCTATATAGTCTAAAGTATCAAAAAAGTTCCTTCCACCTAATAGTTTAATATTTGCCATTGGTCCCATAGCCAATGAGCATGGAATTCCTAAAATAGTAATAAGCAATGCTGCAACAACAGCCGCTTTCTTTCTATTAATATTCATGTCTTCGACAACATATGCAACTACAACTTCAAGAATAGATATTGATGAAGTTAGTGCTGCAACTGTTAATAAAATAAAGAATAAAAGTCCGAAGAAATATCCACCAGGCATTTGTTGGAATACATTTGGTAATGTAACAAAAACCAATCCTGGTCCAGCACCTGGTTCAATACCAAAGGCAAATACTGCTGGGAATATAGCTACACCTGCAAGAAGCGCAATAAGTGTATCAGCTATAGTAACTTGAATAGCAGTATCAGCAAGATTTTCTTTCTTCTGAATATATGAACCATATGTTATCATAGTACCCATACCTAATGACAATGAGAAGAAAGCATGCCCTAATGCCGTTAAAACACCTTGAGCTGAAAGTTTTGAAAAATCAGGTTTAAATAGGAATGCTAAACCAG
The DNA here is from genome assembly GCF_900142245.1 of Paramaledivibacter caminithermalis DSM 15212. GTDB lineage: Bacteria > Bacillota > Clostridia > Peptostreptococcales > Caminicellaceae > Paramaledivibacter > Paramaledivibacter caminithermalis. The sequence continues at coordinate 156,668 of NZ_FRAG01000002.1, read as the reverse complement.
CACCAGAACCAGGTAATGTAATAGCACGAATATCAAGTATAATTATAATTCCAAGTAACAATGGCATTAAAATCTTTGCATATTTTTCTATACCATCCTTTACACCAGCAAGAACTATAAATGCAGTTAAAGCCATAAATATAATCTGCCAAATTACTGGTTGCCATGGATTGCTGATTAATCCTGTAAAAGCATTTCCAATTTGTTCGGTTGTTTGACCTGCAAAGCTATTTGTAATCGCTTTTACAATGTAATCTAAACACCATCCTGCAACCACTCCATAAAACGCAAGAATAAAGAAAGCAGCTACTACTCCCATCCAACCAGTTAAAAACCATGGTGTCCCAGGGGCAAGCTTTTTAAAAGAACCAATAGCATTTTTCTGAGCTCTTCTACCAATAATAAACTCTGAAAGCATTACAGGAAATCCAATAAGTGCGATGCAAATTAAATAAACGATTATAAATGCAGCACCACCATTTTCGCCAGTAATATAAGGAAATTTCCATATATTACCTAAACCAATTGCTGAACCTGCTGCTGCTGCAATTATGCCTAGCTTGCTACCAAACCCATCTCTTTTTTGTAAATTATTGCTTTCCATTAATTTATTTCCCCCTTTTCATTTTTTATTTTATATTAATTGGTAAAACCAATTAAATATCTCAAAGCTTATTTTGAAATTTTCAATTTTTTCACAATTTTTTTAATATAAAGTATATTCTACATCTTTTTTTAAATTCCTCTTTTTTTTTAAGGATTATTATTTTTTTTAAAAATATTTATATTATAAATATTTTATATTAGCTAAATTTTCTAACATTTAATATGAAATTTTAGCATAATTATCATTTTCAATCAATATAAATTATTTTTTTTAATATAAAAAGTAATTTATATATAAAGCTTTTAAAAAAACAAGTACCCCCTAGGGTACTTTTAGCATTTATATTTAGATATTATTTTCTCAGCTATCTTTATCCCATCAACAGCAGCTGAAACTATCCCTCCTGCATAACCAGCACCTTCTCCTGAGGGATAAAGTCCATTTATATTTGTACTTTCAAGGGTATTACTGTCCCTTGTTATCCTTATGGGAGATGAACTTCTAGTCTCCACTCCTGTCATGATAGCACCCTCCATTTGGAATCCCTTTAACTTTTTATCCATATTTGTAATAGCTTCCTTCATAGCTTCTGTAACATAACTAGGTAGACATTCATTTATATTAGTTAGCTTGATTCCAGGTTCATAGGAAGGCTTTACATCTTTCAACTGACTTGATGCAATACCTTTTAGAAAATCTCCTACAAGCTGGGCAGGGGCAATATATCCCCCTCCTCCAATGTCATAAGCCCTTTCTTCCCATTTCCTTTGAAAATACATTCCTGCTAAAGGATGACTACTTTTAAAATCCTCTTGAGCTACTGAAACTAATAAAGCACTATTGGCATTATCCTTATCTCTAGCATACTCACTCATACCATTCGTTACTACTCTATACTCCTCAGAAGCCGCTGCAACTACGCTGCCCCCAGGGCACATGCAAAATGTATAGACAGATCTTCCATTTGAGGCATGATATGTAAGTCTATAATCTGCTGCACCTAATCTTTTATGATTTGCAAATTCTTTATACTGAGCTTTATTTATAACTGCTTGTGGATGTTCTATCCTTACACCTATAGCAAATGGTTTTTGAATTATTTCTACTCCTCTTTTATAAATCACTTCAAAGGTATCCCTTGCACTATGTCCTATAGCCAATACTATAGCTTCTCCCTCTATTACTTCATCATGGTTCACCTCTAAGCCAAATATCTTTCCATCCTTTATTTTAAAATCTGTTACCTTTGAGTTGAAAACAATTTCCCCCCCAAGTGTCTCGATTTTTTTTCTTAAATTTTTTACTACATTTTTCAATATATCTGTTCCAATATGGGGCTTGAAGGAATAAATGATATCCTCTGGAGCTCCTGCTTTAACTAACTCTTTTAAAACCTTTCTACATCTTGGGTCCTTTATCCTTGTGGTTAGTTTTCCATCGGAAAATGTTCCAGCTCCTCCTTCACCGAACTGTACATTTGACTCTATATTTAAATATCCAGTCTTCCAAAATTTTTCTACAGTTTTACTTCTGTTATCTACATCTTCTCCTCTTTCCAAAATTAAAGGTTTGTATCCCATTTGGGCAAGAATCAATCCACAAAAAAGACCCGCTGGTCCTGACCCTACAATTATTGGTCTTTTATCAATGGGTACCTTTCCTGGCTCAGGATATTTGTACTCCATATCTGGAGTAATAGAGATTTTTTTATTTTTAGCCTTTTTTAAAACATTCTTTTCATTTTTTATTAATAGATCAATAGTGTATACAAAGTCTATTTTCCCCTTTCGTCTTGCATCAATGGATTCTTTAAATATATTTAAATCTATTATTTCTTTTGGTTTTATTTTAAGTATTTTACTTACTTCATATGGTAACCTATCTATATCATCCTTAATACCTAGACGTATATTAGATATTCTTATCATGAATATCATCCTTTCTATTTATTACATATGTTCTTAAATAGCTCATAATTGTACTTAACATAGATTTTACTTTCTTATCTTTTACATATCATATTCAATTATATTCATTTAACTGTTTTTATTCAATTTAAAAATACCTTTTATCTATACACAAAAATAAAGCCGAGCCAATGCCCGACTTTATTTTTATACTTTTACAATAATTAACCAAGTAATGAACGAATAAATACTATTGAAATAGCTACTGGTCCAACCCACTTAACTAGGATTGCCCAGAATGGAGCCAGTTTAAATTCTATTTTTCCATCATTTGAAGCTTCTTTGATTGCTTTATCTGTACCCCAAATCCATCCAACAACTATGCAGAGTAGAAGTCCTCCTAGTGGTAATAATATATTTGAAGCTACAAAGTCTAATGAGTCAAATATGTTTCTTCCTCCAATAATTGTTATATTACTTAATCTACCGAAGGATAATGATGCAAGTATCCCTATCAAGAACATAGCAAATCCTATTCCAGATACAGCAACCTTACGCTTAATCTTCCATTCATCAACAACATATGAAACACATACCTCAAGTAGAGAAATTGATGATGATAAAGCTGCAAATAGTACTAAGAAAAAGAATAATATTGAAAATAATGTTCCTAGTGGCATTTGTGCAAATACTGCTGGTAAAGTTATAAATAGTAACCCTGGTCCAGCTGATGGTTCATAACCAAATGCAAATACTGCTGGCAAAACTATAAGACCTGCAAGTAGTGCTACTCCTGTATCAATCAATGGAATTACTGTTGCACTTTCCGGTATATTAGTATCCTTGCTTAAATAACTACCATAGGTAATCATACATCCCATACCTAAGCTTAAGGAGAAAAATACTTGTCCAAGTGCATCAAGTATAACACCAATATTTATAGCTGAAAAGTTAGGAACTAGAAGATATTTAATACCTTCGACTGCTCCTGGTAAAGTCATAGCACGCAGTGCAATTATAACTATCATAATAAATAATCCTGGCATCAATATTTTACTTGATTTTTCAATACCGCCACCTATACCACCAATAACAATAATCATAGTAATTAACATAAATATTGCATGGTAAATTATTGGCTCAGTTGTTCCTGATATCAAATTCCCAAACATTCCACCTAAAACATCAGCATCAGCTATTTTCAAAGCTCCTGAAAATGACTTAACTATATAATTTATTACCCATCCTCCAACTACACTATAATATGAAAGAATTATAAAACCAGCTAATACTCCAAGTGCTCCAACCCATGACCACTTTTTGCTTATTTTTCTATAAGCACCGATAGCATTTAATTGAGTCTTTCTACCAAGGGTTATTTCTGCTAACATTAAAGTGAATCCAACAAGAAATAACATTATAAAATATACAAGTACAAATGCTCCACCACCATTTTTCCCTGCCATATAAGGAAACTTCCAAAGATTACCTAGCCCTACTGCTGAGCCTGCAGCAGCTAATATAAATCCTATCTTAGAACCCCATTGTTCTCTTTGACCATCTTGGTTTAAATTTGCCATTATATTCCTCCTTTTTAGTTATTGTGTAGCTTCAATTCTTTATTTCACCTCCTTTAGAAATATATGTAAAGCAATATAGAAATATCTTTAACCATAAATATATAGATAGTATTAATCATTTTAAAATATTTATACATTGTTACATTATTAACAGAGTTTATAGTATATTTCGAATTATTCGACAATTGCTGATTGGCATATGATTATTATATTACATTTTTTTAATCATTTCAACATTTTAAATATAGTTTAAATTTTTTTAATATTTAAAATTTTTTAGTTTTTTATTGTCTTTACCTATATCTAATTAGTTATTAAACTGCCCTATACATATTCATATCCTTACTGCCAGTTTCATATTTAGCTTAGATTTTTAAATACAAATTTATAACATTACTATAGGTATTCCAGTCAAACAATTAATTTACATATTTGTCATCAACAATGTTTATAAATTCCTAAACTTGGACAAAATATATTTAAACATTGTAAAGGAGTGGGTATGATGGATATAAATAGAGCTAGGGAAATTCTAAATTCAAAAGATAATATTGAAGTTTATTATAATGGAAGATCTGTTTGGATTAATAGTATTAACCCAAATACTGGAAATGTCTTTATAAAGACTCTTGATGGTACTAATGAACATTATCAGATTCCTGTAGGTGAATTAATTGAAGAGTAAAACTTATTAATGTTTCCTTTATTACATTATCTAAGCAAATGCCATAAACAAAAACCTATGAACTTAATAAGTTTCATAGGTTTTTAAATTTTACTTATTTTGTCAAGATATCTATAATAGTATCGTAATCTGCTTCTACTGGAATTTTAAATTTACCATAATGTATTTTTCTCCCTGCCTTTCTTCTAACAACTGCTTTGGTAAATTGTTCTTTGTCATCTATTATTTTTGCATCAAATAAATTATCTATTATTTTTTCACTAGAGTCTCCTTCTCTTATTTCAAATTCAATATATTCTATCGCCTTAGAATCTTTTATATCTTTTTTTATCTCTTCATTGTTTTGAGAATCATAATTATAAGCTTTTCCTTTTTGTCTTGATTGTAATGTCTTCTCTTTAGTGTTTTTTTCATGCTCTGGATCAGGAGTATTGGAATTTTGTACTTGTGGTTTTTCTTCATTATTCTCATTATTAGAATTGTGATTTTGTGTATTGTCGCTACTATTTCTAAATTCTTTATTTATTTCAATAATTTCATCAAGACTCCGCATACCTAATTCCCGTGCCCTTTTTACTATCTCTTCATCCGTATATTCTCTTACCTTTATGTTTGGACTCATCATATTAATAATACTTCCTAATGCTAGTCCTATACCTACGCCAAGTAGTATATAATATACATATATCTTATTCTTCTTCATAACTTACTCCTTTACTATAATTAGTGTATCATGTATGATTATATCAATATATATCCCAAAAATAAAGTAGCTTATTCTTTTATGTTTTTAGGTAAATACTTGGCATAGGAATTATTTACGTTGTCCCTATATATCATCTTCAAGCTGATTAATAAAACCTTATTATATCAACTTATCTAATGCTTCCTTTAAATCCTCAATTATATCCTCTGGACTTTCAAGTCCAACTGATAATCTTACTAATCCATCAGTTATTCCAGCTTTAAGCCTCTCTTCTCTTTCATATGGAGAGTGGGTCATTGAAGCAGGATGTTGAATCAAGGTTTCTGCATCTCCAAGACTTACTGCTAATTTACACATTTTTAGAGAATTCATCAATTTCTTTCCTTCTTCTATACCACCCTTTAACTCAAAGGCTATTATTGCACCAGGTAAAGACATTTGCTCTCTAGCCAGTTCGTACTGCTTGAAACTCTTTAAACCTGGATAATATACCTTGTCAATGGCAGGATGTTTTTCCAAAAACTCTGCTACTGCCATAGCATTTTTACAGTGTTTTTCCATCCTTATATCTAAAGTTTTCATACCTCTTAAAATTAAATATGCATCAAAGGGTCCTAATGAAGCTCCAGTCATATCCTTAACCCCAAACAATCTTACCTCGTCAATAAACTTCTTTGAACCTACCACAAGACCAGCAATAACGTCTCCGTGGCCATTGAGATATTTAGTAGCCGAATGGACAACTACATCCGCTCCCATTTCTAGAGGTCTCTGAATATATGGAGTAGCAAAGGTATTATCTACTATTACCATACAATCTCCCTTTTCATGGGCTATTTTAGATATGGCAGCTATATCTGTAATCTTGAGTGTGGGATTGGCAGGAGTTTCAAGATATATTACTTTGGTATTTTCCTTCATTGCATTCTTGATATTTTCTGGATTGCTTGCATCTACAAAAGTAACTTCAACTCCGTATCTAGTAATTCCATGACTTAGATATGCATGGGTGCATCCATAAATTGCATCGGCTGAAATCACATGATCTCCAGCCTTTAAAGCTGTCCAAAGGGCAGACGTTATTGCTCCTATTCCAGAACTTGTGGACATAGCAGCTTCTCCATCTTCTAATATAGCTATTTTCTCCTCTAATTGCATATTAGTCGGATTTCCCAATCTCGTATAAATGAAGCCTTCTTCTTCTAATGCAAAACGATTTCCTCCCTGCTCTGCTGAATCAAATACAAAGGTAGAAGTTTGATAAATGGGCGTTGCTAATGCACCAGTTGTTGGATCAGTCTTATTCCCTCCATGTATAGCCTTAGTAGCAAAACCCTTATTTTGTAAATCTTCCCTCTTCATATAATACGCCTCCTCTTATTTATATTATTTATTTTATTACTCGCAATTTAAATGCCAATTTGAATCCCTTGAAAAGCCTAGATAGTAATGTCTAACCTTGGATATTTGGTTATATTGTAGACCATTTCCTTCAAAAACGTAAAGAATAGTTTCCAAATGGAAACTATTCTTTACACTTATCTAAACTGTATTTATTAATCTTATTTATAATGGTAGTATGGGAAACTCCTAATTTTTTTGCAGCCCTTCTGATACTCTTACTCTCATGTAAAACATCCTTTATAACTTGTCTTTCAACTCTTTCTATAATGTCCCTTAGCTTATCCCCTCTATTAAAGCTTAATTTATGTTTTTTAAAGTTCATGCCGTTTTCATAATTGACTATTATATCATCTCTTTTTAAAATACTTCCTCTACACAAAAGCATAGATCTCTCAATAATATTTTTCAGTTCTCGAACATTACCCTTCCAATTATAATTCATAAGCTCATTAATAAATTCTGGGTCTGCATACTTTATGTTCTTCCCTAATTTTATATTGAACTCATTTATAAAATAATTTACTAAATGAGGAATATCCTCGATTCTTTCCTTTAATGCAGGTATATATATTGGAATAACATTTAGTCTATAATATAAATCCCTTCTAAATTCATTAGCTGCTACCATTTTTTCCAAATCCCTATTGGTTGCTGCTATAATCCTTACATCTACCTTTTCTTCTTCTATTCCTCCGATTTTCCTAATGGTCCCATCTTGAAGAACTCTTAAAAGCTTTGCTTGCATAGCCATGGATAATTCTCCAACTTCATCTAAAAACAAGGTTCCTCCATTAGCCACTTTAAAAAGCCCCTCCTTATGGGTTAAAGCTCCTGTAAAGCTTCCTTTTTCAAATCCAAATAATTCACTTTCTATTAAACTATCGGGTAGTGCTGCACAATTTAATATAACAAATTTCTTATTGCTTCTGTCACTAAGCTTATAAATAGCTTTAGCAAATAATTCTTTCCCTGTTCCACTTTCACCTCTTAATAAGATGGTAGAGTTACTCTTTGCAACAGCAAAAATCATTTTTTTTACATTTTCAATCTTAGGGCTATTGCCTATAATCTCTCTAAAAGCTCCCTCACCACTTTGTAAAACCACATTGGCAATCTTAATAGCATTATCAAAATCCTTTATAGAAATAACAAATCCATGATTTTTATTATCATCATCATTAATTGCCTTAAGGGATACTAAATATAAATTTTCTCCCTTATCATTTTTTATTTTTAGTTTGACATTTTCAAATTCTTGACCTTTTTCAATGAGCTCTATTATATCAGGCTTATCCCAAAATAGCCTTCTTATATCTTGCCCTAGTATTTCTTCCTTTTTTTTATCAAAATACTCTTCACAATAATAGTTGAATATTTCAATTTTAAAATTCTTATTAACAGCTATTATACCTTTATCAACAGAATCTATAGTTGCAAAAAGCTTTTTTTCATTTATTTCATAGTTTAAAAGCTTGATTTTATCTATCGCAAAAATTCCATTTACACCATGAAGATCATCTAACAAGACATTCATTATTTTATTGTCTACTCTTTTAAATTTTACACAACATTTGTTTGGAAATACTTCTAAAGATTCAATACTTACATTATTTTTGTAAAAAACCTCTAAGACCTTATATGCCATACCTACTCTATCTTGGGTAGTTATATCTAATCTCATATATTTTTTCATATATTTCACCCAATTTAATCCTTTTTTCTTATTCTATCACTTCCTTATATATTTGCAAGAATTTACTTTTGGATATTGGGAGGATATATATAAATAAAGTGGCTTAGCCGCTCTATCCTTAACATAATATAATTATTTATAATACATCATTATTCCTTTAATATTTCAAGCATCAATTTGAACTTTTTTTAACTTGTTTATAACTGTTACATGTATACTCCTAGAATACAGAATTAACATTTGACATGACTTAATATTTCTTTTTCTAATTTTTCTATATCGGGAACATAGGTTTTAAGTAATTCAAAGGGGCCCTGTAAAGTGTATTCTCCTAATGTTGCAGGAATAAATATAGTATCTCCCTTGTTAATTTTTTCTATTCCTTTCCTATAGAGAATCTCTCCTTTTCCATCTATACAGATATAGGTATAAAATCTATCTGTATCACTTATCTCCGTATAGCTTTCTTTAATTTTATATTTCTCTAATGCAAAATACTGGTTATAGCAATAATAAATTCTTTCATATTCCTCTTTGTTTACGCATAAACCTGTAACCTTCTTAGTGCTTAATGAAAAATCAATAACATCTATAGCATTTTTTATATGTAGTTCTCTACCTCTATTATAGTCATAAACTCTATAGGTAGTATCACTGTTTTGCTGTATTTCGGCTACTAAAACGCCCTCCATAGAATGAATTAAACCACTAGGAATAAAATATACATCTCCTTTTTTTACTTGTATAGGCTTTAAATATTGTTCCAAATTGCCATTTTTTATAGCATTGTAAAAGTTTTCAGGCTCATTGCCGCTAACTCCTAAAATCATATTAGCATTTTCTTTAGCCTCTAAAACAACCCAAATCTCCGTCTTCCCAGAATCATAACCATTTTTATATGCATATTCATCATCTGGATGAACTTGAATAGATAATTTGCTTTGTGCATCCAAAAATTTTATCAATAAAGGAAAATTTTCTTGTGAGATTTTATTTCCGATTAAGTCTTTACCTAATAACATTATCAGTTCATCTAATCCCATCCCTTTGTATGAGCCATTTGCAACTTTACTAATTAAATCACCATTATAGGATATTTCCCAACTTTCTCCTATATTTCCTTCTGGTAAATTATCTTTGAAAGATGTTAGGTTTCTTCCACCCCAAACTTTCTTGATATATATAGGTTGAAACTTCAGCGGATACATAGCTTAACCCCCTAAACTAAAAATTAGCTTCCAATTGATCTAACATTCTTTTTACAAATTTTCTATTCTTTTTTAATCCATTTAAAAACTCTGGTTTATCCATACTTCTATATAAATTTCTGAAAATAGTTTTTGTCTTAGCCACATCTTTTTCAGCAATACATATCAAAAATACATACTTTACCATTTCTTTCTTCCATTTCAGAGGATTTTCTAAAATCGTAAGAGCAATACATGATTTTATTACTTCTTTAGGATCGCCATGTGGAATTGCAATCCCATTACCTACTTCTGTTGCCATTATTTTTTCTCTTGCCAGTGTACTTTCCATAAATTCTCTTTTAACATATTGCTTTTTCTCTAAATTTTCACACATTTCAATAATAATCTGATTAGGGTGTTTAAATTTTTTACTTCTATAAAATATCTCCTTTTCAACTCTTTTCTCTTCCAACCCCATATATGCGTATTTTTTATTTACTTCATATATATATTTATCTACTTTTCTAATATCTGTTTTTGTAAATAATGGACTAATCACTAATACAGGTCTATCAATTTGAAGCGGTGTAGTTGATATAATTAGTTCTGTATTATCAAGCATATCCTTAGTTAATTCTGTAGACGATACAATCCCAATAATTTCTATTTCTTTAAAACATCTTTTTAGCCTTACTGACAAAAGTTGTGATGTTCCTATCCCACTGTGGCATACTACCAGTGTCCTAATTTGTTTTCTATTTCTTTCAACGGCTGCTCCTAGATGAATTGCTATGTATCCAATTTCAGACTCTGGTATTTTAACATCTAGATATTTTTCAAATACTCTACTACACATCCATGCAACTCCAAATATATCGGGATAGTTGCTTTTAATTTCATCCAATATAGGGTTTCTTAGGGTCATTTCGTATTTCAATCTATTTATTGTTGGTCTTAAATGTAATACCAGCCCATTTAAAAGAGCTTTATCTTTCCTTAAGTCAATAGATAGAGCATCACTAGCTAGATCAATAATTTGCTGTGCTATTTCTACTGCTAGTTCTAAATCCCCAATATCTTCAAAATAAAAGTTTAAATTCTCCAAATCTTTTTGATGTATTTTACTTCCCAAAATATGAAGGGTTATATAGCCAATTTCAGATTTTGGAATAGTTATTCCAAAAATCTTTTCCATTTGAGTGCTCATTTCCTGTGCACATTTAAATTCTTCTAAATCTATTATGCTTTCTAAAATTTCCTTTGATAAAATAATATCCTTATTATCTTTGATACGTTTCATAGATATGGCAATATGTATAATCAAGCTAATATAAGCTTCTTGAGAGAATCTAAATTTAAGCTTGGTTTCCACTTTATTCAAGAGGTCCTCGATTTTCTTATAATCTATATTAAAAAGCGATTTAAGCTGTGCCAAGGTTTTATAATCAATTCTTCCCTTATATTCTGAATATAAAAGCTCCTGTAGTTCTTCAACATTCTTAACTTCTGAAATTAAATATGAAATAGCTTTTCTATAATCATCTTCATCACCAACAATTTCTATACCGTAATTTCTTTTTTTAATAAGCTTCAAATTAAAGGGTGCAATCCATTTTTCGATAGTTTTCAAATCCTTATGGATAGTTGTTGTACAAACATATAATTCATCAGCAAGTTCTTTAGTAGTCAAGCTTCCCGAATGCATAAAGAGCCTTTTTAAAATATAGTTATGTCTACCTTTGCGAGAATACGGCTCGATATAGTGTGAGTCTTTATTTATTGCTTGAAATAATTGTATTTTATTTTCTTCAGGTCCTTCTATACTAGTACCTACTCCCGTTTTCTTATTTAGTCGAAGACCTTCCTTTTCCACAAAATCTTGAAGCTTTTTTAAATCATTACGTATTGTCTTATTGGATACCTTAAGTATAGAAGCTATTTGGTTAATGGTAATTGGATTTTTACTTTTTAATAAGATACTAGTAATTTCCTTAACCCGATCCATAAATTTTCCCCCTTGAATGCTCAAAAACATCTATTAACGTATCTGTCTACCTGTATTTATTCATCGAAATCCTTTTGAGCAAAGGTTATTAAGGCTTCGATAGCTTCCTTTTCATCATCACCAGATGCCTGTAGCTTTAATATATCGCCCTTTATATCATTCATACTCATAAGACTAAGAATACTTTTTGCGTTATACTCCTTATTATCTTTTAGGACAATTATATCAGAGTTGAATTTCAAGCTTTCTTCTACCAATGCTTTAGCTGGTCTAGCATGAAATCCTAATTCATTTTTAAGGATTATTTCAGTAATATACATAAAAAACCTTCCTATACCTTACTATTATGCTTTTTTAAGTGTTCAATAATTTTATCTAGCAATGGTCCTGGTTTCTTTATCACATCTCCAATTGATACATTTACTACTGGAATCCCTTTAAATCTTTCTCTACCTTTTATAACCATATCTTTAGTTAAAATTACAACATCTGCTCCTTCTAAATCTTCTTTTGTGATTTCATTCTCAATACCGATTGATCCTTGAGTTTCAACTTTTATATTAAAACCCCTTTCCTTTGCTTCCTTTTCTAAAGCCTCTGCAGCCATGTAAGTATGAGCAATACCAGTAGGACATGCTGTTACAGCTAATATTTTCATTTTTTTCTCTCCTTTACTTTATTATGGTAGATTCAATTATTTAATTTTCATATTTGTATTTCTTTTTTCATAATACCACATAAATTAATATTCATAATGGATAACTATTCCCAAAATAATGTGGTAAAAGTTCTTTTTTTATAAAACAAAGTTAGCCATGTTAAATGACTAACTTTGAATTACTTTAATAAATTCAAAACTATTTGGACATTTGCAAACTTCTATGAATAATTTGTGATCAATATTTAAATTAGTTAAAATCTATACTGACTTCATCTGATTCTTTTTCATATTTCTCTTCTTTTACTTCTTTCTTTAATGTATTAACCATAATAACAGTTACTGCCATACCAACCAAAACTGCTATAATAAACATTATCTTATTATCTACTACTGGTAGAACTATTGGACCACCATGTGGAGCATGGTCTCCAACCTTTCCTATAGCTGCTACCGCTGCCCCAACAGCAGACCCTACCATTATAGAAGGAATAACTCTAACTGGATCTGCTGCAGCAAATGGAATCGCACCTTCTGTAATACCAATCAATCCCATTGCTATTGCACCTTTACCTGCTTCTTTTTCAGCTTCAGTATACTTTTTAGGCTTTAATAATGCTGCTGTACCCATGGCAAGTGGGGGGATACATATGGCAACTGCTACTGGACCCATTACTGTGTAAACACCTTCACCAATCATAGCTGCTGCAAACATAAAAGCAACTTTATTCATTGGTCCACCCATATCAAATGCAATCATCGCTCCCATAACAATAGCAAGAAATACTGCATTTCCAGTACTCATACTCTTTAATCCTTCAGTCATAAAATTCATAAACCCGCTGATTGGCGTTCCAATTATATACATAATAATTCCAACAATTCCAGTAGTTACTAAAGGTATTACAAAAATAGGCATTATAGGTCTTATCTGTTTTGGAACATTCCATGATTTAACCCACCTAGCAGTATATCCCGCAACAAAACCTGCAATTATACCTCCTAAGAATCCTGCCCCAATTTCGTTGGCTAGGGCGCCACCTACAAGACCTGGAGCTATTCCTGGTCTATCTGCTATTCCAAAAGCAATAAAACCAGCCAATACAGGTACCATAAGTCCAAAAGCCTTAACTCCAACATTTAGCATTTTCTGTAAAAATGGATTGGTTACATTTGCTCCTGTTCCAGCTTCTACTCCGCTTAATGCTATAGATAATGCAATCAATACACCACCTATTACAACAATTGGTATCATATAGGATACCCCTGTCATCAAATAGCTTCTTAGATTTTTAACTTCATCTTTCATTAATAAACCCTCCTTTAATTTATAATAACACTCGGGAAATTTAAACCTTTCACATGTAATAATCAATCGTATGTCATTAATAAATAAAGCCGAAATGGGAACATAAATGTTTTTGTGAAGGTATTTAAATAAATTCCCTCATAGTGTTTATAATAATATTGCTTTTATTTATTCATATTTTTATTAAAAATCTAATATATTAATCCATTGAGCATCTCTATCAGCTTTTTTTTATTCGTAATTTCACTAAGTTGTTTTCTAAATTCTTGGTTCATAAGTTTTCTAGATAATGAAGCTAATATCTTTAAGTGTTGATTTGATGCTTTTTCTGGTACTGCAATTAAAAAAATAATATTTACAGGCTTTCCATCCAGTGACTGCCATTCAATTCCTTGTTTAGTTCTTCCAAAAACTAAAGATGGAACTTTAACTGCATTACTTTTCCCATGAGGTATTCCTATTCCAAAACCTATTCCAGTTGAAGATAATTTCTCTCTCCTAATTACTTCATTTATATATTCTTCTTTATTGTTAAGCCTCCCACATTTTTCTAGTAGATTTGCCATAGATATTATAGCATCCTCTTTATTTAAACAGTTTAGATTTAAATCTATTAAATTTATATCAATAATCTTCTCCATCATTATTCACTCCATTCTTTTATATACAATTTATCCTTTCTTGTTTTAATCATATCATGTTTTAAGTAATAGTATATTGACTACTGTTGCCAGATTGATGTGGTAAAATATCAAAAACATCTATCAATATTTTTATAATTTGTTTTAAGATTATTCTCAGAGGTGAATTAGCTGAGTACAGTTTTATTCAAAAAATAAAAATACCCTAATAAACTAGGGTAGATAAAAAAGTATTATTCATTTTTTATACCTTTTATATAATTCTCCTCTTATTTCATCAAAGGATATATTCTTATATACTAATAAAACTAGTAAATGATATATTAAATCTGAAACTTCATATATAACTTCTTCTTTAGCATCATTCTTAGCAGCTATAATAACCTCGCTGGCTTCTTCACCAACCTTTTTTAGTATTTTATTAATTCCTTTTTCAAATAAATATTTTGTATAAGAACCTTCTATAGACTCCTTTTTTCTATTTATAATCCTTTCATACAGTAGATCCAATACCTTTGAGGTTTCTATATCCTTCGATTCTTCTTCATATATAGACCTATAAAAACAACTATTTTCTCCTGTATGACAGGTTGGACCATTAGGCTTTACTTTAATTAATAATGCATCTTTATCACAATCATACCCTATCTCCTTTACATCATGAAAATTACCTGATGTCTCTCCTTTATTCCATAGCTTTTGCCTGCTTCTGCTAAAAAACCAAGTCCTTTTAGTTTCTATAGTAAGCTTTAGGGATTCTTTATTCATATATCCAAGCATTAGAACATCTTTTGTAATACAATCCTGTATTATTGCGGGAATCAATCCATTTTTATCGTATTTAAGTTTATTTATATCTATCATTAAAAATCTCTCCTGACTTCTACACCATTTTTATAAAGATATTCCTTAAGGTCTTTTATTTCAATCTCTTTATAGTGAAATACCGATGCTGCCAACGCTGCATCAGCTTTTCCTATCTTTAAAACCTCTAAAAAATCTTCCTTTTTTCCTGCTCCACCTGAAGCTACAACAGGTATTTTTACGATTTCTGAAATTCTCCTAGTTATTTCTATACTATATCCTTGTTTTACTCCATCGGAATCTATAGAATTAAGGACAATCTCTCCTGCTCCAAGGCCCTCTCCTTTAATCGCCCACTCTACAGCATTAAGTCCTGTATTAATCCTGCCACCATTAATATATACATCCCAGCTCTGTCCATTTTTTTTGATATCCATAGAAAGTACAACACATTGACTTCCAAACTTTAAGGCTGCCTCAGTTATAAGCTCTGGTCTTTTTACAGCAGCTGAATTTATGGATACCTTATCAGCTCCAGCCCTTAGGACCTTTGAGAAATCTTCTATACTTCTTATTCCCCCGCCTATAGCAAAGGGAATATTGATATTTTCTGCCGTCCTTTCTACTACATCAATAAAAATATCCCTATCTTCGTTAGAAGCTGTTATATCATAAAAAACAAGTTCATCAGCTCCATTTTTCGAGTAATATTTAGCAAGCTCTACTGGATCAGCTACATCCTTAATGTCTTTAAATTTCTTTCCTTTAACTACTCTGCCCTTGTCTACATCAAGACATGGAATTATCCTTTTAGTAAGCATAAAAAACCTCCTATAATTCCTTTAAACTTATTTTACCTTCATAAAGTGCCTTACCTATTATGGCTCCATAAAGCTTTAAGTTTTTTAGCTTATCTACATGCTCTTTACTTCCTATTCCTCCAGAAGCAATTATATTTATATCTATACTATCCTTGAGTCTTTTAAGCTCATCAAAATTTGGTCCTATCATTGTACCATCCTTAGAAATATCCGTATATACGATGGTTTTTATACCCTTTTTCTCCAGTTCCTTAGCAAAGTCTACTGCCTTAATACTGCTGATGTTTACCCAGCCATCTACACAAACATATCCTTCCTTAGCATCTATTGATACCACCACTCTCTGCCCAAGCTCCTTAACAAGCTCATCTACAAAACCCTTTTTTTTAACGGCAGAGGTTCCAACTATAATTCTTTCTACTCCCAAAGATAGTATTTCCTTTGCTCTTTCAAGGTTTCTAATACCTCCACCTACTTGAATAGGTATATTCAAATTATCAGCTATTTTTTTTATGATAATCTTATTCTTTAATTCTCCAGTAAAAGCACCATCTAAGTCCACAATATGTAAATACTTTGCTCCGTTTTCCTCCCATTTTTTTGCTGAAAATAATGGGTCATCATTATATACAGTCTCTTTATCAGCTTTTCCCTGATAAAGTCTAACACATTTTCCGTCCTTTATATCTACTGCTGGAAAGATTATCACTTTATCATCTCCTCGATATTCTTTAATAGCTTCATTCCTGTTTTTCCGCTTTTCTCAGGATGAAACTGCATTCCTATTATATTATCCCTTCTTACTATGGCTGGTACCTTTACCCCATAATCAGAAAATGCTACAATATCATCTTTATTTTTAGCTTTTAGATAATATGAATGAACAAAATATACGTATTCGCCATTATTTATACCTTTAACTATTTCATCATCCTTTGCCTTTATCAATTTATTCCAACCCATATGGGGTACCTTTAAACTGTCATCAAATCTTACTATTTCGCCTTCTAAAAGCCCTAAGCCATTCCACTCACCATCTTCATGGCTTTTTTCAAATAAAAGCTGCATTCCAAGGCAAATACCAAATAAAAGCTTTCCTTTATCTACATTTTCCCTAATGCAATTTACTAGATGGTGTTTATATAGATTGTCCATTGCATCCTTAAAAGCTCCTACTCCTGGCAGAATTATTGCAGAACTTTTATCTATAAGGGCTTTTTCTGAGGTTATCACAGCATCGAAGCCTAAATTATTAAATGCAGTATATACATTTTTTATATTTCCAACTCCGTAATCTATAATTGCAATCATGTTGCACCTTCTCCCTTTATTCGTTTTCCTATCTTCCACTTCTTTTATAATATCCCCTTCGTCGACATAACTCCTTCAATATTTTTATCTATTGTCACCGCCTCCTTTAAGGCTCTACCAAAGCCTTTAAATATAGATTCTATAATATGATGGTTGTTTTCTCCATACTGTAAATTTATGTGGAGGGTTATGTTGGAATTATTGGTAAGAGCTATAAAAAATTCCCTTAAAGTTTCCGTCTCAAAGTCCCCAATGTATTCTCTAGTCAAAGGAACGTTAAACTTTAAGAAGCTTCTTCCGCTTATATCAATTGAAAGCATCGAAAGTGCTTCATCCATTGGTGTAAAAACCGTAGAATATCTTTTTATTCCTGATTTATTTCCTAAAGCTTTTTTAATAGCTTTTCCAAGCACAATTCCTAAATCTTCCACTGTATGATGGGTATCTACTTCTAAATCCCCCTTACACTTTACTTCAAGATTTAGTTGTCCATGTTTACTCATTAAATTTAACATATGATCTAAAAATCCTATGCCTGTGTCTATTTTAGCTTTTCCACTACCGTCTAGGTCAAGTTTTAAAGTAATATCTGTTTCTGTAGTTTTTCTAGTAATCTCAGCAATTCTTATCATATTTACACTTCCTTTAAAATCTTCAATACTTCCATGTTTTCATCATCTGTTCCAACTGTCAATCTAATACAGTTCTCCAATACACCTTCTGTTCCAAAGCCCTTTACTAGTATTTTTTCTTCCTTAAACCTTGTCATTAAAGCCTTATATTTATTTGTTCTAATTAATATAAAGTTACTTTTACTTGGTATAGCTTGGATTCCTTCGATTTTCTTTAATTCCTTGTATAACCTGTCACGTTCATTTTTTATTGCTTCTATATTTTTAAAAGCAATTTCCTTATTATCCAATACTATTCTTCCAATACATTTAGAAATAGAATTTAAATTATAGGGAGCCTTTACCTTGCTTATAGTTTCTATCATATTTTTACTAGCAACTCCATATCCTATTCTCAATCCTGCAAGCCCAAAGGCCTTTGATAGTGTTCTAAGTACTATTAGTCTCTCATAGTCATCTATTTTATCTACTATTGTCTCTCCATAAAATTCATAATAAGCTTCATCCACAACTATCAAAGACTTTGTGTTATCTAAAACCCTTATTATATCCTCTCTGCTAATTATCCTTCCAGTAGGATTGTTAGGACTACATAAAAATATGACCTTTGCATTATTCTCATTAGCCTTATTAATAATTTTATTTATATCGATACTAAAATCCTTGTCACCCTCAACCTCTAAAAAACTTCCACCTGCAATCTGAGTTATTATCCTATACATTGCAAAGGATGGGCTGTGACTAACAACAGTATCTCCCTTGTCAACAAATGTATCTATGATAATCTTTAAAATCTCATCAGAACCATTGCCACATAATATATTTTCTTCATTTACACCAATATACATTGACAAAGCTTTTTTAATATCTATAGCTTCATTATCTGGATATCTATTAGGTGTTAAAGCTGTTAATTCTTTTAATATCAATTCTCCTATATATTGAAAAATATTATAGGGACTTTCATTTGCATCAAGCTTAATTCGATATTCCTCTTCTATAACCTTATATGGCTTTAAGTCCTTTATGCTTTTTTTTATTAAATCCTTCATTACTAAAACCTCACTTTTATTGAATTTCCATGAGCTGATAAACCTTCAGCCTCAGTAAAGGAAATCACTTTATCCTTTATATTTCTAAGGGCTTCTTTACTATAGTAAAGGAAACTGGATTTTTTCATAAAATCGTAGGTTCCTAGAGGCGATGAAAATTTTGCAGTCCCTGAAGTTGGAAGTGTATGATTAGGACCTGCAAAATAATCTCCTACTGGCTCTGGAGTATATTCTCCTAAAAATATTGCTCCTGCATTTTTTATTTTGGGAAGTAGTTCAAAGGGATTGTCAACCATGACCTCTAGATGCTCTGGAGCTATTTCATTTGCTATGTCTATGGCTTCGTCTATATTCCTTGCTATAAATATATATCCATAGTTTGAGATAGCCCGCATAATGATTTTTCTTCTTTCAGCTTTCTCTGTTTGAATCTTTACCTCTTCTTTAACCTTCATAGCTAAATCCTTAGAGGTTGTAATAAGTATTGATGATGCCATCTCATCATGCTCTGCCTGAGACAGTAAATCAGCAGCTATAAAGCTTGGATTTTTATTTTCATCAGCAATTATACATATTTCACTTGGCCCTGCTATCATATCTATATCCACTAGTCCAAATACTGCTCTCTTTGCCCTAGCAACATAGATATTTCCTGGTCCTACTATTTTGTTGACAGGCTTTATTGTTTCTGTTCCATATGCTAAGGCAGCTATGGATTGGGCTCCACCAACCTTATATATCTCATCAACATCTGCAATGTATGCTGCTGCTAAAATATATGGATTAACCTTTCCTTCTTTATTAGGAGGAGTAACCATAGCTATAGAGCTTACCCCTGCTACTTTTGCAGGCAGCGCATTCATAAGAACAGTAGATGGATATGCAGCCTTTCCACCTGGTACGTAAATCCCTACTCTTTCTAATGGAGATACTACCTGCCCTAGTATAATACCTTCTTGTTCATTGCTCATCCACGAATTTTGTAATTGTTTTTTATGGTAGTCAGTTATATTTTCCTTAGCTTCTTCTAAAATCTTTAAGAATTCATCACCTACTACCTTTATGGCTTCAGCTATCTCATTCTCACTAACCTTAATACCTTCTAAACGAGCTTTATCAAATTTAGCTGTATATTCTATCAATGCTCTATCTCCATTACGTTTTATATCACTTATGATTTCATAAACAACCTGATCAACTTCTGTAAAATCATCTTCTCCCCTTTTTAGTAAAGAATCTATTACATCCTTATAATTCTCTCCTTGTATTTCGATAATCTTCAATTTAAACAATCCTTTCTAACCCGCTTATAATCTTTTCTATCTCTTCATTCTTTGTCTTTAAACTTACTTTGTTTACTACCAGTCTTGCACTTATGTCATGTATTTCCTCTAGTACTACTAATCCGTTTTCCTTTAATGTTGTGCCGGTCTCCACTATATCTACAATTACATCAGAAAGCCCTAATATTGGTGCAAGCTCAACAGAACCATTTAGCTTAATCACTTCATTGAATATTCCTTTTTTATTAAAGTACTTTTTGGCTATATTAGGATATTTAGATGCTATAATCAATTTCCTGCTATGGATTCTTTCATAGTTTTTAAATCCAGCAACACAGATTTTACATTTTCCTACATTAAGATTTAATATTTCATATACATCAGCCTCATTTTCAAGTAGTACGTCTTTACCTACTATACCTATGTCAACGGCTCCCTTTTCAACATATACAGGTATATCTGAGGATTTAACAAATACCAGTTTTATTTTTTCACAGTCATCTTTAAAAATAAGTTTCCTGCTTTTTTTAGAATAATCATTAAAATTAATACCTATCTTCCCTAGCAAAGTTATTGCATCATCTGCTAACCTACCCTTTGCTAAGGCTATTTTAACTGCATCCACTAGAATACCCCCTAATGTATAGAAGCAATGATTTCATTATAATCTAAGTCTTTATAAAATTGATTTTCATTATATTTTTTAACATCATTTTTATAGATATTAATTACTTTTAGAAGCTCTTCTACTTCAATGATTTTTTTAGTGTTTCTAAAGGTTGAATTCTCTATATAAAATTTAATATCATTTTCATAAGGGTTTGTTTCAACCACAAATCCTCTATCCCTTAAATTTTGAGAAAGCTTTATAGCCTTCCCTCTAAAATTTTCTTTATAGAGAACTAAATAATCCGTAAAACAGTCCACATCCCTTTTCATATCATACATTTCCATCACCTCAATTATTTTATTTATATTTAATCCAAAGCCACATGCTGGCTTGTTTGCACCAAACTGTTTAGTTAAATTATCATATCTCCCACCGCTTAAAACAACTTCACCAAAGTTATTTACATAACCCTTAAGCATTATTCCAGTATAATATCCCTGTTCCTTTGTAAATCCTAAATCAAATAATATATATTTATCAAAATCATAATCTTTTAGTATATTGTATACATCTTCTAAATTATTAAGTGCCTTATCCATCTTTTCATTTATAACTAACTCTCTAGCCATATCTAAAACCTTTTTAGGTTTTCCATACAGCTTAGGTATCATATAAAATTTTTCTTTCAAGCTTGATGTTATGTCAGTATTTTCAAGGAATTCCTTTAAATCTCCATAATTTTTGTTTTCAATTAAATTATGAAGTTTAAGTTTTTCAAATTTATTTAAGTTAGCTTCATCAATAAGTCCCTTCATAAATTCTACTTGACCTAAATCTACATGAAAATCTTTAAATCCACATTCTAATAAGCATTTAATGCCTACTGCTATTATTTCAGCATCACAATCAGGCTTATTATTACCAAAATACTCAATTCCTCCTTGAATAAACTCTCTCTTATCTCCCGTTCCCGATTTGTTGGCTCTAAAAATATTTGTAACATATGAAAGCTTCAGCATCTCTTTATTATTCTTATAGTTGGTAGCAGCCATCCTAGCTACTGGAATAGTTGCATCAGGTCTTAAAACCAGTATTCTTCCACTATTGTCTATGAGCTTAAGCATATTCTCCCTTGGCAAAACTCCGTCTATTCCATTGTATAAATCATAGTATTCAAAGCTAGGAGTAACTATCTGATTGTACCCAAAGCTTTTGAAAATATTTTTTATCACCGTAACTATTTTTTCTTTAAATTCATACTCTTTACAATATAAATCCTCTACTCCCTCTGGAAAAATATCCTTGCTGAAAACCATAAAAACACCAATCCTTTAATTTATTGATTTATTGCTTCATCGTGATAAAGCAATAAATTGTTTTTTATTATTTTAATATCTCTATTTGCATTAGTCAATATAAAATTTTACTTTTTTCATATTCATAATATTTCAAAAATATTTTTACAATATACCCATAGTATATTTTAGGGGTCAGGCTAGAACACATAAAAATAAAGTTATAAATAACTATTTTAAATTACGTGTTCTAGCCTGACCCCTATTTTCTATTCTTGCTTACACATCAATATATTTATCATACAATGTCAAATATTTAGGAAGACCATTCTCAATAATAATATTCGGCGAGCCTAAAATTAATGGATAAATATATTTAACAGCTTCTTTTGTAACATTATTTTTTTCTGCTGTAATCCACTCTGCTGGAAAGTATTTTATATTATTAGCAACCTTTGAAGCTTCAATTTTATATGTTTCAATAGTATAAGGATTATTTTGTATCCTTTTCATCCCAACCATAAGTCCTGTATGTCCTTGAATAGAATATTTTACAGCTGCTTTTCCTACTTTATATGCTTCTTCAATATCTGTTTGTGATACACAGTGCATAGCAGAACGCTGAGTTACTCCAAGTTCTAATACTTTAACCCTTGAAGTGATGTGATTTTCAATTATTAATCTTTTTAAATAATTTCCAACTCCACCTAACTGTACATGCGAAAAAGAATCATGCTTATTTGCAAAATTAGTTTTAAAAAGATATCTTCCACCTCCATCTTTTATGCCTTCCGAAGCTACTATGTATACTTTATTTTTTTCATTAAACCTTTTAGCAACATCTTTTAAAAACTGCTCCTCTGAAAACTCAGCTTCAGGTAAGTAAATAAAATCGACAACTGCCTCTCCATTTATTTTTGCAAGAGCTGCACTTGCAGCTAACCAACCAGTATCCCTTCCCATTGTTTCGATAATAAAAATTCCATTGTTAATATATACACTAGAATCTAAATATGTTTCCAATACTGTTGTGGCAATAAATTTAGCAGCACTCCCATACCCTGGTGTATGGTCAGTATGATATAGGTCATTATCAATAGTTTTTGGTATTCCAATAATTTGCTTGTCAATTCCTTTTAGTTTGGCATATTCGCTGAGCTTATTTACTGTATCCATTGAATCATTTCCACCAATATAAAATAAAGTTTGAATATCAAAAGAATCTAATACAGCAAATAATCTCTTATATTCTTCATCATTAATTTTAAAGTCCTTCATTTTGTATCTACATGACCCTAATGAAGATGATGGTGTATATTTTAATGCCTCTAACTCTATATCTGTTAATTTAGATAAATTTATAATATTACTCTGTAAAATTCCTTCAATACCATTAATGCCTCCATACACATTATCATAACCCTTTAATTCTTTGTTTCCATTTACAACACCAACTACACTGGCATTTATTACAGATGTTGGCCCTCCAGATTGTGCAACTAAACAATTTTTCATAAAAACCTCCTATTATCATCTATTAAATATTAATTATAGTAAATTCTACATTAAATTAAAATATCTTAAACCAAGAATTTAGATTAACTATTTTACTGGAATATCTATATTTCCATAGCCCTATTATATAATCTAAAATCAATTACCTCAATGTTTATAAATATATCATTTGTTTCCCAATCAATACGGTAATAATTTGAATTAAGGAAGTTTATAAAATGATATTGATTCATGTTCTTTTATTTTAAATTTTTACTACATCATTATAGAAATATAATTATAATTTGCAATCCTTAAAATGTGATATAATTTAACAAAACTAAAGGGTTGTGGGGTTATGATAACTATTAATGAAACAATAATTGAAAAATATAAAGATGAGCTAAACGACTTAGTTTTTGATAATTTTAATAGCAAAATAGCATTAACCATTGGTAATTATATTATTGATATAGCTAAAAAAAATGGCTATGCAATAACTATTGATATCAGTAAATTTAATCACCAATTATTTCATTTTTCCTTTGACGGGACAACTCCTGATAAGGATTTATGGATTATACGTAAGAGAAATGTAGTACATCACTTTTTTACCAGTTCCATATACATAGCAAAAAAACTTGAGAAAGATGGTACTAATCTTTTTGATAAATATGGTTTGCCAGTTGATGAATACTCAGCCACTGGTGGTTCTGTTCCCATAATAGTAAGAAATACAGGCATAATAGGTTCAATTACAGTAGCTGGTCTCAAGCCAGAAGAAGATCATAATCTAGTTATATACGCAATTAAAAAATTTCTTAAAAGTAAAGGAGATGAATTAGATGGATTCAATTTTTAGTGTGCCAACAAAAATACACTTTGGTATAGGTAAAATTGAAACTCTAACTGATATTGCCAAAGAGTATGGTAAAAGATGTTTACTTGTTACAACCAAAAACACACATCCTCTTGAAAAAGTTTTTACAAGATTGAAAGGAGTTCTGTCACAAAATAATTTTGAAGTTATTCATTTTGATGAAGTAATACCAAATCCAACAACAGAAATCGTTGAAAAGGGAATCCGTTTACTTCAAGATAATAAAATCGATTTTGTCATCTCTGTTGGTGGCGGTTCTAGTATAGACACTGCTAAAATAATTTGTTTACTCAACGAGTCTAAGGATATTGATTGGTCTAATTTATTTGATAAATACAATAATCCACATATCCATTATAAACCAATACATAATAGGCATATACCTCTAATTGCTATACCAACCACTGCTGGAACTGGTTCAGAGGTAACTCAAGCAGCAGTTATCTCTATAGATAATGATAAAAATACTATTTTTCATCCTCTAAACTATCCTGCTCATGCTATTTTAGACCCTAATTTATTATTAACTTTACCAAGTAAATTAACTGCTTCCACTGGTTTTGATGCTTTTTGCCATGCATTTGAGAGTTATATTAATCCTATGGCTTCCCCTTTTAGTGAATTAGCTTCTCTAGAAGCAATAAAAGTTATTAAAAATTATTTGCCAAAATCAATTGAATCTTTAAATAATATTTTTTATAGAAAGCAGTTGTTATATGCACAGACCTTGGCTGGTATTGCCTTATCAAATGCTGGTGCTTCTGCGCCACATCCACTTAGTGAAATTATCGGTGGTGTTACAGGTATTAGTCATGGTGAAGCTTTGGCTCTTGTCTTTCCAGAATTTTTACATATGCAATATCATTTAAATACCACTAAATTTGCAACTATAGCAAGAATATTTGATAATACTCTAAATTCTTTATCAGATAAGGAAGCAGCTTCTAAATTAAGTAGTATTATTAAGGATTTTCTCAAAGCCATAAAACTCTACCATAAATTTGATGATTATAGTGTAACAGATGAACAATTTAGTTCTATTATTGATTCTCCAATTCTTAACTTCTTATCATTCGGATGTAAAGAAAATTTGCAAAAAATTATTTTGGATTCAAAAAATTTGAGATAGAAAAAGCCTTATATGGCTTTTTCTATACTTTGTTCGATTAAATTCTTATCAAAAATACATTCCAATGCGTTCTAGTTGCAAGTATTTTTATAGATACCGACTACCGCCCTTCATAAATTTTATTTAAGAGATAACAAAACTACGCTTCATGTGTCTTAGCTTACCTTGGTTTTTAATAATTTGAATTTCTGCCATAATACTAAGTGCAATATCCTCAGGAGTTTCCCCTCCTAATTCTAATCCTATTGGCGCATAAACCTTCTCGAGAACATCCTTGTCATATCCTTCTTTTATCATATTATTCATTATATAGTTTGTTTTTTGTATGCTCCCTATCATTCCTATATAACATGCTCCTCTATTCAAAACTTCTTTTAAAGCAATTTCATCATTTTCATGACCTCTAGTTACTATTACTATATAGCTGTTTGAATCTATTGAATAGTTCCTCAGTTTTTCCTTAATATCTCCAAATTG
Source organism: Paramaledivibacter caminithermalis DSM 15212 (assembly GCF_900142245.1). Classification (GTDB taxonomy): domain Bacteria; phylum Bacillota; class Clostridia; order Peptostreptococcales; family Caminicellaceae; genus Paramaledivibacter; species Paramaledivibacter caminithermalis. The sequence goes on along the minus strand of NZ_FRAG01000002.1, from coordinate 130,495 downwards.
AAGTTCATCTGCTTCTGGAAATCTGTCGTGATTACAAAATTCCTCTCTATCATCAAATATCACAGTATAATAGCCTAGCATTTTGCCTAAAAGATAAAGCTTTAGTGATATGTGTCCACCACCTACGATTAAAAGCCTACTCTGTGTATTAAATACCTTTATGAAAACTTCTGCTTCTCCTCCACACTGCATATGAAGACTTCCTTCATCATCATTTAATTTAAAATGATAGCTCTTGTTTTTACCTTCAGCCATGCATTTTTTAGCCTCACTAATTATTTTAGATTCAAATATTCCTCCACCTATAGTTCCTTGTATTGTACCATCCTCTGATATAATCATCATTGATCCTTCTATTCTAGGAGTAGAGCCACTTATTTTTGTTATTATTGCTAGTGCAGCCTTTGCTCCATTTTTTATTTTTTTTGTTAATTCTTCAAGTAACTTATGTTCCATATTGACACCTCCAAAAAAATCTTTCATCCTAATAAAATTCTCTCAGTTATCAATATTAAAAATTGATTTGTCTCTCGTTATTCATTTATCAGAACCAGACACCTTAATAATTCTTATGAATATTTTAATCAGTTTCTAAAAATGTCGTTATTAAGTAAAGAGGATATTATAATTCCATCTATTTTAAAGCCTTTTTTTCTTATCAAATCTCTAATTATATAAGCAGACTTTTTTCTTTCCTCATCTTCTGCCTTATTTAGTAAAAGGTATTTTTTTGAATTTTTAGGTGTATTCTTAAATAATCCTATATCTGATGTAATTAATTTCACTATTTTTTCTTCGGTTACAATTTCATAAGGCAAACTACCAGTTATCTCCTCAAATATTTTAGGTCTATGAACATATCTATCCTCTATAAATCTACCTATCGAATCAAGTCCTACTACTCCTACAGTGATTGAAGTAATAAATGGAATAACAGGTTCATGATTACCAGGCGCCTTAATTGGTCTGCACTTCCCACCATCACCCTCTATCAGTATGTAATCAAATATATTTTTACTACAAATTTTATCTATAAAACATTTATCTAATCCCAATAGTTTTCCTTCCCAAGATATATCCTTCCCTATAACAATCATTAAGCCTCTTTGTGATTTTAAATCATTTATTTTTGAAATGTTATTTGCAACTAAAACTCTATCTATATATTTTTCTGAAGGATAATATATAGCTGTTGACGTTGTAACAAGAACTTTTTTCCCTAAGGACTTCAATTCCCTTGCAAGTCTAAACATTGCTGTAGTTTTGCCCCCAGCCCCTATAAAGCAAATATTTTCTTTTTTTTCTAGATTAATATCCAATCCTTCATATATATTTTTTATTTTTTGCTCAAAAAATTGCATATTGCTTCTAATACACCTCCGCCTATAGCCCTAGCCTTATCTGAAATGGTATAGCAGTGGTTTATGATTCCTCTTGGGTCTACATCACCTATCTTCATTCCCTTAATTACATAAAATCCATCATGAATCATACCTCGTACTACCCCCTTTATTTTTGTCTTTATCTGTGCTTTGCCGATAACTGCAACTGTTTCATTACTATCAACAATTGCCCCAATATCTTTCATAACCTTTATGATACCATTGCTGTTAGCCCTTATAACTCTTTCCTCAGAAAAGCCCTGTATCTCCCCAGGCTTTCCTGTATTTTCCTCAGCCATACCCTTTAAAATTATTTTACCTAGATGATGTCCTCTATTTGACTCAATAACTACATGAACGTCTTCTCCAGCAACAAATCCTGGTCCAACTCCTATTACTAAAGGAGCCATGTTTTTCTTAGTCCCAAGATTTTTTTTAGCTAGTATGGCATCAACTACAACTGTAAAATTATGCTTATTAATAATTTCTCCATTAGGATCAACTAAAACAGGTACCTGATTTTTTTCTATAATTTTTATTGCATCATCATAGTTTACTGCCAAGCTTGCCGTGATACCTTCAACATTAATCTCCTTTTCGTAAATAACTTCAGCAAAAGAAACTTTTCTTCTAATAACTGTAGGTTTTTCTATCTCCAAAACCATAACTTTAAGTCCTGCATTAAAAAGTCTATGAATAATTCCACTTGCTATATCTCCTCCACCACGAACAGCTACAATAGTGTTTTTGCTAAACATTTTAAGCACTTCCTTTTATAGATTAGAATTTAGCTTTGCAATTGATAGATTTTCAAATTCTTCACAACTATATATGCACAATAACCTCCTATCCCCCCTGAAATACTTGCAATCATTGATGCCATAATTAATCCTATAAGTGGAACCTTCATAACTAATATACTCATAGTCAAAGTTCCTGCAACATTAGCAACTGCTCCACCTAATGCCATGAATACCTTCGTATCCTTTTTACAATTTATAATCACATTAAGCAAATCAACAGCAAGCCCTGGAGGTATAAAAGTAATAACTTTAATACTAGGCATTGAAAAGATATATATTGATAATCCCGCCTGAATTATACAAAATAATATTCCAGTCCCTCTTTTTCCCACTATTCCATAGGCAGCTATAAGCCAAAACATATAATACATTCCATTAATAATTCCGCCTGGTAATCCAAAGGTGCTGGCAAATAGCTTAGATGCCATCTTTAAAGGAATCTTTGTTATAGTTGCAATAGCAGCCAATAAAGATATATAAATTAAATCTTTTAAAGTAAACTTTTTTAATAACATTCTCTTTGCCTCCCTATTTTTTCAAAATAATTATAGCGCTTTTTCTTAAACTAGGAATATAAAATCTATTATGCTCAACCTTTATTTTCTCCCTTAGCCACTCTATTATTTCTTTTTCAAAATCTATTGCATCACTAAAGTAATATTTGATAAATTCTAATCCTCCTTCTATAGAATCTATTGGCTGATTAAATTTAGTTTCAAAAAATTTTATTTTATATTTAAGCCCTTTTTTATTTAAAATCATTATTACATCCAAATGTGTTTTTTGATTTAATGAAATTAAGTCATTGTTAATCTTTTTATACAACTCCTGTATTGAGAAATCATTTTTAATACATTCTATTGGTAATATAAAAACTAAATATTTATTGGTCAAATTAAGAAATTTGTTAAAATTTTCATAATTAATTAATCCCATTACATAGCTTCCTATTACCATATCATACTTTTCTTTAATAGTTGTTTTTTCAAAATCATCATTTATTATTTTAACGTTGTTAAGCTTACATTGTTCTGCTCTTTTCCTTAAGGTTTCAACAGCTAAAGGCGATATATCCAAAGCAGTTACAGATATATCTTTTTTTGCCAGTTCAATTGATATTCCTCCGAGACCACATCCTATATCAAGTGCTGTTTTTACATATTTTAAATCTTTCTCCATATTTTCTATCACATTCTTATAAAATTTAGTATTTTTTTCTGCTTCTAAATACCACTTAATACTTTTTTTTGTCCATCTAAACATTTTTTTGTTACAGCAATCAAGATCAACCATGTAAACATCTTTTCTGTTTATAATCTTATTTATAAATGTAGTCGATTCATTTCTTAAAACTAATATAGTCCTCTTTTTATCCATACAGCTAAGTACTGTATTTTGATAATCCTCAGCATTATTCTCTAAAAATCCTATTTCATCTATAACAATTAATTCTACATTAGAATCGGCATACCTATTTAGAATTCTTTTGCCTATTCTTTCAAATCCATCAATATTAGGAAGCAATGCTGTACATACTTCATTTCTTACAGCTATTATTCCTCTTTCACTTGAATCATTAATATCTTCGAGTATAACACATCTTGGAAAGAACTTGCTATCTCTTACTGGATATGTAATAATCCCTCCAAAAGAATTTGTATATTTTAATATTGCATTTAATATCTCTGTTTTTCCTGACCTTCTACTGCCTGTTATAAGCAAGTGTCTTTTTTTACTTTCCTTGAAATATCTCATTATATATTTTTTCAATTGCTCCACCTGATCGCACATAGAATTCGTCATATTTTTTAATCAACTCCTTTGCTTCTTCTGTGATATAAGAACCCCCACCATCCTTCCCTCCTACCTGTCGTACTAATAGCTTTGCAGATAGCTCTTTTTCAGCATTTTTAATCAATATAGCAGCCTTACTGTATGACATATTCATCTCAATAGCTGCCTTATTCAAAGAGCCTAATTTTTCTATTTTTTTCAAAAGAAGAACTGGTCCTATTCCAAAGAATTTCTTATTTTCTTCATTTACTAGCCAGACTTTATAATTGAAATACATATTTCCCACCCACTTATAATAAATCACAAATCATATTTCGTTATATCTTTAAAAATATAACGTTAGGAAAAATATCAAAGGGAATTGACCCTTTGATATTCTAACTTCTTTAATTTAAACTTTATTTATAATCTAGTATTTTCTTTGCCTTTTCATAATCATCTACTGTATCAATATCTAAATTTTCGTACTCCGTTTCAATATCTACTCTTATTACCTTATCCTTATTATTGTTTATAACAATCTTTCCCCCCTGATCTTCTCTTAAGAGTAAAAGTTGTTTTTTTAAATGATATGGAAATATAACGGGGTTTCCTTTTATTCCGTTATAATGAGGTAGCACAATACTGGATGAATTACACTGAAATTCACTACATAACTTTTTTATGCTTTCTATTTTAATAAAAGGTTGATCTGCTACAAAAAACATAAATCCATTTGTTTCTTTTGAATTTATCAAAGCTTCCTTTATAGATTCGCTCTGCCCTAAGTAATATCTAGGGTTTCTTATGGCTAAATATCCCATATGTTTTGCTTTTCTTAAAATTTCTTCATCCTTGGCAACTACTATAATTTCAAAAAAATTATATCCTTTAATGGTTTGTAAAATATATTCATATATATACTTATCTTTTATTTTCAAATGAAGTTTATCCGCCATCATTCTTTTACTCATGCCAGCCGCCATAACAATCGCACTTATCTTAGTCATATCTTTCCAACAACACCTTAAATTGTTATTTTTATCCTCTATTTTTGAATTTTCGTTCTACGATAATAGGTATTTTCAAGAGGCAATTTATATCTAAATACCCCATCCTTCTTATAGTAAGCATTTTGGACTGCTGGAGCTGCTGGAATTGCTGCTATTTCACCAATTCCTTTAGCACCATATGCTACTCCATTCGGATCATTTTTTTCAATAAAATGCATTTCAATTGGTGGTATTTGATGGGCTTTTAATAAACCTAAGGTTCCAAATTTAACTTGAGGCACTCCATCTTTTAGTGGGAAATCTTCAGTTAAAGCATATCCAAGACTCATTACTACTCCACCTTCTACTTGACCTTCTATAGAAAGAGGATTTACTACTCTTCCAACATCATGTGCAGCAACAACCTTTACTAGTTTTCCTTCTTTATCTATAATAACAAGCTGTGTCGCATATCCATATGCAATGTGACTTACTGGGTTTGGTTTATCAGAGCCAATTGGATCTGTTTTAAAGTCAAATTCTCCAATATATTCTTTGCCTTCTAAATCTTCTAAAGTCTTTCCACCTTCTAAATCAGCTTTTAACTCTAAAGAAGCTTTACGTGCTGCCTCTCCAGTAAATACTGTTTGACGTGAGGCCGTTGTGGTTCCTGCATCTGGGGTGTATTTCGTATCAGCTTGCTCAACTACTATCTTATCTAAAGTTAATCCTGTTGTTTCGCATATCATTTGCAGTATTACAGTTTGAACACCCTGCCCAATTGTAGCTGCAGAAGACCTAGCGTGAACTTTTCCTTGTATTATTTTTAAATTACAACGGCCTGGATCAGGAAGTCCTACTCCACGCCCTGAATTTTTCATAGCTGATGCAATTCCTACATAATAATCATGATTGTTTTTATATTTTTCAAATTCTTCTTTTACTGCTTCCAATGTTTCCACCATAGCAGTACCTTCATCTGCTATTTGTCCATTTGGCAGTACTTGACCTGGTCTTATAGCATTTCTATATCTAATCTCCCATTCTGAAAATCCTGCCTTTTCTGCCAACTGATTTATTAAAGATTCTACTACAAAAACAGATTGAGTTACTCCAAAACCACGGAAGGCACCTGCTGGTGGATTATTAGTGTAATATGCATATCCTTCAATATCAACATTTTTATAGTTATATGGACCTCCTGCATGAGTACATGCCCTTTGGAGTACAGGTCCACCTAAAGATGCATAAGCTCCAGTATCAGATGTAAACCTAGCTTTCATTCCTTGTAGTATACCATTTTCATCACAACCTATTTTACAATAAATCTTCATTGAATGACGTTTTGGATGGTAGTTAATACTTTCTTGACGGCTAAAATATACTTTTACAGGTCTCTTTAAAAGATATGCACAGAGGGCTGCTTGATGTTGTACACTCATATCCTCTTTACCACCAAATCCTCCACCTATAAAAGCACTTTGAATTCTTACTTTTTCTTCTGGAATTCCAAGGTAGTTTGCAATTTCACGTTTATCATCATAGATACCTTGATCTCCTGTGATAACTTTGATACCATCCCCATCTGGTAATCCAACTGCTGTTTCAGGTTCCATAAATGCATGTTCTGTCGGTGGAACGTAAAAAGTACCTTCCACTACATATTTGGATTTCTTAAGGGCAGCTTCTGCATCTCCTCTTTTTACTTTTTCATAATCAAATAAATTATTTTTAGGAATTCTAAATTTCCCAAATTGCATAAATCCTTCTCCATGTATTTGAGGAGCATCTGGTTTCATAGCTTCTTCAGGATTTGTAACTGGTTTTAATACTTCATACTCTACTTCTACAGCCTTTGCAGCTTTTTCTGCCTGCTCTCTAGCTTCTGCTACAACTATAGCAAGAGTATCTCCTATACACTTTGTTTCCTCTCCTACATCAATCATACCCGGCCAATCTTGAGCTATATGACCTATATATCTATTTCCTGGAATATCCTTAGCTATAAATACAGCTACAACTCCTGGCATCTCAAGAGCTTTACTTGTATCTATGGATAATACTTTTGCACGAGGATATTTGCTAAATACATTTTTGCCATAGAGCATACCTTCAAACATATAGTCATCTGCAAATTTTGCTTCTGCCAATGCTTTTGGAATAGCATCTATACGGAAAATTTTCTTTCCTACTTTTACTGCATCTTCAAATTTTGGTATTTCTAGATTTTCTCTAAAAAATTTTGCTGCTAATAAAATAGCTTCTTCAATTTTGTTATATCCTGTACAACGACAGATATTGTTGCGAATAGCATTTTTTACATCTTCTCTAGAAGGGTCTGGATTTTTATTTATTAAAGCTTTACTGGCTATAATCATACCTGGGGTACAAAATCCACATTGTACAGCTCCAGCTTTAGCAAATGCATAAGAAAATACTTTTTTCTCCCTTTCTGTAAACCCTTCTATGGTCTGTATCTCTTTTCCTTTTAACCTCGAGAGCTTTTGCACACAGGAACGAACTGCTTTGCCATCTATTAGAACTGTACAAGTACCACAGGCACCTTCCTTACATCCATTTTTAACTGACATTATTCCCAATTCATCACGTAAAAAATCTATTAGCTTCATATCCTTTTCAGATTGATATTCCTTCCCGTTAACTTTTATTTTAAACATATTAAGCCCCTCTCTATATAATAAAATTTGCTATTCCTTCACAAGAAATTTTTATCTTTAATGAAAGGTTATCCTATTTTATATTTTTGTCCTTTTTAAGAATACTCCTTTACCATTTTTAGCAATGAGTTTACCATTATCTATTAATATATTTCCTCTTTGTATGACTTTTTCCACAACATAATTTACTTTAAAACCGTCATATGGTGTGTAATCTACTCTGCTGTGTCTATTATCTATATTTATAATCTTTTCTCTCTTGTCGAGTATTGTTATATCTGCATCTGCTCCTATTTCTATAGTTCCTTTTCGGGGATAGAGTCCATATATTTCTGCTGGTCTCTTTGATAATTTATCTACTAACTTGTTTATAGATATTCCTCTTTTAATTCCCTCAGTTAATACAATCTCCACTCTTTCTTCAACTCCTGGAACTCCTCCTGGTACTATTCTAAAATCAAACTTTCCATTCATTTTTTCTTCGATAAAGAAAGGGCAATGATCTGTAGCGATTACATCAACCTGATCACTTGCAATTCCCTTCCATAGAGCCTCTATATCTTCTTGTTTTCTCAATGGAGGAGCCATAATATATTTAAATCCTTCGATATCTTCTTTATAACATTTTTCTGTCAATGTTAAATATTGAGTGCATGTTTCGCAATATACATTACTTGCTCCATTTTTTCTTGCACGAACAATCTCATCTAAGCCTTTTTTAGTAGATACATGAACAAAGTACAGATGTGGAAATCCAGCTATTTCGCTTAAATAAATCATTCTATTTATGGCCTCTACTTCTGTCGCAACAGGTCTACTTAAAGCATGGTATATGGGCTTTGAGCTTTTAAAAGAAGCATAATAATTCCTTAAATATTGTATTGCTCCATGGTTTTCAGCATGTACTGCAATTACAACTCCTAATTCCTTTGCCTTTATTAAAACCCTTAATATATCCTCATCATTAAGTCTATTGTCGTATGTCATATATATCTTAAAGCTAGTTATTCCCCTTTTAGCTATTTCTTCCATTTCCTTTAGTATATTTTCATTTACATGCTGAATTACTCCATGGAAGCTATAATCTATAATAGAGTTACCCTCTACTAATTCATGGTATTTATCGATCATATAATTCAAACTGCACTCTTTAGGTCCAAAGGCAATATGATCTACAATAGTTGTAGTTCCTCCAAAGGAAGCTGCAACTGTCCCAGTATAAAAATCATCAACTGCCCTGTATTCCCCTAGGTCTAAATCCATATGTGTATGTACATCGACACCTCCTGGTAGGACAAGTCTGCCTTCAGCATTTACTATCTTACAATTTTCTTTATATATTTCAGGTTTAATACTTTTTATCAGTCCATTTTCAATGAATATATCACCAGTAAAGCTTCCTTCTGAATTGACTATTAAACCATTTTTAATTATCATATCCAAAATATCACCTGCTTTAAAGCATATTATTTATATATCAAATGTAGGTAAAGATTATCCCGTAAAAATATAAAGCTTCTATAATATGGACCTATTTGTTATGTTTTTTCTCTATTATTTCTCTTTCAAGCTGCTCTTCAGCTATTGTTTTTTTAGGTAATATAATATTTAAAATAAATACAACAACTGTAGCAAGCACTACTGGCGAGCTTGCAAATATCATTTTGAACCAATTGGGAAGATATTGTAATCCTTCCACTGGTATTTGAGTTATTCCCATACCTAATGCAACTCCAAGTCCAACAATCGTTGTATTTCTTACAGACATTTCATCTTGTACTATTAATTTCATTCCTGTCATGGTAATTTGTGCAAATACAGATATTGTGGCACCACCTATAACGCATTGGGGAATTGAAGTTATTATAGCACCAAATTTAGGAATTAATCCAGCTGCAAATATCATTGCTGCTGTAATTCTAAATACTTTTAGGCTTATTACTTTTGTCATTGATACTATCCCAACATTTTGACTATAAGTAGCAGTCGGTAGTGCTCCTATTAAGGCTCCAATAATACTCAATATACCATTTCCTTTAATTCCACCTGAAATTTCTTTATCTGTAGCTTCTCTATCCATCCCTCCAACAGTAGTTGCTGATAAATCTCCTATAGCTTGAACTGAATTAACTACATACATTACAGACATAGTTATAATTGCAACTATTGGAAATTCTAGTTTGTATGGCAATATAGTAGGTAAATCAAACCATAAAGCGTTCCCTATGGAATCAAAGGATACTATGCCAGCTATTAAACTTGCTATATATCCAACTATAATTCCTATTAATATTGCAGCTAGTTTTATATAACCTTTTCCAAACATATTACATATCAATACCACAGCAAGAGTTAAAATTGCTATACCCCAATATACTAAGCCTCCATATCTTGGATCTATAGGCCTAAAGCCACCTGCCATATAGTTTACAGCAACTCTATATAAGGAAAGTCCTATTGTAAATACTACAGTTCCAGCTACCATAGGCGGAAAATATTTTCTTATTTTTTTTATAAACACACCCACTATAAAGGCTATAATACCTCCTATAAGCTGAGCACCAAATATTGCACCTATTCCATATCCTTTACCAATCGATAGGATTGTAGGTATATAAGCAAAGCTTACACCCATAATAACAGGAAGCTTTGCACCAACTCCAAATACAGAAAATGATTGTACAAAAGTTCCAATTGCAGCAATAAACATACTTGCTTGAACTAGTTGTATTTGCTGGTTTGAAGTCAATCCTATTGCCCCTGATAATACCAATGCAGGCAGTACATTCCCAACAATCATTGCTAACAAATGCTGAAATGATAAAGGAATAACTCCTTTGATACTTGGATTTCCTTCCAAACTAAAAAGTGAAGTATTAGTCTTGTTGTTACTAATCATTTTTTTCCCCCCTAAATTTAACCATAAATGTACTCTACATCAAGGTCCATATTTTTTTTGCTCTTTCCCTTGATTTTGCATATACTTCCTTTACATCAACAGATAAAAACTTCCTATTCTTCATGATAAATTTACCATTTATTATTGTGTCATTTACTAATCTCCCTGTCATTCCAAAAAGAACATGACCAAACCAATTATCCTTATTTATTGGTGTCCATGGTTCATAATCTACAGTTATAATATCCGCATAGGCACCTTTTTTTAACACCCCTAAATCCCTTTTGAAATATTTCTTGAGAATTTCAGGATTATTTTTAAACTGCATTATTTGGGTTTCATTAAATCCAAATGTTGGGTCACATAATTGATGACTTTGTAATATATTTGCAACCTTCATAGACTCAAACATATCATTGGTATATGCATCTGTACCAAGACCTACCCTTATGCCTTGTTTAATCATTGCTACTACTGGTGGAGCACCAACTGCATTGTTCATATTGGATTCAGGGTTATGTACTACATTAGTATTAGTTTCCTTTAATATTTCAATTTCCCTGTGATTTATATGGACTCCATGAACAGCTATTGTACGTTCACCTAAAATTCCAAAGTCGTAAAGCCTTTCAATTACCCTTCTTCCATATTTTTTTAGAGAATCATATTGGTCTTCTATTCCCTCTGCAATATGTATGTGATACCCATCATAGATTCCTTCCATTGCCTCTTTTACCCTATATAGAGTTTTATTGGTTAATGTAAAGGAGGCATGAAGCCCAAATAATCCTTTAATCATATCACCATCATCATCTTTTTGAATTCTCTTTATAAAGTTAATATTCTCTTTAATCTCTTTTAATACAATATCTTCACCATCTCTGTCAGATACTTCATAGCATAAGGAAGTTCTCATACCTATTTCTTTTGCAGCTTCCGCTATAGTAAATAGGCTTCCCGTAACTGAATTTGGTCCAGAATGGTGATCTATTAGAGTAGTAACTCCATTTTGAATTGATTCTATATAAGTTGTTAAAGCATTAAGTTTTACATCTTCCAATGTCAGCTTTTTATCAAGATTCCACCATAAATTTTTAAGAATTTCACAAAAATTTCTTTGAGGCTTACTTACATCCATCCCCCTAGCATAAGCACTGTATATATGGCTATGTGTACATATCATTCCTGGCATTATGACTTTTCCTTTTACATCTATAATTTCTTCTTTAGGAAACGTTTTTTTAAGAGCTTCAAAATATCCTATATCTTCTATGATGTTATCCTTAATAAGAACAGCTCCGTTTTCTATAAAAGCATTATTTGAATCATTTGTTATTATTCTGCCATTACCTATAATCATTCTCATTACTCCTTTATTCAGAAATAATCCAAGTTCAAGCCTTTTCTTCTAAATCATAAACTGCTTTTTCTAAAGAAATAATTAGACTCTGTCTTTCAGGCTTTAATATAAATTCAACTACTTTTTTGTAATTTAGTATCATTTCCTAAAGCATTTTTACCTGGTCCAATTACTATTTTATTTTTACTAAATCAAATAAGGGTATTCTCTTATTATTGTTTCAAGGAATATTTGTATTTTTTCTTTTTCTTCATTTGGCTTATCAAAATCAGGTTCATAATCATAAACATCATTGGCTTCATCTCTTACTCTAAATTTATTTCCTTCAATCTTAACAAAACCTGATTTTCTTGATTTTTCAAAATCTGATAATGTCGAATATAATGTTGGTTTTTTGAAATAGGGATATCCTCCTCTTGTGCAGAATGTATGACAATTGCCACATTCATTACATCTATCTTCAATATGTAGTATTTGATATGCTGATTCAAAATGTTCATCGTAAACTTTTAAATTTGCTCTATTTGGACATACATCAACACATAAAGCACATTTTATTTTGAAACAATTAAATATTGAAAGTGTATCTTCTAATAATCTCCCTTCCCCTCTGTTCTTATAATTGCAATCTGTTTTTGCAGCTTTAGCTAGTTCTTTAATAGCTTCTACATCTAATTTGCTACATGAGACAGTTTTTCCATTTATCTCGTTTATGATATCTTTTATGTTTATAAATCCTCTTGGCTTTAAAAGAATAGTTGAGAATGTAATAGGTGATATTCCTGTTTTGAAAACCTTTGCAACATTGTTTATATCTATACCTGCTGAGAAGGAAATATTAATATTCCCATCAAATTTTTCAGCAAATATTTTAGCTACATTTATAGCTATTGGATAAAGAGGTTTTCCTGACATATACATGTTTTCTCCAGATAAATAACCTCTTGAGTTATATACAGGTAGAGTATTTGTGAGTTTGATTCCCACATTTAAGTTATTCTCTCTGCCTAATTTTTGCAATCTAGTAATAATTTCAACAGCTTTATCAAACTGTAAATCATTTTTAAAATCTTCTATTTTTACTACTACATCATGATATTTTAAGTTGTATAAAATTTTTCTCACATTGTCATATCCTAGTAATGTAGGATTGAATTTCACATAAGTATTTAACTTCTTATCAGTTATCAAATAGGCTGCTATTTCAAAAATTTCTTCTGGCTTTGCACCATGCATAGTTGATAATGTTACTGTATTAGTAATATGAGGTGTAATCTTTTCTATATCTTGTAATTTAAATCTCTTAAACTTGTGTATATTCTTCTTCAATAATTCAATGCATTCCTTATATATTTCTGTATTTGAAGCATCCTTTAAATCATCTATGAAATTTGAAATTTTTTTTGATTTTATTCCTTTTAAGCTGTACCCTACACTTATATTAATTACGAAATCCTTTATATCTGACAATCCTAGTTCAATTGCAAATACCTGCATTAATACTGAAGCTTTAATATATTCTTCTTTTGCTTCCTCTACTGTTAGTTCTGTTGACCATTCTACATTAAATCCTATATTTTTTGCTTCTATACAAGGTTTTGAAATCATTTCTTGCATTTCTTTTCCATCTACTACTTGAACAGTTTTGACCTCAAAAAATCTAGCCCCTGTCAAGTATGCAGTTAAAAGATTCTGACATAATTGAGTTTGCGGTCCAGCTGCAGGTCCTATAGGAAACCTTAGAAATTCTCCATTAAATTTCATGCAAACATTTTCACTATCTCCCTTAAAAAAATCACTTTTATCAATTTCCATTATTTTGTTTTTTGAATAATAATCATTTATACATATATCAATGAATCTTTCAAAAGGAATTGGTTTCATAGATTTAGTCATATCTTCTTCACCTTCTCTAAAATTATTTAAAAACCTTTAGGGACGGTAGACCGTCCCACTATAAAATCTTTATTTTCTAGAAAAGTCAAAATCTAATTATTTTTAATATAAATTGTTGGAAGAGCTGCATATATTGCAGCACATTTTACTAAGTCTGACTTCCAAGTCTTTTCGTTTGGAGCATGTGCTTCTTCCTCTTTACCAGGTCCAAGACCAATTACTGGAATACCTTCTCTTCCCATTATCGCTACCCCATTTGTTGAAAATGTCCATTTATCAATTTTGGGCTTTCCATACATTGCTTTATAAGCCTCAGCCATGGCTTGGGTTATTTGATGCTCTTCTGGCACTACCCAAGTTGGGAAATAAGCTTCCGTTGGGTAAACACAGCCTGTCCATGACGGTCTTTCATAGGTATACATGCTTACCTTTGCATTGTATTTCTTTACAGCTGGAAGCTGACGGATTTCTTCTAAACAGCTTTCCCAAGTTTCACCAGCCGTCATACGTCGGTCTAATGAAATAGAGCAAGAATCCGCTACTGCGCAACGGCTTGGTGATGTAAAGAAAATTTCAGAAACAGTAACAGTTCCACGACCTAAAAAACGAGCTTCTTTCCACTCTGAGTTATATTTTTCATCTAACATCTTAACTAAACCTTTAATTTCTTTATCTTCAGCTGTATCATTTTCATTAAGATCACGAATATTTTGAAGAATTTCAGCCATCTTATAGATAGCATTATCTCCCCTTTCTGGAGCTGACCCATGGGATGAAACTCCTTTTACATCAACACGAATTTCCATTCTTCCTCTTTGTCCTCTATAAATATTGTTATTTGTCGGTTCTGTTGATACTACAAATTCTGGTTTTATCTTATCCTCATTTATAATATATTGCCAACAAAGTCCGTCACAATCTTCCTCTTGTACTGTTCCAGTCACTAAAACTTTATATTTATCATTTAAAAGTCCTAAATCTTTCATTATTTTAGCTCCATATACAGCACTTACAATTCCACCTAATTGGTCAGAAGCTCCACGACCACCAATTGTTTCTTCGTCTTCATATCCTTCATATGGATCAAATTTCCAATTTTCAATTTCTCCAATTCCTACTGTATCAATATGAGCATCAAATCCTATAATTTTTTCTCCTGTTCCCATATATCCAAGAATATTTCCCATTCCATCAATCCAAACTTTGTCAAAGCCTAATTTCTCCATTTCAGCTTTAATTAGATACACTTTTTCTTTTTCTTCTGTACTTTCGCCCTTTGCTTTTATAAGGGCACGTAAAAATTTAGTCATATCATCTTTATATTCTTCTGCTGTAGTTTTAATCTTTTTGAAATCTAAATTCATCTTCGTAACCTCCTATTATCTAACTAATCTTGCTTTATTTTGATCTAATAATTTTTGTAATGTTGCCTCTGGATTCTTCACTTTTTGTAAGAATATCATAGCTGCTATAATATATGGTTTATAGCTTGCTTCTTTATATAGCGGCACTCTATATCTATCAAATACCGAAGCATCTACTTCACCCTCTTTACAACTTACCCCAGTTATATCAGCTGGTAAACAGTGCATATATAGAGCTCTTCCATCTTTAGTTAAACTCATCATTTCTTCTGTACATGCCCAATCTTTATGTTGAGCATTCTGTGCTAGTAGTTCTTGTTCTAATTCATCAATTTCTTTAAATTTACCTTCTCCATAAAGTTCAGTTCTTTTTTCCATTGCTACAAATGGTGCCCAGCTCTTTGGGTATACAATATCTGCATTTTTGAAAGCTTCTTCCATAGAGTTAGTTTTAGTAAATTTCCCACCATATTGTTCTGCGTTATTCTTAGCAACATCTTCTACTTCTGACATTACCTCATATCCCTCTGGATGTGCTAATACTACATCCATTCCAAATCTTGTCATAAGAGCAATTACTCCTTGTGGAACTGAAAGTGGTTTTCCATAGGATGGTGAATAAGCCCAAGTCATAGCTATTTTCTTTCCCCTTAGATTTTCAACTCCACCAAATTCATGAATTATATGAAGCATATCTGCCATCGTTTGAGTCGGGTGATCAATATCACATTGTAGGTTTACTATAGTTGGTCTTTGTTCAAGCACTCCATCTTGATACCCTTCATTTACATATTCTGCAACAGCCTTTTGATATGTGTGACCCTTTCCTATATACATATCATCACGAATTCCAATAACATCTGCCATGAAAGATATCATATTTGCAGTTTCCTTTACAGTCTCTCCATGAGCAATTTGCGATTTCTTTTCATCTAAATCTTGAATTTCTAATCCTAGTAAATTACAAGCTGATGCAAATGAAAATCTTGTTCTTGTAGAGTTATCTCTAAATATTGAAATTCCTAATCCTGAATCAAAAATTTTAGGACTTATATTGTTTGACCTTAAATATCTAAGAGCATCTGCTACTGTAAAAATAGCTTCTAACTCTTCTTGTGTCTTGTCCCAAGTCAATAAAAAATCATTATGATAAAGGTTCTTATAGTCTATTTTTTTTAATTTTCCTAATAATCCATTGAAGTTTGTATTCATATTTTTAATCTCCTCCTATTTTTTATTTATTGGAATATAATCCATTCCACACTACTTTTCTATAATGTTCAAAGTCAGTATCTCCTTCTGTACTTATACAAAGTACAACGGAATTTTCATCAAGTTTTAATGCTTTCTTTATATCCTTTAATTCTTCTTTTGTCATAACTTGTGAGACAACTCCAGTAGTAACTGCTCCGCTTTCCCCAGATATAACTTGTCTATCCCCTTTTAAAGGATTTCCAAGAACTCTCATTCCATGTGCAGCCACATCATCTGGAACTGACAAGAAATTATCTGCATAAGAATTTAGAATCTTCCACGCAACAGTACATGGCTCACCACATGCTAAACCTGCCATTATTGTATCCATATCTCCTGTTACAAAATGAAGCTTTCCATCATTAGCTTTTGCAGTCCTAAATAAACAGTCAGCTTTATTTGGTTCAACTATTGTAATAATAGGTTTATCTTTTCCCTTGTAAACAGAACTAAAAAATCCACATACTGCTGATGCCATAGAACCTACTCCTGCCTGTAGAAATATATGTGTTGGTTTTCTATTTTGTTCTTTTAATTTTAAATACGCTTCATAAGCCATGGTTATATACCCTTGAATAATCCAAGTTGGAATATCTTCATATCCTTCCCACGCTGTATCTTGAACCATAACATAACCGTTCTTCTCTGCAAGATCATTTGCATATCTTACACATTCATCATAATTCATATCAAGTATTTCACATTCTGCCCCATGTGCTCGTATATTTTTCAATCTTTCCTGAGAACTTCCCTTTGGCATGTAAACAATTGCTTTTTGCTTTAACTGTTCAGCAGTCCATGCAACCCCTCTACCATGGTTGCCATCAGTTGCTGTGATAAAGGTTAGTTCACCTAATTCCTTTTTGATTTCATCTGATATTAAAGTCTTATATGGAAGCTTATCCATGCTTTTACCTAATTTATCAGCTATATACTGACCAATAGCAAAGCTTCCTCCTAAAACCTTAAAAGCATTTAAGCCAAACCTATAGGATTCGTCTTTAACAAACAAAGCTTTTAATCCTAAGCATTTTGCAAGGTACTTTAATTCCACTAAAGGTGTTTCCGAATATTGTTCGAAATTTGAGTGAAATTTTAAAGTTTTCTTTGCTACATTTTCATTTACAAATTCTAAATCAACCTCTTCTCCTTTAGGAATATCATTTGATACTATTTCATATTTCCCATTCATTTTCCAACACCTTTCCATTTTTTTATTTCACTTATGATTAATGCATAATTTATGCCAACTTTTTTTAGTGCTATACCCTTAATATTTATTTTTTTTGCCAATTATTCCTTGAAATACAGCCATTAAATTTAAACATATAAAACACATTATCTTCTTATTAAGGTAAATAGATTATAATATTTTATCAAATCGATAATTAATTATCATTTTGATAAATAGCTTAAATTGCTTATATTTCCTTTTATCTAAAAAAACATAAATAACAATTATCATTTTGATAAAAATTCATTACATACTGCTAATGTTTTATTTATTAAATGTATTTTTATTGTAATTTTAAAAAATAACTATTTATGAAAAGGAAATTAAAAGAAGCTAAACTACATTAGTTCAGCTTCTTTTAATTTCCTATATAACGTGGCAACTCCAATTCCTAAAGCCTTTGCTGCCTTAGATTTACCTTTTGTTGTAGTACCATAATATGCTAATGCTTTTTTTATTTCTTTCAATTCTATTTCTTTTAAAGTTTTTATTTCTTGATCATTATCATATTGTGTTGAAGTTGGATTTGATATGTTTAAAGGTAAAGTATTGTCATTAACAATTCCATTTTCCATCATATTTACTATAAACTCAACTGTATTTTCTAGTTCCCTAACATTTCCATACCAAGGATAGTCCAAAAGCTTCTCCATCGTCTCTTCTTTAATTTTTACAACATTTTTTCCAAACAGCTTTGCATAATAATTAACAAAATAATAAAATAAATCAACTATGTCTTCTTTTCTTTCTCTTAATGGGACAATTTCAATCGGTATGACATTTAGTCTATAATACAAGTCTTCACGAAATTTATTTTCCCTAATCATCTTTTTTAAATCCTTATTAGTTGCAGCTATGATTCTAATATCTAAAGGTATTACTTGGTTTGAACCAATTCTAGTAACTCTTTTATCTTGAATAACTCTTAGCAGCTTTGATTGAAGATATAAAGGCATATCACCTATTTCATCAAGAAAGATAATACCATGGTTTGCCAATTCAAATTTTCCTATTTTGCCATTTGGATCTGCACCAGTAAATGCACCTTTTACATACCCAAATAGTTCGCTCTCCAGCAATGGTTCTGGTATAGCTGCACAGTTTATAGCTACAAATCTTTTGTCTCGTCTGTCTGAATTTTTCCAAATAGCTGTAGCAACCACTTCTTTGCCACTTCCACTTTCCCCTGTAATCAGTACCGTAGAAGTAAAATTAGCTATTTTTTTAATCCTTTTTTTAAGCTGTATTGTATGTCTACTACTTCCAATTATATTATCTGTATCTACTGCATTTATTGTAGATGTCATCTGATATATATTAGAATGAATCTTTTTTAAATCTCTAAACAATAATACTTGTTTATATTCAGGATTTTCAGCTATATCAAGTATATCTCCAATTACTATACTTGAATTTTTACCTATTTTAACTCTATATTCCTTACTATTGTTAACTGTATCTCCAGTAGGCTTTATATAAATTTTCTCATTGTCAATAATTCTTGTAATACCTAATTGGCTTTTAGCACTTGAATTTATTATTGAAACTTTTCCCTCATTATTAACTACTATTGCCCCTTCATCCATATTCCTAATTATCATCTCAAGCATATCCATCATAGCTGCTTTACTCTTAGTTTCCTCATCCTCCAATGCCTTAGTAGAAATAAAATCAGCAATTTGTGCTAAAAACTCTAAATAACTGTCTAAGTTGTTTAATATCATATCTCTTGATATTTCATTTGAACAAGCCATTCCAATAACACCTATTATTTCATCATTCATCTTAATCGGCATAGAAATTTCTAATAGTTCTTTGCATTGTTCTTTCATCTTACAAGCTATACATCTTTCATCTATTCTAGGCTCTAGCAATACTTGTCTTTTTCCTGTTTCTATTGCATGTTTATAAACATGGGAATTTTCTGATACATCAATATTAATTTCACTAAATATTCCAGTACCTGCAATCCTTATTAGATTAGCATCAACAACTTCAACATCAACCTTTGCTATTTCATATGTGATTTCAGCATATTTTTGAACTGTGTCTACGATGTTTGCTAAATTATACATAGACTTCACCTTTTATTTTTATCATATTTTACTTAACTACATAATTATGATAGCATACTTTATCATTTTGATAAATATGTTTTATATAATTGCTAATTCTAGTCTTAGAATCTTAAAAGTTAAAATATAACAATAATAAAAAATAAATTTGGCAACAGTAAAGCTAGAACAAAACAATAGTTCTAGCTTTTTTTCTATCTTTATAACAATTCAAATCCAGCTGTAAAATGTCTTAATGAAGTTATTGGTCCTTCATATACAAGCTTCATACCTCTATAATTATCTCTATTCTTATAGATTTCTCCAAGAGCATTGGCTATAACATCCATATGGCTATTTGTATATACCCTTCTAGATATAGCTATTCTCATGGTCTCTAATTCAGGCCATATAGGCTTTCCAGTTTCTTTATCCTTGGAACCAAAGGCACATGCCCCTAATTCTACTGCCCGAACACCAGCTTCTTCATATAAAGCACAAACTAATCTTTGAGATGGAAACTCATGTTGTGGAATATGAGGAAAAAACCTTCTACCATCTACATATACACCATGTCCCCCCGTTGGTTCAATTATTGGTATTCCTTTTTCTTTTAAATTATCTCCTAAATATTTCACTTGGTTTATACGATACTCAAGATATTGTTCATCACAAGCTTCTTGTAGTCCAACTGCAAGTGCTTCCATATCTCTTCCAGACATACCTCCGTAGGTTACAAAGCCTTCGTGAACAATTGCTAATTGATTAGCTAATGCAAATACATCTTTATTTCTTGTTACAAAAAGCCCACCTATATTAACAAGCCCATCCTTTTTAGAACTCATAGTAGCTGTTTCACAATAAGAAAACATTTCTCTAGTTATTTCTTTTATTGACTTATTTTGATAACCTTCTTCCCTTTGCTTAATAAAATATGCATTTTCTGCAAGCCTTGCACTATCTAAAACAACTGGTATATTATATTTTTTAGCAAGCTGACTCACTTGTCTAATATTTTGCATTGAAACGGGCTGTCCACCATTGTTATTGCAGGTAATAGTTATAATGACAACAGATATATTTTCTGGTCCTTTTTCATCTATTAATCTTTGCATCTTATCTATATCAATATTCCCTTTAAAAGGATGAGAGGGGCTTGATGCATCTTTCCCTTCATCTATAACGTAATCAACTGCTAAAGCTCCTAGTACTTCTGCATTCCCCCTAAATGTATCAAAGTGCATGTTGCCAATAGCATATTTCCCTTCTTTTGCATAAATCTTGGCCATAATATAATCAGCTGCTCTCCCTTGATGTGTAGGTTGAACATATGGCATGCCAAAAATATCCTGAACAGATTCTTCTAATTTATAAAAGCTTTTACATCCCGCATAGGATTCATCTCCCAACATCAATGCTGCCCATTGATGACTACTCATTGCTGATGTCCCACTGTCTGTTAAACAATCAATATAAACATTTTCTGCTCTCAATCTAAACGCATTGTATCCAGCTTCTTTAAGCCACTGTCTTCTTTGTTCCTTTGTGGATTTTTTAATTGGTTCTACCATCTTAATTCTAAATGGTTCTGCAGTCATAAATTTCATAGTTACTCTCCTTCCAAATAAAATGTTAATTTATCTCTAAAGTAATAATGTCACCTTGTTTAACCTGACCATGCTTTGATATCTCAACACTTTTACCTCTTAAATTAGTAATAACAACAGCTGTATTTAATGATGGTATTTTATCCTTTATTTTGTCAATATCAACATTAAATAATAATTGTCCTGCTTTTACTTTATCTCCTGTATTTACAAAAAGCTCAAAGCCCTCTCCATTAAGATTTACTGTGTCAATTCCAAAATGTATCAATATTTCATAACCATTATCTGACATAATCCCTATAGCATGTTTGGTAGGAAAAATTGATATAATCTTCCCATTTACAGGAGAATAAACTTTTCCAAGTATAGGATCAATACAGAAACCATCACCCATCATCTTTTCAGAAAAAACAGGATCTGGTGCCTCAGCAATCCCTTTAATCGTGCCAGTTAAAGGCGCTACCCATGATAGTTCTTCTTTTCTCTTAAAAAATTTTTTTAACATTCAATCATCACCACCTTTAATTGCTACGTAATAATCATATTATTTATAGAACGTCTCAGATTTACAAAATCTATAAATCTAATCATTCTCCTTTATCTTTAGTTTAATATCTTGCTTAATTAGTTTCAAAAAAACCTTTCTCCACATAATTGTGGTAGTATGTTAACAAATATTTAAGCTACTTGAGAAAAAAATAAATATGCCTGTAGGACTCGTTTTGAGTTCCTATAAAACAAAAAAGCTAGCAAAACATACATTTACCAGCTTTTTAGTCCATAACTATTTTAGATTAAATTTTTTAGCAGCTGTATTTATCGCTTCTCTACAAGCTTTTACGCCTGCTGCAATGCCATCTGGATGCTTAAATATTGCTGATGAAAGAACTATGACGTCTGGATTACATTCAATTAGCGGCTCCATATTATTATGTCTTAATCCACCATCTATTGCTAACTCACATTTTGGATTCTTTTCATCAATCAACTTTCTGGCTCTTTTTACAAGATCGATAGCACTTCTACGCCATCCCCAATTGTCTTTACCATCAGTTTCATCTACACCGTGAACCACTAAGTGTAACCTATCTATATCATAAATTGATTCTTCTACAAAACATAAGGGAGTATAGCAACCAAGCGTTAACCCAAATTTCATACCAAATTCACGACAATAATTAATAATATAGGCTAGCTGTGCACCGATAAAATGTTCAGCTGGTAAAATCAACATATCTGTTCCTACATCTGCTAGCTTTTCAATAAACAATCTATCACAGGTTTCTGTATAAAAATGACATTCAATCATCTTATCTGTAACTGGTCTGATGCCTTGTATGATCTGATGTCCTCCCATTAGCTGCAAATTTTTTAAATCATGCATATCAGCAGCATCTGAATGTACATAATCTGCACCAGCTTCTACAGCCTCCTTTACTACCCCAGCTATATTTCCATAATTAACATGAGCTAAACCTGCAGCAATTTTTATATGTTTCATTTATCTAATCACTCCTTCTTTCATTTACATCCATAGTCTACCACACTAATTAATTTCTTGCTGTAAAAGTAATTACCATTAATTACGGTACTTTTTTAAATTTTTAATATTTTGTTCCTCATATATATGTCTAAGTATTTTAGCAAATTTTTGCATATCATCATACACTAGTACAGTGGGTAAAACTACTGTATTATTATCTAATTCCCTATCTAATTTCTGTGTTGTTATAATCAAATCTACCTCATCATGATTAATTTCATCAATCATGGAAATAGGTATCACTTTCTGAATCATAAGCTGATTAAAATTATTTTTGAGAATTTCGATCATCAGTTTAATCTCACTATAGCTAGTATGGTAAACAACATAAGTAGTAAGAGGTCTCTTGCTACGTTCTATAGCAGCAGCAATATGCAAAGCAATATAACCCACCTCATCTAATGGAATCTCGAAATTATAATATTCTTCAAATATTGATTTACTTTTTAATGCTATTTCAAAGGGTTCTGGATAATTATTTCTAATATCTTCAACTATTATATTATCAAATTCTAATCCATATTTAATTTTATTAGTAACAGACTTTAAGTGATGGATTAATCCATTATAAAAAGTTTCTTCATCAGATATATGATAGCTTTCCTTTGTCAACTCAATTATTTCTTTAGTAATAATCTTATTAACCACTAACATCTTTTCATTTACATTCCAATCAGCATCTTCAAAGTGGGTTTTTGATACAATGGTATTGCCGAACAAATATCCTATCTCCTCTACAGGAATTGTAATATCAAATTCATCTTCAATTTCCTTTGCTACTTCAACCATTTTTTCATATTTACTCAACTCCTGGAGTCCTCTTAAAGTATCTTCCTTCATTTTGACAAATTTACCATCCAACATTCTCGAAATTGCTAAAGCTGCTTTAATCGTAAGCCTAGTTAAATCTTTAGTTGTAAATTTAATATTAAATTTATCTTCGATACCTAAAATAATTTTATTAACTTTCTCATAATCCAGTCCTAAAATATCATCTTTTTGGCAATAAGAAAAAAAATTTATTGAAGCATAGTTTGTATTGTCAGAATCATTCACTTTTTCCATAATTTCAAGCATTTCATCATAGTCTTGACTTAAAAGAAATAGATCAAACATTGCTTTTCTTATTCTTTTTTCTCCTGCTTCAATAAAAATCCCTCTCTTTTTATCACATATTAGGTTAATATCCCTCTCCTTTAGCCAATCTTTAACTTTTTCTAAATCTTTATACACTGAAGGTCTACTTATAAAAAGTTCTTCTTGTAAACTGCTAGTTGTTATTTTTTTATTATTCGCCAGTAATTGATTAAGAATATATAGTTGTCTATCTTTTGACGTATAGTGTGAACTTACTTGTTTATACGATTTGATATTAGAAAGCATTTTTAATTTCCATTTTTCGTCACCTTCAATGTAAATGCCAACACCTGTTTTCTTTATGAGTTTTAAATTGTTTTCAGACAATAATTTTTCCACAAGCTTTAAATCATTTCTAATAGTTTTATTGGAAACACTTAGTCTTTCTGCAATATCGGCTATTGTCATAATATTATTGCTATTAAGTAACATCTTGATAATCTGTAGAATACGAACCTTCATAATATCACCCCGTATGAGCATAAGTTCACTGGAATATCTTTTCCCATTAAATTCATACATAGAACACACAAAAAATTTTTCAATTTGGATTTTGTGTGCTTCCGTTTTCTTAATGTTTATAGCAAAAATTTAATTCGTTTCATGTAAAATCATTTTCGCTATTTATATATCTATATCTTTAATATATCTAATCAATAAGTTGAGAATTTAAGTTAATAACTTAATTGCATTAGCATAAATAAGAAGTGCTTTCATAAAATTATCTACATTGATACATTCATTTGCATTATGTGAATTAGGTCTATCTGAAGAAAAAGTAGGTCCAAAAGCAACCCCTTGCCTTAGCACTCTCGCATAACTAGCTGCTCCCTTTGAAAATAATTTGGGCTTTTCTCCAGTAATATTTTGATAAGCCAGCTTTAATCCTCTAACCAACTGACTATCAGGTGAAACATAGAGTAAAGGCATCTCTTTTATAATCATTAACTCTAATTCATTTTCAAGACCAATCTCTATAAGTCTTTCCTTAATCTTGCCATAGCTTGTTCCTTTAGGGTATCTAAAATCAAAGGAAATAACATAACCATTACTATTTAATGTAATATAGGAAAGATTATTTGTGGTATGTCCAGTTTCTTCATCTTTATAATAAAGCCCTAGCTTTTCTCCATATATGGAATCTAAAAAATACCTATCTAAAAAATCAATTAATTCTTTTGCTCTACTATCCAAGCCCTCTATTCCTTTAAAATCCTTAATATATTTAAAGATTGCATTTTTGCCCTTATGAGGATTCCTCCCCATAGCTGATATACCTTTATAAATGAGTACAAGATTATTTTCATTAACTTTACTTTCAACTTCAGGCGAAATTAATTTCATTAATTCTTCAGGCTTTTGAGTCTCAATACATACCTCAACCCGAGAACACACTCTAGTAATATCTTCATTTGATGTTATTGAAATAATATTATAAATCCCATCATTAGTTGCTCTTTTTTTTCTATGGTATTTATAATATCCAATTCCTTTTTCACAATTTATAATTGGAAAATCTCCATCGGGTGAAAATCCATATATAGGCATTTTATTGTATTTGAAATAATGTCTCATACACTCCCAAGTAGTTTCTTCAGCTCCACCAATAATAAGTCTAATCTTTTTATTTGGTTTATAATTCAATTCCTTTAGAATTTTTAATAAATATAAACATCCAATCATAGGTCCTTTATTATCATTTACACCTCGTCCATACCAAAAACCTTCTTTTTCTATTAATTGAAAAGGATTACTGTCCCATTTATATCTGTCTTGAATACCTACGATATCTAAATGTCCTAGAATAGCCAATGTTTCTTGACCTTCTCCATAGTCAATATGCATTGCATAGCCATTAAAATCTTCTACAGACAATTCTTCCCTTCTGGCAAATTCAATCATTTTATCAAAGCATTTTCTAATCCCTATCCCAAAAGGAGCATTTTCTCTCTTTGTCATTAAATCTCTTTCTGAATTAATTGCAACTAACTGAGATAAATCTTCCTTCATATCTGCTCTATAATTACGCAGTTTTTCAAATATCATATCCATTGTCATAAACTTCACTCCATAGTAAAGAAAGGTACTTGAAATATTTTAGATAAATATTATAAATATTCCAATAAAACAATTAATTCATACACATCAAAATCCTTAAAATTTTGGATATTATGACATATATAGGAATTTAAGTAAAGACTTTAATTTATACATATCCAAAACGCCCAGAAACGTTGCGTATTTGTACATGTATAAATTAAGTTTTACTATGTAAATCCTATATAAATTAAATTTTACTATTGAAAATCTATATACAAGAGACCTTCTAAAAAGAATGTCTCTTGTATATACTTCTAATTAGTATTTAAAGAATCAGCATTTAATACATCCTTTACGGCCGTAGCAATTGATATTACCCTTGGTCCGTATATAATTTGAAATCCTTTATTGTTTCTAACAACACCATGAGCCTCTAATTCTTCAACCCAAATTGAATTCTCTGATACCAACGATGCATCCTTAACAGTAACCCTCAATCGAGTAGCGCAATTGCTTACACTATCAATATTATTAGCTCCGCCAAGATTTTCAACAATTCTGTAGGCTAAATCATTACCATGTTCTTTTTTATTTTTTTGCTTTTCTTTATAATCACTCTTAGTATATAATTTTACTTTTTCATTTCCGCTCCTACCTGGAGTAGGAATATCAAATTTAAGAATTGCCCATTTAAACAGGAAGAAATACGCTGCAAAGTAAACTGGAACTAATATGAATAATGACATTGCATGAACTTTATGTGGTTGAAATAAATTTGGTATCATAAAAAATAGTGCATGACCATTAATCGAAACCTTTGTTACTTCAGTTAATATATATGCTAATCCTGCTAATGGTACATGAATCAAGTAATATAGTAATGGGTTTACAAATAAAAATGTATATTCTATAGGTTCAGAAATACCAACAAACATTACAGTTAACGCAGCTGGTACAACTATAGAAGCTACCTTTTTCTTGTTTTCTGGTCTAGCAGCTGCATATATTGCTGCTGCTGCTCCAGGAAGCCCACCAAATTGGAATAAAATCCTACCTGTTGTAAAGTTGCGTACTATATAACCAGTTGCTTCTGGTGAACCAGCTTGCCCAACAATAATATTTCTAACACCTTCATAAACAATGCCACCAATTTCCATTGTGCCACCAACACGTGTATACTCAATTGGAAAAGCAATCAAGTGATGAATTCCAAATGGTAATAAGGCTTTATCCATTGCTCCGAATAAAAAGGTTCCAAACAATCCAGAGGTAGTTATTAACTTTGTAAGCCCTTGTAATCCAGCAGCAATTATCGGCCAAACATAATAAGTTACAATTCCTAGTGGAATTGAAAATAAAGTAATCAATATAATTACATATCTTGGTCCACTAAAAAATGAAAATACTGTTGGTA
This sequence comes from Paramaledivibacter caminithermalis DSM 15212, assembly GCF_900142245.1. Lineage (GTDB taxonomy): Bacteria > Bacillota > Clostridia > Peptostreptococcales > Caminicellaceae > Paramaledivibacter > Paramaledivibacter caminithermalis. Next base: position 103,065 of record NZ_FRAG01000002.1, on the reverse strand, counting down.
ATTCTTTATTACACCATTTATTATGAATAGCAGCAGTAGCAATTCCAGTAATAATTCCACTAAAAATACCCATATCAAATGTGAAAATACCAGCAATATTTTTCCATAACGCATTATAGTTTTGTGCTTTTTCCATTGTCCATCCTAAATTATTAACTAAGTGATCAACTGTAGTTGTATCTACATTCCATCCATGAGCTCCAGCATAAGTACTAATAACAGTGTTAAAACACATGAACATTACAAATCCTGCAAAAGCAGCCCATCCCTTTTCTTTCTTAGCTAACCCAAAAGCAACACCTATTGCAAACCAAAATGGCAAATATCTCATTATCATAAAGCCTATGTCAGCAAATATTGAAAATATAGTATGTAAAAATGTACCTTCTGTCAAAATATACCCTGTAAATGAACAAGCAATACTTACATAAAAACCAACTAATACAAGTAAAATAATAGGAACCATCATTGACCCTGCAAATGATTGTAGCTTTTCTCTCATGCTCTCACCTCATTTTTTCACTTAAGTGTTTCAATTGAAATTTCAATTGTTCATTTTTAATTAATTATCGATAACTAACCTTACACTATTATTATATCTTTGAAAACGTTATTCTTAAATACTAGACTTATAAAACTAATTGCCACATTATAGCGGCAAAAACTGACCAAATATTAAAAATATTTAACTATTAGCTTAATTAATGGTAAACTATATATGGAATAGAAAGGTATGTTATGCCTTTAAAGTTAGGAGTGATTATTATAATGTACTATGATTATCATGTTCACAGTAGGTTTTCATCGGATTGCGATGTAGATATGAAGGATATAATTGAAAGGGCCATAGAATTTGGAATTAAAGAAATATGCTTTACAGATCATACAGACTATGATTATTGCGACCCTTCAATAAACTTTGAATTTGATATAGATGAATATACACGTTATATTGATCTAATGAGAAATAATTACGAAAATAAAATCAAGATACTTAAGGGGATAGAAATGGGTATTCAACCCCATATAATTGGAAAATGTGATAGGGTTATAGCTAAAGGAGATTTTGATTTTGTAATTTCTTCTATACATACTTGTAATAGAAAGGATTTGTATAATGGAGATTTTTATAGAGGAAAAACTGCTAGAGAGGCTTATCTAAAGTATTTTGAAGAGCTTTTATACTGTATAAAAAACTTCAAAAATTTTAATGTTATAGGCCACTTAAATATACTTGCAAGGTACAATAAAGCCGTCGCTAAAGAGAAGCTTTCCAGCTACTTTGATATTTTAGAAGTAATTTTTAAAGCTCTTATAGAAAGAAACAAGGGAATAGAAATAAATACCTCTAGTTTAAGATATTCCGACACTTTGCTGCTTTCAGCTGATGTACTCAAATTTTATTATGAACTAGGCGGAAAAGTTATAACCTTAGGATCAGATACCCACGTTCCACATACTTTAGCTTATAAATTTGATTATGTTTATGAAATTCTTAAGGAAATAGGTTTCAAATATATAGCTACATTTGAAAAAATGGAACCTAGGTTTGTTAGGATATAAATATATTTTGACATTACTTAACACCTTTTATAACCATTTTTTTAAATGAAATATTAAAACTCTCTAAGGTACTTTATAAACAAAAAATTTAATTAACTAACACAAGAAGTTAATTCAAAACCCTTAGTAAATAAACACTCATATTTACTAAGGGCAATTTTTTAATTTTATCATGTTATAAAGCTATATCTATGATTTAGTTTTTTCTTTTTTAGCTGCTATATTTGCAAAATATACAAATCCTCCAACATTTATCCCTAACATTATTATCATCCAAAATATTGTTTTCATTAAGCTTCCCCCTTAACACTGTTTGTAGTTACCTCTTGATTTAAGGTATCGGAAGGCTGAATCCATTTAGCCAGCCAATCGTTTGCTAAGTAGAATATTAAGCCTGTTATTACCCACTGAACTATAACAGTACCTACGCTGTCAACTTTAAGTGGATTCCACCAGCTTCCTGGATTCCAAGTAATTGATTGATAGAACCACCATCCAACTACTATAGTAAGTAATACTGGGAAAAGTTTTATACAGAAATTAAACCATTTTCCAACGTAAATATCACTTGATTTATTAATAATTTCTGTACGGAAACGGTCAACACCGTATTTATAAACTGATAATGCAAATAGAAGACCACAGATAATTAAACCTACTCCCCATACCCAGTCTTGGTTATTTAGGATATTTATACTGTATGCAGATGGAATTCCTAGAACAAATACACCTATCATAACTGCTATGGTTGCTTTTTCTCTTGAAAAACCTGCATTTACAAAATTTCTAACAATAACTTCTGTCTGTGGAATTATTGATGTAAGTGCAGCAAGTGACAATGCAAAGAAGAATATGATAGCTATAAGTCTACCACCAGGAATTTGTGAAAATAGCTTTGCAAGATATACAAATGTAAGTCCATAGTTACCTGCTGATAATGCCTCCATAGCTGCACCTTCTGTTGCTGAAAGAGCAAAAACCGCTGGTAATACTGCCAAAGCAGCTACTAAGGCACCCATAGCGTCACCAAATGTAATCATAAAACTATTAACAGCTATATCTTCATTTTCCTTGAAGTAGTTAGCATAAGTAAGCATCATTGCCCATCCCGCTCCAGCAGACCATGCTGATTGTGTAAGGGCATTTAACCATACCTTTGAAGTCCCTAAAGCTGACCATTTAGGAACGAATAGATATTGTAAACCTGTCATTGAGCCAGGCTGACATAAAGACCATATAGAAGCTATCAATAATGAAATAAATAATGTAGGAATTGCAACTTTACCTATAGCTTCCAAACCACCTTTAACACCCCTATAAATTACAAACCCAGTTAGTAATACTGCAATAGCTTGGAATAATATAGTTTGACTTGGAGCGTTTGTAAAATTATTCCATAAAGCCTCTGAATCAAATCCTGGTTTAATAGTTCCTTGTACAGCAAAAACAAAGTATCTCATTGCATAACCAAATACTACTGCGTAGTAGAAAGTTATAGCTGCACAGACAAATGTAACCCATCCACCAAGCCAAGTCTTTTTCTTGCCATAAAAATCCCTAAAAGAACCTATTGCACCTAAACGAGTAGTTTTACCAATACCCATTTCCATCATAAGAAGTGGAACAACCCAAATCATGTTACAAATTGTATAAGCAATTATAAATGCACCACCATGGTTACTTCCTACAATACGAGGAAATCTCCAAATATTACCTGTTCCAACTGCCATTCCCATAGCAGCCAAAATAAAACCTAGACGACTACCCCATTGCTCCTTTTGTTGATTCATGATACTCCTCCTTTTAAGTTTGTGTTAACGTTTTCTTGACGGTCTTTTTTTAAATCTAATTAAATATTGCCCCCCTTTTTTTGCATATATTTTTAGAAATAAATCAATATTTTAAATATTCCATTATTGATTAAAGCAAATGCTATGCCATTTATATTAATAATTAAGAGTATATTTCAAATCGTTCATTATAAAGGTTTTCAGAGTTCATAAATCCATAGCTCTTTTATAAAAACCCATGAGCATGTATAACTTGGTCTTATTTATAAGCACTAACTAGTAAATATTTTAGACATTGTCTTATATTTTTTACAATTTATTTTTTTGTGTTATGTAGTTTTGCCCTATAAAAATTTGAGTCATCATCATAAATTGACAATGACTCAAATTTTTATAATTAAGAGAGGAAAGATATTTATAGGTATTGCTTATATTACTTTAAAAACGACTATCTCATTAAAATCTTTGATGTTCAGTTCTTTCAATTATTTCATCCTGTAGATTCTTGTTTAAATTATTAAAGTAATCACTGTATCCAGCAACACGTACGATAAGATTATTATATTTTTCAGGATTCTTTTGAGCATCCCTTAAGGTATCTGCATTTACTACATTAAACTGAATATGATGTCCGTCAAGCTTGAAATATGCTCTTATTAAGTCTTTCATTTTCTCAAGGCCTTCCCTGCCTTCTAAAATCTTTGGAGTAAATTTTTGATTAAGCAAAGTTCCACCAGTTTTTAAATGGTCCATTTTTGATGCTGATTTTATTACTGCTGTAGGTCCATTTTTATCTGCTCCTTGTACAGGAGAAATTCCCTCAGAAAGTGGCACGCCTGCCTTTCTACCGTCTGGTGTAGCACCACAAACTGCTCCAAAATAAACATGGCATGTAGTTGGAAGCATTTCTATTCTATATTTTCCACCATTTACTGTTGATCTGTCATTTATTTCATCGTGAGCTATATTGAAAACCTTAATCATAATATTATCAGCATAATCATCGTCATTTCCATATTTAGGGGTTTTGTTTAAGAGTAATAATCGTTCTTTTTCATATCCTTCAAAGTTGGCATTTAGGATTTCCATTAATTTTTCAAAGCTTAGATTCTTCTTATCAAAAACATGGTACTGAATTGCTGATAAACAGTCTGTAATGCTTCCAATTCCAACAGCCTGAATATATCTAGAATTGTATCTTGCTCCACCAGCATTGTAGTCCTTGGCTTTCTTAATACAATCATCAATAATTATTGACATAAAGGTTGCAGGCATGTATTTAGCATATATTCTTTCTATAACGTTGTTACCTCTTACTTTTATCTCAATAAAGTGATGTAGCTGTTTTTTAAAGGCACCTAATAATTCGTCTAATGAATTAAACTTAGTAGGATCTCCAGTTTCAATACCTATCTTCTTACCTGTCCTAGGATCAATACCATTGTGAAGAGTAATTTCTAATACTTTCACTAGGTTAAAATAACCAGTCAATATATACGCTTCTTTACCAAAGCATCCAACTTCAACACAACCACTTGTACCACCACATCTAGCATCTTCTAGACTTTTTCCTTGACGAAGAAGTTCTTCTACCACAGCATCTGTATTGAATACAGAAGGGAAACCCATTCCTTCTCTAATAACCTCAGCTGCCTTTATAATAAATTCATCAGGATTCTTTCTACTTATCTGAACGTTGGTACTTGGCTGTAATATTCTCATATCTTCAATAATTTCTAATAATAAGTACGATACATCATTTACTCCATCAGAACCATCAGGTTTTATGCCACCAATATTGATATTACAGAAATCTGTATATGTTCCACTTTCTTCTAGAGTTATTCCCACCTTTGGCGGAGCAGGTTGGTTGTTGAATTTAACCCAGAAGCACTCTAAAAGTTCTTTTGCCTTATCTCTAGTTAATGTCCCATCTTCAAGCCCCTTCTTATAGAATGGATAAAGATGTTGATCGAGTTTGCCTGGACAGAATGAATCCCAAGTATTTAGTTCAGTTATTACGCTTAAATGTACAAACCAATACATTTGAAGAGCTTCTCTAAAGTTTCTCGGTGCATGGGCTGGAACATATCTACAAACCTTGGCTATTTCTTCTAATTCTTTTTTTCTAACGGGGTTCGTTTCGTTTTTAGCCATTTCTTCAGCCTTTTCAGCATGACGCTCTGCAAATCTTATTATTGCATCACAGGAAATTGCCATAGCTTTTAATTGTTCTTGTTTGTCATATGCTTCTGGATCATTTATAAAATCAAGCTTTTCAATTTCTTTTTCTATTTCTTTTTTAAAATCTAAGAATCCCTTTTTATATATCTTGCCATCTTCGACAGTATGACCTGGAGCTCTTTGCTCCATAAACTCAGTAAATATACCTGCTTCATAACAGTCTTTCCATTCCTGAGTCATTTGGTCAAAGATTAAATCTCTAATTGATTTGCCCTTCCAATAAGGTATTATTACCTTTTCTTGAATTTTTTCAGATTCTTCATCAACTTTAAAGGATATTTTTTCTCTTTCATCCATAATCTTTAAATCTTCTAAAGTATGACAACATAATTCTGGATAGGTTGGTGTTGCCTGAGGTGCTGGTCCTCTTTCTCCTACTATTAACTCTCCATCATTAATACAAATAGTTTTATTTTCACACAAATACTTAAAAGTTAAAGCTCTTAAAACAGGAATAGAAACTTTACCAGCATATTTCTTGTAAGCCTGAGTAACCAAGACAGCCCTTTCCATAGAAATTCTAGGCTTAGTAGTTAAACTTTGCTGCCTAAGTTTTTGTACTCTTTCATTCATTCCTCTTTTCATTCATTATCACCCTCCAATCTTAACATTAAATCCATAACCTTTAAATATATCAGCTATTTTTTTCATTAGCTCATCTTTAGGAACCTGAATATCAGATATCCTATATCCCATATTCAATCTCTTATATTTATCCACAGCAATATTATGATATGGTAGTATAAATACATCCCTTAGATTTAACGATGAAATATATTCACAAGTCCTTTGAATATTTAGATCATCATCATTTATACTAGGTATAATTGGAACACGCACCCAAATTTTTTTTCCATCTAAAGCTAGTTTTTTTAGATTTTCAAGTATTAATTGGTTAGAAACTCCCGTATAGATTTTATGTTTTTCATCATCCATGTGTTTAATATCATATAAAAATAAATCTACTTTGTCTTTAATTCTTTCAATATTACCCCAAGATGTATAACCTGAAGTATCTACCGCTGTATGCAGTCCTTTTTGCTTTGATGCACAAAGAAGACTATCAAGAAAATCTATTTGAACCAATGGCTCTCCGCCTGAAAAAGTTACTCCTCCTCCAGATTGTTCATAGAAAACTCTATCTTTTTCAACCTCTTTTATAACATCATCTAGGCTTGATTTCTTGCCAACAAGCTCTAACGCCCCACTTGGACAGATTTCAGCACATTTTTCACAAAATTTACACTTGGATTTATCATTATAAAATCCATTTTTATTAAAGCTTATAGCTCTTTCAGGGCAAACCTTTTCACAATCCATACACCCAATACACTTGTTATGCCAAAAAATAAACTGTTGCTTCACTTTTTGACTTTCAGGATTATGACACCACCAGCACTCTAGAGGACATCCCTTAAGAAATACTGTTGTTCTTATTCCTGGTCCATCATGAATTGAGTACTTTTGAATATTGAAAATGATTCCTTGGGTCATTGGCATCACTCCTATCAATTTATGAACTGGACTTAATTATTTATTAATAAATACATGCAAATCACATGCCAATTTATTATTTTCTTGTTTAATTATTGCTCTGTTCTACATATGATACATATTTATATAATACTTCTACACAACAATGCCTATGAAATTCCTTTTAAACTCTGGAAAACTGCTAAATTCTATTTATAGACCCCCAGAGTATTATTTAGCTTTTTTTCAATATTAAAAAGGAATTCATAGGCATTATTTTTTTAAATTATTTTTCTAATATGTATCTTAATATTATTATTACTATATCATCTCTTTTTTGAGACGATATATATACTGCTTTGTCAGACAATGTCCCGTTTTCAAGACGTTAATAAACAAAGGCACTAAAGTTCCCCCGTTTATTGCAAGTTTTCATATCCCCCTTTAGGTTCTGATAATAATCCTACTTTATAACAATTATTTCTTTTGGAGCCTTATTTAAGATTTCTACACCTTTTTCACTTATAACAACAATATCTTCTATTCTCATGCCAAATTTTCCTGGTATATATATTCCAGGTTCTATGCTAAATGCCATTCCCTTTTGAAGCTTTCTTTCATTGCCTCCCTTTATATAAGGAGCTTCATGTACACTATAGCCTATTCCGTGACCAACTCTATTTAAGAAATGCTCACCATGTCCTTCTTCCTTTATAATATTTCTTGCAACCTTATCAACACTTTCAGCTGCAACTCCCTCTTTTACATATTTTTCCGCTGCCTCATTTGCCCTATAAACTATATCATATATTTTCTTTTCCTCCTTTGAAATATCTCCAACGAAAACTGTTCTTGACATATCTGAACAAAGTCCTTTGTATTTACATCCAAAATCAAGAATTATTATATCTTTCTCTTCAATAACTCTTGAATCCTTATTATAGTGAGGCTTTGAACTATTAGGCCCTGAAGCCACAATAGGTTCAAAGGATAACCCATCTGCTCCCATTTCCATAAATAATTCTCCAATTTTATCCTTTATATCACGTTCAAGTATACCTGGCTTTATAAATTCTACAAGCTGCTCAAAAACATCATCAGCCATCTTAGCTGCTACTCTAAGCTTTTCTATTTCTTCTCCACTCTTAATAATTCTAAGTTCTTCTAGGATTTGCTTTCCGTTTTTTAAATCAACCTCTAGTTTGGTTTTTATATCCAACATATTAACTGCCCTTGCTGTACCGTTTACACCAATAGTCTTGTAAAGCAAATTATATTCTTCAAAGCTCTTAGCAAGAACTCCTAAAAATCCTTCTCCGTCTCCCCAATCAAAAACTTTTCCATTGTTCCCTAAAGTATCTAAAATTTCTTCTCTATTTAACTTTGGAACTATATAAAATAATTGCCCATCCTTTGTTATGAAAAGCCCCTGAAATCTTTCGTCCATATGAGGTGAAAATCCCATTAAAAATTCTAAGTCTTCAGAAGGTGCTATAAACATTGCATCTAGCTTTTCATCCTTAATAATACCTATTAGCTTATCAATATACTTTTTATTTAACATACTTACTTATCCCTCCATTTTTTAAAATTTGGTGGTTCAAGGTACTTTATTTATGTCAATCTCTTAAGCTATACTTCATAATTTTCTAATATCACCTCTTCTTAAATTTATTATATACCGCAATGTCTATTATGCAAAATTTAATGCCTCTAAGTTGATTATAGCATGCTATGATTATTTATTAAAAACTTTGATATTTTTATATATTACTAATACAATTTTCTTTATTTTTAGTATTAATGAAAATTTAGATAACCCTTAGCCAGAAAACTAACTAAGGGCAAAACAAGAAACTTTACATTATGTAAAAATTATTTTCTTCCTTTTGTATATACTCCTACATAATTTCTCTTAACAAATGAAAATTCATGGTAATTATTAACGTAATCTTTGATTGCAGTGTTAACTGTACCCATTAGATATGGTCCACAAACACAATCTTCATAAATTAAAATTTCTTCTGCTCTCTTATACATTTCTGCTCTCTTATTAGGATCTAATTCTTTACCAGCTTCAATAACCAATTTATCAAATTCTTCATTAACCCATCCTATTTGTGGATAATTACCTTGTTTTCCTGATTTCCATAAGTCCATAAATGTACTTGGATCATTATAATCTCCAATCCAACCCGTCTCAAAAATTTGGAATTCACCACCATCAAATTTGTCATAAGCTACATTACTAGCTACAATCTCAAGCTTAATATCTACCCCAAGATTTTTCTTAAAAGACTGCTGGAAAAATTCAGCCATTTTTCTAGGAATATCTCCATTTCCATTAGTCATGTAGCTTATTTCCATTTTAGCTGGATCAGGATCTTCTCCTAATTCTTTAAGGCCTTCTATTAACAATGCCTTTGGATCAGGATTTTCATCAACAAGTTTCTTGAGGTACTTAGGATTGCCAATCTTATTTTGATAATTTTCATCACCAAGCATAATATTATCTGGAACAAAGCTAGTAGGTGGAATTCTTCCTCCTCCAAAAACAAGGTCATTTAGTTCGTCTCTATCATAAGCTATTGTAAAAGCTTTTCTAATCTTATCATTTTTAAAATATCTATCTTTATGATTAAACATAATATATTCTGTCCAAGCTAATGGCTTCATAATGAATTGATAACCATCCATTGATTGGAACTTTTCCTTCCACTCCCGCTTAAATAAAGCTGCTGCATCTATTTCTCCCCTCAATAATGCCTGCATTCTTGCGCTATCATCAGGTAAATTAACAAATTCCATTTTGTCTATGTATACATGCTCTTTATCCCAATAATTTGGGTTTTTTTCATATACTAACTTGTTGTCATGTACCCATTCTTTCAATATAAATGGTCCGTTAGCTACTATATGTTCTGCTTCTTGACCGTATGAATCACCATATTTTTCGGCAATATCCTGCCTTAGTGGTGAAAAAACTATGAAGTATGTAAGCTGCATAAAATAGGGAACTGGTTTAGCCAATTCTACTTTTAATGTTTTGTCATCTACTGCATAGATACCAACTTCATCTGCACTACATTTACCACCATTGAATTCAGTAGCATTCTTAATTATTCCACAGAAAAACCATCCATATTTGGAAGCTGTTTTAGGATCTAAAAGTCTCTTGATTGCATATTCAAAATCTTGAGCTCTTACAGGTTTACCATCACTCCAAACTGCATCTCTTAAATAGAAAGTGTATTCTGTACCCTCTTCATTATGCTCCCATCTTTCAGCCATACCAGGAACTATCTTTTCAACACCATCTTCAGTCATCTCTACTCTAGTTAAACCTTCAAAAAGTGGAGTTTGAGCTCTCCATGCTGAGGAAATACTTGATCTAGTCGTATCTAATGATTCTGGTTCAAATTCAACTAATCTTAAATATTGCTCTTCATCCATTAAAATTCCATTTACTTTCTTCATGCCCTTTGGAATTGTATTGTCTTTACTTTCTTTATTTTCTGTTGCATTGTTAGTTTGTTCAGGCTGATTAGTAGTAGCTGGTTCATTACTTTTACAACCTGCCAATAAAGATGTTAGCATCAATGTAACTACTAATATTAGTGTTAATATTCTTCTTTTTTGCATTTTTTATCCCCCTTATTTTTTATTTTAAATTATTATCTACTCAAATTAGTCTTGAATACGATAATAATTATAAACCTTTATAAAGAATTTATTTTACATCATTGAATAAATGACAAGCCGTAAAGTGATCATTTTCTATTTCTTTTAATTCAGGTGTTATTTCATAACATTCTGGTTTTGCATACCTGCATCTACTGGCAAATCTACAACCTGATTTTGGATTAATAGGACTTGGAACTTCACCTTCTAGCTCAATTCTTTTGGTACTTCTAGCAGTATTAGGGTCAGGTTCTGGAATTGCCGACAGTAAAGCTTGTGTATACGGATGTAGCGGTTTTTTATATAATCCATCGCTTGAGGTTAACTCAACAATATGCCCTAAATACATAACTCCAACTCTGTCTGATATATGCTTTACCATTGAAAGATCATGCGCTATAAACAAATATGTTAATCCATATTCATATTGCAATCTTATTAAAAGGTTAACTATCTGTGCCTGTATAGAAACATCCAATGCTGATATAGGTTCATCACAAACAATAAATTCTGGTTCCATTGCAAGAGCCCTTGCAATACCAATTCTTTGTCTTTGTCCTCCAGAAAATTCATGGGGAAATCTAGATGCATGTTCTTTATTTAGTCCAACTAGATTAAGTAGTTCATATATTCTATCCATTCTTTCCTTACCAGTATATAAATTATGTATATCTATTCCTGACGCTATGATATCTCCAACTGTCATCCTTGGATTTAAGGAAGCATACGGATCTTGAAAAATAATTTGGGCTCTTCTAGTAAAGTCTTTCTTTTCCTTTCCCTTTAATTTATGTACATTTATACCATCAAAAACTACTTCTCCTCCTGTGGCACTGTAAAGTCCCATAACTGTTCTTCCACAAGTAGTTTTACCACATCCAGACTCTCCAACAAGACCAATAGTTTCTCCTTTTCTTATATTGAAGCTTACTCCATCAACTGCCTTTAAAATTGATTTTCTTCCCACCTTAAAATATTTCTTTAAATTCTTAACTTGTATTAAATCCTTTGTTTCAGCAGTTATTTTAGCTTGCTCCATTGATTTCACCCCCTACCATAAGCTCGTTAGGAACTTCTACCTTAGGTGCCATCGGATGTTGAAGCCAGCATGATACCTCATGTGTAGAAGTAATTTCAGTAGCATATGGCATAGCTTCTTCACAAATCTCCATACAATATTCACATCTAGGTGCAAATGGACATCCTACAGGTGGACTTACAAGGTCTGGAGGAGTACCTTTCAAGGAATATAGTTCTGATTTATTTTTTGTACTAAGCTTTGGTACCGAGCGTAATAATGCCCATGTATATGGATGTTTAGGATTATAGAATATCTCATCGGTTGTACCCCTTTCCACAATCTTTCCAGCATACATAACTTGTATCCTATCTGCTACATCTGCAACCACACCAAGATCATGGGTAACAAGTATAACTGCTGTACCTAGTTTTTTCTGTAATTCCTTAATTAAATCCATTATCTGTGCTTGAATCGTTACATCAAGAGCAGTAGTTGGTTCGTCAGCAATCAATATACTAGGATTGCAAGCGAGGGCTATAGCTATCATTGCCCTTTGTCTCATTCCCCCTGAGAATTCATGGGGATATTGATTAGCTCTCTTACGAGCATTAGGTATCTTAACAGTTTCCAGCATCTTAACTGCTTCTTCAAATGCTTGCTTTTTATTCATCCCCCTATGTATCATTAGGCCTTCTGCAATTTGTTTACCTGTTTTTGATGTAGGATTAAGAGAAGTCATCGGGTCTTGAAATATCATTGATATTTCAGAACCCCTTAATAATCTAAGTTCCTTTTCTTTCATATTAACAATATTTTTATCTTTAAAAAGTATAACAGAACCCTCTTTAATCTCCGATGGAGGTTCAGGAAGTAGCTTCATAATAGCCTTTGATGTTACAGTCTTTCCACAGCCTGATTCTCCTACTACAGCCAAGGTTTCTCCCTCATTTACATGAAAACTCACCCCTCTAACAGCTTGACACTCTCCAGCATATGTATGAAAAGAAACCCTCAGATCTTTTACTTCTAATATCTTTTGCATCTATAATCACCCTCACCTTTATGGATATTAGCTTTTAGAATTTACTGACGCAGTTTAGGATCTAATGCGTCGTTTAATCCATCTCCCATTAGATTGAAGGAAAGCATGGTTAAACTTATGAATAGACATGGAAAAAACAATTGATATGGATAAAACATAAGGTTTCCTTGAGCCGTTGCTGCTAAAGCTCCCCAACTTGTCTGTGGAGGTTGTATACCTAATCCAACAAAGCTTAAAAATGCTTCTTCAAATATAAACTCTGGAACAGCAAAGGTCATTCTAACAATTATTACTCCTAAAACATTTGGAATCAAATGCTTGAAAATAATTCTAGATGGGCTTGCTCCAAGTGAATGTTCAGCTAATATGAATTCCATCTCTTTAAGCTGCAGTATTTGCCCTCTAACTAATCTAGCAGTTGCAGTCCAAGATACTATTGTCAATGCAAATACTAATTGAAATATGCCTCTCCCTAAAAGAATCTGTATGAGAATTATAATTATTAATCGTGGAATACTACCAATTATTTCTATTATCCTCATTAAAATATCATCAATAAGACCTCCAAAGTAACCTGCTATACCACCAATAAGAATACCAATGGTTATCATAATGAAGGTACATACAATACCTATAATAATTGATATTCTTCCACCAATACATACTCTTGAAAACAAATCTCTTCCCATATCATCGGTTCCAAACCAATATGTAGTGTTTGGAGAAACATTTCTATTATTTTTATCTATAACCTCATATTCATATCCCGATATGTATGGTCCAAATATACATAATAAAGTAATAATTAAAAGTAATAAAGCTGCACCTACAGCTACTTTGTTTGATTTAAACCTTCTCCATACATCCTGCCAAAATGTTATACTTTTCCTATTAATCTTTTCTGCATCTAAATTTTCACAGCCTACTATCCTAAATTTCTCTTGATTTAATTCTATACTGCTGTTTATATTGCCTGTCATAACCATCCTCCTATCTATCACCCTTAGTAATTCTTATTCTAGGATCAACTATACCATATAAAATATCTACTAATATCAACGAAAATATGAATAAAACTGAATAAAGAATAGTTAGCCCTAATACCATGGTATAATCACTATTGGCTACAGAATCTACATAGTATTTCCCCAAACCTGGTACTGCAAATATTCTTTCAATAACGAATGATCCTGCAAAAATAAACATCAAGTGTGGTCCAAATAATGTAACAATCGGGATAATTGCATTTCTTAGCACATGTTTAATGATCAAATTAGTCTTTGAAACTCCTTTAGCCTTAGCTGTCAATATGTAGTCTTCTCCAACAACACTTAAGACACTGTTTCTCATATATTTACCAAACATTGCTATGCCAAAAAACGATAAGGCAATAGAAGGGAGGATAGTCTCCTTAAATCCACCCCATCCATAGATGGGTAATATATTGAACTTAACTCCAAATATATACTGAAGGAGAGATGCAACCACAAAACTTGGTACACAAATACCTAATATGACTACAACCATAGCAACTTGATCAATCCATTTTCCTCTATTGAATCCAGCTACAATTCCCATCAATAATCCTAATATCAACTCTATGATTATTGCCTGACCACCTATAATTGCTGACGTAGGCGCACATTCTTTAATTGTCTTATTTACAGATCTACCTATATAAATCAATGAATCTCCAAAATCGCCTTCTAGAATTAAACGCTTTAAAAACATTCCATACTGAACAATCAAAGGTTTATCTAATCCATGTTTCTCTTTGAAAGCCTTAACAGCATCTTCGGGTAAATATTTTCCTAAATTTTGTGGCGAAATTGGATCTCCTGGTATGCTGTGAATCAAAAAAAATGTTAATGTTATAATGATAAAAGTTGTCAATAATGCATAGCCAATCCTTTTAAAAATAAATCTGCACATTATTTCCCCTCCTTAGTAATATTAAATATAGAATAATTTTATTTTTTGAAATTCAATTCATAATTACAAATATATATTAATATTTTTTCATATTATTGAATATATATTACTAAATATTCACGATTATATATAAAAGCAACAATTATGCCAAAACATGCAATGTTTGAATTTGCTGTATTTTCATAATTTTAAAACAGTTTTATTTAGATAAAAATATTCAAAAAGCAAAAACGTCCCATTACAGGGACATTTTTAGACTTGTATTTTTACATTGTATTATTTTTTTTACAACAAGTTACGGTTTTGTATTTTCTATGGTTTCTTGTAACATTTCTTTATATTTTCTTGTACTATTCAATTCTATATTTCAATTTTATATCATACTTTTTAATTTTATTATGCAAGGTCTGTCTAGGTACCTTTAGTAATCTAGCAGCCTTGGCACAATTTCCATTTGATCTTTCTAAAGCTTTTATAACCAATCTCTTCTCATATTGTGACATAGCTTCTTTAAGAGGTGGAAGCTTACTGTAATCATCATATTTTACTTCTTGTTTTATTTCCCTTTCTTTATATTGTCTTATATGTAATGGTAAGTTAGCGATACCTATCTTATTTTCATCAGCAAAATTCATGATACTCTCGATTGTATATTTTAATTCCCTTACATTTCCAGGCCAATCGTATTTCAACATTACGTTCATACATTCCTTAGTTACTCCTGAAATGCATTTATTTAATTTTTTATTGTATAATTTTATGAAGTCTTCAATTAATAATGTCATATCCTCTAATCTTTCTCTAAGTGGAGGTATATGCAAGGCAATAACATTTAATCTATAATATAGATCTTTTCTTAGCTTGTTTTGTTGTATAGCCTTTATAGGTTCTTCATTTGTGGAAGCAATAACCCTTACATCTACTTTAATGGTTTTTTTTCCTCCAACTCTCCTGATAATACCATCTTGTAGAACCCTTAGAAGCTTGGCTTGAAGCTCTATATCCATAGAATTAATTTCATCTAAAAAAAGAGTACCCCCATCGGCCAATTCGAACAATCCCGGCTTATCCTTTGCACCTGTAAAGCTTCCAAGAGAAGTTCCAAAAAGTATGCCCTCTAATAGACTGTTTGGTATTGCAGCACAATTTTGTGCAATAAAGGGCTTATCTCTTCTTTGCATACTAGCATTGTGAATACCTTGTACTAATAATTCTTTACCTGTTCCAGTCTCACCATAAACCAAGATTGGAGATGAACTATCAGCAATTTTTCTTGCTTTCTTCTTAAGCTCTTTTATTGCATTGTTTTCTCCAATCATGTCATTTAACGTGTATTGGGTACCATTTCCCTTATATTCATTTCTATTTGAATTTTTCTTGAATAGTTCTTTTTGTAATGAAACAATCTTTTCAGATAATTCTTTAACATTGTCAAATGGTCTATATATTTCAAGAGCTCCCACAAGTTTTCCTTCTTTTAGCAAAGGTATAGTCGATGTTACTGTAGTAACTTTTCTTTGTTGGTAATTAGTATAGGTTTGTACATAATCAATTATTGGTTGCTTAGTCCTAAGCACATGATAAAATGTACTAGTTTCACTATTTAAATCTGGGAAGATATCTAAAATATTTTTGCCAATAGCTTCTTCATTGGAAATACCAGCTATACTTGTTGCTGGTTCATTATAGAAAGTTACATTTGCATTTGTATCCACAACTATTATACCTTCATCCAAATGGGTAAGTATTGCTTCTAATAAAAACTTATGGTCCAAACTTCCTCATCTCCTTACATCATGGTTTATATTACAAATATAAATAAATATCTATATATCTTATGAATTTTAAAATTTTTAATAATTTTCTATAAATACAAATTATTAATTCTACATTTTTCTTCAAAATCCCTTTAATTTTATTTATGGAAATTTTATAAATAAAAACTCAAGGTTCTAAAGTCCTTGAGTTTTTCAGTAAATTTCTTCTTTATAAATAATAGATTCCATCAATAGAAAATATCTCTATAAGTATTATGAATTTACTCATCACATTACCATCTTCTATAATGTATATTTATACTTCCACTTTGAAGCATTTTAAAAAGCTTATTTTTGACAATATCCTTAAATACCTCTCTTGTAGCAGGAATAACTAGGCTAAATCCCAATATATCTGTTATAATTCCTGGGGTAAGTAATAAGGCTCCACCCACCAAAACACATAAGCCATTTATAAGCTGATCTCCAGGCATTCTGCCTTCATTCAATTCCATCTTTATTTTAGTAATTATTAATCTTCCTTGCCCTTTAGCTAGATATGCCCCAATAATCCCTGTAGCTAATACTATAGAAATAGTAGTCCATACACTTGTTATGTTTGACAATTTGATCAATAAAAACAACTCTACTATTGGAGTTATAGTAAAAAGCAAAATTAATCTAAATAACATAGTCTATCTCCTTATAAAGGTATTTACTGATATTTTATATCATTTTTCCCTTCTTTTAAAGGCTTATTTAGTTTATATTTTTATCTATTACATCCCATATTTCTTGGATTTCAAATCCTCTTCTCCATGCTGCTACTCCTGCAAGATTATACTTTTTTACTAAGTCAGTCTTTAGCTTAATAGATTTTGTATCTTCAACCCAGATTTTGTGAATTTTATTGTCTTCGATATATACTGCATAATATTGTCCTGCCTCTTTATCCCATAATTTAATAATATCATTCCTATTAAGTATGTTTCTAACGACATTCATGGAAACAGCCTTGGATTTTACATCCATTTTATTGGGTTTCGTATTTGATGGAGTTTCAATCCATATTCGAGTATAAAATGGAACTCCTAATAAAAGCTTTTCGGCTGGTACCTCCTCAAGTATCCTCTCGATACTTCTTTCTACCCATGGTAAAGAAGCTACTGAACCACTAACAGGACTTGATGCCCAATGCTCGTCATAGGTCATAACTGCCATATAATCAACGATTTCTCCCAAAGCCTTTCTATCAAGGAATCTTGACCAATTATCACTCCCACCTATTACAGTTACATCAATTGATACCACTAAGTTATTATCATGGAAAACTGGTGTAAGCTCCCTGATAAACTGTACCAACAGTTCTTTATTCTTCAAATATACATTTTCAAAGTCAATATTTATTCCATCTATATCATTAGCTTTCATTAGCTTTAACAAGTCATTTATAACCCTCTCTCTAGCTAAAGAACTATTTAAAAACTTATCTGTAAGCTTAGGATCAAAGGAATTGGAAAATAGTGCCCATATCTTATATCCTCTTTTTTTAGCCCAGTCAATATAATCCTTGCCTATATTATGCTTCAGTCTTCCCTCGGGACTTATAAGTCTTATCCATGTGGGGGATATAACATTTAGACCACTCATATCCTTTATTTTTTTTGTATCTGGATTTTTAGAATATACACTTTCCCATGCAAGTAATATTTTTCCCTTCTCAGGCTGCCAAATTGATTTACTTACTTTAGGCTTAGCACCTGCAATCTCTTGTATATTTTTAATGTATTTTTCCTTAATAAAACCTTCATAACCTTCATTGGTCAATATTCGTACCCATCCGTTATCTTGATTAATTATTTCAATTTTATCTCCTTTATTTAATTTCCCAGCAATTTCAGCCCAAATATTTTTATCCTTTTTCAACATAACATTATTTCTACTGGTTTCACCAATTAGCTTATTGTCTAAATAACTCTTAATAACTATATTATTAGTACCTTCTATGATTTTACTTTCAATATTCAATTCTTCTTTTATCTTATCTATTGGTATAAAGGGTTGCCCATCCTTAATAATCATAGGTTTAATATGATTTGCTTCTCTATTATTTATCTTGACTTCATCAGTGTTACCATAAAATCTTATTACTTTATCTAACGTTGTTATTATTGCTACATTATCCTCTACATCAAAATGAGTTTTTACATATAATTTTTCAGATAATATATCCATAGATAAATATATTGTTTTATCATTATCTACTATAAAACTATTATCTTCATTCTTATATTCAATTAAGGAATCAGGCTTCTTTATCATTAGTTTTTCATCTCTAGTTATACTAACGACAGGTTTAACTGGCATACTGGCATTATAGATAATAAATATCAATGTAATGAAAGTTATTGAAAGAAATACTGCTATAGCTATATTGTTTTTTTTCAAAATATTTCCCCCTTTTTCTATAGCTGGATAATATAGAATATGCTAATATAAGTATAAATATATTTACATTTTAAGGTGAAGAAGCGTGTATTAATATAGAGTATTGGTTATATAGATTTGTTTTTACATATATTACCACAGAAGAATTCTTCTTCTCTCTTATTGTAATATTTAAAGGGTTCCGTAATCAATCTAAAAATTTTACCAACCCCTCCAAATATGTAAATCTCAGAATCATAAAGCATTTTTGAAATTGAATTATTTTACCATGATTGATATAAAATAAAAACTACTCTAAATTTTCTAGAGTAGTCTTTAAAATCTAAATATCTGTAAATATTTTGGCGGAATCACCTCTTAGACCTTTGTTAAATAACTCCTTAAGCTATTAATTCTTTGGTGGGGTCACCTCGTTCTGATTTTTCAGTTTAGCTTTGTTTTTTAAAGAGTTAATCTTTTGGTGGAATCATCTCCTTCGTTGTTTGTATTATATATACCACAAAATATTTAGCTTAAACATATTTTTTGAATTTTTTTATAAATGATTAGTTGACTCTCCAAGCTAGTTAATTAACTATCTCTATTTCATAGTTACATTCAAATGTTTTACCGACATCTAATATTTGTATTCCTTTTTTATCTTCTAATCTTTTATTAGAATCTACCATATCTGCTATTCCATACCATGGCTCTATGCAAAGAAATGGAGCCTTAGGTGTCCATATACCTAAATAGGGAAAACCTTTAATTGTAACTTTTACCTTTTCATTGGTCTTGTTATCAGTAATACATACTGAAGCTGATCGAATTTCATCAAAAACAAGAGCATCCTCTTCAAATAAATCATATGTCAATAAAAACCGCTTTTTATTTTCTGTAATTGCTTTTCTTTTATTCTTTATAAGTCCATTGTCTAAATTTACAATATAACTATATAAAGTTTCTTCATACTCAAACTCAATATATTTATCTCCCTCAGCTATATTACAATTAAAAGCTGGATGAGCCCCTATTGAAAAATACATTGCTTTAGTGTCATTATTTTTAACTTTATATATAGTATTTAGCTTCTTGTCTTTCAACTCATAAATTACATATAATTCAAAATTAAATGGATACATTTCCAATGTTCTCTCACTACTTTTAAGGAAATATTCAAGTCTTTTATCTTCTTTTTTAAGAAGTTGAAAATCAAAATCTCTAGCAAAACCGTGCTTTGTCATTTTATAGCTTTTCCCATTAAAAGTAAATTCACCATCTTTTAAACGACCTACAAAAGGAAATAATATTGGTGCGTGTTTTCCCCAATATTTTGGATTTGCTTGCCATAGATACTCTTTTTTATTTTGTAATGATTTTAAACTGCAAAGCTCAGCACCATGATTTTTAACAGATATACTTAAAAATTTATTTTTTATTGTTTCCATAATATCTATCCCCCTTAATATATATAAATACATTATATATTAAATGGATAATTTTGGCTATATATCTGTAGCGGGAAACCATCTACTATATATATTTATTCAATCAACTCAATTCCTAAAGTTTTATAAAATTCATAATCAATATTATGAGTAATTCTCAGTCCTCTATCTTTTCTGAATTTTATTACATATCTTTTCATTCCGTCTCCATATATTCCATCAATATATAGGGGATAATACCCTAATCTCTTCATTCTTTTCTGAAGTTCATAAACATCGGAACCCCTATATCCAGGTTTAAGTATTCTGAATCCATTGCCAAAGGGACCAAATATTCCCCCCCATATTGTTACGGGTGTTCCTGTCTTGACTATTTTATATAACTCTTCAACATCATTGTTTCTCATACGAATACATCCGTGGGAAGATGCCCATCCTATAGAGTTTGGTTTGTTTGTCCCATGTATACCGTATTTACCCCAGGGTAAGTTACATTAAGTATACATTCCTATATATTATAAAAGAGTACTAATTCTCTCAGTGATATCAATATTATAATAATCATATTCATATGTAAAAATTTAATATTCCTTTTCTATCCAAGCATTTATATAATTAATGTATTTAACAAAATCCCCAAGATGATTTTTTAATATATCAATCATGATTCTTTCATCTACTCTCATATAATCATGTACTAGTATATTTCTGAATGAAATCATATTTGCTATTTTCTTAGCAAATTCCTTTGGTAATATTTTTTCTTTTTCTAAAAATAAAATGCTTTCTCTATATGTATCTGGCTTTTCCATATTTAGTGAAGATATTATAATATTTGAAATATCTATAATACATTCTATAGATATTTGCAGTCCTCTTTCAATTCCCCAATATTTTATCATATCTTCCTTTAAGTTTTCTTCGTTTATATTATCCGATACCGATTTTAATAGAATTAAATTTTTTTGTAATTCCTTTATCTTTAATTGTATTACTTCTAAAATACTTTTAGTCATATAGCTTTTCATCCTCCAATGTGTGGAACCACTGATTAATATATTTCATCTGTGTTTTCCTAAAATGCTCCATATCCATATATTCCTTTAAAACTTTAACTTCAAAATTCACCTTGGTTTCTTCGCTATCTTCATATAGAATTTTGCCATGCTTAATAATTTGATGTCTTAATACTGGATTTGCATCATTTAAAATCACCAGGTCAATATCGTCTCTTTTAAAGATTTCTACTAAATCTCCAATAATATTCAATTTAACAATAGGATTGTATTCTTTCTCTAAGAGTACAGCAATATCTAAATCACTATTTTTATTATTTTTGTCCTTAGCATAGGAACCAAATACATACATGAGCTTGATATTATAAAATGAAACAATCCTATTTAATTTTGGTTTTAATTTATTTCTGATCTCACATAAATTCTTTTGTGCCATATTCTATCCTCACTTGTATTTTAAAATTTTACTACTTAGCTGGGATAAGTTAAATTTATTTTACCATAGAAATATAATATATTCATCAGTTTATTGGATTAATAAAATTATAATGTATCTTAATCTTCTTATCTTCAAATATTTCTATCTTATCTACTAATTGCTCTAAAGCATATCTATCCAATTCTTCCATATTCATTATCTTGTTTACTATATTGCTTATTCTTTCTGATTCTTTTTTGTCCTTTTCATATTCATTAAGTCGCATTTTAATATTATCATATCTATTTTGTAATTTCTCCTTTTCAATGCTAAAATCCTTCTTCATCTCTAAAAATTCTTCCTCATTTATTAAACCCTTTACTTTATCGGTATATAAAGTATTAATAATAGTTTTCAATTCTCTAATTCTATTATCTAATTTTTGAATTTGATTATTAAATTCTTTTCTTAAATCAAATTTTGTTTCTTCATTTGCTGCTTTTACAAGTTTATTACTATTTACGTATTCGGATAAAGCTTTAATATCTTCAATTATTAATTGCTTCAAGTCCTTTTCTTTAATTCCATGTCTTGAACAATATTTTGAAGTATATCTTTTATAGGTTGAGCAAATCAAGTATAGTTCTGATGATGTTTTAGTATAGGTCATATAAGCTTTACAGTCTCCACAATAAACAAATCCTGAAAAAAGCCTGTTAGATTTCCTTCCTTTATATTCCTTATTATATTTTCTTTTCATCATTTCTTGAACATCTAAGAATATTTTTTTATTTACTATAGGCTCATGTGTATCTTCTACTATAATCCATTCTTTATCCGACAATGTCCTTAGCTTTTTAGACTTATAATTGACTTTTTTATATTTATTTTGAGCTAAGCAGCCCATATATGTAGGATTTTTAAGTATTGTTCTTACAGTATTATGATTCCACAGGCTTTTAATTACTGTTCCTTTGTAATTTGTTGTTCTTTGCTTATATTGTGTAGGACATATTACACCTTCATCATTTAAAATATGTGCTATTTTACTAATTCCACAACCATTTAGATACAGATGAAATATTCTCCTTACTATTGGTGCTGTTTCTTCATCAATTTCTAATTTGTTCTTATCGTCTTTACTCTTTCTATAACCAAAAGGAGCAAATGCCCCTATAAACTTACCTTTTTTTCTCTTAGTATCTAATGTACTCCTAACTTTAACTGATATATCCTTAGCATACATATCATTTATTACTGATTTAAAAGGTGAAATATCATTACCTGCACTATTTTTATATGTATCTATTGCATCATTAACAGCTATGTATCTAACATTATTCTCAGGAAAATATTTTTCTAAATAATAGCCTGTACTTATATAGTCCCTGCCTAATCTACTTAAATCCTTTGTTATAACTAAATTAATTTTTCCCTTCTCTATATCATTTATAAGTCTTTGAAAGTCTGGTCTATCAAAGTTAGTTCCTGTATATCCATCATCTATATATATATCTGCTATAGTCCATTCTTTTTCTAAAACGTATTTTATCAAATAGTCTTTTTGATTTTTTATTGATTCCGATTGATAGTCTCCTTCATCTTCCCTTGATAATCTACAGTATATCCCTACTTTAAAATCCTTGTATTTTACATCTATATCATCAAACATGTTTCTCACCTATTAACATGCATATTTTTCCTTAGAAAGCCTTTCTCTTAAAAGACTAATTAATATTTCTTCTAAAGTTTTTGTTTTGGAAAATTCTCTAATCACTTCATACTCTTTCTTTTTCATATTAATATCAAGCCCCCTTTATGAATCTTTATAATAAATATATTCAGCATTCCTTTAACAATGATTGTTTCTTTGCTACCTCTATTGTGAAATTAGATTTTTTAGCATTTTCTAAATAATTAAGACCTTTATTAATCACATTCATTAAACTGTCACCTAAGTCCTTTATATTGCTTCTAGCTGAATATGTAGTCAGATATCCCATTATCGAAGGAATAAGGACCTCTGATTCTCTTTCCAACTGCTTATCTCTAGTTATTAACTCCTTACCCTCAAAGTTTTTAAAAGTATCTTGAAGCCTTAACCAAGTTTCGTTTATATCACATCTGTCTTTTCTTGTATTGGTTAAATCTCTCATTGTAATCCATAGGGTAGTACAGTATTCCCACATTGGTTTTAATTGTTTAAAAGCCTTCTCTACTGTCTCAATTTCATGTTTTTTAAAGAATTTTCTTCCTAGCTGAAATTCAACATTCCATACATTTTCTATATCCATATTTTGTTTTTCCCATATATCAAAAAACCATGTTTTTTGCCTCTTTTGCTTTACTTCTAAAGTTTTATTATAGATTCTGCAAAATACATTTTTATTTTTTCCGCTTCCAAAAGTAAAGCCAGATAGTTTTCTGTCACTCCTGTAGATTTCATCACTTCTAAATTTACCTGAAAATCTATCTATATCACTTGATGTTAATTGTAATTCGTCGGTATGACAACATATATCTAGTCTAGATATTTTATTAGTTAATACTTCTCCTACATACTTGTTTATAAAGCTTTTAATATCTTCCCATGCCTTTCTATACCCTTTAGACCAAAGACATGCTGATTTTATCTTTACAAATACAGGGTATGAATCTCCGCTACTGCTTCTATATCTAGCTAATTTAACCTCGTATAAGTCATTATGTAGTATATATGCATGATGCCTTGACCCATTAGGTAATACTTCAAAGGTCATGTTTCCTATTTTCACTTGAACTTTACTTGCAATGCTTTCTTTTAACTTGTTTTTTGCTTCTTCTTTAAGTTCTTCTAGTGTCAAAAGCAAAGCATATGCTCTTATATCATAATCCTCTATGTCTATAGTTGCTATTAAGGTATCTATATTAGGGATAAACATACTATCAAATCCTTTCTATTGGGGTCATTCTCTAGGGTCTAGAGAATTTTTGTTTTAAGGGTTGGCGTTACTGCCCCCCCTGTTAGTAAGGAGGGGGGATAAGCTTTATCTAAGCAAAAAAAGATAATTGTTCTCCTTGATAAAAGCCCACTTCCTCAATTTCTCTCTTTTCTTCATATGTAAAATTTTTATCACATTCACGACAAAAACCTTTCTTGGTTTTACAATTCCAACTAACCATATCGTCCTCTATAATCCACTCTCTGCAACACATACAGAAGTAATATTTACGCTTAATGATTCTTCTCATATACTCACAACCTTTTTTTAATGTTGAATAGCTATACTTCTCTATCAATGATAGAATAGGGCACTTAAGACGCGATTTAGCAAATAGCATACCAAAAGAATTAAACCCGCAGAGTTAATTTAACAAAAGCTAAAGTTTTACAAAATATAGCTTCATCATAGATATTGCACGCCTGCGAGCCCTCGGCTAATCGTCACTATATACCCTATACGCAGTTTACTGGTCCTCAGACACCTAACAGGAGCCGTCAAACTTTTTACCACGCTCTATATGTCACATTTCCCTGTACCCTAGTTATTTTTTTACTACGCTCATGGTAATTTATATAAATGTATAAGATGTATATTTCCATTTTTAGTATTGTTTTTTAGCCATTTTTATTGAGTTTTAAATTTTAAATACTTTCTATAAGCGATTATAGGCGCATTTTAGGCATTTCTAGATACATAATGTTATTATATGGATATATGCTTTTATTCACGTTTAAAGCAATTCTAAAAGGCGTCTAGCAAAAAGCAATTGCAAGGGTTTAAGGGGTATGGTTTTGATGTCTCTGTATATTTATACAAGATATACATTCTTATGCAATTACTTTAAATATGTAAAATATTGTTAAATGGATTGGGTAAATTGAATATGCTAGGTACTTATTAAGCCTTAATTTACAGCTTAGCTTCAATTTAAGATTCAAGATTATATACAATGACAATATTGAAAATAACTGTATATATGCTCCTGTAATTATTGAATAAATTAATGTTGTTAATGTAAAAAATATAATCAAATGCTTTCTATTAAACTCTACATCTTCACTTAAATAGTAAAAAAATAGTACTATTGTAAAAACTCCATATAATCCATAATCTGATACTAAAGTTAAAGGCATAGTACATAATAAAATTAGAAACCTATTATCATAAATATTAGATGTCATATTATCTAAATAATAAATGAAATATAAACCTACTATTAATGTAAAATATATATTTAATCTAAGCCCAAACAATAAAGTATAGGGAACTTGAGATACAATTCCAAATATCAATAATCTAGCTATATATCTTTTTAGGTTGCTTGTACGAAAATACCCTAGGACTAAAAGATAAGCAAAGATAGGGAATGATAAGCGACCAACTATCCTAAATATCAATAGGTTAGGGAAGAATACAGCCCCTATATGGTCAATTAACATGGTTAATATGGCTATAATCTTTAATAAGTCGCTTACCTTATCCCTAGTCATTTCAGCCCCCTTAGACTTTGAAACATAAGGGAATTTTGAAGTTCTGTAAACTGTTTATAATTATTTTCAACTTCTAAGGGATTCTCGCTCAATTCTTCATCTTTCATTTTTTGTATTTTAAATGTTGTATCGTAATAATCCCATATCTTCTTTTTTAATATCCAGATTCTTTTTCCATATTGGTCACCACGTGGTTGAGGGCATCTTACATGCACCACACAAAGCCTTAGAGCCTTAAAAAATATGTTATACTCAAACTGGATTAATCTTCTTACTGGATAGGCTACATCTGATATACTTTGAGCAGTTCCCAATATGTCAACTCCGTCATGCCTGTGCTGCCTAAGTTCTATCCATACCCTGTTAGGTATCTGATATAGTTTTAAACTGTCAAAGACTATTGACATTTCATCAATTACTATTAGTGCGTTTTTCACCCTTCCAAAGAGTAGAAATGGGTCCTCAACATATTCTGCACCCTTTATTGGGTAATTAGCGTAAACCTTTTTCCCTCTTTTCATTGCTTTTAATGCCATATTGGTTGCATTTAAAGTCTTTCCAAAGCCGGGAAGCCCTGTTATTATTTCAATCACTTATTAATCACCCTTTTTATATTTTACTTCTTTATATTTTACTTCGTGGGGAGTGACAGGCTCGAGGAGCGTGTGAATCACCCCCCGAACCTGTCACCCCCACTCGTTAAAATTAATAATTTATCTTTGGATTGTATTCAAACTTTTCAAGTTCATCATATATATTGCTTTGTTTTACTGGCGGTACATTGGTATTTTGAGTTCTATTTATTCTTAATATCAAATTCTTTAATTCTTCATTTTCCTTCTTTATATTTTCAATCTCAATTTGACTATAGTTTATTTTGTTAACCTTTTGCATTAGTCTATAGTCCTTTACTATCTGAAATACTTTTTCAAGATACTTTCCAATAAGAAAACCCATTATCAGTGCAGTTATTATTGCCAAAAGTTTTGCACCCCCAAGAAGAAATATAACAACACCTGAAATGTTAAATAAAATAAATAGGTGCTTATTATCTATTTTCAGCTTCTTCATTTAACCACTCCTATATAAATGGAATCATGTCTTTTAAGAACTTTATTCCCCACAAAATCATTAGTATGCTTAGGAATGTTACTACTAAACCCATTATGGTCAATAGGTCATCAACTGGAAATAATACATTTGCCATTCTCAAGTAATATCCTACAAGCCCCCATTTATTAAAGAAAGTCTCCCATGGAATATTAAATGAGGGTATCCAGCTTGCCACCTTTTCCATAAATCCACTTACAGCGTTAAAAATACCATCTATAGCATGCATTTTATCACCTTATATATCAAATTTTGGTGCTAAGTAGAATAGTAAGAAAAACAAAAATTCTATCCATATTACAGCACTCAATAAATGTCTAAACATTCTAACCTGCTGTTCAAATCCAGTTAAGTCAAATAGGTATACATCTACTCCTATTCCAAACCAATCTCTTTTTTCTCCAAATTGTAATTGTGATTCTGGTTCATCTAGCATTGATTTAGTTTCATCAAACATATTTGTTATTTCATTAGCTTTATCAGACACCTGCTTATTAGGCATTTTCTCCCATAATTGATTTTGAGCATTTTCAAATCTTTGCATTGCTTCTTCACTAGGTGTGAGTAATGTTTCTATCTGATCAGATATTTTTGAAAGCAAGCCTTCTATATTTTTAAGCTTATTCCATAATTCTTGGAGTTTAGAAAGAATAGAGTATAATACTTCTATTGCTTCACTATCTCTTACAGGTAATGGGTCAAATTGATAGACATTAGATATTTCAGACCATGCTACTGCATATTGATAGGTTTTCCCCATTACTTCTTCTACATCTACTGCTACAATCTGAAAATCTACTTGACTGCCTATAAATTCTGTTGAACTAGGCTTTACTAAGTATTCATAGGTTGGGCCAGAGGTTCCATCTTCTTTTTTTTCATATTGAAGATATACTTCTTCTATTATTTTCCCATTTCCTAAAATTAAGAATTTATCTACATCTCTATCTTCAATTAGTCCTGGCTCATCAACATAGAAAAGTATATTAACCCAATGGGAACTTATAGAAGTTTCATCAATATCAAAGGATATTGAATTATAACTGTCTTGTGGATGTTCACTGTCTCCAAATCTTATATATCCATCTTCTGTTATGTCTAGTTCACTTCTGTAATAGTTTAGTTCTGCATAGACTTTATTTAAAAGAATAGTATTTAGTAAGAGGTTGCTTATCACAAGCAACCCCACTAAAAATATTTTTTTTATATTCATAAAACCACCCAACTTTGTTATACTATAATTACGCTTATTTATTAGGTTATGGTTTCTATTTCTATGCTGCCCTTGATAACCAGCTTCTAAATAGATTCCATAGCCATCTTCCACCTAAGAAAACAACTGCAATTACTATTACTGCTCCAATTATGTACAATCCTCCTGTCTTAATGGAAGTTAATCCACTTTCCATATTTCCAATCAAAGTATCAAGGTCAGCATTTCCTGTATTTGCTCCTGTTGCAAAACACATACTAGCACTTGATAATGCCATTGTTAATGCTAATGTCATAACAGTAAGTTTTTTGTTGTTTTTAATTTTTGATAAAATATTTTTCATGTTTCTAATTCCTCCTTAAATTAAATTTTTATTTTTATTCGTTAAGTGGTTTTATTTTTAGCTAAGTTTAATATCTTATTTTCATATTCTCTTATAACTTCTTCCTCTGTCTTTTTCACATTGTTCTTAACACCTCCTTCTATAGGTTTCTTTTCTTCCTTCATCTTGTAACCACCTAACGTCAATTTCTTATTGTTTGAACTTATATGCACAAACTTATTAAAGTTAGATTTCTTTTTCCAATCCTCAACAGCATTTTTAATTAGCTGCTTATCATACTCATTCATTCTTGCATATTTAAGGTAATTGTCTAAATCTCCAAGATCTATATTTCTATATCCTGCTGATACCT
This sequence comes from Paramaledivibacter caminithermalis DSM 15212, assembly GCF_900142245.1. Taxonomy (GTDB): domain Bacteria; phylum Bacillota; class Clostridia; order Peptostreptococcales; family Caminicellaceae; genus Paramaledivibacter; species Paramaledivibacter caminithermalis. Next base: position 73,761 of record NZ_FRAG01000002.1, on the reverse strand, counting down.
TTACAACCATTTCAGTTTTATTTTTCATTCGGTATTTTGGTACATATCTTGTTATAACCTTTGCTTCTTTATTTTCCTGTTTTATGTTCTTGTCAAATCTAATATTCTCTTTTTTATTCCTAAAGTATCCATCTTCTGCCCTGTCTGCTATTTCTTTAAACTGTTTATCCATTCCGTCTTTCTTTTTAAAGTCTACTGACATTGCTTCATCTGGTTCTGCTTCTAGCTGCTCCGGTGTTGTTGTTACAAGGCTTAGTTTAAATTTATTGAATAAAAACTGTGCTCCAAACATTGATAAACCAAAGGATATAAGTATTATTAAAAAATATATACCACCTTTTTTTATTACTTGAAGTGCTTTATCCATAAATCCAACAACTTGGTCCATATCTTCGTTATCAGTTCCTTGATTAGTTATTCTTACTTTGTACCCTACTCCATCAGCGTCCTTTGGTCTTATCTCAATGTCATGATATCCATCTTCAAGTCCTAATTCCTCAAAGTTTAAAGCGGCTTCATTTGTTAATGCGTCGTATTCACCTACTAAAGCACCATCTACATATAGTTCAAAACCTTCTTCTACATTTTCGCTATCCCATGTTACCTGCTTTATAAGTCCACCACCTGCTGAATATCCTGCATTTTGCGTGCTTACACTTGTCACTTTTGGCTTAGGTATCTCTAAAGTTTTAACAAGTCTTGATACTGGAAAACGAGATTCTCCATATTCATTTTTTGCTCTACAGGCAACTGAATAGCTTGTATTTTCTTTAAGCCCTGTAAATGTGTATTCTCTTTCTGTTGTTTCTGCTACCATATTATTATTCAAGTACCATATGTAGCTATCTGCGTATAAAGTGTCTGATACTTTAACTTTTACAGAATCAGTATCAACTTGAAGTATTTCAAGACTATCGGGTTTATATGGAGGTACTTCTGGTGGCAGTAATGTTTTTGCATTTATTATAGTCCAGTCTGAATATAAATCACCTTCAAAAGCAGTTCTAATCTTTACTGTATAGCTTGTATCTGATTGCAATTCTTCAAATCTATAACTTAAATCATTAACATTAATTATTTCTCCATCATCAATTTGTACTTGATAACCTATAGCTTCACTTACTTCATCCCATTTAACATTTATCCACGTATCACCGACATTTGAATCTGTATTAGTCGGTGAAAATGAAAAGTAATTCAAAGTTGTTATGTTGTCAATAAATACTGCATCTCTATAACCTTCTTTACTAGCAATAATCTTTATTTCATAAGTTGTATTTGATGTAAGATTATTAATAGTATAATTTAATGTACTATTGTCAAAAGTTTCTATTAAATTATTGTTAAGATATAACTTATAGGTTACACCTTCTCCTAAATCATTCCATGATAAATTTATTTTGCTTATAGCGGTATCATATGTACATACTAAATCACCCATCTTAGGAAGCATCGGAGTAAAATCTATTTCTTCAAATAATGAACGACCAGAACCAGAATATCGATACAACCTAACTCTTTTAACTCCTTCCACTTGAACATTAATAGACCCTCCACTTGCTGCTCCAGGTAAAGATTTTTCATAAATTACCAATCCATTTTCACCATAAAAAATAATCTTCATATTATAATCCATAGAAGTATCATACACAACAGAATCAATATCTTGAATTTCATCGAAAATAAAGTCAATATATGAACCCACTTCAAATCCACAACCATTACTCCAAGAATCATTTGCAACATTATCTACAATCCTACTAAGTTCATATCTCACATTACTTTGTGACATTGTATAACTTTCAGAATCCAAAAGTCCAATATAACTAATTGCAAAACTTTGAATACCTAATAAATTAAAAACTAATAAAATTGTCAACAATAAAACCAACTTTTTCATATAATCACCTAATTAAATATTGATTTCACCATACTTACGAATAAGCCTAAAAGTATGGAATATAGAAAATAGCTTAAATCATTTGTTATTTCCATAGTTTATTACCTCTACCTTCTGAACATCTTTGCCATCTGATACGAACCAGAATAGTCCGTTAAATAACAGATGATACATCATAACCATTACTAATAAATATATAATTATTTCTACAAAATCTAAGTACCAACCCATTTTATTACCTTCCTATTTTAGTTTTTGCTAGTGAATATCCTATGTAATACCCTGCTGTTATGGATATTACAAAGAATGATAATATCATATATTTTGATACTGATATTAAATACTGCTCATTATCGTCTATTTCTGTTTGTATTTCTGCTATTTGCTCTTGTATCTTTACTAGTTCATCTACTACTGAATCCATATCTACATATACATTTACATCTGATGAAGGAGAAGGCTCACTAGCATAAATCATTGAACTGCTTAAAGCTATTATCATTATAGTTATTAATAATATCCTATGCTTCATCTTGCACCTGCTCCTTCTGCTTATAATGCTCCTCTAATAAATTTGCTACTAACTCATTTACATCTTTTTCTTGTTTAACTTTATCTAGCAGCCTTTCTGGGAGATTTATTGTTACTGCCCCTACTTGTCCAACTCCACCAAAGTAGTCTATTTTTTCAAGGCTGTATAGCAAACCTCTTTTTCCTGTTGTTTCATAGCATATGGTAGATATTGCTTTTATTTCTCCATTGTTATAGTTATTGTTAAGCCAGTTATTTATTTCATTATCGTAGGATATAAGTTGTATCACTTCACTAGGCTTTTGATTATCTCCAAACTGCATTAAATCTAAGACACAATAGTCCTTTTCTGATAATGATTTTCTTAATCCTACTGCAAAACCTGCTAGTGCTATTGTCGGCATGTTATCACCTAACTAGGAACTTTTTCGCTAAAGTTTACTATCTGCTGAAATTGAGCAACTTTTTTGTCGTCTGCTATGTGATTTATATATGTGGAATTTAGATATCCATTTTTGAATCTTTGGTTAAATTCCAAAATCACTATTTGTCCTTTCTTAAGCTGCTGAACCTTTTTTACATCTTCATTGAAGGCTGTAAGTCCTATTGTTCTGTCAAAGTTTTTTCCTTCAATAAGGAATTGAGTATGACATAATACTATGTCCTTTTTTACTTGTTTTGGTTCTGTTCTTCCTCTAAATTCTGCAATTACATACATTTACTTTTTCCTCCTTTTTTCTTATTTAAAACTTATCAATATAATCTAAATCTATTTCATTATTTAAATCCATATCAAAAAGTCCTCTTCTTTTTTCATTAAATTCTTCTATTTCTTCTTCAAATTCATCATACGTATTCAAATCATCTTCTTCTAATTCGAAATCCATATCTTCCATTAAATAATCTTCATTCTTAATATCAATATCATCTTCTAAATCATCTTCATAAATACATTGACCACAATGAGGACATATCAATATAACCACCCCCTATTAATTTAATTTCTTTTCAATTATCCTTTGATTTAATAAGTCATAGCAGATTAGCGTTCTTCTTCCTGTAAGCTTGTCAGTTATGATTTTTCCAAGTGCCATATGCTTACAGTTTTCTGTTTTATACCTTTTAATGTCATATGTACTGTTAATGTGGTTTATCAGCTTCGCTTCTTCTGTGGGATATGTCATTTCCCTATTCCTCCTAATATTATAATTCTTCTTCAACATACTAGGAGATTAATTTATTTCCTAGTTTTTTGCTTATATATATACTTTTAATTTCTTTAATCAATTCAATTAATAACTGTCCACAACTGATAAGCAAATAATAAAACAAGATTAATTCAAACATTTCAACTGTATACATATCTAATACATTTGCGATAAATTCAATACTGCCCCCATAATTACCAAGACATATAATTAACACATAAACACTTGAAACAATAAATGCTAATGGCTTTAATGCTTTAATCATTGCCTTACTAATAACTTTCAAATTTTTAATAGTATCACCACCTTATTTTCCAAAGGCTATTTTTTGTATTTGTAAATCTTTCCTTATATGTTATAATTTTTTAATAATACAGCTTCAGAAAGGGTGTTATATTTGAGAATCAAAAATTTTAACTCAAGTATTGGACTATTAATAATTGCAGCTTTTATAATAATTACTATAATAATCAAAGTTAAACCAATTGAACTTTTAATGAAATTATTGAATATGCTTTCTCCTAAATAACAACCCAATTAACAATACTATTAAATAATACAATCCTAAAGCATATATTACGGAACAGATACTACTGGCAACAACCCTTAGCATTAAATCCTTATTCAATATTTCACCTTTAATAGTGTTAAACATTATAAAACCACTTGCAGATGTTAAGAACAAAATTTCAAAAGCAGATTTAACAAATGCAGTAATGTAAAACTTTAACCTTTCCAATTTATAGTATCACCACCTATTGTTTAAGGGAGATTAGGGCAAACCCTACGCTCCACTGTTTTTACTCAGTTTTAAAACTTAATTAAATTATGGTACAATACTTCTAAAAAAAACATTTAGAAGGTGTTTCACAATGCCAATTATAGATACAATATTTAAAATTTTACAAGGGTACAAACCATCTTTTACAGATTTCTCAAATGATTTATTAAGCTTATTTGTTTTTAAATATAATCTTATTCAAACAATAATTACATTCATCATCTTTTGGTCATTAGCTTTATTTGTCCCTGTTAAAAAAAAGAATTAAAGCAACTATTTTCCTTATTATTTCTATTGCTTACTACATTCTTAATACATTGTTTTAATCCACAATATACACTAAATAAAAGTAAATATAAATAATATGACGGTTCAGCAAATTTGTGAAAATAATCTATGTCCTTTATTCCTGCTTTTACAGAACCATATGGCAAAGCTATACAAAAAAATATTAACGGAGATGTTATATCTAGGATTTTAATTAATAATACGAATACGAAATTTAAGCATTGAAATAATTTGTTTTTAAAACCCTTTATTTGGTATATATTCTTAAAATTCATTCCGTCTATAACAATTAAATTTAAAATAACGAAAGCTAACCAAGAAATTGCAAGTTTACAAATTTCTTTGTTTATTTCAATTATGGTATCACCACCTTGTTATTCTACATCGGAGCATTAGCCCATATATTTTGCAATTCCTCCATTGTATATCCTTGATTGCATAGTGCTTTTATAACTTCCATTTTCTCTCCTCTATATGCTTGACCTTTTCTTTTTATTGACTCTAGAACTAAAATCAATGCCTTTGGATTCATTCCTTCATAAAATCTCATCTTCTGTCACCACTCTCATAGTTTAGTACTTCCATAAACATATCAACTGCGTCCTCGTATTCTATTCCTTTCTTTTCCGCAAATTCTAATATTGCTTCACATACCTCAAATTTTTGTTCAGTTGTAATCATTTTTTTCTCCCCCTTGAAATCTTTGCGAATTATTTATTCTTAAATTTTGATTTAAGAATATTTTGTTCTTGATAATTATATATTATACGAATAGTTTGTTCTTGTCAACACTTTTTAAGAATATTTTATTCTTAATTATTTATCTTTTATTAATTTTGTTATATTATACTTGTAAGGAGGAACAAAATATGCGATTTGGGGATAAATTAAAAAAATTAAGAACAGAAAAGGGATTATCTCAAAAAAAATTGGGTGAAATACTAAATATTTCTAGTAGAACTATAGGATATTACGAGACAAATGAGAGGTTTCCTAAAGATGAAGATACTTTAAAAGCTATTGCTGATTATTTCAATGTTTCTGTTGATTACTTACTTGGCAGAACTAACAATCCTAATGAAGTTGATGGCTATTTAACTGATGAAGAAGCTGATAAATTAGCTGATGAAATCATTGAAATATATATAAAGAAGGGTAAAATAAAACCGGGAGAAGAACTCACCCCGGAGAAAAGAGAAAAAATTTTAAGAGAAATTGAAGCTTTTATTGAAATGACTAACAAGCTTGAGGGTAATTAATTTTTTCTTATATTATCTTTAAGCTTGTTTTTATTTGTTATATAACTTTTCTTAAGCAATTCTTTTAATTCTTTCTTTAATGTGTTCATTGTTGCCCCCTTGAATCTCTATTCTTTATAAACCAGTGGCAAAATGCGAACTTGTGTTTGGTTTTATTATACCATTTTTACTAAATCTTTCAACTAATATTAATATAAAAAAAACCTAATCGTTATTTACGATTAAGTCTTAAAAATTAACTAACTTTTTCTTTTTTTAATACTTCTTGTATTTTTTCCTTAATATAATTAGGACTATATGAATAACTGGCCCTAAATCTTAAAATTGGTAAATCAGCACTTTCAAGAGCATCATCTAAGAATTCATCTCTTTCAATTCTATATTTACTCGAGTGAGAACTATCATCTAATTCTATTGCTAATAAAGGATTTAAATAAATATCATTACATATTAAAAAATCTATATGTTTTGATTGAATTTTATTGAAATATGATTGTCTATTGTCTGAACCATATACATAAATAATATCAGCTAGCCTAACTTTAGGACATATTACATAATTATCTTCTAATGCAAGCTTTAAAACTTTATAGAAATTATTTTCTGCTCTAGTAAGCAAAAATCTATTCTTCTTATAAGGCAATAATTCTTTAGTTTCTGGTATTTTTTCAATTTCTTCTAATTCATTTATTTCAAGAATTTCATAATCTAATCTTTGTGGTTTATTTTGGATTTGTTTTAATTGTTTTGATGTTCTAATGTATTTAACAATTAAAGTAACAAATAAAAGAATCACAACAAATATAAAAAATAAAATTAATACAAGTGATATTATTTTCCCAGTTAATAATTTTAAAATTTCTATAATTTCCATAATCATCCCTCTAATTCTTAGAATTTAAAAAATTATTTTCCTCTAATTCATTATTAATAGACAATTTATTCTCTATTATTAGTTTTCTAGATTCAAGTAAATATTGTTGTTCAAATGCCTTATCAATACTAAATATATCACCATTAACTTTTAATTTTGATGTTTTACATATCATTTTTTGAACAGACTTAATTGCCATAAAATGAGTCTTTTTAACTTCTTCCTCATCAATATCTATATCAAATCCTAAATCTTTATATTTGCTAATTAATTGAGCATCTGTTAAAAGTAAATCAAATAACTGTTTTTGACTTGCAATCTGCCCCTCCTTAGTAAATGTATAATACACATAATCAACTACTTTTGTGATTAAATATGCTAATGCCTCCATCACTTTTTCAGCACCAAATAACTTTTGAAACCATGAACCTGACTCAACTTTTATAACCTTTAATGGGTATTGAGTTGGAGAAACATTAAATAAATTACATATTTTTTCGTAACATTCATTCATAGGTGCAAGGTAATTTATATAATCATAAATACTATCAGCCTCATTATAAAATTGCAATTCCAAAGTTTTATAACCTTTAATTTCATCAATTTTTGCTTCTGTTTTTTCGATGTAATCATTAATTGCTCTATAACTATCTAATATATTTACATAAGCATTATGTACACTTTTCATATTTTCAATTAATAGAACTAAATTGCTATTATTTTTACTTATAGAATATTTTAATAGATTTTCATATACACTACTTAAATGATTAAATAAGTTTTCTATAGATTCTATTTCTGTTCTAAACAATTCACTATTATCACTTATGTAATTATTTATTTCAATTTCTGTAGATGTAAAAATTTTATGATTTTCTAGCAAGTCAAATTTTTTCATAAATTCATTAACATAATTTACAATATTATTTCTAGATTTATTCATACTATTTTTAATATCATTATTTATAGAATTAACTCCATGTGTATAAATAAGCTGCAGAAGTTCATTCTCATACGGAGTTATTTTATCAATTAATAATTTAATATCCCTAATAGATTTTTCCAAATTATACAACTTAGAAAAAAGTTGTTCATAAAACTCCAATAATTGATAAGAAGTCATCCATTCATCCCCCTATTAATAATATTTATAGTCAGTTGCAGAAGTCTACAACTGTTAAAAAAATTATATTTTTTAACGCTTTCAAAAAGGATTTCCCCCACTTAATGTATAATTATTAATATATTCTCAAATACATTGAATACCTAGAAAGGAAAAAAATCCTTATGAAAGTAAATTGCAAAAAACTAACATATTATATTTTTACATTATTTTTTTAATATCATATTTATTCTACATTTTCTATCATTTTCCTTCATAGTATTTTCAAAAAAAATGAAAACTAGGTAATTTCTTACCTAGTTAAATGTATTCTTATTTTTATTTCCCCCAGGGTACGTTAAGCCCCATCCATCTAGTTCCAAATCCTTGTCCCCACCTTCCTTTGTTAATAATCCTCCAGCTCCCTATTGGAGAAGGTGTACTCTGCTTTCCGCTTGCTATTATATATCTTTTTACTACTTCATTATTATCTAAGTTTATAAGTTCCAAAATTTTAGAATTTATATCAATAAATATAGCTAAGTTGTTATAATTTGGATTTTCCTTCATTTTCTTTTCTTCCCAAAGTCCATATTCTTTTATTTCTCTATTTTTAAAAGTATCTATTAAATACTGTGCTAGCTCCATGTCTTTAAATACAATTTCCCCAACTCCCATTAAAATACTTATACATACTATACATATAATTATCCAAATAAATGACCTCTTCAACACAAGTCACCCCCACATATATATTTATATGTAGGGGTAATATATGCATATGACAATTAAGCTATTTATAAAAGCCCATTGGTTCAATTAGTTTTTCAAATATTGTAATAATTGTACTTATATATAAATTTATTATTTATTCCTTATACAAATATTTAAGAAATTTGCATAATTAACACTAACAATTTTTTTGAAATGCAATATAAAGATAAATTTCTTGACTCTATCTACTAAATTTTGCTCGCAAAAATTCTTTAAATATATTATTCAATTTTCTTAGTTATATAAATACTATAACTTAAATTTATCTACTTCTTTCTTTAATTTCTCAGCATTTTCTTTTGATTTCATAACCTGATTAGCAACTTCATTGGATTTATTATTTGAATCAACAACTCTATTTGCTATATCTGTAATTCCACCTGTACATTCGTTAGCTGCTGAAGCCACTCCATCAATAGATGAAACAATGTCTCGTAAAGAATCAAGAAGTTTTTCAGCCGTAGAACTAAATTCACTAACTAATTTACCCACAAACTTTACATCATTACTGTATTCTTCCGTTATATTAAGCATTTTTTTATAATCATTATCAACATCTATAGCCATAAATTCCAATAAACTATTAGAACTATTAGAAAGGTTTTCCACACAACCTATTACTCTTTTTGTTATTTCTTGAATTTCTAAAACAGTATCCTTTGATTGTTCTGATAATTTTCGCATTTCTTCAGCAACAACCGAAAAACCTTTTCCTGCTTCTCCAGCTCTTGATGCTTCAATTGCAGCATTTAATGCAAGTAAATTAGTCTGTTCTGTTATCTCCATAATTGATTTTGATAATACATTAATTTGATTTACAACCTTCGATTCCTTTATAGCCTTTTGAAGTTCTTGTTTTGTATCATCAAATATTTCCACAGCTTTTTCTTGAGTTTTTATTACATTTTTCTTAGTATCCTCTGCTTTCTTCGTTACTTTATCAACTGCTAGTGCACCTTCTTTAGCTCTCTCTGCTATGGATAGAATGAAATTTTCAATTTGCTTAGATGTCGCCAGCATTTCCTCTGATGAGGCAGTAGTTTCTTCCATACTAGCTGATAATTCTTCTGTAGTCGAAGATATTTCTTCTAGATTTTTGCTTAAAATACTTGCATTTATCATAACATTATCTACTTCAGCTTTTATAGCTGATGACTCATCTTTTATCCTATTTATTAAGATTATTAAGGACTCTTTCATATTATTAATACCCTTAGCAATTATCCCTATTTCATCTTTCCTCTTCAACAATTTGGAATCCATGCTCTCAGAAAAGTATCCATTTCCCATTTCGGTTATAACCTTTAGAATATAATCTATAGGACTAAGGATTTTATAGCTTGATAACATAACAACTATATTAACTAAAATACCTATGATTATCAAAACAATTGAAATATTAGTCTTAAATTGTCTAGAAACCTCTAACACTGATTCTGCTGAAAAATCACATCCTAACACACCTACAATATTGCCATTTGAATCCTTTATAGGCACAAATGCAGATAATAAAAATCCATACTCATCTGCATCATATAATTCAGAATAAACTGCTTCTCCATCAAACGCCTTATCTGCACCATCAAAAACTTCTACTGACTCTTCAAGCCCAATGGAAGAAAAATTTTCACCACCAGGCACATCGCTACCGTCTGCAACATATTTATAAGTGCTGTCATCATTTTGGGCTAGAGTATATAAAAATGTAGCACCTGTTTCCTCCTTTATCATATAAAGGGTTTTTATTAACTCATTATAGTATTTATCCTTATCATCCATTTTTTTAGTAAGTTCTTTAAACTTGTCTCCGTCAATATTTATAACTGCAGCTTTAGCTATAGCTCTTGCTTTTTCACCGATTAATTGTTGGTTAGAAGAAGTAATATAACCATAACTTATATATGCAATAGTTGCAACAGTTAAAATTACAACTATGCTTGTCATAATCCCAATTTTAAATTTCAAACTCCCTCTTTTGTTGTCTTTCAAAGCAGTTACCTCCCTTGTATGTATGAATTCAATACTTTTAAATGTACTAACCCAAAGAATATAATATCATTATTCTCAATTTATGTAAATTGTTTAGTTTTAATTTTAAATAAACTTAATTTAACCCATTGTGCTAGTTTCTATCACGAGAGTTTTAATATTTCCTTTTGGCTCATGTAATAAACCTGTTTTTTTATACCATTTTACCAAAATATCTATAGATATGTGATTAAGAAAATTAATAAAAAAAGAATGATTTTAAAGATTTATCAAAAACTTGTAAGATTAGTCCTTCTTCATTAATTTTCACAATCACACATCTATTACAGTTAAAACATATTAATGGGAATCTTTTTTATATCGCTATAACTTAAAGATTCCCATTTTTGTATTTCTCTAATATGATTTTGTATTAACTATGAATTACAGTTCCACTTTTACCTTCCATAACAAGGGAGGCTTTTTCTAAAGAAGCAATAACTGCTTTTCTTCCCTTACCACCTTTTACAAATTCAATGGCTGCCTTCACCTTTGGAAGCATACTACCAGGAGCAAAATGTCCTTCCTGACAATATTTTTCCGCTTCCTCTATACTTATACTTTCTAAATCTTTTTGATTTGGTTTTCCCCAGTTAATAGAAACTCGATCTACCGCTGTTAAAATGAAAAGATAGTCTGCATTAACGGTATCTGCAAGTTTAGCAGAAGCAAAATCTTTATCTATAACTGCTGGCACTCCTTCATATTTCCCATCATCATTTTTTACAACTGGTACACCGCCACCACCGCAGGCAATAACTATAAATTCATTATCAAGCATGTTCATAATACATTCTTTTTCTACTATATCCTTTGGCAATGGTGAAGGCACTACTCTCCTGTATCCCCTTCCTGCATCTTCTTTGATAACTAGCCCTTCATTTTCCGCCATTAACTTGTCCGCTTCTTCCTTTGTATAAAAGCTTCCTATTGGTTTTTTAGGGTTTTTAAATGCCTCATCATTCTTATCAACTTCTATCTGTGTTACTACAGTAGCTACATGCCAAGGCATGTTTTGTCTATTAAGTTCTTTTTTTATAGCATTTTGAAGATGATAACCAATATACCCCTGACTCATTGCTGTACACTCTGGAAGATCAACTGGAACAATTTTATTATTGATTTTTGAAGCCTCTTCAAAAGCCAAATTGATCATACCAACTTGAGGACCATTTCCATGACTAATAATGATTTCATTACCTTGACTAATAAGTTCTACAAGTGTTCTTGCTGCTATTTCTACTTTTTCTTGTTGTTCTTTAGGCGTATTTCCTAAGGCATTTCCTCCTAAAGCTATTACAATTCTATTTAATTTGCTATTATCTTGCATATTCATTTTCCTCCAACAATTTCTTCAATTAGATGTAATGATAATATTATATAAATTTCCTGAAACTATATAGAACAAACCTTTAATAAAGTATATATTATTTAAGGCTTTTTCTATAAAGTCCTATACCAAATATTGTTGTAATTCCAGTACCTATAATTAAAGTAAGATGATATAATGGATCCCATCCTTCTCCAGTAACAAACAATAGGATTATACCTCCAGCTATAAATAAAAATCCTATTATACTTGAAAAATAGAGCCCAAATTTACCCAAAGGAATTTTATATGGTCTTGGTGTATCTACGTCAGTATTCCTTAATTTTACTACAGTTGGGAATAACCATAAATATGGTAAGAAGAAAACCAAGAAGCTAAAGGATAAAATAGTCCAAAAAGCATCGTTGGCACTTCCGCTTAAAACAAAGTTCATAGCAATTAATATAGTTGATATCACACCCATCAATATATATGAATAATCAGGTGTATCATATTTTGGATGTCTATGTCCAAGAAGCTTTGTTTTCTTTGTAAATTCTGCTTCATCAAGAACTTCAACTCCACCTAATGTCCAAGAAATCATATTTGATACTAAAGTGAATAATCCTACAAGAATAATTGCCTTAAACACAATATCTTGTGCCCCACCAAATACAGTACATAACTCTTTTAATGCATAAAAGAAACCATCAAGAGGGTCAATAGATTCTGCAGGAATTGCTGCTAGAACTCCAAAGGTACCAATAACATATAAAGCTGCTATTAATATTCCTGCCAAAACAGTCATTTTAGGAATGTTCTTTCCAGGATCTTCAATTTCTGATGCAATAGAGCTTATAAGCTCGAATCCTAAAAGATTATAAACAATAGCTGAACTAAAGGCAATTGTATCAAAATTAAAACTCAACGCAAAACTAGATAGTGAAAAATCATTTGCAAATCCATTTTTCACTCCATAAACAACTCCTAACAAACCAAAAACAAGCAATACCGCAACCTTTAATACAGCAGCAATATTTGTAACTGTGATACTTAAATCAACACCTCTGATTCCTATAAAAACTATTACCCAACACATTGCAATAGCCAACATTGCCGATACCCATATATTCATATCTGGTGCGAAGGCCATGGAAAACCATGTACTAAAGGCAATAAATACAGCTGGCATCCAAAAAGCCACGTTTACCCAGTAAAACCAAGAAACAAGGCTGGCTTGGAAATCGCCATATGCTCTCTTTACCCATGCATATATGCCCCCATCTTCTGGGTAAGCAGCACCTAATTCTGCATTTATCAATCCATATGGTATGAAAAATAATAGTGCAGTAAGAAGCCAAATGGTTATTGATGATGCCCCTAAAGCAGCTGGAGCAACAAAAGTATCAAGCACAACTATACCACAAACAGTGAAAGAAACCATTTTAAATAAACTTACTTTTTTTGTTTCTGTTTTGTTCTCCATTTTTGTCTCCCCTTTATATAATATTCATAATTGAAATAACTCTATATAGAGTTATTTCAATTATTTTTTACCTAATGGTTGCTGCTGAGTAATACAGTGAATATTTCCGCCGCCTAAAATTATTTCTCTAGCATATATCCCAACAACTTCTCTATCAGGAAAAACTTTTTTCAAGGTTTCTATTGCTTTTTTATCGTACACATCATCATTAAATAATGGTAAAATTACTGCCCCATTTGCAATATAGAAATTAGCATAGGAAGCTGCCTGTCTATCTCCTTCGTTTCTAGGAAGAGTACCGTCTACAGCATCAACTCCCTCACTTTCCTCCTTAGTAATTAATACCTCACTAGGAATGTGTAATTTATGTATTTCAAGCTTTCTACCCTTGGCGTCAGTTTCATTTGACAAATAATCATAAGCTGCCTTTGAAAGAGGATACTGCGGATCATTTTCGTCATCTGTCCATGCAAGAACTAATACCCCTGGAGCACAGTAATGTACAATATTATCTACATGTTCATTAGTTTCATCAAGATAGATACCATTAGGAAGCCATAAAACCTTTTCTACTCCTAAGTATTCCTTCAATGTATTTTCAATCTCTTCTTTTGTCATTTTAGGATTTCTGCTTTCATGTAGTAAGCAGGCTTCAGTTACAATTGCAGTTCCATCACCATCGGTATGAATTGACCCACCCTCTAAAACAAAATCTTCTAAAGAGTAATAATCTATATTTTCAATTTCACAAACTTTTCTTGCTACTTGATCGTCCTTATCCCATGGGAAGTATAATCCATCTACTAACCCTCCCCATGCATTAAATCGCCAATCAACACCTCTAACTTCACCTTCATCATTTACAACAAATGTTGGCCCTATATCTCTCATCCAAGAATCATCATTTGACATTTCTACAACACGAATCTTGCTACTTAACATTTGTCTAGCATTTTCATATTGTCTCTGAGATACACACATTGTAACATCTTCATATTTTGCTATAGCTTCTGCCACTTCAACAAATGCTTTTTGAGCTGGCTTTGCACCTAATCTCCAGTTGTCTGTTCTTTCAGGCCATACCATCCAGCAACCTTTATGGGGTTCAAATTCTCCAGGCATTCTAAAGCCATCTTGTTTAGGTGTTCCTTTTAATTTTTTAGCCATTTCCTTCATCTCCAGTATTTTTTTGTTTTATAATCTTTCTAAAAAATTATTGATTCTATCTTCATGATATTTAATTGTTTCTTCACTAGGTTTTACATTATATTTGTGGGTAAAATAAACTAAAATTGCCATTTGTGCAGTTAATCTATTTTCAGCTTGGTCAAAAGCCACACTACGATCTCCATCCAATGCTTCACGAGTAACTTCTTCCTTATCGTTTGCTGGTAAGCAATGCATTAATATTGCACCAGGAGCTGCTTTATCCAACAATTCCTTAGTAATTACATAATCTGGCATAAATGCAGCTAATCTTTCTTCTTTTTCATCTAATTGAGTAGTCCAATAAAAACTATCACCATAGATCACATTGCACTCTGAAACCTTTGAAACATCCTCTGTTATCTCGTAAGAAGCACCAGTTTCAGCACAATTCTTATCAGCAAGTTTTAGCCATTCTTCTTGCATATGATATTTCTTAGGTCCAATTTGTTTAAATTTCATTCCATATTTAGTACATGTCAATAATAATGAACGGCATACATCTGTTGCATCACCCATAAATGCCACTGTCAAATCAGATAGTTCTTTTCCCTCTGGCATATGTTCCTTCATTGTAAAGATATCAGCTAACATTTGAGTTGGATGATATACACAATCCAAACCATTTATTACTGGTACAGTTGACATTTTAGTCAATGCTTTAGTTGTCTCTCCACTATTAGTACGAGCCATTATAATATCACACATTCTAGATAATACCCTTGCTGTATCATCTATTGACTCCTTTGCACCTAAGTGAATATCCCTTGGTGATAAAAATAATGCATGTCCTCCTAACAATGTTGCAGCAGTTTCGAAGGATACTCTAGTACGGGTTGAACCTGCTTCAAAAATCATTGCTACTGATTTATTTTTAAATAATTGTGGAATTGCATTGTCTTTTCTTGCTTCCTTCAATAAAGCCATCAATTCTAACATGTCATCAATTTCTTTTCTTGTAAAGTCATTCATAGTAATCATATGTCTCATATTTTTCTTGTTTAAATCTGTTGCACTTGATGATGGTAATTTCATTTTTTTCATCTCCTTTTTTATTTTATATTTTGTTTTATGCATCTTAATTTTCTAGGTATATATCTTCTAGTGGTCTTGCTGCATTTTTATTTCTGGTCATATATGACACTGTAACTATAAGAATTAAATTAACTAAAGCTGGTATAAGTGTATAAAACTCCCAAGGTTCAGGTATTATGGAAAGCTGAGATATACATCCCCCTATATTTACTAAAAGCCCCCCAATCATTCCAGCTATAACACCATATGTATTTACCCTTTTTGATTTTAGAGCCATTACAAATGGAAAGAAAAGAACTCCAAATTGTAAGGTAAATGCAAATATGGTTAAATCATAAATGTTGCTACTGGCCAGTCCACAAATTGCAGCTAACAAACCTACTAAAATTACAAACATCCTCGTTATCTTTAACATCTGATCTTCTTTTTTTATATTTTCTTCTTTAACTTTAACTGTCATAATTGGTTTATAAATGTCATTGGAACAAAGCACCGCTGTCGCAAAAAGAGACGTACTAGCACTGGATAAAATAGCAGATATAAGGGATGAAACAAAAACTCCTAATCCTACAGGTCCTAAAAGCTGTTTTGCTAAAAACGGAATCAATAATTCACTATCTTCTGAGAGTAAGCTTGCTTCTAAGACTCCCTGATTAACCAATGTAATTCCAATGAGTGCTAGAATAACTGGTATAAACCCAATAGTCCAATATAACCCTCCAGCAATAATCATTCCCCTTTTAGCTGTTTTCCCATCCTTAGCCATAAAAGCCCTTTGAGCAATATCTGGACTTGGAATATTCCCAAGACCCATTCCTACCCACATGGCAAGATATGTTATCCAAGGTCTAATCCCCTTTCCTGAGGGTAAGAAATTCCAATATCCTTCTGGCGTATTTTGTATTATAGCGTCTATGCCTCCTGCTGCATTGGTTCCAATAATCAAAATTGAAATAAGGCCAATTAAAATAATAATCATTTGAATAAAATCCGTCCAAACAACCGCCATAATTCCACCCATATATGTAAATATAACTACAACGATTATGGCTACAATATAGCTTATTGTGAAATTTATGCCAAAGAGAACATTTAGTATTTTACCAATTGCCAAAAATTGTACTGCAGTCCATATAACATAAGTTGGTATCATTACAGCAGATGCAAAATATCCTGTAGTAGACCCAAAGCGATAGTTATATAGTTCTCCAATTGACCTAATCCTTAATTTTCTTAAGATTTTCACAAAGAAAACCCCTATAAGAATTAATGCCAGCCCTGCAGCAAAAGGATCTTCTATTACACCAAAGATACCACTATTGTAAGCTGATCCAGTTGCTCCAATAATTGTACCGCCTCCCCAAAAGGTTGCGAAAACAGTACCTACTATGAGCAAAAGAGGCGCGCCCCTTCCTGCAACTAAATAATCATCTGAGTTTGATACTTTTTTACTAGCTATTTTCCCCACCATAATTATCCCAATAAAAAACAATCCGATAATTAAAAGTGGAATAAGGTTATCAAATTTCACAGAATCTGTCCTTTCAATTTTTTTAAGTATCCAAACTTTCTCCTGAAATACTCGTAAACGTTTACAAGAATTATTATACTATCATGTTTAAATTTTATCAAGAGATTTTGTCAAATTTTATATATATAATGTGCATTTTTTATATTTTAGTTGTCCTATTCGGTCATTTTTATATCTATATTAATGCAATTTTGTGCCTATTATGTGGATTTTATTACATTTTACAATGGCCATAATTAGCATGTATCTATATAGAATTTTGATTATTTCTTAATCCTAGACTATTTCGATCAATTTGTTGTATTATTGACATTATTATTGTAATATTTATAATATTAGTGTCTATTTATTGTATATTTGATATAATTACAGGACATATAATTGATTGTTTTTGATTTATCCTTGTCTGTTTACAGTAAAAGTGCTAGACTATATATATCAAATAAATAGAATAGGAGATATAAGTATGCGAAAAAAAATAAAATCTTATGATAAGATTGATTTTAAAATCATAAATGAATTATACAAAAATGCTAGAGCCTCTGCTTCTAAAATCGCCAAGGCTATTAATGTCAACGAAAGAACTGTAAGAAGAAGAATTGACAAATTAATAGAAACAAAAGCTATTCGCCTTGCAACAATAGTAGAACCTAGTATGTTTGGATATAATTCTATAGCAGATATCAATCTCAAAGTCGATGAAGAGGTTTTTGATGATTTTGTAGAAGATTGTAAGAAAAATCCCAATGTATGTTATATTGCTTTTGGTTGGGGAAAAGCAAATTTAGCCATAGAAACAAGATTTTTGGATAATGAAGAAATGTATAATTTTATAAATCATACTCTCCCTGAAACAAAAGGAGTTGAAGTAGTCAATTTCTTTATAATTCCAAAGATAATATATAATATTGATCAATGGCTACCAGTAGAGAGTGATTTTAAAGATTAAAAAAAATCACCAATCAAAATCGGTGATTTCTTAATCTTTTCTATTACTGTAGTTTTGCTCTTTTTGCAAGTCCTAATACGATCTTTTTTAGTAAGAAAGGTAAAACTTCTAGTGCGTAGGGGAGATATAATCTTTCTGTAAGTTTATGGGCATCCTTCCCAATGGGTCCAATATTTAAAACTGGAATATCCAAGTTTTTTGATCTATGGAAGGGATAAACAAAATCCATTCCCCACCCAGGCATATTTTTTGCAAGGACTTGCTCATCCCTTTTACTACCCTTAAATCCAAACTCACTTAAATCTGATATCCCTTCATAAATCTCAGCTGTATGAATTTTTACAGAAAAAGTTTTTTCTGCTTCTCCGATAATTTCTTCGACGGTATCTAGAATATCTAATTCTCTCTTTGTTTTACGTTCATTATATAAAGCTGGGCAATAGGGAGGTAGAAAACCAACAATAACAGCAGGTCCCTTTAGCTTTGCAATATCTATTAAATGATTGACAAGCATCATGCCTCTTTCTTGCAGTTCCATTTTGGGTGAAAGGGTCCTTAAATAGGCTTCAATGAGTTTTTGAATATCTTCATTGGCTTGATCTGCTGCAAGGCTTATGAGTTCATTATACTCAATTATTCTTCCCTTTAGTATCTTTTCTTTAGTCTGTGTCCCTTGCGTAAGCCTTTTCATATTTTGTTCTGCTATTGATTTTTCTAATGCACAGCTTGCGGCTTTCTTTAATGCAGCCAATATTTCATCGGGTGTCCTTTGAACAAAAAGTACATTATAGTACATTGCCATACGCTCTATAACCGTTACTGAGTAGGTAGGTTTTAAATCCTTTATTTTCAAGCAAGTAAGAGGCGGATAAACTACATCTTTAAAATTGTCAGCAAATTCATCACTGCCTTCAATAAGATTTCCTAACTTAAAGGCAATCAAAGCTGCACTCAAACCTTCAAAATACTCACCAACATGGGTTTCTCTACCTAACACGAAGGTAAAAGGTGTATACATACCTATAGTCCCTAGATGAATCCATCCAGCACCCTTGTCTAACTGAGTAATGGTAGGTTCACTATCAATACAGCATAAAAATTTATATCCTTTTTCTTTCATATCTTCAATAAGCTCTAGAGCTTTATGAATACCACATGCGTTATTTTCTTCATCTGCTACAGCTAAATATAAAATATTTACATCTAGGTTATCTGTGTTTTCCGATAGTTCTGCAACAAGTCCAGCTTGTACTGCCAAACCGCTTTTCATGTCCGCAACGCCTCTACCAAATATCCAATCCCCAGATTCTAAATCTTCTCTAGCTTCCTTTGGAATGTCTATCTTAGCAATTTCCTTTGTGTATACTTGAGGATAAAAAGCTAAATCCCTTAAGTTTCCACAAACATCAGTATCAACAACATCAAGATGTCCCATTAAAATAATTGTATTCATAGTTTGTTTTTTTGATCTTACAAAGGCACATAAGTTTGATCTTTTGAGTCGATCTTCTCCAATTTCCTGTATAAAAAGATCCTCTGGATTATCTTTAAAATATGTTAATTTTTTTAATTCATCATAAATAAACTTAGGAGCCAACTTTTCTCCCTCTGAATCTGTTACACTTCTAATCTCACAAAATTTCATTAAAAAAGAATAGATTTCCTCTTTCGTATTTTTTAGAGGCATTTTATCTCCTCCTTGCATCAAGTATTACTCTGGATTTTCAACCATTTTTCTCACATAGGTTGGTAACATAAATGAACCGATATGTACATCTGTGTTATAGTATTTTGTTTCCAAACCAAGGGCTTCCCATTTCTCTGGTTTAAAATCCTTGATTGGATCATATTTTTTTGATGCAAACCCGAAAAGCCAGTGTCCAGATGGATAGGTTGGCATATTATATTGATATACCTTACTAATTGGAAATAAGGATTTAATTTTCTTTACAGCTTTTCTCATTTCTTTAGCATTTTTCTCATAGAATGGACTCTCACATTGGTTAACCAATATGCCATCTTCACTTAAGAGATTAAAGCAGCATTTATAGAATTCCATGGTAAATAAACCTTCTCCTGGTCCTATTGGATCTGTGGAATCTACAATAATTAAATCATATTTTTCCTTTGATCTTCTCACAAATTCCATACCATTTTCAAAATGCAGTTGTACTCTCTTATCATTTAGTTTGCTAGCTGTAAGAGGAAGATATTTTTGACATGCTTCTACAACCATACGGTCAATCTCCACCATATCAATTTTTTCTATTCCTGCATATCTAGTTAATTCCCTAACCGTACCTCCATCACCACCACCAATTACAAGTACTTTTTTTACATCTGGGTTTGTTGCCATGGGAACATGAACAATCATATCATGATAAATAAATTCATCCTTTGATGTTAGCATGACAATTCCATCAATAATCAGGAATCTGCCCATTTCATCACTGTCAAATATATTGATTTGCTGATAAGGGCTTTTACCACTAAATAATTCTTCCTTTACCTTAATTGAAAATCGTATATTGTCGGTCTGGGGCTGTGTATACCAAAGTTCCATTTTAATACCTCCTTTAATTTTTTTAATTTTTTGTAAATTTATAAGTGAGGAAATTGCATAATACATTTTTTATCCAGATTAAATAGAAAACATTCCTATATCTTACAATTTCAAAGAATTCAGTTGCATTTTCATAATCTACCGATTCTCATGCTACCATGCAATATATACATTGTCAATTATAATTTTATAATCCTTCGTAAATATTATAAATCAATGTGTTAAAGCAATTCAATTATCTATTTTTTAATGAATACTAAATATTATTTTTCCTATTAAACTTATTTTTATGCTATATTTTCATCCTTTAGTGGTTTAATTATATTAATTCTTTAAGTTATTCTAAGAATATACTAACTTTACTATATTTTCTATTTTCCCCTTTATTCCGTTTTGCTTTAATTATATAATTAAAATAACACCAAAATTTTGTAAAGGGGGACTTTTTATGAATTTATTCATCAAAAAAACTGGATTAATTGTCTTGGTGCTGATATTGATATTCGGCTTATTTGTTAACCCAGTATCAGCAAATGTAGAAGAAACACCAAAAGCAACAATCACTATCTTAGGTACTACTGACATGCATGGAAGGATTTATCCCCATGATTATGCTACTGATAGCGAAGATGCCGATGCAGGCTTTGCAAAAATTCAAACATTAGTAAAACAAGAAAGAGCTAAGAATCCAAATGTTATACTAATTGACTGTGGTGATACAGTTCAAGATAACAGTGCAGAGCTTTTCAATGACCTGCCTGTACACCCAATGGTAGAAGTTATGAATACTATGAAATATGATACATGGACAATAGGTAACCACGAATTTAACTTTGAAAAATCTTTTCTTGATAGAAATATCAAGGCCTTTAACAACGCAGTATTAGCAGCAAATATATATAAAGAAGATGGTACAAGATTTGTAGAGCCATATACTATTATTAAAAAAGATGGTATAAGAGTAGCTATCGTTGGTCTGATACCTCCACATGTCCCTACTTGGGAAGCTAGTGCTCCTGAACACTTTGAGGGTTTAAGCTTCACAGATCCATTAGAAGAAACTAAAAAAGTTATTAAAGAGCTAGACGGAAAATATGACATTTTAGTTGGAGCTTTTCATTTAGGCAAAGATGGAGAGCATGGTTCAACAGGAGCTAAGGATATAGCACATGCATGTCCTGAATTTGACGTTCTTTTCCTAGGTCATGCCCACGCTAAGGTAAATGAAGAGATTAATGGTGTTAAAATTATAGAACCTGGTAAATATGGATGGGCTTTAGCAAAGGTCAATATAAAGCTTGCAAAAAATGGAGACAAGTGGGAAGTTATAAGTGTTGATACTGAAAATATAGAAACTAAAGAGGTAGATGCAGACCAAGAAATATTAGATAAATTTGAATACGTACATAGTAAATCTGTTACTGACGCTAATAAAATTGTTGGTCAAATAACTAAGGATTTTATAGAAAGACCTGATTATATAACAGGAAAAGATGAAATTACTACCATGCCAACTGCACAAATAGAAGATACTGCGGTAATTGACTTAATCAACCAAGTTCAAATGTTTTATGCTAATTCACAAATAAGCTCTGCTGCACTATTTAACTTTGGCTCTAACTTAAAGCAAGGAGATTTTAAGAAAAAGGATGTTGCCTTCATCTATAAATATGCAAATACTTTAAATGGTGTCAATATAACAGGTGAAAACCTTAAGAAATATATGGAGTGGTCAGCAAGCTATTATAATACATATAAGGATGGAGATGTAACCGTAAGCTTTAACCCTGAAATACGTGGTTACAATTATGATATGTTTTCTGGTATGACTTATGATATCGACATTTCTCAGGAAGCTGGTAATCGTGTTAAAAACATTTTTATTGCAGGTAAACCACTCGATGAAGCCAAGACCTATAAATTAGCTGTAAACAACTACAGATTTGGAACTCTCCTTAAGAATGGCTGGGTAACTAATGAAGATAAATATTATGATTCATATGAAGAATTACAGGATGCTGGTAGAATTAGAGATTTAATAATAAAATACGTTAAAGAAGAGCAGGGTGGGAAAATCACCCCTAAGATAGATAATAACTGGAAGATAATTGGAACTGACATTGACAAGGAAAAACAAGAAATAGTTTTTGAAAAAGTACGAAATGGAGAAATCAAAATTCCTACTTCCGAAGATGGAAGAACATTAAATGTTGTGGCATTGAACTATGGTAAACTAATGGCTGAAGGTAAATTAAATGCTCCTGCTTCAATACCCGCTGAACAAATCACTGAAGCAGTGCCTGTTGAAAAAGCTACTAATCCAGCTTCATCTAAGCAACCTGCTACTGAGCAAACCACAACTTATACCGTTAAAGATGGAGATGTCCTTTGGAAGATAGCAAATAAGTTTAATACAACTTGGCAGAAATTAGCAGAGCTAAATAACCTAAAAAATGCTAACTTGATTTTACCACAGCAAAGACTAATTGTTCCCGTAAATTAATTTTATAGACATATTTAGATATAATTAAAGCAGGTAGAAGTTTTCCTCTACCTGCTTTAATTATATCTAAATATATAAATACTACAGTAAAACTATACAAATAAAAAATTTATTAATTTTTTTATAAAAACAGTATTACCTGCATATATATAATTAAACTAAAAAAAGGGGAGTATAAAATGAATAGTGAATATCTGGGACTTTTTAATATAGAATATTTGTCATCTGTAACAGGAATGGTTATGGCAGTTAATTTAATTACTCAAATAATAAAAGAAATATTCTTAATGAATAATGAAGATAAAAGAATCCCAAAGATTTTAAGCTTAGCTGCATCTTTCTTTATTGTTTCATTACATCATATAAATATATTTACAAATAATAAGCAGATATTTCATAACAGTATAATTGAATTAATATTTTTAATAATACTTAATAGCTTCTTAGTTACAGGCTTATCAATGGGTAATTATAAGATTTTAGGTCTAACTAAGGAAAGAAGTATTAAACAAATGAAACAAAAAAATAGCTAAATAATAAACCATGGAAGATATTTAAGCCTTTATAAATAAGACTGAATTATTCACAATAGTTCAGGCTTATGCCAATTTCTATCACGAAAGTTTTAATGCTTATTTTTCCTTCATATAATAAACCTATTTTTTAATATATTTTTAAGGGAAAATAGGTCTATAATTTCCTATGTGTTATAAAAATCACTCAAATGAAATATTAAAATTCCCTAAGTATGATGAAACTGGAAAATTTTATTTGTTGCTTATCAGGTTAAATTAATCTTTAATAATAAGCCCTATAAGCTTTGCCAGCATAACTGCTTGTATAGGAGAAACTATAGCCCCATATAAATCCTCAATTCTTACTGCCATTCCTTGTATCTCACAACAACTTAAATCAATCCCCTTTAATTTTGTTCCTGCCATTTGAGACTGCTGGAGGTTAGACTTAGAATATCTGACTTTACTAAAATTACACTCCTGAAAATTGACACTTTCCAGTAGACAATCTCTGAAATCTACCTTTTTAAAATTTGAAAACATAAAAGAACCATATTTACCATTGCAATTGTCAAATATTACATTTTGTAAAGTAGCTTCCCCAAAATTAGCACCGAGAAGCTTACAGTTTACAAACTCTACCCTATGAATTATAGCTCCATAAAAATCTACATTAGATAAGTCGCAATTCTCAAATCTAATATCTGTTAAATCAATGAATCTAAAGGAAACTCGTTTAAAGGTAACATTTCTAAATATAATCTGCTTAAAATATACATGCTCTGCCCATTGATTCTCAATTAAACAATCTTCAATAATACCTTCACATAAAGAATCTTCGTTTTGTATATTACTATTAATGTCATCATGCAATTCTCGTAATTGTTTAGGTATTCTAGGACATAGAATTTTATAGTTATCTTTTTTATTTTTCATCGTGTTTTCCCCCATTCTAATAATGATTTAATATCATTCTACAACTTTCCACTTTCTAACTCCATTACGCAATTAAATATTTTCTTTTCTAGTCTCTGATTATTATCTCGAAGCATCTGAAAATAGCTTTCCTTGCTGTTATATGTAAATTCTTTGCCAAATAAGATTCTCTCAAGAAGTCTCCTTATATTATTTATGGCAATTCTATGATTTTCTTTTTCAATTATTTTACTTTCAAGGCTTATCAAAATAATAGCTAAACCTTGAACTACTTTATCTTCATTAAATCCCTTATTAAGGCTGTCTGAAAAATCATCTATGACATCTACTGGTAGATAATTATCATCTCTATCAATTCTATTGATTATATTCTTAATATATCCTACAATACATTTTTCTCCCTTGCATTTTATACATATATCTTCACCTAAACAAATATTATCCACTCTTTCTTTCATTTCTTGAGCATAATTATAAAGTGTTAATGCTGCTTCTTGTAAAGCAGTAGATTTACCCATCCTTTTATTCTTTATCATTGGTCTAATCAATAAATATACAATAAAACCAAGCACTATTAAAAATATTATTATATTCCAGCTTGTAAGGTAGTTTTTGGGAATAGCAGTATAAAGCTTAGCTAGTCCAAAAAACATAAATATTGATGCTGATAAAATTTTAATTGTAAATTCTGGTATCTTATTTCCAATTCTGCTTCCTACAAAAATCCCTACTCCACTAGTCAAAATCATACCAGTAACAGTTCCCATCAAAACAAATAGGGGATTAATTGCATCCACTGATAATGTAATAGCTGTAAGCTGGGTTTTATCTCCTAATTCTCCAATAAAAAAGGCTATAGCAACAGTAAGTATTGGTCCAAATTTATTGCTAGTTTCTTCTTCTTCATCTGAATCATCATCTTTAAGTGTCCATAATGCAAAACCAAGAAATGAAAGTCCTGCTATTATCTGAATTATATCTATAGGTATTACACTAGATAAATACGTACCTACAATAACAGCTAGTCCATGATTTAACAACGACCCAATAAACACTCCTAATAATACTTCCTTTACTCCAAACTGTGTAGCAAAGGCTAATGCTAAAATTTGGGTTTTATCACCCATTTCAGCCATAAAAATTAAAAATAGTGATTGTAAAGACTCTTTTATCAAAGTATTTCCTCCTTTTTTAATAAAATAAAAAAAGTGAAACCAATAGTTTAATAAGGTTATCAAAATTTCATAACCTTATTAAACTAAAAGTCTCACTCCATTAGATATTCTAATGTGAATAAAGCCAGGTATTTATACCAGTGTGTTGACTCTATTCGTGCTAAATTATACACAGTTACTCCCTTTTAGCTTGTTTAGTATTATATCATATCTATAATTACATTACAATATATTAATTTTATATATTTCTTGTCTTCATATTTTCTTCACAAATTTATTTTATAATATAATTATAGGAATTTAAGTAAAGACTTTAATTTATACATATCCAAAATCTTTAGAAACATTACGTATTTGTACATGTATAAATTAAATTTTACTATGTAAATCCTATGCAGATTTTAATTTTTATTGATTCTAAATAAGGAGGTTTTCATTATGTGTGGATTTTGGGGCTTAAACTTTAGTGGTGGTAACTGGATATGGATGATTGGCTTTAGCCTATTAAGATGGACACTAATCATAGGGGCTGCAATATGGATTGTAAAATTAATCACAAAAAATTCTAATGGAAATTTTTCCTCATATAACAAGGCTATAACCTTATTACAAGAAAAATATGCAAATGGTGAGATTCCTGAGGAAGAATATCTTCGTAGAAAAAAAATATTAGAGAATTAAACATAAGAGGAACGGATAAACACCGTTCCTTTATGTTTTTAAATTGTTAAACTATAAACTATAATATATTTACATCTCCTGGAAAAACAGGGTCAGGGTTGAAAAGTTGAATTAATCTTTATTTTAATTCAACTTTTCAACCCTGACCCCATTGTCCCAATCTATGGTAAAACCCACGATTAAAAATCGTGGGTTTGTCATTAATCTGAGAGACATAAGTCTCTTTTTTTAACCAAGCGATGCTTTTTTCTTAATTTTTATTTCTAAGCCAATTCCATCAAGATATCTCAAAAAATTTCTTAGAGTTGGAGAATTACCAACCTTTTCAATTCTAGACACCATTTGTTGAGTTAATCCTGTTTCTTCTGCAACCTTACATTGTGAAATTCCTATGTTTTTTCTTAAATTTATAGCTTCTTCAATTAATCTGTATTCTTCCTCAATTACATTGTATGCCTTGGCAAAATCTCTATCATTCTTTTTCATTTCTTCAATCTCTTGCTTAATATCAGCTTTTACGAAAGGCATTTTATTCACTCCTTTACACAAATTTTTTTCCTAACTCTTGACCCAGCTCTTTCGCTCGCTTTTTCGCTGTGTTGAGTTCAAATTTTTCTGCCTTACCCTTTTGTTTCTTACAAGCATGGAGAATATAAATATTATCTTTATCAGCTATAACATACATCATTCTATCTTTGTAGTTGAATTTTATTTCCCATAACTTTTTAGAAAGTTGTCTAGTATTTAATTCTTCTAAAGCTGGTAAACCATTCAACTCTAGCAATTCTAAAATTCTATAACCCTCAGCTTTTTCAATCACAGGAAGTTTATCTAAATAGTTTTTAATAACATCTTTACCACCTCTCGTAGTATAACGATATACATTCATAGTATTTCTCCTTTGTACAAATATATACATCAAATATGATGTTATATATATAAATTATACACCAAATTTGATGTATTTTCAATATTTATTAATTTTTTATTTGGCCTAGAAAACTTTCATGCAATCATCCCTTTTAGACGGTTGTTTTTTGTCCCCAAAAGAAAGCTTTAGCTTTCTCATTTTGACGCCCCGACATTGCCAGTGGCTTCACCAGCGTGGTCGCAAATGTCGTGGGCATCTAAGCCTTATATTTTACTCCGATACTTACCTGCAACATTGAAATTTTTTCTTTTGTTCTTGAAATAATTATTAAATTCCTCATGTTTAGAAATATACCTACGAAATTAGAAAAACAGGGTCAGGGTTGAAAAGTTGAATTAATCTTTATTTTAATTCAACTTTTCAATCCTGACCCCATTGTCCTAAAATTTTGAGATTCCTGAGGAAGAATATCTTCATAGAAAAAAATATTAGAGAATTAAACATAAGAGGAACGGATAAACACCGTTCCTTTATGTTTTTAAATTTTTAAACTATAATATATTTACATCTCCTACCTTAATTATTTCTCCTTCTTTTAAAATTATTACTTTGTCAGCAATAGCTTTTGAATCTTCTAAACAAAGTAAACTTCATATTCTTTTGAAATCTACTTTGTCTCTGATAACAGTTTAGCTGTTACTAGCCTATTTAGGTTATTTTTATTAACGTACTATTTATTCTCAAAAGTGGTAATCATACCTCCAACTTTTTGTGTTATAGGCTCTGATAAGTCTCCTGATGTATAATGTCTTAACCCTCTTTTCATGTTAGTCCTAGGAGATGCATAGAAATACTCTGTATGTGCTTCTTCTCCATAAGCAACAGTATCTGATGAAGTATCTGTCCACCAATGTCCATCATGACCTACTATTCTAACAGAAAATACTTGTGCTTCATCTATTAATACTGGCACATAAATATATTCATTCATATTATGTTTATCTTGAATAAGAATGACACGACTAGTTAAATCCCCTTCTGCAACGCATTGTATATATGCGTCACGGTGGAGCTCAATCCCATCTCCAAATATTCCATGTAAACCTGTAAGAATGGTATAGGGAACAGTTACTTTTACTTTTTGAAAACACATACCTATATTTACTACAAAATTTGTAGCTCCTGATATAAAGTCACTTAATTGTTCATTTTTATTCTTAATTTTTTTACTTTCTATAGGTCTTGTAGTCACTGAGAAAGCTTGCTTGAATTTATAACCCTCGTAAGACCCATAATACTCTTGGTTCTTCATCCTTGTGGCATGCTTATTTGAGCTTAGATTTGTTGATCCTTTTGGAATATAAATCTTATAGCTATCAATTGCATTGCCATCTTCTCTTAACCTATCCAATTCCTTAAGAAATACTTCTTCGAGACCTTTAAATCCCTTATCTTCTAAGTTTAGTGTTTTAACAAAATCCTTTGCTTTAGTAAAGTTATCTTGTTCTCTTGTGAAGTCATCATTTTTTTTATTTGCAAAAAATCCCTTGCGATCATTATTAAAATGAATTTCATATACATCAAATTCATCTTTCGATGGAATATGTGATATTTTCCCATCAGCATATACAACTAAACAACTCAATAACATTGACAAACAAATCAATAAACTAATAACTCTCTTTTGTATTTTCATCTTACATCCTCCAAAAGTATATTTATATCAACGCGCGCAACTGATATCCATTATTTTTGCTTAATAATATCAAAGTAAAACTCATCTACGGAATCTCTATCTTGTCCTCTTAATATTAGTTCATATATTTTAGTCAAATCAACATTTTCAATAATCTTATAAATTTGTCCACGAATTTCAATATAATTATGATCTTTAATTTCTATCCCTAATACTTTGCCTTCAATAGAATGAATAGTAAGTTTATAAGTATTCATTATCCTAGGTGTATAATACTCTGCCTTTGGCCTAATCAATACCCTTCTAACTTTGATATTACCTAGAAACTCAACCAATTCATTCACTAAGTATTTACTATCTAATTTAAATTCTTTACTTGAAAGATATGAAAAGCGAACCGATACGTTAATTCCATTTGGTGTAAAATCTTCTTTATAAGGATTCATAATTTCATGCACATATAAATACCTAGGAAAGAATAAGAAATAAAGGCTGATAATAATTATTAATAATGTGCTAAAATATATTACATTTTTCTTTTTCATGTTTTACACCTCTGGCCTTTATAGGGTATTGTCAAAGATTTAAGAATAATCTTTAACTCAACCCATTGATTTTACTTAAATTTTGTAGTTTATGGTAACCCAATATATTTAATTGCTCAGCATTTTTTTAGCTCATGATATTAATTTTTATGTCACATAGGTCATCAGGCTTATCAAAGATAATCTAGCTTCTAAGGAACTAAGACCACTCAATCAAATCATTGAAAAGGCTCAATAGAACTTTTAAGATTAACTACAGATCTAACTATAGTTTTAGTTCAAGTGATGGTTCTGTGGCATATGTTAACTTTAACTTTTTAAGCCCTCGCTCTGCTCTTGAAAAGGATATACCAGTATCGGATTAGAACGATTTTTTATTTCATGTTTTTCATAGAATATTTTAAATTACTGAATATTTTGAGTTGTATCTTGTGTTCGTAAGAATAGTATAGCATACTAGATTTAAAAAAAATGTGAAATGTTGTCCAAATTAGAAATTGTAAGAAAATTGTAAGTAAAAGAGTCAAATGCCGAGATTACTGAGGAAGAATATCTTCATAGAAAAAAATATTAGAGAATTAAACATAAGAGGAACGGATAAACACCGTTCCTTTATGTTTTTAAATTTTTAAACTATAATATATTTACATCTCCTACCTTAATTATTTCTCCTTCTTTTAAAATTATTACTTTGTCAGCAATAGCCTTTGAATCTTCTTTATCATGTGTAACAAATATAGATGTAATACCCGCCTTTTTAATTATCTTTTTAAGCTCTTCCCTAATTTTTGTCTGAAGATCTGCATCTAAATTGCTAAAAGGTTCATCTAAAAGCAATACAGAAGGTTTAGGGGCTAATGCTCTAGCTAGTGCCACCCTTTGCTGTTGCCCCCCACTTAATTCATAGGGATATCTTTTTTCAAAGCCTTCTAAATTCACTAAATCTAAAACTTCTTTTAACCTATTTAATTTTTCCCTTCTATTCATATCTTTAAGACCAAATTTAATATTTTGCCCAACCGTCATATGAGGAAACAATGCATAATCTTGAAAAACCATACCAACTCCTCTTTTTTCAGGGGGTATAAATTCTTTTTCGTCGATTATGGTCTTGTTATTTATTTTAATCATACCATGACTTGGAACTTCTAGTCCTGAAATCACCCTTAATACAGTGCTTTTGCCACTCCCACTTTCTCCTAAGATAGAAACTATTTCCCCTTTTTCTATACTCATAGTAAAATTTTTCAAGGTTTCTTCCTTAGCATTTTTGTATTTAAAATATAATCCTTTTATCTCAATATACATTAAGACGCCTCCTTGTCTGAAGCTTTATTAAAAATATAAATAGAAATAATACTTATAATTATGATAATAAGTGAAGAAACTGAGGCTTCATGAATCATTTCATCATTAGCATATTCAAAGGATTTAGTTGCCAATGTATTAAAGTTAAAGGGTCTTAAAATCAAAGTTAATGGTAGTTCCTTTAAAATATCTACAAAAACCAAAATAAATCCACTTATTATGGATGGTTTTATCATTTTAAAATCTACCTTTAAAAAAGTTTCAGTTATATTCATACCCAGTGTTCTAGATGCCTCTGAAAATTTCTTTCCAATCTTTTCAAATCCTGATTCTATAGAATTGAATCCTATTGCTAAGAACCTTATAATATAAGCAAATATAAGCATTGTAATACTTGTGCTTAATACCAGCTTACTTGAGTTCTTATCTATTAATTTATAAAGCCAAAACAATTTATTATCTAAGGCTATAAAAAATATTATAACAGCTATGGCTATTACTGCCCCAGGTATAGAATAGCCTACAGCAGTAGTTTTAGAATAAAGTTTAGAGAGAAAGTTATCATTCATTCTGCAATAATTTGCTATTATAATTGCTATTATGATAATTAATCCAGCCGATAGTAATGCTATAGAAAGTGAACTAAATGTAAATCTCCAAAACTCTATATCTAGTATTTTCTTATATGTCATCAAGCTCCAATGAGCTAATTGCAGTGTAGGGATTAAAAAACCTAAACTGAAAACTGCAAAACAAAACAAAAATGCTAATATTCCCTTGACATCTTTTAATTCTTTTCTTGTGATTGGTCTGAACTTTGTATTAGAAAAGCTATATTTTTTCCTTCCTCTAAATAATTTTTCTATTAATAAAATAGCAAATACAATAAGTAATAAAATAGCTGATATTCTAACTGCAGAATCTATATCCCCCATTCCAAACCATGTTTTAAATATAGCTGTACTAAAAGTGGTAATACCAAAAAATTTTACAACTCCATAGTCATTTAAAACCTCCAATATTACTAAACTAACGCCACCAATGATTGAAGCCCTAGATATAGGCAGTACAACATGTATAAATATCTCAAGTTGACTTCTTCCTAAAAGTCTAGCATTCTCTATTAAAGCAGCAGATTGCTTTTCTAAAAAAGATTTTGTAATAATATATACATAGGGAAATAAGAAAATTGTAAATATGAAGATACTACCCTTCATAGACATAATATCAAAGTATTTTTGACTCAACTGTATATTAAAATGATTTCTCAAGGTTGCCTGAATAACTCCTGTATAATCTAAAATACCATTATAGGTATAGGCTGCTATATAGGGTGGTATTGCAAGTGGTAATATAAGTCCCCATTCAAAGAATTTCCTCCCTGGAAAATCATAGGCGGAAATTATCCATGATAAACTTATTCCAATAATAGTAGTAAGTATTCCCGTAAATATAACTAATATCATAGAATTTATTATATAGTCATTTAAAAGATATGTTTTTATATGAGTCCAATTTTCATTGGGCTTATTTATTAAATTCATCAATATATTTAGATTTGGAAATATAATTAAACTTATAAATATGAAGCTTAGGATGGACCAGCTATTTAAGCTATGCTTTATATATTTTGTTCTAATCAAATTTTTACACCTCATTTACTTCAAATAATTCAGAAATATTATTAAATAGCAGCCCCTTGGGACTGCTATCAATAAACTACTTCCAACCAATTTCATTAAATATCTCAACTGCTCTTTTATTGAATTCACCTAATTTAGATAAATTTATATCCTGTGTCTTAAATTCTCCCCATGATTTAAGCAACTCTGATGGCTCAACATCAGGATTTACAGGATATTCATAGTTAGCCTCTGCAAATTGCTTTTGTGCTTTTTCACTTGATAAAAATTCCATTAGTTTAATTGCATTTTCACTGTTCTTAGCATGTCTAGCAAGCCCTATACCGCTTACATTTATATGAGTTCCAGTTGTATCTTGATTCGGGAAGAATACTCCTACGCTTTTAGCAACCTTTACTTCTTCGGGATCCGATGAATTAAGCATTTTACCTATATAATATGTGTTCATTATTGCTAAATCCCCTTCACCAGCAACAATAGCTTTAGCTTGAGCTCTATCATTACCTTCTGGGTCTCTTGCCATATTTTTCACTATTCCTTTAGCCCATTCTTTAGCCTTCTCTTCTCCATTTATAGCTATAAAAGATGCTAAAAGTGATTGATTATATATGTTTGATGACGATCTAACTAATATCTTTTTTTCCCATTTATCGCTAGTTAAATCTTCATAGGTTGAAAGTTCAGATGGATTAACTCTATCCTTTGAATATACTATAACTCTTCCTCTTACAGTAAGCCCAAACCACTGATTATCTTCATCTCTTAAATTCTCTGGTATGTTATCAAATAAAGTTTCATTGTCTACAGACTGTAATAACTCTTTTTCCTTT
This sequence comes from Paramaledivibacter caminithermalis DSM 15212, assembly GCF_900142245.1. Classification (GTDB taxonomy): domain Bacteria; phylum Bacillota; class Clostridia; order Peptostreptococcales; family Caminicellaceae; genus Paramaledivibacter; species Paramaledivibacter caminithermalis. Next base: position 40,234 of record NZ_FRAG01000002.1, on the reverse strand, counting down.
GCTCTAAATAATCTGCCAGCATCAGCAGTAATTAAAAGGTCTGCCTGCGTATCTGCTCCTTCTCTTGCAAGTCTTTCAATCAACTCATCAGATTTACCTTTTACTACATTAACTTTTATACCAGTTTCCTCTGTAAACATTTTATATAATTCTTCATCGGTTTCGTAATGTCTATCAGTATAAAGATTTACAACCTGATTTTTAGGCTTTTCTTGATTTTCAGTAGCTTCTTCTGTTTTTTCTTGGGGTGCTTGAGTTTCTTGAGATGTCTGGCATCCTGCAAGAGCTACTAAAGCTAAAACTAACATTAAACTTAAAGAAATTTTCATTAACTTATTTTTCATATTATGTAACCTCCTTAGATGATATTTGTTATCAATTTAATTCTTTGATAAATTGATAACAGTTTTCACTATCGTTAGTATAAATGATAATAATTATCATGTCAATAAAGATTTTGAATTTCCAAATATTACTTATATCTATTCAGAAAAAAAGCGTAACAAAAATAATATCTTGTCACGCTTTTGATTACTTATTCAGCTCATAGTATAAAATCCCTTCTTCGTTAGTCTTTTTTGCTTTTCCTGTAAAGACTAAATGCTCTAAATGGGACATTGCTTCTCCTGATGCAAACCATTTTTGTGGATTTGGGAAGTCCTCCCAGCAATCATATCTTAATTCCCAATGCATATTGGCAGCTGTATCCCTTACTGTTTTTTTACCATATTTTAAAATTTCTATAATCTCACATAGGCGTTTTTCATGATGTTTAAAGAGTTCATCAATTCTCTTTTTATGATTTCTTATAATATTTCTATGGGCTGAAAAAAGATAATCTATATCATATTCATATACCTTTTTCAAACTATTGAAATAGACCTCTAATATATCATTATATTCGAAACCCCAAAATGCTATATTAGGAGTTATTTTGTCTAAAATATGATCTCCACAAAAAAATATTTTATGCTTTTTTTCATAAAGACCAATGTGTCCTGGAGTATGTCCTGGAATATCGATTATTTGGAAGGAATAGTCTCCAACATTTAATACATCACCTTCTTCAAGTGGAGTAAATTCAATAGGTTCCTTTGGACAATATTTTTCTCCTGGATGATCAGCAAAGGATATTTTATCTTTTTCTAGATCAAACATTTTTATATATTCTTCAAGTTTTTTCCAATATTTTGTTTCTGTCATTTTATTAATCATTTTTCCATCTATTTTACTTGCATAAATTTTGACTCCTTCTTTATTCAAAGCAGCTGCAAGACCTGAATGATCTGAGTGCAAATGGGTAACAAGCAAATCAGTTTTATTAAGTTCGATTCCAAGTTCTTTAATTCCTTTAAATAAAGTCTCCCTACATTCTTTACAATTAAACCCTGTATCGATAATTAAATTTCTATCCTCAGATAATATAATATAGCTATTAACTGCTCTTAAAGGATTATTGGGTAAGGGAATCTCATTTTTGTAAATATTCGGATATGATTTTTCCATAATTTTATCACCTTTATCATTTTATTTTGTAGTAGTTTCAATGGCTACTTAAATTTTTTAACACTATTTTATTATATTGAATTTGTTTGCCTTTTTCAAATCTTTGAATTAACAGTATCACCGCAATAAATTTTAAAGTATAATATATTTAAAGCTGGGTATGTAAATAATAAAGATAAAACACAAAAAAGGGGGTTTTTTATGGCGGCTTATAGAAAAAATAAAATACAAGAAAATATAATTACTAATAATATGAAATATTTGATACTAGGCGGTTATGCCCTTTCTCTAATTATATTTGGTTTATTAACAGACACACCTGAAAAAATATTAAAAGGACTCTATAATATTTTAACTGAGCCTGATACCCTAATAACGGATTATATAGGTGTAGGAGGTATAGGTGCATCCTTTATTAATTCTGGTCTTTTAACCTTAATATTTCTCTTTATATTATACAAGTTAAAGTTAAATATTAATGGTGTTTCCATTGCTTCACTATTTTTAATAGCTGGTTTTGGACTCTTCGGAAAGAACCTTCTAAATGTATGGTTCATTATTTTAGGGGTATATCTATATGCAAAGACACAAAAAAATAAATTTTCCAAGTATATTTATATCGCTCTATTTGGTACAGCTATGGGTCCAATGGTTACTGAAATATTGTTCAGTACTACATTAAGTAAAGCTATAAGTATACCTTTAGGTGCTATTGTTGGAATAAGCATAGGGTTTATTCTACCACCTCTATCTACGTATTTATTAAGAGTTCATCAAGGTTTCAATTTGTATAATATCGGATTTACTGCAGGAATGATTGGAACTGTTTTTGTATCAATCTTTAAATCCTATGGTTTTTTACCAAGCCCTAGATTTATATGGACAAGTGGCAACAACAAACTTTTAAGCGTGTATTTGTTTTTAATGTTTTTTTCAATGATACTTTTAGGATACTATTTAAATAATCGATCTTTTAATAAGGTAAAGGATATAACAACATATCCTGGTAGACTTGTAGCAGACTTCGTTATATTGGAAGGATTTGCTCCAACACTTATTAATATGGGTATAAATGGATTTATTGCTACAATCTATATTCTTTTAGTTAAAGGTGATCTAAATGGTCCTACGATTGGCGGAATCTTTACTGTAGTGGGCTTTGGTGCCTTCGGTAAACATCCTAAAAATATACTCCCAATTTTCCTAGGAGTATTCATTGGATCTTTAACAAAAATATGGAATATTAATGATCCTGCAATTCTACTAGCAGCTTTATTTGGCACTGCTTTAGCTCCAATTGCAGGAGAATTTGGATGGCACTACGGTGTAATAGCCGCCTTTATACATTCTTCTGTAGTACTCAATGTGGGAGTATTACATGGCGGATTGAATCTTTATAATAACGGTTTTGCTGCAGGTATTGTTGCTGCAATTTTAGTACCCATAATTGAAGCTTTTAGAAAGGATGATTTTTAATGAAACATGGCAAAAAAAGAATTGCAAAAATAGTAGATGAGTTAGTCACCTATTTCTTTTCCATAGGAGCAACTGATATTGATATAAATTTAAAGGAGGAAAAGGAATATTATCAAATATCTGTTAAATGTAATTATTCATGTAAAGATCAAGGAAAAATTGACAAGTTAATTAAATACTTAAAATGTGCAAAGCAAGAAGAAATGGAAGAATATTTTTGGGAGCTAGCTGGTGACAGCGATGTTGATACTGAACTTACTTTAGTAGGAATGATGACCGATGAAGCGGAAATTAGTTGCAATGATAATACAATAGAGGTTAATTTAATTAGGTACAAAATCTAGAAAAAAAAATCCCCTTAGCTCTGGTCTTAAACCATTTGCTAGGAGGATTTTTTTCTTGTGTTAGCTCTTATTAAGTAATTTTAGTTTTCTTCTTTAACTTCAAATTCTTTTTTCTTTTCATAATAGTAATATTTACCAACATCTTTACCATCTTCATCATCTACATATACTCTAACATCTTCTTCTAATTCCTCTGCTACATCCTTTGCAATCTTTTTCACAAAATCTTGGAATTTATCTTCATCTCTTTTTTCCCAATCTGAAGAGTTTATTTTAAAATTCTTACCATCCATTTCTACTTTAATGTAATCACTCTTTTTTTGTAAAGAATATTTGAATTCTAAGACCTCTTTGCCATCAGTATATTCATCATAGTTTTTCTTAATTTCTTTTTCTACATCATCAATACTCTTCTTATCGTCATCATCGTCTGAGCCTGGTTCATCTTTTACTGTGAATTCCTTCTTACTCTCATCATATTCATATTTAGCAATATATTTACCATCTTCATCATTTACATATATATCAACATCTTCATCTAATTCTTTTGCAACTTTTTCTGCAACATCTTCTACAAATTTTCTAAAATCTTCTTTATCTCTTTTTTCCCAATCTGAAGAATCTTTTTCGAAATTCTTACCTTTCATTACTACCTTAATTTCGTTATTTTTTTTCTCTAAGGAATATGTAAATTCCAAATCTTCATTATCATCCTCGTATTTTTCAAAATCATCATTAAGTGTATCTTCTAAACTAGAAAGGTCTTCATCATCATCTTCTTCATCTACTGTTCCTTCTTCATATTTCACTTCAAAATCATCTTTGCTTTCATCGTATTCATATTTTGCAGCAATTTTATTGTCTTTATCCTTTACCTGTATTTCAACATCTTTATTAAATTCATCTGCTACTTTCTCTGCAATATTCTTTACAAACTTTCTAAAATCCTTTGTATCCCTTTTATCCCAATCTGAAGAGCTTCGTTTAAAATCGTTACTTTCCATTTCTACCTCTATGTAATCTGATTTATCGTCTAAAGAATACTTAAATTCAAAATCCTCTTTCCCTTTTGTATATTCTTTATAATCATCTTCAAGTTCATCTTCCATGTCTTCAAGCCCAACTGTTTCGCCATATTCAGAGATTATTTTGAATTCCTTCTTATCTTCATCATATTCATATTCTCCAGCCTCTTTGTTCTTTTCATCATATACAAAGATTTTAATGTCCTTTTCAAAATCGTCTTTTATTAGCTTTACGATATCCTCTATAAAATCTCTAAAGTCCTTTGTATCTCTTTTTTTCCAATCTGAAGAATCTCGTTTAAAATTTTGACCTTCTATTTCTACTTTAATATAGCGTGATTTTTCATCTAAGGAATATTTGAATTCTAAATCCTCTTCTCCATCTTTATATTTTTCATAATCATCATTCAATTTCTTCTGAATATCCTTAATACTTTTCTTCTCTATAAAGGTGTATTGTTGTTTATAGTAGCTCTCATAACTATTGTTATAATTGTTATAGCTTGGAGTAGTAATCTTTTTAGCTAAATACACAGTTTTGGTATTCCCATCCCATTTAACTTCTATCCCTAAATTTTCTGAGACATCCCTTAATGGAATATATACGCTATCATTATAGATAAACGGTTCATTTGAAAATTTCAAAGGATTTCCATCAAGCTTGACCTGTATGTTATAAAAATAAGCTGTTATTTGTTTACTATAGCCAACACCAAAGGCAACGCTACATCCCATTAATAATATTAAAAGTAAAGTAACAACAAGATTTTTAGCAATTTTTTTTCTTTTAAACTTCAAGTTAATTCCTCCCTTAGTCTACAAATATTTTAAAAATATAAAGTATGTCCTTAATCCCATATCTTTATATTTTACTAATTATTACTACTCCATATTAAATTTTAACACATATATCAATGTTTTCAAAAATAAAAAAGAATTTATAAAATAAAAATAGATTCTACTTATAGCAATATGTCTTGCTTTCATCATAATTCTTAATATTTAATTACATTTTATAATTACTCTAATTTATAGATATTCAAGTAAAACAGTTAATTTGTACACATCAAAAATCCTTAAAATTTCTGGATATTTTAGTATGTATAAATTAAATTTTACTATTGGATATCTATATATATAGGCAACCAACAATAGAATGAAATTATCTCTTTATATAGACCTTATTTCTTAAAATAATCTTAAGCTTGATTAGGTATCTATGATTTAACAAATTGTGAAAATAGCTTTATAGCCATTGGTAATACAGTTATAACTGTTATTAGCCTTATTAAATGCAATAAAGCTACTTTGTGGGTTTGGGCACCATAGGCTTCAGATATCAATGTCATATCTGTAAGTCCTCCTGGAGAACAGCTAAATAAAGAAGTTACTAAATCTAATCCTGTTAATCTATGGATGATAAAGCCTAAACATATACTAAAGAGCGTTAAGCCTACTACTAAAATTAAAGCCGGAACTATTAGCTTTTTTAGACCCGAAATTGTTTCCATTGTAAAATTAAGACCAATCATTCCTCCGACTACAATTTGAGCAACCAATTTAAAATTTGTAGGAATATTGCCTTGTTCAGTGTAAATATTGTAAATTGCCACAAAAGCCATAGAACCTATTAACGCACCTGCGGGTATTCTTAGCTTTATTCCGATATAACCTCCAGCGCCTGCTATAAGAAGTGTATATATTATCCTATCCATAAAACTGCATCCCCTAGTTTTCATTGTTTTAAAATCTATGCCTTATACTTAAAATTAGGTATAACTACAATAAATTCTGACCCCTTTCCTAGGGTACTTTTAACGAAAATTTTTCCATCAAAGCTTTCAACTACATATTTTACTATCGCCAGTCCTAAGCCCGTACCCTTTACAGCTTTGCTTCTAGATTTATCTACTCTGTAAAATCTTTCAAAGATTTTTTCTTTATCTTCATCTGGTATACCAATACCATTATCCTTTACTGAAATCACGATTTTTTCTCTATCTCCATGTAATTTAATTCTTACGAAACCATTATCATTAGTATATTTTACTGCATTACTGCAAAGATTTAATATCATATTATAAAACCAATCTTTATTGCCCTTAATTTCATAATCAAAGTCATCAATATCAGTATAAAAATCGATATTCTTACTTTTATACATTGGTTCTAAAGTCTTCTTTACGATTTCAATAATTTTAATTATATTAATTTCTTCATTCTCTCTTTGTACTATAATATTCTCTATTTCTGATAGCTTTAATATATCATTTATAAGTCGTTGTAATCTAAAATTTTCTATCTCCATTATATTAATTATTTCATTAATATTTTCATCATCCAATTGTTTCCATAATTTCAATGTTTCTACAAAGCCGCTTATTGATGTTAAAGGAGTTCTAAGTTCATGGGAAACATTTGACACAAACTCATGCCTCATTCTTTCCAGTTTCCTTTTTTCTGTTACATCCTGCAATACACATAATACCCCAATTCTTTCTTTATTTAAATCATTTTTAATCACTGTAGTACGTATTTTGAGTATCTTCTTTTCTTCATTTTGCTTGTCTACTATTTCAATATTTACAGTTTCGTCAAAATCTCTAGTTCTATTTATTGCCTTAATAACCTCTTTATTTATGCAAATATTATCTATATTACTATGTATTATATTTTCATATTTTATATTTAATATCTTTTCAGCCTCAGAATTAAATAGAAGAATATTATTGTTATTGTCAACGGCAATGATTCCACTTAACATAGAAGCCAGTATTGCATCTAATTCACTATTTTTTGTGTTTAATTTTTTTATGGTACTTTTTATAACCGAAGACATAATATTAAAATTATTAGTTAAATCTTCTATTTCATCTTTAGTATTTGCATTGACACTCTTTACATAAAATCCTTTAGAAATTAATCTAGACGCAATTGTCAGTTCCTTTATAGGTTCTACAATGCGATCCACATATAAATATCCTATACAGAAGGTTATTATAAGTCCTAATGATATAGCTACAATGTTATACTCAAAAATAAGCTTATTTATTTTTCTAATCTCTTCTATTGAAGAAGAAATTCTTATTATCACTTCCTCATTATTTATTTCAATAGGAGGAAAAGCTGAAAAATAAGTTAATTCTTCTGTTAAATGATCTATCCTTTTAACCCTTCCAATTTTACCAAGATTGGCCTTTACTATCTCAGGCTTTTTAGATAAATCTTCAAAAATAATACTATTATTAAAAGAATCAGCTATTACCTCTCCATCACTTTTTATAAAGGTTATCCTCTCTCCAAAACGTTTTGAAAGTCTTTTAACAAGATTAAAATAGTTAATACCCTCTTCTCTTTTTCCCATTAAAATTAGAATATCTTCTATCAGTTTTATATTTGCATCATGCTTTTTATCCAACTTACTTATATAGTGATTTTCTACAAAACCACTAAAAATCACTCCCGTTATCAATGTGCTAATTAAAAGTAAAATAATATAGGTTAAAAGTATTTTTTTCTTCATAATTCCTCCTACTTTAGCCTATAACCCATCCCTCTTATGGTTTCTATATATTCATTTTCAGGTTTAATTGAATTGAGTTTCTTTCTTAAATTCCTTATATGCACATCAATAGTTCTTGGATCAGTGGAGCTTTCTTCTCCCAATAGTTTGCTAATTAGTAATTCCCTTGACATAGCCTTTTCTCTATTTTGGGCAAATATTGTTAAAAGCTTAAACTCCATATATGTTAAATCAATTTTTTTATTATTTTTATGTACAATATATTTCTCTAAATCAATTTCTATATCATAAATATTGATTATATTTTCCGACCCATTTTGCATTTCTATTTTCCCACCAACTCTTCTAAGAACAGCTTTTATCCTTGCTATTAATTCTCTTACTCCAAAAGGTTTTGTAACATAATCATCTGCACCTAACTCTAGACCTATTACCTTGTCAGTTTCTTCAACCTTAGCAGTCAATATGATAATAGGTATATGTCTAAGCCCATTATCCATTCTGATATTTCTACAAATTTCAAAACCATCGGTATCTGGAAGCATTAAATCTACTATCATCAAATCTGGCTTTATCGTTTTTGCAAGAGTAATTGCTTCTTTTCCTGTCAATGCATATTCTACCTCGAAGCCATGCAACTCTAAATTCATTTTCAAAAGCTTAATAATATTAATCTCATCATCAAGAACTAGAATCTTTCTTTTTCTCATTTTAATCCCTCTTAACATCTAATATGTATATTTCTATATAAATTTTACTACTACTTAAATAAGTATAATATTTCTAATAAAAAACATTTTATAATACTTATTTTTTATCTGTATATCTATAGTATATAATATTAGAAAAATAAAAAAAACAATTGCCTCAAAATTTACTAACTTCTCACTTAGTAGAATAATACGACATAGCTTTGAAGCTTTTGAAATTATTTATAGTAAAAATTTATTTGCATTAAAGTATTCAATTAACTCAATAAAGAGATGTCTTATAAGTTAACCTTAGCTTTCACGTAAGTTATAAAGACATCTCTTATAATTTTATGAATTATCCTAAATTATACATATTGACTTCTATTATACCTTTTATCTTTTCAATTTTTCCTCTTAGCTCTTCTCTATCTATGTTTACAGGAGTTTTAACAGATAAAGCAAAATTAATTACTTCACCATCTTCACTTATTTGCCTATCATTGAATTTAATATCTTTAATTGTTATATCATTATTTCCCATTAAACTTCCTATCTCTCCTATAAGTCCCGTTCTTTCTTTGCAAGTTACTTCAATAATATTATATTTTTTACTAAGCAACCTATGTTCAAAAAAACCTAGGGCCATTAGAGAAAATAGTACTATAATTGTTGTTATAGCTCCTCCAAGATAAAATCCATTTCCAAAAGCCAGTCCTATCCCAGCTGTTACCCATATGCTTGCAGCAGTTGTTAGTCCTTTGACATTGGATTTCTCCCTCATTATAGTTCCTGCACCTAGAAAGCCTATACCACTAACAACTTGAGATGCTAATCTAGCTGGATCACCTCCTAAAAACCCATACATAGATATTGACATAATAAGAGCTGAACCTGCTGAAACAAGAATATGTGTTCTAAAGCCACCTGCCTTATTATGATATTCTCTTTCTATGCCAATCAATCCTCCACATATTGTGGCCAATACAAGTCTAAATATAATTTCATTATTTGTAATCATCTGAAACATCCTTTTTTATTTTGATAAAGCATATAGAATTTATATAGTAAAACTTAATTTATACATGTACAAATACGCAGTGTTCCTAGGCGTTTTGGACGTGTATAAATTAAAGTCTTTACTTAAATTCCTATATTATAAAACTATCCTTTACAACATGTAAACATAGTAATTTCTAGCTTCTTTATCCATACTATTTTCAAAGCTTTACACTGAATCAACCCTTTCCTCTGTTCTTTGTAATTTATTCATAAGCATCGGTGAAAATATCGAAATTATACTTAATATTATAAGAATGAAACTTAATGGACTTTTAAATAACGCTGTATAGCTACCATGATTCATCATCAAGCTTCTTTTCAATCCTGCTTCTCCTATTGGTCCTAAAATAAGGGCTAGAACCACAGCTGCAGGGTTTAAACCAAATTTTTTAAACAAATACCCAATAATTCCAAATGTAAACATTACCCATACATCAAAAATATTATTATTTATAGAATATGATCCTACAACGCTAAGGGCAAAGATTATTGGTATTAAATAGTTATTTGAAACTCGAGAAATTTTTGCAAAATATCTAGAACCAAATAATCCTAATATAAGCATGAATATATTAACTATAATAAATCCTGCAAAGAATGTATATGTTACTTTCCCATGGGTTGTAAATAAATCAGGTCCTGGTTGTAATCCTTTAATTAATAAGCCCCCAAGCAAAACAGCTGTTACACTATTTCCTGGAATCCCTAGTGTCAAAGTAGGGATTAAAGATCCTCCTGTTACAGCATTATTTGCAGCTTCAGCACCACAAATTCCTTCAATACTTCCCTTCCCAAATTCACTTTTATTTTTTGAAAATCTACGTGCCTCATTATACCCAACAAAGGAAGCAATTGTTGCTCCTGCTCCTGGAAGTATTCCAATGATGCTTCCTAAGACTCCAGATCTAAAAATTGTTGGAATTAAGAGTTTTATTTCCTTTACTGAAAGTATAACCTTGTCATCAAAATCATTAGCCTTTGCAACTTTCTTAATAGCTTTTTCCGCAAGAATTAATACCTGTGACATAGAGAATAACCCTATTAAAGTAGCTGTAAATGGTACTCCCGATATCAGATTCATACTTCCCATTGTGAATCTAGGTCTTCCAAGCATAGGATCCATTCCAATTGTAGAAATAATAAGTCCTAAAGTTCCTGAAATTAAACCCTTTATAATAGATTTTGTGCTGACGCCAGCGATTATAGTAAGTCCAAATATAGAAAGCCAAAAATATTCTGCTGGTCCAAATTTTAGAGCTAGCTTAGCAAGTAAAGGTGAGAAAAAATAGAGGGCAATAGAACTTATTAAAGCTCCACCAAAGGAAGATATAACTGCTGTTCCTAAGGCTTTACCAGCCTTTCCTTTAAGGGTAAGTTGATAACCATCAATCGCCGTCGCCGCTGCAGCTGGAGTTCCAGGTGTATGAATCAGAATAGCTGATATAGAACCTCCAAATATTGCTCCACAATATACACCTGCTAATGCAATAAGTCCTGTTTCTGTGGGCATTGTAAATGTTGCTGGAATCAAAAGAGCTACTCCCATAGCTGCAGAAAGTCCAGGTAACCCTCCTACTAAAATCCCTGCAGCAACACTCAAAAACGCTGCAATAACATTAGTAAAACTTAATGCGTTAATAAATCCATATAATATATCATTCATATATTCCACCTCTATCAATCTATTATGTTATTTAACTAAAATATAAATCCCTTAGGTAACGGTACTCTTAGCAAGATTTTAAATATTATAAAAACAAAAATACAGAATCCTATAGTTGTTAAAAAAGCGTATAACTTTTTAGTCTTTAATCCTAAAAGACATATAATTATAAAAATAAAGGTTGATACAAAATAGCCAAGTATATTAATAAGACTTACATAAACGAATGAAACTGAAATAACAAAAAAATACTGTTTGACCTTCATATCTTCAAAAAGATTTCTGCCATTATCTTCATATTTAGTCATTGCTGTCTTAACCAAGAAAATTAATGACAGTATTGATAAAAGTATAGCTACAAACTTAGGATAAAATGCTGCCTTTTCTGGAATTTGGGAGGTTAATAAATAATATGTTATAGCTATTCCCATTGTAGTAAATCCTAATTTTATATCTGCCTTTTTCATTTCTTGCCCTCCTTAAAAATAATAGTAAAAATTTAGGTATTATGAATACTTATGTTTTACATATAATTTTACTTGAGTAAATAATTATTAATTAAAAGAGATGAATAGAAAATTCATCTCTTTACTTTAATGCTAGTCTAAATCTAATTTGGTAGTTATTTCCTTTAGGTAAGCTTCTTGCTTATCCATAAAAGTCCGAAGCTCTTCTGGTGACATATATTTAATCTGAAGATTTGAATTTTTTGCTGCTTCCATGTGTTCTGGTAATTCGATAGTTTCCTTAAGCATATTATGTAATTTTTCAAGTATTTCATTAGGTACTCCCTTTGGAGCTGCTAAAGCTCTTGCAGAACCAAATTGAATATCATATCCTTTTTCCTTTAATGTAGGTACTTTAGGAAAATCCACTAATCTTTCTTCAGTATATGAAGCTAGTAGTCTTAACTCACCATTTTTCACAAGATTTGCAACTTCACTTATCTTTGCAACAGTAGCATTAACATGATCTCCTCTTAATGCTGCAAGCATATCCTTACTTCCACCAAATGGTACATGTGTAACTTTAATATCAGCCTCATAAGCTAAATGAGCTGCTCCTATATGGTTTGATGCTCCTGTTCCATTGTTAGAAATAGTTATTTTTTCTGGATTTTTCTTTGCATAGTCAATAAACTCCTCTAATGTTTTCCATTGACTATCAGCCTTAACTACTAAAACTCCAGCATCATACACATAATTCATAAGAGGTTCAACGTCATCCTTCGTATATTTAGTATTCCTACTAAGAGGTAAACTAACAAAGGTAGGAAGATTAATAAAACCAATTGTATATCCATCAGGCTTTGCATTAACAAGTTCAGTAAAACCAAGTTCACCGTCTGCACCTGGTTTATTAATAATTACTAATGGCTGTTCAATTGTTTTTTGTGCCGCTGCTGTTAAAACACGAGCGCCTCTATCAGTACCCCCTCCAGCTTTATAGGCAACAATAACCTCTATTGGTTTTTCAGGAAACTTATCTGCTGGTGAAGTTTCTTGATTTGCATCCCTTCCTGTTTCCGACTCTTGTTTCGATGAGCAAGCAACAAAATTTAAAGCTAAAAATAAACTTAAAATGACGACTATGAGTTTTTTCATATTTTTTCTCCTTTCTATTTCTTTATTAATATAATATTAAGAAAGATACGTTATATTAATTTTGTGTTAATGAAATATTAATATTATATTAATTTAATGTTAATGCTATCATATTTAGAATATTTTGTCAATGATTTTGTTAAAATATTTCGAAAATAAAATCAACTTTAAATAATTTCATTTAAAGTTGATTTTATTTTAATTTAAAATATATGGCATAATTAGTTCAACATGGTCATTAAATTAACCCTATGTTTCATAATCAATTCTTAAAGCTATGCACAGGAGCAGGTATTCTTCCACCTCTCATTACGAAATTATCACTTGAAAACTTGCTAACTGCCATAATTGGAGCCCTTCCTAAAAGTCCTCCAAATTCCACTTCATCACCAAGTCCTTTTCCATATACAGGAATTATTCTTACAGCAGTAGTTTTCTTATTTATAACTCCTATTGCCGCTTCATCGGCTATAATAGCTGATATGGTGTTATCGGGCGTATCTCCAGGTATTGCAATCATATCAAGCCCCACAGAGCAAACACATGTCATTGCCTCCAGCTTTTCTATATTAAGGGAACCAGCTTTTACTGCATTAATCATTCCTTCGTCTTCACTTACAGGAATAAAGGCTCCGCTTAATCCTCCTACATGGGATGAAGCCATTATGCCTCCTTTTTTAACAGCATCATTTAAAAGTGCCAATGCTGCAGTTGTTCCATGTCCCCCACAGCTTTCAATACCTATTTCCTCTAAAATTCTTGCAACACTATCTCCAACGGCTGGGGTTGGTGCTAAAGATAAATCAAGTATTCCAAAGGGAACATTTAACATCCTTGAAGCTTCCATAGCCACCAATTGACCTGCCCTTGTAATCTTAAAAGCTGTTTTCTTTATGGTGTCGGATACAACATCAAAGCTTTCTCCCCTTACCTTTTCAAGGGCAGCCTTAACAACACCAGGCCCACTTACTCCAACATTTATTACACACTCTGCCTCTCCGACACCATGAAATGCTCCTGCCATAAATGGATTATCTTCAACTGCATTTGCGAATACAACCAGCTTTGCACATCCTATGCTATTGCTATGCCTTGTTAAATAAGCTGTTTTTTTAATTATTTTTCCCATATCTCTAACCGCATCCATGTTTATACCTGATTTGGTATCACCCACATTTACTGATGAACACACCCTTTCCGTCTCTGCAAGAGCCTGGGGTATAGATTCTATAAGTATTTTATCTGCCTTTGAGTAACCCTTTTGTACAAGGGCTGAGAATCCACCGATAAAATTAATCCCGACAGCTTTTGCTGCTTTATCAAGGGTCTTTGCAAACTCTACATAATTGTCATCATTGCTTGCTCCAGCGACTAATGCAATAGGAGTTACAGATATTCTTTTATTTATAATAGGTATACCATACATAGTTTCAATATTATTTCCAACCTCAACTAGTTTTTCAGCATATCTAGTTATTTTATCATATATCTTTTTTCTAGCTCTTTTGCCATCTGCATCACAGCAATCTAATAGTGATATTCCCATTGTAATAGTTCTAATGTCAAGCTTTTCTTTTTCAATCATTTTTATTGTTTCTATTATATTATTAAACTTACCCATAATATTTTCATCTCCTACTATTAAATTTTATGCATCACATTAAATATATCTTCATGCTGTATCTTAACGGACATACCAATCTTTTCACCAGCATCATGAAGCTTATCCTTTAACTCAATAAAATTGATATCCATTTTTTCAAGCTCAACAATCATTATCATGGTAAAATAATCCTGTAAAATAGTTTGACTTATGTCTAGAATATTTACCTTGTTTTCTGCTAAAACCTTTGAAATTTTTGCTATAATACCTATTTTATCCTTTCCTATAACTGTAATAACTGCTTTCATTATATTTTCCTCCCTTTATCAAATCATCTAATTGCTTAAGCACATAGTGGAAATTATTTCATCCATAATAGCAATAAATTTATAATTTCCTATGTATTATAAAAATAAAAAGAGACTAAATCATAATGAAATAGTCTCTGGAAAACATAGTTAAATCAAAGATTTTTAATTTACAAAGGTTTTTCAAATCAAAAAACACTTATAAATCCTTGACATTCCTAAATCCCCTGTCCTTTTACCTGAGAGTTTCACCAATGTTTTGGTTTTCCCCTTCGGTGCTCAGACGAGTCTCTCCAGAGGCCTGTCCAATAACGGTTGCAGCTTCTACTTCCGCTATCTTCATCCAGTAATGATAATGACAATAAAACCATTATCCAAGTATTAAATTTTATAAAATTGATTCTAGCATAAAATCACTACTAAAATCAATACTTTTTTGAATATCAATAATTTTTTATGTGCAAATATAAGAAATACATGACTTTAATACTATAATCTACTCATTATTAGACCCAATAGTACTAAAGCAAAGTATATTCCCACATATAAAGCTATTCCCTTTTTGAATAGTCTTTTATAATACTTATACCAAAACTCTCTATTATTTTCTTGACTATAAGAATCGAGTCTATTTCTTTCTTTCATTATCTCATAATTAATCGATATCTTCATATCATTATATATGCTTCTACATTCTTTACATTCCTTAAGATGTTCAATAACTAATTCCTTTGTTATATCAGAGCATACACCTTCTTCATAAAGGGGCAGGAGATCTAAAACAACTGAGCATTTCAATACTTCTCACCTGCCTTTTCATATAATTGTCTAAATTTTATTCTGGCTCGATATATTGTTATCTTTACCTTTGATAAACTGCACTGGAGGATGTTAGATATCTCTTTATAGCTCAAATTATGTAAATCACATAAAATTAGGACACTGCGGTATTCATCATTCATATTTGAAAGTACATTTTTTATATTGTGTGCTTCTTCATAGCTTTCAATTATATCTAATGGGCTTTTATTTTCAACAAGGGCTTTGTATGCCTCTTTACCTTCTATTGATACACATTTATATTTTACTTCCTTCCTACACCAAGATACATATTCATTATGAGCTATTCTGTAGAGCCAGGTTTTAATACTAGATCTTCCTTTAAAGCTTGAAAGTCCCTTAAAGGCCTTCAAAAACACCTCTTGACAAAGTTCTTCGGAAACTTGAGGATTATTTGTATGATTATAGAGATATGAATATATATGTGACTTATATGCAATATATATTTCTTCAAGGCTATTTATACTATCTTTCATTATTTTATTCTCCTAACCTATACGAACAGCCAAATCGATACCCATGCCGCAAGAAATATTATAACTCCAATACCTAACTTAAATACTAATTTAACTCTTTTTATTAAAGCCTTCTCTTTATCAGTCAAGGATATATTTTCAAAATCCTCATTATCTTCTTTATAAGTATCCATCCATGACTTGCAATCACTACATGTAAGAAGATGGTCATCAACCCATTTCTTTGTCTCCCCTTCTAAGCCATCCTTTCCATAAAACTTAATCAAGTCTTTTATTACAAAGCACTTTTTTCTATTCACCTATGACACCGTCCTTATAACCATATACCTCCTTTATATCTCCTGTATATGGATCTACAAAATACACATGATGTTCTACTTTACCGAAGGGAAATACTACAATCATCCAATTATATTTATAATTTTCATCATTATCACTAGTAAGTGCCATCATTATTCTTTTATTATATATTTCAAAGGGCTTATAGTATTTACTAACTAAGTTCAATGCTTGTCTTCTAGAAATAGGAAAATCATCCTTTACAAGATATTTTTCTCTATTTATAACTCTTTTACCTTTATTAAATCTTATTAATTTCCCATGTGAATTTAAAGCTATATTTATATAATAGCTATTTAATTCATCAATAGGATATATAAATTCATAATATCCTTTACTGCCTTTATCAATTCCTCTTTTAAATATTTCAAAATCATATTTTGACCATTCTTTACATATTTCACTTAAATATTTTTCAGCTACTATAAGCCCTTCTTCATAGGACCCATTGAATATATCCTCATCATCATTCCTTTCTCTTTGAAAGCTCACAACTTCTCCATTCCTATCCAATAATATATGATCTTTATTTTTCAAAATTACCTCTAATCGGTAGGGATCTCCAGGGAAAAACCCAAAACCTTCATGTATTATTATATAGGGCTGTGAAGTTTCTCCAAGATCAAGATACCAATTTTTAATTATTTTTTCTATATCTAAGCCATCTAGTATTTTTTTTGAATTACTGCTGGCTGCAAAGAAATTATATCCATTTTCAAAGCCAGCCAAAGCACCATCCTTATACCAAGAAATGCTTGAATCCGCAATATAGTCATTGGTATTATCCTTTAAAAGACTTCCATCGGTGAATTTTTTATTGAAGTTTACCTTAAAGCTGCTATCTTCCTCACTTATTTCAATATCAATTTCCTTTGGGTTAAAATCAAGTCCTACATTATTGAGCCAATCAATCGAAAGCTGCTGAGCGTCTTCTTTCTTTAAAAGCATCTTCTTATCCTTTATTTTATGACAGCCTATACGATTGACAGTAAGAAGTGTACCCTCTGTTGAAGCTACCTGTACCCAATAATCTCCTATCTTAAGGTCATAGCCATTGTGAAAGTTTTCATTTATTGAATATTTCGGTCTAATTTTATCTGTTGTATTTCCAGTAGTAATTCTAGCAACCTCTTCAGCTCGCTTTAAATTGGTAAGGGGTGTACCTATGTAGAAGGTTTCTCTTACTTCATATTTTCCCAAATCAGTTCCAATATCCCAAATATTATAAAAAGGATTTGCTAAAAATATTAATAATACTGGAAATATGGATAAGACATATAGATGACTTTGCAGGTTCAAATTCTTTTTTTCTATTATTACTGATAACATACTCCGAGTTCCTTCATAGGAAGCTAGCAGCATTAAGAAAATCTCTATTATAAAAATAGGATTATATTCTGCTTCACTATAGCCAAGTATATTAAACAGAATTATTGGAGATATGGCTGCTGCGAATAATAAAATATAGCTCAATATATTTTTCTTCCAATACATTCTAAAGAATAAATAAATAGATAGAACTACTATTGAAATATATACTATTATTTCAATAGATTGTTGTATCTGACCTTCTAGGATTACATGTATCAATATTGGAAAAATGTTAAATATAGGTATAATCATCATTCCAATATCAAAGGTATAGAAGAACCCCCTATATTTTGATTTTTCTATGGTCAAAATATAATATATCCCCACTACCACCATATAACCTAATAAAAGCAAGTAATTAAGATGCTCAAGTGCATCTTCTTTTGATAATAAATCAGCGCCTTTAAGGGGATATATGGACATTTGATGATACAATTCTACTGTAAAGGCTATAAGCATGAGAATCCTTATAGCCACCCCTGCCAATGCCATATTTCTGCCATAATCCTTTTTCTTAATAAATATATAATATAGACTGACAATGGCCATTAATAGTATAGAAGTACCCATTAAAAAAATTGTTGTCTGACTTAAAATTCTGTGCTTAGTAACATGCCATATAATTTTTTGTATTATGTTCATAAATTTCTACTCCTTTTCTTTATTGAGGCCTCATTACTATAGACGCTATTGTTATTAAAAAGTTACATCAATAAAGAAAAAAATGCTTAAAGCCCAGCAAATTACTTGCTGGGCTTTTTGATATCTATAGAATCCTTTTAGCTTTTTTCCTGTAGAACTGCTTTTAATTCTTTTTTCTGATTTCCATTTCTAATAATTTTTATTATAACCTTATCCCCTACTTCTTTGCTTTTTATTAACTGGGATAGCTGCTCCATGGAGAATATTTTTTCGCCTTCAAACTCGATTATTACATCGCCTTTTTTAATACCTGCAATATCAGCAGCACTTTTTTCTATTACATCAGCAACAAAAACTCCCATAGGCAATTCATAAAGCTCTGAAATATTTTTATCAATATCCTTGCCATATATTCCAAGATAAGGTCTCGATACAGAACCATTCTCTACCAATTCATTAATTATAGGCTTTGCTGAATTAATCGGTATAGCAAATCCTATTCCTTCAACCTTTGTGTCAGTAATTTTTATTGTATTTATGCCTATAACTTCACCATTTATATTTACAAGTGCGCCTCCACTATTACCTGGATTTATAGCTGCATCAGTTTGAACAAGCTCTAATTTCTTATCTGGAAGCCTAATTTCTCTATTTAGGGCACTGATCACCCCTACCGTTACTGTATTATTATATCCCATAGGATTTCCAATAGCTATTGCCGTTTCACCAACCCTTAATATATCTGAATCGCCTAATTTTGCAGCTACAATTTTATTTGCTATATCTTTCGGTATATCTTTTTTGTCTATTCTTAATACTGCTAGATCAGTTTCTGAATCAATTCCAACAATATTAGCTGGTGCCTTTTTGTTATTATATAATGTTACCAATACCTCTGCTGCCCCATCCACAACATGTTCATTTGTAACTATCATGACATCACCATTATTTACATCGAATATTACTCCAGAGCCTTGACCTTCCTGAACATATTGATTATCAAACCAATCTCTCACCTTAACCTTACTTGTAATAGCAACTATTGAAGGTCCTACCTCCTCAGCTATATCGGCTATAGGCGAACTAGTTTGATTATATTTTACCTTTTGTGCCAAAGATGAATCAATAATTTCAGTTTGATTTTCTTCTTTTACTATTCCATTATTTTGAGCATATCCTGATAAATAGCTTTCGCTAAATTTATAGCCTACTCCTATTGAAAAACCTCCAATAATTGAAAATATAATCCCAAATATCAATATGTTTTTAAAAGATTTTCTTCTTTTTACTGGTCTACTTTTTACCTCTACTATCTCTTTACAATCCCTCAGAAATTCATTTTTATTATCAAACATATCTATACCTCCTTAATTTCTAAAATTATTATAGTTATATAATAAAATATAAAATTTAAGAAAATATGAATATTTTGTGAACAAATCAATAGAATTATGAATTTATATTTGTTAACGTAAAAGTAAATACAGTTCCTTCTTCTTTATTACTCTTTGCCTCTATATCCTCTCCATGGTTTTTAATAATAGCCTTTACAATAGATAAGCCTAACCCTGAGCCTCCTTTATCTTCTCCTCTAGATTTATCTAGTTTATGGAATCTATGCCATATATATCTTAGATTTTCATCGTCGATTACTTCTCCTGTATTTTTTATCGAAATAAAAATTTTATTTTTTTTAATTTTAGTCCCTAAACTAATTTTACCGCCATACTCAACAAATTTTATAGCATTATCAATAAGATTATATACAACCCTTGTAATCTGCTCTATATCTGCATACACTAAATCATTTCCTTCAGTTAAATGAAATTCTACATTAATATTTTTTTCTATTAATCTAGTTTCATGTTTTTCTATTTCATTGACTAGTAAATTATTGATACTAAACTCTGTTTTAGATAACTCCAATTGCCCACCTTCCATCTTAGATAAGTCTAAAATATCATTTGTCATTTTAGTTAATCTTTCAGTTTCCTTAAGGACAATATTTAAATATTTATCCTGTTTTTCTCTTGGAATAGTTCCATCTAAAATTGCTTGAAGAAATCCCTTGATGGAAGTAAGTGGAGAACGAATATCATGAGATAAATTGGATATAAATGTTCTACGCAATTCTTCTAGCTTATTGAGCTCTACAGCCATATAATTGAAATTCTGTGCCAGTTGACCTAATTCATCCTTTCTGGTAATGGTTAATCTCCTCTCAAAATTCCCCTTTGAAACAAATTTTACTGCATCATTTAAATTTTTAATATCCTTTTTTAAGTCTTTAGATAAAAAAAATACAGCTATACATGCTATTAATATGGAAAAAATAAGCCCTGTTATAGTTATTCTATATACATCTGATACAGTTCTTTTTATTTCAGGAATTGAAGAATGCATAAACAGTGCCATTACAACCTTCCCATTAATTATTATTGGATATCCAATGGTAAGTACAGGTTCTTTAAAATAATTTCTAAATTGTCCCTTCCTTTTTATTATATATCCTTTAAATACTTCTTCTATATCTTCATAGGGAAGTTTTGCACCCATCCATATAATATCATTAAGTTGAGGATCAACATATATTTCTCCTTTTCTATTTACCCACCATATTTGAGCATTTAAATATTTATCTAAAGCCTCCATTTCACTCTTTAAACTTTCTATATACCTTGGACCTCTTTCGTAAACCAAGGAGTACTGTTCTTGAATTTTTTGACACTGCTCAATCAATGTTTTTTCTTTTTGACTCATAAAGTATTCTTCAAAGGTGGTTGATAATATAAATATCAATGCTATAAAGCTTATTAAAATAACAGCTATATAGATTATAAACATCTTACCAAATAGTGATTTCAACTTAGTATCACCTCATCAGTCTAGTATAAACTTATATCCTACACTCCAAACCGTTTTTATTTGCCATGGATCTTTTTTGTTTAATTTCTCCCTAAGTCTCTTTATATGAACATCCACAGTTCTTGTTTCTCCTACGAAATCATACCCCCAAATATTATCAAGTATTTGTTCTCTAGTAAAAACCTGATTTGGATTAGAGGCTAGAAAGTATAATAGCTCTAACTCCTTTGGGGGTATTTCTAATTTTTTTCCATGATATATGATTGAGAAATCAGATAAATCTATAGTAAGATTCGGTATTACCAATTGTTTATTGTCTATATTTTTTGATTTATATCTTCTTAATACCGCTTTTACTCTAGCTAACAATTCCTTTGGTTCAAAGGGTTTTACAATATAATCATCTGCTCCAAGCTCTAATCCTAAGACCTTATCAAAGGTTTCACCCTTCGCCGTAAGCATTATTATGGGAGCATTGCTTTTTTTTCTAATCTCTGTACATACTTCATATCCATCTACCTCGGGAAGCATAATATCTAAAATTATTAAATCTGGTGTAAATAAGCTAAAATCCTTTAAAGCCTCTACTCCACTATAATATTTCTTTGTTTTATATCCTTCTTTATTAAGATATAAAGATATTAATTCTGCAATATTTTCATCATCATCAACAATCATAATCTTTATGTCTTTATTCAAAATAAATTCCTCCTTTATAAATCATAGAAAACTTTCTTATTATTCTTATATTATAATCTTTTTTTCTTGATTTCTATGAAATTTATAAAAGTTCTTGAAAAAATTCTAAAATGTGATATAATTTATAAAAGGGTTATGTATATTTATACATGAAAATGTATAAATTGTACTCTTTTTTATTAATTTTGTTCAGCGAAACAAAAATAAGAGGAGGCAAAAAAATGAAGGGTTATTTATTATTAGAAAATGGAAGCTTATTTGAAGGTAAAATTATTAGTCAAACAAAAAATATTCTTGGAAATGTTTTATTAGACTACAAAGGAACTATTAAGCTAGAATGTCAGAAAACTGGAAAATGTGGCTTAATCACTAATACTTCAAATGATAAAGCAGCAGATATATTACTATCTGATATAAATTTTCAAAGTTTAAAATCAATGATTGAAAAAAATAATATGCTCCAAGGTAAAATCGTAACGGATTCTTTACCTATTGAATATCATATGTATGATTTAAAAACTTTTATACCTGTATAATAAAAGCGTCTGATGACGCTTTTATTATTTAGGTATCTATTTTAATTTCTGTCCATTTTTTACTCTTAAATCTTATAAAAATAACTATACAAAAGATAAGAAATGATATTATTTCTCCATACCATACTCCTTCTATTCCTTTATCTAATACTATAATAAACAAATATGTTAAGGGAACAAACACAATCCATAATCTAAGTAGGGTTATTATCATAACGCTAAATGTATCTCCTGCTCCACGAAGTGCACCCGACATAACAATCATAAAGTTTAGTAATGGTTGATTAATCCCTATAAAGTACATGGCTGTCAATGAAATCATAATAATTTTCTTTTCAGGTGTAAATATACCTACTAAGGCTTCAGGAAGAATAAAAAATACCAATCCAATGAGAATACCCCATAACAGCCCTAAAGTAGCAGCTGTATATCCTGTATTCGATGCCTTTTTAATGTTCTTTTCACCTAAAGCTTTTCCAACCAATGTCGCAGCAGCAATAGATAATCCAACTGCTGGCATGAATGAAATAGATTCAATATTGATTAAAATACGAAAAGCTGCTTCAGAGTTTGTATCTAACTTTGATACAATAATACCTACTATAACAAAGGAAATTTGCATTAGTGCTTGTTCAATTGCTCCTGGATAACTTAAATTCCATAAAGGTTTCAGTATGTTTTTTGTAACCTTCATATCCTTCATCTTAATACGGACACGTCCTTTTTTCATAAATAGGATATTTACATACATAATAAGGGCTATTACTCTTGAAATAGTAGTAGACCATGCAGCACCAGCAATACCCATTTCTGGAAAGGGCCCAAATCCAGTAATCAACATATAGTTTCCAATAATATTAATTACATTTGCAATACCCGTAATTATCATAGGAGCCACAGTATTTCCAGCTCCCCTCAAAATCGCTGCACAGGAAAATGATAAAAACATGAATATCATTCCAAGTACAATAATATAAAAATAATTTAATGCTAGACCATATACCTCCCTTGAAATATCGTATATGCTAAATATTTCATGTGCAAATAAAAATGCTAGTATTGTAATTATTATACCTATTAATACATTGATACAAACTGCTTGTCCTGCAATGTTATTAAGCTTAGGATAATCTTCTTCACCATAAGCTCTCGATATCATTGCTGTAGCTCCTGTATTGAATGAAGAAAAAATAAAAATCAATGTGAAAACTATTTGATTTGCATAGCCTACAGCAGATAAAGCCTTCGGTCCTATAAAACGACTAATCATCAAGGTGTCAGCTAACCCAAGTAAAGTATTTAAACTCATTTCTCCAATAGCTGGAAGAGCAATGGTAATAATGGAAGTTAATAAAATCCTATGAGCTTTTATAAATCTTTTTAATCTACTCATCTACATCACTTTCTTTACTTTATTTTTTCATGGTAAAATTTATAACAAAATCCTTTGGTTTAAAAATTATACCACAATTAGTTTGCAAATTGGATATAAATATTATTATGTAAGAAAAAATTTATATTTGATTCCAGTGAAAAAAGTCAAAAATTGATTTTTTTATGCAAATCAATCATTTGAACTTGCATAATTGTAGGGATTTTTAATGCTTAATTGTGATTTTTTACAAGTATACAGATAAAGAATTTCAAAAAAATCCTCAAAAAAGTTTTTTGCATCAGAATCATATTTAAATTTGATAAAATACTGTATTGATAATTGGTAGGTGATGATAAGAAGTGAATAGAAACGACTTTATATTTTCCATAGTAGAAATAACTAGTGTTTATGTGGTCTTTATGGAATTAAGTAAAGATGAAATCCATAAAGTTATCTACAGTGTTAACTTAAGCTCCTATACAAAATAGGCTAAAGACCATAAGAAGATATGTATAAAACTACAAGACTTCTTACGGTCTTTCATATTATATGAATAAGTTACGCTTTCAATGCTCTCATAGAATTAAGTACCGCTATTAATGCTACTCCAACATCAGCAAATACTGCTGCCCACATGTTTGCAATGCCCATGGCTCCCAAAATCATCACAATTATTTTTACTCCAAGTGCAAATACAATGTTTTGCCATACTATTTTTTTCGTTTTCTTCGCTATTTTTATTGCACTAACTAATTTAGAAGGCTCATCAGTCATAAGGACAACATCTGCGGCTTCAATTGCTGCGTCTGATCCTAATGCCCCCATAGCTACGCCTATATCTGCCCTTGCAAGAACTGGTGCGTCGTTTATACCATCTCCAACAAAAATAAGCTTTCCTTTAGATTTCTTTTCCTTTTCTAAAAGCTCTATCTTTTCTACCTTATGATGGGGTAAAAGCTCTGTATATACATTGTCTAACCCAAGGTTTTCAGCCACTTTTGAAGCGACATTTTTGTTATCCCCTGTAAGCATTGCAATTTTATTAACCCCTATCTCTTTAAGCTTTTCTATAGCCTCTTTTGAATCTGGTTTAATTTCATCGGAAATAACAATATATCCTGCATATTCTTTATCTAATACTATATGAATTACCGTTCCAGCTATATCAATGTCATCGAATTTAATGTTTTCTTTTTTCATTAATTTATCGTTCCCTACTAATACCTCTTCTCCTTTTACTATTGCCCTTATTCCATAACCTGATATTTCATCATATGACTCAATATCATCCTTATTAATTTCTTTTCCATATTCTTTTAATATAGATATTGCTATAGGATGGTTAGAATAGCTTTCAGCTAAGGCTGCAAACTCCAAAAGTTCTTCCTTTGACATATCGTTTTTAGCTTTTATTTCAGTTACTTTAAATACACCCTTTGTTAGTGTCCCTGTTTTGTCAAAAACCACTGTATCTACATTGTTAAGTGCCTCTAAATAATTGCCTCCCTTTACAAGAATTCCATGTTTTGATGCACCTCCTATACCTCCAAAAAATCCAAGTGGAATAGATATTACTAAAGCACAAGGACAAGATACTACTAAAAATATAAGGGCTCTGTATAGCCAATCTGAAAATGTAGCACCTCTAATAGCTAGTGGCGGAATAACAGCTAGAGCTACAGCACTAAACACTACAATAGGTGTATAATATCTTGCAAATTTTGTTATAAATTTTTCAGTTGGTGCTTTTTTACTGCTGGAATTTTGAACTAAATCTAATATTTTAGATACGGTAGATTCACTATAATCTTTAGTAACCTTAATAGTTAAAAGACCATTTTTATTGATAAAACCTCCTAAGATTTCGCTTCCTACCATGACATCTCTTGGAATAGACTCTCCTGTAAGTGCTGATGTATCTAAAGTAGATGCTCCTTCTATAACTATTCCATCAAGAGGAACCTTCTCACCAGGTTTCACTACTATTATGTCTTCAATATTTATTTCTTCTGGAGATACTTTCTTTAGCTCATTTCCAATTTTAAGATTTGCATAGTCTGGTCTTATATCCATTAAATCTGCAATTGATTTTCTTGAACGATTCACTGCTAAGCCTTGCATTAACTCTCCTGTCTGGTAAAATATCATAACTCCTGCACCTTCAGGAAACTCTCCAATTACAAAAGCACCAACGGTTGCTATCGCCATTAAAAAGTTTTCGTCAAAGATTTGACCTCTTAATATATTTCTTCCAGCCCTAATAAGTACTTCTCCACCAACTAAAATATAACTGATAAAGAAAAGAGCCAATTCAATCGTATCAGAGAACTTAAAAAACAAACCTGTAAAAAATAATGCTGCTCCTATACCTAACCTTATCAGTTCTTTCTTATTG
This sequence comes from Paramaledivibacter caminithermalis DSM 15212, assembly GCF_900142245.1. Taxonomy (GTDB): domain Bacteria; phylum Bacillota; class Clostridia; order Peptostreptococcales; family Caminicellaceae; genus Paramaledivibacter; species Paramaledivibacter caminithermalis. The sequence goes on along the minus strand of NZ_FRAG01000002.1, from coordinate 13,893 downwards.
TATTCTTCTCCGTAACTATGTCCAGAGGTGTACTCATGGCAATGTCCATCACAATGTTCATGTTTATGGATATGTCTATTTATACCCCTTTCATTTTTTTCAATTACATTTACATGAGGTTCATATTTTCTAACGATATCCTTTGCATCTTCTATAACGGCATGAGCTTTACTAACACTTGATATTTCCATAGCTAAGGTTTTAGTAACAAAGTTTAATGAAGCTACTTTAACATCTGGTAATTCATTAACCTTTGATTCTATTTTTGTTGCACAATTTGCACAATCAAGTCCCTCTAACAATAGTTCAAGTTTTGTTTTATTTTTCATAGTTAATATCCCCCTTTGAAAGGCTACATATGACTTATATGGCTAAATCCTTGATCAAAAATATTCTTAACATGTTCATCATCAAGGGTGTAATAAACTACCTTGCCTTCTCTTCTATATTTCACAAGTCTAGCGGCCTTAAGAACCCTTAACTGATGGGAAATCGCAGACTGTGACATACCAAGTGCCGTTGCAATATCGCATACACACATTTCTTCTTCAAACAAAGCACATATAATTTTTATCCTAGTGGTATCTCCAAACACCTTAAATAAATCTGCTAAATCATACAGTTTTTCTTCTTCAGGCATATTTTTTGTCACTTTATCAACAATGTCTTGATGTATAACATTACAACTACAGTTATCTTTAGTTGAATTATTATTAACCATTAAATCACCTCTTATAGTTATATATTATATGAATTATTGTTCATATGTTCATATATAATAATATATACTTGATTCTAATAAAAGTCAAACACTTTTTTTTAATATATAAATCGCAAAAATAATTTTAAATGGAACGAATTAAATTTTAGCAATAAATAAAAAGACTTTTAAGAGAATCAAATCTCTTGAAAGTCTTTTATAGATAAAAAAACGTCAAGTTTAAAATATATTTCAAAGGAAATAATTAATACTTCTACTTTTTTTCTTTAAAATATATTAAACTTTGAAATAGTTTATCTTTAACTAATCATTGACTTTAAATTGTATTAATTTAACTCTTTATGTATAAAGCACCTCAGAGAGTTTTAATATTTCATTTAAGTGATTTTAATAAACCTACTTTCCACTTTTCAATATCTTATAAAAAAACAAGTTTATTATATGAAGGTAAAAAATATTAAAACTCTCGTGATAGAAACTAACATGATCGGTTAATTTATTTAACTGATACTTCTTTTTCTTCTTCATAAAATACTTTGAAGCTTGGATCTAATTTCCCAATACCCATATATCTTGCCTTGTAATCCTTTAACAAGCTTAAAAACTTAGGACTGAGAATAAGAAGTGCTAGGATATTTGCAAAAATAGGTAGAGCAGTAGACATATCTGCAAAGAGCCATACACTAACTCCTGGTAATTCATTTATTACTGCAATGATTACAAGTGCCAAGCCTGGAATAGGATATGCCCATTTATAGATTGTAAGAATCTTGTCTTTACTTTTACTATTATCTCCAAGTATATATCTTAATAATACTTCAATTTGTGCATAAAGACCTGATGAAGTAGTTACTCCGAAAAGTAAAATTCCTAAAGTTAATATAATTCTACCTAAAGAGCCAAGTCCATGTTCAAATGCACTAAGAGTAAGAGCTGCTCCTGATACTCCTGATGACCATTCCCCTGTAATGACAATTACTAGTGAAGTTATACTGCATATAACTATCGTATCTATAAATACCTCAAATATTCCAAGAAGACCTTGTCGAATTGGATGGTCAGTTTTGGCAGAGGCATGAATCATAGGTGAAGATCCCCAGCCTGCTTCATTACTAAATACTGCCCTTGACATACCTACTTTTATAACCTGTGCAAAAGCTGCTCCAGCAAATCCACCTAAAGCTGCTGTACCGTTAAAAGCACTGCTAAATATTAGTCCTAAAGTTCCTGGAAGCTGAGAAACATTTTTAAGTATAATGAAAATCCCGCCAAGAATATAAAACGCACACATGAATGGTACAATTTTTGAAGCAATTTTACCTAGAGATGGAAGCCCTCCACTAATCATTAAATATAATAAAACGGTATATACTATACTCACAGTTATCATGTTTAAGTTAAAAGTACTTGATACTGCTTCTGATACAGTATAATTCTGCATTGTGATAAAAAATCCTACACCAAAACCAAATATAAATATAAAAGCTAAAGTTTTAGATAATATCTTCAGATTCTTTTCTTCACCAAGTCCCTTTTTCATATAATATGTTGGTCCGCCGTATGTATTTCCTTCTTTATCCTTTGAACGATAGTGCACTGCTAAAGAAACCTCAGCCATCTTAATTATTTGACCTAATACTCCTGCCACCCATAGCCAAAATATAGCTCCTGGTCCACCTAATGCTATTGCAGATGCAACTCCTCCAATATTTCCAACTCCTACTGTTGCCCCAATTGCTATACTTAATGCTTCAAACGGGGATATAGAGCCTTCATCTTTTTTGTTATTATTGTTTTTAAAGAACTTTTTATAAGCTTGCTTCATGGAATAACCAAAATATCTAAATTGGAAAAATCTTGTTATAAAGGTGAAAAATATTCCTACAGCTAATATTAAAATGATTAATGGTAATCCCCACAATATGTCCCATACTATCTTTTCTATCAATGCCATAAGATTTAACACTCCTTTTATCTTTTAATATTTTAAAAAGGATATTACTTATGTCTACTCTGTGGGTCAGTTTTTATATGCTTTTCCATTATTAATGTGTATTTATAAAATTCTATACTTCCAATCATATATACCAATTTATTTGATTTACAGCTAACTGTTAACAGCTTATAACAAAGGCGCCCGTAGGGCGCGTTTTGAGTTCCAAGTTCCATGCTGCAAGTGTTAGGGTCTTTCTAATAAGTTTTAAAAGAAATCAAATTATGATTTAATAATTATTCTATTATATATGAATCTTTGTAATCATACGTGTATATCTCAAAATCTAAGAGATAAGCAGCTTAGACCTCCATCAAGCTTTCTGTATTCAGAAGTATCAACTAATATAACTTCATAACCCGCATCTTCTATGGCTTTTTTAGTTTTTTCGTAGCCCTCTGGGACAATTACTTTCCCATTTACCCAGATACAGTTTGCTGAATAACTTTCATTTTCGTCGATTATGATTTTATTGAATTTCTCAAAGACTGGACTATGAACAAACTCTCCTGCTACTAATAAGTTATTATTCTCTAAATATGCAAGTCCTGTTTTTAAATGAAGTACCTTTTCTAGAGGAACAACACTACCTGTATAACCGTGCTTTTCTAAGGCTGATATAAATTGTCTTGCACCTTCCTCATTGGTTCTTGCTGATAAACCAACATAAAAATGATCACCTACCATCATCACATCTCCGCCTTCAATAGTACTAGGGTCTTTTATGTATTCTATTTTATCTTCTGAATAGAATTTTTTCAGAGTTTCTATTATTTCTTTTTCTTCACCTTTTCTCGTCTGAGCACCAGGATTAGTAACTATAGCACAAGTTTTTGTTAATACTGCAACATCTTCAACAAAGCATGAATCTGGGTACCTTTCGTCGGCTTCCAAAACAGTTACTTCAACACCACATAATTTTAAAGCATTAATGTAATCATCATGTTGCTTTAAAGCTAATTCATAATCTGGTTTGCCTAACTCAGGTGCTGACGTAATCCCATTTACCATTGAACGACTTGGTCTTCTTACGATAACATTTTTAAACATTCTTAAGTCCTCCTTTAATGTTTTAATATTGTATACAATATATTATATTTAATATATAATATATTGTAACATAGTATTTCAAAATTGTATATATTTTTTTGAAATTTCTATATATTCTATTAGATTTCATAAATTTTTGAGTAAACTTCATAATATATTTAAAGAGATTTAGAATATAAAATGTGGTAGAAAAACTCAAAAAAGCTATTTATATATTATAATTCGAAATTATTAGTGTTAATTATGCAAGTTTCTCTATTAAGAAAATCTTCATAGTATAGTATAATAATCTTGAGGAGGATTAAAATGAATCAATATATGAGCTTAAAAGATCATGTTTATAATTACATATCGCAAAAAATTAACGAAGGCAGCCTTACACCAAATGAAAAAATTAATGAACAATTAATATGTGAAGAACTTAATATTAGTCGAACTCCAGTAAGAGAAGCCCTTATTCAGTTGGCAACAGAAGGATATCTTGAAAATATTCCACGAAAGGGTTTTCGTGTTAGACCTATAGATGAAAATAAAGCTATAGAGTTTTATATGATAATCGGTGTTTTGGAAGGTTTAGCTGCTTATAATGCTGTAGATTATATTACTTCTAAAGAAATAAGTTATATGAAAGAATTATTAATCAGCATGGATAAGGCTATTGACATAGAACTTTATGATGACTATTATAAGATTCAAACAGTTTTCCATAATACCTTCGTCAATATTTGCAATAACGAAGAACTTATTCGTCTCATTAATCAATTAAAAAGAAGCTTTATCAGACAAACTTATATTAATAAAGAAAGTGATAATCTTTATGAAATCTTAAAAGTTACTAATTCAGAACATAAGGAAATAATTAAACTATTTGAATTAAAGGATAAAGAAAAACTTAGAAGTTATATTAGAGATGTTCATTGGAATACTCAAAACGCTAAGTTTGATTCTATATAGCATAAAGGATATCTGATTAGTTTATACAAATATTTACTGTTAATAGTTTGAATTTTTTCTATGTTACTTAAATTCAAACATGCAATTTCTTATAAAAAAGCTTTAGTTTCTTAATATATAAATGGCAAAAATGATTTTACATGAAACCAATTAAATTTTCGCCATAAACGTTAAGGTGAGGAATTGTGTAATAATATAGTATGACTTTTTAAGATTTTAAAACTATATGTAGTAGTTGATTTTTTAAGATGGTAATTATGCAATTTGCTTAAGTATCATAACCTTACAAATAAAAAAAATCTTTTGTGGTTTCTATATAACAAGTTAAAACCAGATAGTTCTTTATACTATCTGGTTTTAACTTGTATCTTTGATCTTCTTGAATTATTAAATAAATTTTCAAAGTCTAATTTATAAACTACTGGAGATAATATTCTTATATTCTCCAATCTTTTTAAAACAATTCAATATATTATGAAATATATTATTAAACGCAGATTCATTTTAAAAATTAAGAATCAGTACTATTTAATATTAAATCTAGCTTTTCAATAAATTTTTCTGTCTGCTTTATAGTTCCTGTACTAACCCTTAACCAATTATCCCAATTCCAAAGATATCCTGGTCTTATTATGACTCCCTGCTCTAACAGCTTTTGAAATACTACTCTAGAGTCCATATTTACATCAACAAAAACAAAGTTTGAATTTGATTTTATATATTCTAAATTATTGTCTTCAAAATATTTCTCCATTACTTTCATAGATTGATAATTTAATTCTACAGTTTTTTCAATATGTTCTTCATCGTCAAGGGCTGCAATAGCAGCTATCTGTGCCAATCTATTTGCATTGAACACTCCTTTAACCTTAGTCATTTCATTTACTATTTCTTCAGATGTTAAACAGTATCCTGTTCTAACTCCAGCAAGACCTGCCACTTTAGAAAATGTTCTGAGTATAATGGTATTTGGTCTTTCTTTAAGTATTTTTAAGCTATCTGGATATCTAGGATTTTTTATAGCATATTCATAATATGCTTCATCAAGAACTACCACAACGTTGTCTGGAATATTATTAAATAAGTAATCCATTTCCTCTTCAGTCATAATATTTCCTGTTGGGTTATTTGGATTGCAAACAAAGATTAATTTAGTTTTTTCGTTTATCTTTTCTATAAATGATTCAAAATCATGCTTGTAATTCTTAAGTGGAATCTGTATTGGTATGCCTCCCATATGAGAAACACTGGTTGCATATAATCCAAAGGATGGAGAAGCCATTATTGCTTCATCACCAGCATTAATAAAGGTCTGAGCTATCAACTTAATTATTTCTTCTCCACCGTTTCCTACTACAATTTGTTCTGGACTCAAATCATACTTTTGCGCTAATTTTTCTCTTAAAGTCCCTACACCTGGATCTGGATAAATATTAATTTTTTCCGCTTCTAGCTTTATAGCCTCAACTGCTTTCTTTGAAGGTCCTAAAGGATTTTCATTTGATGCCAGCTTTACTATATCCTCTAAGCCCAATTCCTTTTTCACTTCTTCAATAGGTTTACCTGGAACATAACGCTTTAAAGTAAGTACTTCTTTTCTGAATAAATTATTATCATTCATATATTTTCCTCCCTTTAGAAGTTATTAGTTTTAAAAATATTTTCGTTTTAACTGAGAAACTTGCATAATTAACACTAATAATTTTTAAATACAATATGTAAAAACTTTCTTTACTCTCTATACTACATTTTGTATTGAAAAATTTTATAAATGTATTATGCAATTTCCTCAACTATATATCTATATCCAATTATAACAGATAATTAATAAATTTTCTTGATATTTTTAATTTTTTTGTAATGTTTGTGTTTTTTTTGTAATTTGTAAGATTGCATAATTATTTCTTGGCAGAATTGCATAATATATATTGTATCAAGCTTGGGATTTTAAAAATATATGTAGTAGTAAGTTTTTGAGTAAGATAATTATGCAATTTGCTCAATCAACTAACTATTTATTACTCTATCATCTATGCTTTCTGTCTTTTTAAAATCTTCTATGATCATCTGTGCCTTTACATTTCCATTCCATTCATTTATATCAACGAAAAAGGCTATATCTACAGTGTCTGGTTTTCCTATCTTTATATACTTCTGGGTTAATGAAAATCCTATTCCATCTAAATTAACATTATCCCTATTTCCAACAAATTTTAAATGCTTGCCGTCAGTACCGCAGCCCCTTGTCTTAGTAGTATCTACTTTTATGTTTTTCACCATAAATAATGGCTTAGGATTACTCATTCCATATGGTTCCAATTTAGATATCTCTTCAACTAGATCAATAGTAAGTTCATTGGGAGAAATCTCAGCCATAATATTTAATTTAGGAACAAATATATCAGGTTTTTCTATCCTGATTCTTTTTGCTCTAAAGTCTAATCTTGATCTTAATTCATCTAATTTATCTTCTTCTATAGAGAAGCCACAAGCCATTTCATGACCACCAAAACCTAAAAAAAGATCAGAACAGGTTTTCATTTCTTCATAAATATTTATTCCTGATATACTTCTTCCACTTCCTTTTAATTGTCCATCCTCGCTTTTCGTAACAACCAATGTTGGCTTATAAAAAGTATCCTTTATTTTCCCAGCAACAATACCAATAACACCTTCAGAAATCTCATCTGCTCGAAGAACTAAAAAGTCATCATCCATATATTTTTCTTCAACAATCCTTTTGCAAAGCTTCTCTCCAGCTTCTTGCACCGATCGTCTTTCTCTATTTAAGTCATATAAATATTTTGCTAATTTCGTAGCTTTATGTATATCTTTTTCAAGAAGAAGTTGGACACCATGCTTTGCATCTTCAAGCCTTCCAGCCGCATTAAAGCATGGACCCAATCCAAAACCTATTCTTCCTGCAGTTATCTCTTTATCCTTCAGCCCAAGGATTTGCCTTAAAATAGCTATGCCTAAACGTTTATTTGCATTAATGCTTTTCAATCCGTATTTTATTAATGTCCTATTTTCATCTATTAATGGTACAATATCACAAATAGTACCTAGGGTTACCAAATCAAGAAGCTTTGATAATATAGTTTTTGGTAATCCCAATGTCTTTTGAATTGCCTGTGCAAGCTTAAATGCAACGCCACAGCCACATAGTTCCTTAAAGGGATACTCATCTCCTTCTTGCTTTACATCTATAATTAAACAGTCTGGTAATTTTTCAGGTGGATTATGATGGTCAGTAACTATAATCTCCAACCCTAATTCCTTGGCATAATCTACTTCCTTTACAGAACTAATTCCATTATCAACTGTAATAATTAGATCTGCCTTCATTTCTTCTTTCATATACTTAATGGCCTCTAAATTTAATCCATAGCCTTCTGTAAATCGATTAGGTATGTAGTAATCAATATTATTAGTTATATCTCCAAAAAAATCTAATAATAATGCTGTAGCTGTAACACCATCAACATCATAGTCTCCAGATATTACAATCTTATTGCCCTTTTTTATATGATAAATAATTCTACCCACAGCCTCTATCATATTTTTTATACTAAAAGGACTATAGGTTTTTTGGGGCTTATGACTTAAAAATTCATTTATTTCCTCTTTATCTGTAATCCCTCTAGAATAAAGTATATTTTCAACTATAGATAATTCTTCAGACTTCTTCTCAGTAATTATTCTCCAAACCTTCTCCATGAAAATCCTCCAATCAATAAAACTTAGAAGCATAAATTCTTTTCCATTTCGATTAAATTCCTCTTTTAAAAATAACCTACAATAATAGGTATTATTATAGTTATATACTCATACAAATATTTTATCATATCCTTTATTTTATACAAAAAAATTGGACATTAAGTCCTTAAGTTTCTTGTTATAAATTACATGTAGTAAATCCAAGGAATTACCCCTGGATTTATTACAATTATTTATTCAAAAAATTTTTAAGAATATTTGGTAATTGATTTTGTATCTCCTTACTTAATTGCTGTTTTATTTGTTGACCAATTTGTCTTTGCAGCATACTATACATTTGCTGATATAATACTCCTTCCAACTGTTTCTTAAACTGTTCTTGCATTCGTCTTTGAGCATAATGGTTGATTTGGCTTCTACCAATAGCGTTTAGAGGTTGCTGCATTTTCATCATTTGTTGCTGCATCTGTAATGGCCCTTGCAATTGTCTTACAAGCTGTAAAGGTCCTTGTATCTGCTGAATAAATCGTAGCGGTCCTTGTATTTGCTGTATAAATCTCAAAGGCCCTTGTATCTGTTTGAATATCTGTATAAGTCTTTTCATCTGCTCTAAAGTTTCTTCATCTTCTCCTTTGTAAAGTTTTTCTATTAATTCTTCTAATGAATTTACTTGCTCATCGGGATTAATTGCTGAATTTTCTTGAGTAGAACTTATTTGGTTTGTAGACATATTATCATCTACTTCATTATCTTGTTTTACTAAGTAATTAGCACTTATTTCATTATTTTTATCTATATCAATTATTTTTTTCTCATCAATATAACCATCTTTTACTAACTTTAAAGATCTTCTTCTATACATAATAATTTATTTTTATTTCCCCCTTCTTATTACTTTTTTTACTATATAGATTTTCAATAGTAAAACTTAATTTATACATATCAAAATATCCAACGTTATTGGGGATTTTTGATATGTATGAATTAATTGTTTTACTGGAATATCTATACATAAAATTATTAATTCTGTTTTCACTACTATAGTATGACAAGGGGTATTAGACTGTGTAGAAAGTCTGATTTTATTATAGATATAGATAACCTTAAGGTTTAATTTTATCTAAAATTTATTGTTCTTTAAAATTGTTTATCTTTATCATTTAAATCTTGTTTATTTCTTATATGCTATCATTCCTATATTTTAGAATTTTCTAAAAATATAGATTTTCCATAGTGAAACTTAATTTATACATATTAAAATATCCAGAGTTTTTGAGGATTTCTGATGTGTATAAATTAACTGTTTTACTGGAATATCTATATATACCAAAAATATCAAAATTAAAACACTAACTATTGCTATTATACCAAAATGAAGTCGTCATAATTTTTGTATGTTCTGGAGAAAAAACTTGAATATTATGTCTCCATTCCTTTGGAAAAATCCTCTTATAATAATTATAAGAAAAACGATCATCAATCAATAAGACTATTCCCCTATCCTTTTCTGTTCTAATAACTCGACCAGCAGACTGTAAGACCTTATTCATGCCAGGATACATATAAGCATAATTAAATCCTTTATTATTTCTTTCGTTAAAATAGTCTTTTATAATATTTCTTTCTAAGCATATTTGTGGCAAACCAACTCCTATTATTATTGCTCCCGATAGTCTGTCACCTTTTAAATCAACCCCTTCTGAAAATATTCCTCCCATTACGGCAAAACTTATTAAAGTTTCCCTTGGATTATGACGGAATTTATTGAGATACTCTTCTCTTTCTTCTTCTGTCATAGTATTTGTTTGTATAATAGTATTGTACCTAGGATGTTTTTCTGTGAATCTTTCATATACAGCCTTCATATATCTATATGAAGGAAAAAAAACCATATAATTTCCTTTTTTATTTGATACTGTTGCTTCAATATAGTCTGCAATTATGTTATAACTATTTTCTCTATCCTTGTATCTTGTTGATACATTACTAGCTATCATAAGTAATAAATTTTTCTTATCAAAGGGTGAGGGCAATATCATTATCTTATCATTTTTATTTCCACCTAAAATATCCTTAAAATATTCTATAGGCGATAATGTAGCTGAAAAAAATACAGATGCCTTTCCTCTTTTAACTGCTTCACTTAATAGATATGAAGGATCTAAACAGAATATCTTTAGCTTTATATCTCTATTATCCTTTTCTACATAAGTTACATATCTATCATCATAAAGCTCTAATATCCTTGTAAAGCTTAAGGCTTCAAAAAATAATTCTAATAATTCCTTATGCCCTTCTGTTCCTTGTTTTTTAGCTAAAAATTCTTCACTTTCAGACATTAAACTGTTTAATATCTGTATAATATCATTAGGCATTTTCTTTTGTATATAAAAGTTTTCCTTTCCACAAAGCTTCTTCATTTTGAGCATATATGTATTGACTTTGTTTAGAGCTTTAGCTATTTTAGGCTCCTTATCCTTAAAAACTCTTTTTAAATCTAAAAATGATTTTTTGAAAAGAGTTGCTGAAAACATTTCTCTAGACCTATCTACAAGATTATGTGCTTCGTCTATTAAAAATGTATAATCATTACCATTAAAATCAAAAAATCTTCTAAGATAAACCCTAGGATCAAATACATAATTAAAATCACATATAACACAATCCGCCCATATGGCTAAATCCAGCGAAAACTCAAATGGACAAATATTATACTTTTTTGAATATACTTCGATTATAGCTCTAGATAATTCATCTTCATTGTTAAGTATATCTAATAATGCGTCATTAACTCTATCAAAATGGCCATTGGCATACTCACAATACTCTGGGGCACATCTTGATTCTTCTTTAAAGCATATTTTATCCTTAGCTGTTAATGTTAAGGTTTTAAATCTTAAGCCTTTTTGTCTCATTTTCTTAAAGGCTTCTTCAGCAACTTGCCTAGCTATGGTTTTTGCTGTAAGATAAAATACCTTTGACGTGTGACCTTCACTAAATGCCTTCACAGTAGGAAAAAGTGTTGAGATTGTTTTTCCTATTCCTGTAGGTGCTTGAACGAATATTTTCTGACCATCTCTAATAGTTCTATAGACAGAAATAGCAAGCTCTCTTTGTCCAATTCTATATTTATCAAAGGGAAACACTAATTCCTGTACTGAATTATTTCGTATAATGGTCCATTGAAAAGTAAAATTAGCCCATACTATGTATTTATCTAAAATGTTATAAAAAAATTCTTCCAAGTCCATAAGACTCAATTTTTTTCTGATACATTTAGTAACTTCAGTTTCTAGATGAAAATAAGTTAATTGAACATCAATAGTATCTAATTTATTTTGTAAACAATAAATATATGCATAGCATTTTACTTGTGCCCAGTGAACCTGATTATGATTTTCATCTATTCTTTCAAGAGGTTTATTAGTAGATTTTATTTCATCTATACAAATATTGCTAATAGATTGCTTTTCTACTTCAGCTTCATCAATTTGTATACTGTCTTCTACTCTTTCTTTTATAATTCCATCTGCTCTACCTTCAATCATAAATATAAAACCTTTATATTCAAAGCTATGCTTTAAGGTAACTTCAGATTGATAATTTTCATCTTTAGATTTTTGTACTTTCTGATGAGCTCTTGTTCCTTCTACAGCCCTAGACATGCTTCGAAAACTTATATCTAAATCTCCAGAACGCAAAATAAACTCAACTAAATTTCTAACTGATATTTTTATTTCTCGTTTATTACACATATTATCTGCCTCTTAACCATATATATCATTTTAAAAATCTATATTTGAAAATTGGAATAATATAGAATTTTTTATAAAACCTGCTATTTATATTATATTAATAAGACTTCCATCATTTATCTTCTATTTCCCTTATATTCTTTAATATTATTGAAATTGTACCATCTATATTAGATATTAATTCAATCTTATCCTGTCTAGATAGAAATGAAGCAGGAACTTTAATCTCGATTCCATCATCAGTTACCAATCGTTGTTTTTTCACAACTCTTTTTTCTAGATTTTCACTTACATTTATAATCTTATCTTTTAATCCATATTTTTCTATTTCCTCAGTATAAATTCTTTTCATTTCTATATTATGACCAAATACTTTATCTCCAACCTCTTCAATATTAATAATATTAGAATCTTCAACATTCTGTGCCATTGCATTTCTTATTTCAGCAATCTTAGTTAAATCATCATTACAATACTTCTTTACAACCTGCTTTGATGCTTTATTTATTATATCAATTTTTTCTTTATCTGATAATACTTCTGTAGACTGTAGTATTCTACTTGATAAGTAAAATTGTTTTTCACCATCTATATCATATTTCTTTTCCTTTAACAATATTGAAAAATCATCCATATTTATAATTATACCTTCATCAATCTTCTGTGTTGACAAAGGTAATGCAGTTCTTTGTTTAATAATCTTAATATCTCTGCCTTTTTGACTTTCTGCTATAAAATGAATATAAGACTCTTTATAATTAAACTTAAAAATTCCAAGATAATCGACATCATCTACCTTAAATAAAATGCATATTAAATCTGCTGAAGGAATATCTGGATTTTCATTAATAAATCCATGGATTATTGAAGCAATGTTTTTACTTATCTGGATAAAGTCATTTTCTTGATTCTTTAATCTTAAACAGTTTGTTTTTATTCTATTATTTTCATTGTTAAAATAAACTCTTTTTAAATCTATATCTTTAAAAAACTTGACGATGTGTTTTTTTAAATAGTCTTTAATTTCAGGCTCTAAATCATATTCTAAATCTGATAAAACTGGAATCCCAACTGATGCATCTAGTACATGAATAATTGATTTTTTTATTATTATATTATCATCCATAAATTTCCCTCCTTGACAGCTATTAAAATCTTACTAAAATAAATGGTCTTTTTCAACCTTAATTTATTAGTAAATACAATATCTCTCCTATTTAACAAAGGAGGCTTTCTTTTTCTTCTAACCGCTAGAAGATCTTTAGAAGTATCCCAATAGCAGATGATTTTCGTATATACAAAAAAATAAAAAAAGTCAAAAGAAATTATTTCTCTTGACTTTTTTATAAAACTGGCAACGACCTACTCTCCCAGGCGGTTACCCACCAAGTACCATCGGCGCTGAAGGGCTTAACTTCTGTGTTCGATATGGGAACAGGTGTATCCCCTTCGCCATAGTCACCAGATATATTTGCACCTTCGGTGCAATTTTAAGTCTTTTTAGTAAACCTTTGAGGGTCTGTTATATGTTCTAATGTTGTATGTTGTAATGAGGTCTTTCTATAAAGCTTTTTCTTTAAAGATTGATCCTAAAACATTTTAACCTTCAACATTCTAACATATCTCGTCTTTTTGTTCCCTCAAAACTGAACAATGGAAAATCTGGTCAAGCCCTCGACCTATTAGTACCTATCAGCTAA
>NZ_FRAG01000015.1 GCF_900142245.1 Paramaledivibacter caminithermalis DSM 15212 | reverse complement strand
TGGCACGACTAAGAGTACATCGTGCCAATGGTGGGAAAGTATATGAAACAATGATAAAAAAGAGAAAAGAAAAGCAGAAAGAAAAAAGAATCGAGAAGTTAGATAAAAGAGTTGTAAAAAGAAAATTAAATAAAAAAGTAGAAGAAAAAATTGATAATATAACTGTTTTGAATATTGGGAAAAGAACTTGGGCTAGTGAATTACTCAAGTCTGTTCGTGGTGCTTAATTTCATCAGAACATAAGAATTTTTTTTAAATTTTTTTCCTACAGTATCTTGACACTATCAAAATAAAATAGAAATTTGACAAAAAAAGCTATTTGTGGTATATTAAACTAAAGTCATTAAAAAAATATGATGAATTCAAGATATAATCTTAATGAATAAGAGCAGATATACGTATGTATAAGCCGTTCTTATATTAAGATTATTAGATTAAAGTGAATTGTTAAAATTAGTATTATGGACTAGCTGTTTGAATCAAATATAATGTTTGCAATTTGAATAGCCCATAGTAAAAGATTTGTATTTCTTTTATTATGGGCTGTTTTGCTTTATGGTGAATGGATTTGATAAAAATCAGAAAATATAAGAATGAATGGCATTAAAGATAATGATACTACTTTGAAGTAAAATTATAGGTTGATATTTATATGAATTTTATAGTGAAATGATGAAATAGATATAAATTTGCCTTTTGTTAATTAGTATTGTCAAAATATAATACTAAGAGCTTAGAATTCGACAAATTTTGCTTTTTTCTTCTAGTAACTTAGTACTATGTTTAAATAATAGTTGCAAAAATAATTAACAATTCATTACAATTAATGTAAAATGTTATTATGAAAAAAACATAGTATTTTTAGAAAAAAAATAAAGGTTTTTATCGAATTTTGTAGAATAATGACATATTGCAATATTGTAAAAAAAATGGGGGTTGAAGAGATGTTAAATAAACTATATGGAAATATAGATATTTACAAAAAAGCAATGGACGCATCATGGCTTAAAAATACTGCAATTTCTAATAATCTTGCAAATGTTAATACTCCTGGATATAAAAGGCAGAATGTTAAATTTGATTCCATATTAAAGGATTATATTACAAATAGTTCTATACAATTAAATAAAACCCATCCTAAACATATTTCTAATAATGACATAAGCTTATTAGAACCAAAAATTACTAGAGAAATGGGTACGAGTTTTAGAAAGGATAAAAATAATGTTAATGTGGATGTGGAAATGGCTGAGCTTTCTAAAAATTACATTCAGTTTAATTTATTAGCTCGTCAATTATCAGGACAGATAAGTAAAATTAAAATGTGTATTTCAAAGGGAGGTAAATAAATAAATGAGCTTTTTTAAATCTATAAATATAAGTGCTACTGGATTGACAGCTGAAAGATTACGAATGGATATAATTTCCAAAAATATTGCTAATGTAAATACGACTAGAACAAGTAGTGGTATGCCATATAGAAGGCAAGTTCCCATTTTCCAAGAAAAACAAGGTAAGTCATTTTCTGATTTTTTAAATGAAGTTAAAAATGGTTATAAAGCTGGTACTGGTGTAGAGGTTAGTGCTATAAAAGATGACAAGTCTCCTTTTAAAAGAGTTTATAATCCTGGTCATCCAGAAGCAGATGAAAAAGGTTATGTCTTAATGCCTAATGTAGATATTGTTACTGAAATGATTAATCTAATATCTGCTTCTAGAGCTTATGAAGCGAATGTTACTGCAATAAATACCACTAAGGGTATGGCTATGAAGGCTCTAGAAATTGGTCGATAATGGTTTGGGGGTAAACTATGAAAATATCTAATATACATAATTCTGAGCTTCTAAGAACTAATCTTGAGGATAGAAAAAAAATAAAGGATAGTGATTTTAAAAGCTTTTTATTAGAATCCATTGATAAATTAAATTCTTATGAAAATGAGGCAAAGGAAATGGGACTTAAGTTAGCTGTTGGAGAAATAGATAATATACATGAAGCTATCATAGCATCACAAAAATCCGAAATTGCTTTGCAATTTGCCATCGAAGTAAGAAACAAGGTTTTAGACGCTTATAAAGAGATAATGAGGATGCAAATATAAATATGAGTTTTCGGTGTGAAATATCAAACTGTTTCTTGTTTTAACTAGAAATACTCTTGATTCGAATAAAATCCGCCGAGTAAAAATTAATTTAAAATTATTTTTCTAGCAATGAATGGAGGATTTAAATGGGGGATTCAATAACAAAGATACAAAACCAATTAAATGAATATTTCCAGTCCCTTAGTAAGAAACAAAAAATATTAATTGGTGTTGGTAGTTTGTTTTTAGTATTAACTTTGGCATTATCGATATTATACATAACTAAACCTAAATATGTTACTTTATATAACGGCTTAAGCCTTGATGAATCTGGCAAAATTACTCAAAAGCTTGAAGAAATGAATATACAATACAGAGCTGAAAATGGAGGTACTTCAATTTCCGTACCAAAAGAAAATCTTAATAAGGCTAGAATGAACTTAGCCATTGAAGGCTTCCCTTCAAAGGGTATAACTTGGGAGGATGCATTTAATAGTAATACACTTACTATGACAAATGACGATAAAAGGAAAAAATATTTGCAGGCAAAAATGAATCAATTAGCCAGAACGATTGAGGAAATAAATGGTATCGAAAAAGCCCATGTGTTGCTTACAGTACCTGATAATTCTGATTTTTTAACGGAAGAAATAAAGCAATCGAAAGCATCGGTTCTATTAACCTTTAAACATGGATTCAAATTATCTGAACAGGAGGTTAATGGCATTGTTATGTTAGTGGCTAATGCCGTTGAAGGATTGGAAATGAACAATATTTCTATTCATGATAATACGGGTAGGATGCTAAATGAGGGTGGTATTGATGATGATGGATATTCACTAGATAAAAAATTTGATATGCAGCAAGAAGTTACTAAAGGTTTAGAAAAAAGTTTGAAAAAATTTTTAGCTAAAATATATGGTAATGATAATGTTGATATAATGGTTAATGTTAATCTTGATTTTGATAGAGAAATAACCGATATAAAGGAATATTCTTCACCCGTTGAAGGTGAGACTAGTGGTCTTATAAGAAGCATGCAAGAACTAAAGGAAGAAGTTGTTAATGGAACAGAGGGAGGTCCCCCAGGAACAGATTCCAATTCGGATTCGATAACTGAATATAAAGAAATAGATTCTAATAATTCAAAGTTTTCAAAGGAAAATAAAAGTGTAAATTATGAGCTTAATGAGATAAGAAGAAATATTGTAAAAGAAACTGGCAGTGTCAAAAATATCACTGTTGCAATAATATTAAATAAGAAGACCCTTGAAAATGGAGAATTAACTGATGAACATAAGGCAAGACTTATTAAATTAGTATCTGCCGCAGCTGGATTGGAAACAAAAATGGTTGAAGTGATGGCAAGAGACTTTACTGACTCTCAGCAAGATAACTTACTCGCAATAAGTAGTGAAGAGAATACGAGTATTTTAAATAATATACCTGTAATAAGTATTGGTGTTATAGCTTTATTAGTTATTATAGGGTCAATAATTGCGGTAGTAAGAATTAGAAGAAGGAAGAACGAAGTAAGTGAAATGCTTGATAATTCTGCTGATGATTTTGATGAAGATATAGAAGAAATCGATATAGACTTAAACGATAAATCAAGTTATAAATATCAAATAGATAAATTTGTTGATAAAAAACCAGAACTGGTTGCACAACTTCTCAGAACTTGGTTGAATGAAGATTAGGAGTGTTGTTGATGTCAAGAAAAATGGGATTGACAGGACGCGAAAAGGCTGCAGTTTTGTTAATTGCCTTAGGGCCTGACAAGTCTGCTAAGATATTTAAACATTTACAGGATGACGAGATAGAAGAACTTACCCTAGAAATAGCCAATATGAGGAAAATATCTGCTGAAGAAAAGGAAAATGTCATTGAAGAGTTTTATCAAGTATGTTTGGCACAGAATTTCATTTCAGAAGGCGGTATAAACTATGCAAAAGAAGTTCTCGAAAAAGCTATGGGTTCAAATAAGGCTTTAGAAATTATAAATAAACTTACGGCTTCATTACAGGTTAGACCCTTTGATTTTGTTCGTAAAGCCGATGCTACACAGTTATTGAATTTCATCCAAAATGAACATCCACAGACTATTGCTTTGATACTTTCCTATTTAAGTACTAGTCAAGCTGGTCAAATTTTATCTTCATTACCTCAGGAAAAGCAAGCCGATGTAGCTCAAAGAATAGCTACAATGGAAAGAACATCGCCTGAGATAATTAAGGAAGTTGAATATGTTTTGGAAAGAAAGCTATCATCTATGGTAACTCAGGACTATACTACAACTGGTGGAGTTCAAACTATAGTAGATATCTTAAACTCTGTTGATAGAGGTACTGAAAAGTTTATCATTGAAACATTGGAAATACAGGATGCTGAACTAGCTGAAGATATTAAGAAAAGAATGTTTGTATTTGAAGATATTATTACCCTTGATAGCGTATCAGTACAAAGGTTTATCAGAGAAGTTGATAACAATGAATTGGCTGTTGCTTTAAAGGGTTCTACTCAGGAAGTTAAGGATATGATTTTTGCCAATATGTCTAAGAGAATGGCTGAAATGATCAAAGAAGACATGGAGTTTATGGGACCTATTAGGCTTAGAGATGTTGAAGAAGCACAACAGAAGATTGTTAATATTATTAGGAAACTAGAAGAAGCTGGAGAAATAATATTATCACGTGGTGGAGGAGATGAAATAATTGTCTAGAGTTTTAAAGTCTTCCCAGATAATCGTTGATAAAAATAAATATAGACTTCCAATCAAGGACTCTATCAGTAATATAGCTAAAAAAAGGACTGATGATATATCTAATTCTGAATCTAATGAGGGTGAGAATTTAAAAGAAAGATTAAAAGAAGAAGAGAATTTGATTTCAAAGAAAATCGAAGAAATGAATCTATTATATGAACAAAGGATTAATGATGCTCGTAAGGAAGAAAATAGAATTATCTCTGAGGCCTATGAAAAATCAAAAAAAATAATGGAGCAATCACGGAAGGAAGGATTTGAACAGGGGAAAAAAGAAGGTTTTAAAGAAGGAAAGCTTCAAGCAGATAGTATTATACAGGAAGCACTTACAATAAAAAGGCAGACAGAAGCAAATATGAGATCTTTAGTTAATGGTTTAGAAGAAGAGATTATAAAATTAACTATTTCAACAGTTGAAAAAATACTGAATAAAAAAGTTGAAGAGGAATATGATGTTATACTTAATTTGATTAAAATCGGATTAGAAAAATGTGCTTTTACAGAAAATCTTATTTTAAGAGTTAGCGTAGATGATTATGATTTTGTCTTAAGCTCTAAGGATAAGATATTGGCTTTAAGCCAAAACATAAATGATATCATTATTAAGCAAGATAAATCCTTATCAAAGGGCAGTTGTATTATAGATACGCAATCTGGAAGTGTTGACAGCAGTATTAAAACCCAATTTGATCAAGTTAAAGAAATGTTTGAAGAGTTATTAAAAAGTGAGTGATATTAATGTCCTTTTTAAAAAAATATTTTGATGCACTAGATAATTCCAACTTAATTAAATACAGTGGAAAGGTATCAAAATTAGTAGGATTAACCATTGAATCCTTAGGTCCTGCTGTAGAAATTGGAGAGGTTTGTTACATATATCCATTGAAGGAAGGAAGCCCTATAAAAGCTGAAGTAGTTGGTTTTAAAGATGAAATTGTTCTTCTTATGCCTTTAGGTGATATGAATGGTATAGGACCTGGTAGTAGAGTTGTTGCAACAGGACATTCGCTACAAGTAAATGTTGGACAGCACCTTTTAGGAAGGATTTTAGATGGATTAGGTAATCCTATTGATGGAAAAGGAAATCTAATTTCGAAAAAAAGATATTCTGTTGACAATATGCCACCAAACCCTTTGCAGAGAGATAAAATCTCTAGACCTTTACAATTAGGAATCAGAGCCATTGACGGTCTTATTACCTGTGGCGCTGGGCAGAGAATGGGTATTTTTGCAGGAAGCGGTGTAGGGAAGAGTACGTTGATGGGAATGATTGCAAAAAATACAAAGGCTGATATAAATGTTATAGCCTTAATTGGAGAACGGGGCAGAGAAGTAAGGGAGTTTATAGATAATGATCTACAGGAGGAAGGTTTAAAGAGATCTGTGTTAGTCGTTGCGACATCTGACAAGCCTGCATTAGTTAGAACAAAAGCAGCGTATATTGCCACTGCTATAGCTGAATATTTCAGGGATTTAGGGAAAAATGTTATGCTGATGATGGATTCGCTAACTCGATTTTCAATGGCCCAAAGAGAAGTAGGACTGGCTGTAGGAGAACCGCCTGTTACAAGGGGGTATACTCCATCTGTTTTTGCTGTATTGCCTAAGCTTTTGGAAAGAGCTGGAAATTCGGAAAAAGGTTCTATCACTGCTTTATATACTGTTCTGGTAGATGGCGATGATTTAAACGAACCAATAACCGATGCAGTAAGGGGTATCCTTGATGGACATATTTTTCTCTCTAGGAAATTAGCCAGCAAGGGACACTATCCAGCAATTGATATTTTAAATAGTATAAGCAGGGTTATGCCAAATATTTCAACTGAAAATCACATAAAAGCCTCAAGAATATTTAGAGAGTACCTTTCTGTTTATAAGGAGGCAGAAGATTTGATTAATATAGGTGCATATTCTAAGGGGAATAACAAAAAGATTGATATAGCCATTGAAAAAATTGAAGCTTTCAATGATTTTCTTACACAAGGTATAGATGAAAAGGTAAGCTTTGACGATACTTTAAAGGATTTAGAAAAAATTACATTTATATAAATATAGACCATAAGGTGATTATGATGAAAGGTTTTAAATTCAAGTACGAAAGTATTCTTAATCTTGCTAAAAAAAAAGAAGATGCCTTAAAAACTGAATTAGGTAAAGCCTATGATATTTTAAATGAAGAAAAGAATAAACTTAATGCTTTGGTTATGAAAGACAATGAATATTTAAAGATTATTAAGAATAAGACTTCCTCTGGGTGCAAGCTCATAACCTTAATAAATATAGAAGATTACAGAAAAGATTTAAATATGAATATAGCTTTTCAAAACAATATAATATATATGAAGAAAAAAGAAATAGAGTCTATAAAAAATCAATTAATTGAAATATCAAAGGAAAAAAGAATTATGGAGAAACTAAAGGAAAAAAAGCTGGAAGAGTTCAATATGATGCTAAAAAAAATTGAGGAAAGAAATATTGATCAATTAATTACATATAAAAACAGTTTATTACATAGGTGATTATTATGACGGATAAAGTAAAACAAACTGAAAAGGGTATAGGAATTGGAAAAATTTTATTAGTTGTTTTTATGGTGTTTATTATTACACCGTTACTTATAGTAGGAATTATATATTATACTAATGATAGTTTTAAAATGGAGGCTAATAAGATATTAGTGAATCTACCTGGCCCTGTGGGAGAATATTTTAAAACTTATCCAACTAAAAATGAATTGGATACTCAAAAAATATCCGTTGCTAAATATCTGGTTGGTATAGATAACAATAGGGCAATAGATAAGTTGATATTAATTAAAAATGAAGATGAAGTACTTTATAACGAAATTATCAAGCTTATGATAAAGCTAGACGCTAATAAGACAAAGGCTATTATGGATCAAATCAGAAAAAATTTAGTAAAAAAGGATATCCTTCTAAGAACGGTTGAACAAATAGATATAGAAAAAGAAAAAGAAATAATGGATAAAGCAAAATACTTTGAAAGCCTTTCTTACATTACAGCTATAAAAGAGATTGAAGCTTCTATTAATAATAATGAAATAGGCTATACTGAGTTAGGTAAAATATTTGAAAATATGAAAAAAGAAAATGCTGCCTTCCTTTTGAGGTACATGGATAAAAATATCAGTAGAAAAATAATTGATAAATTCAGTTTTGATGAAAAAAAGAGGGACATAAAAGTGCTTTTAAGTACAATGGAAGATAGAGAGTTGAAACTAAGATATGCCGCAGAAATATATTCAACAGAAAGTCCTGAAAAATTAGTTAGTATAATTGGTAATACCCAAACATATAAAGTTGATGAATTGGCCTTTATATATAAGAATATTGGAATTATAAAGGGTGCACAGGTTCTTGCTAGGTTAAATGATGATGACTTTGTTCATGAGTTAGTAAATGAGATTAAGGAAAAGGAAATTTTACTAAATAGGAAGGATTTTATTACAGAGGATATATTAAAGGCCTATAAGATTTATAGAGATTTTGATAAAAATGTTGATGAACTAACGTCCATATACGAAAAAATGGGGGATGAGCAAATTGCTATGCTAATAAAAAGGATGATAAGGAATACCTCCAGTTCTAAAAAATATTCACTTAGCAATGGTGAAACCATATCCATAAGTGATGAAGATTTAGCCTTGACGATTTTGGATAAATTCAGTGAAAGAAAATTAGCATCTGTATTATCTAATTTAGATAATAATTTAGCATCAGATATTACTAAAAAGTTATCATTGCCACAATAGTAAAAATATCAAGCAAGTCAAAATCATAGTCAACTGCCTATTATCAGTTGCTAGGTTTTAGACATATATAAATATTAGAAGGGAGGTGAAAAGATGATAAGAGGAAATGTAAGCCAAATGCAATTTCTTGAAAAAACATTTGAAGCTAAAACTAACAACAGTAGTAAACTTAAATGTAATACTACCAATTTAGAAAAGGATGATTTTAAAAAGGTTCTAAATAGAAAAAAAGAGGAGCAAAATCCTAATAGTTCTAAAGTGGAATCTCGAAATAAAATGGAAGATGAAGAAAATAAAGTAAGTAATATAAAAAAAGTACAAGATAATTATGAGGAAAATAAAAATACAAATGTTGAAGAAGAAAAAGAATTGAATGAGTTGTATTTATTAATTGAAGATTTAATGCAAGTTCTGCAGTCAAGTAATGTAATTGATAGTGAAAAGCTTGGGGCATTGACAAAGCAAATAGAAGATATTATTTCTGATATGAATATTAATGGAGCTAATATGAGTTTTTCTTCTGATTTAGATTTAGATATGCTAAAGAAATTGCTGGGGGACCTAAAGCTTATAAAAGGTTCCGATATTATAAATAATGAAGAACTAAAAGAGATAGCTAAGGATACAATAGACAAATTATCTCAAATACTTGAAACTTCTAATTCTTATAATGTTAACAATAGTGAGAAATTAGATTTAGAACATAGTTCTATAAAAAATGAAACCAATATAACAAAGGACGAAAGCAATATAACAAAGGACGAAAGCAATATTGCCACAGGGAAGGAAGCTACTGAACAGAGAAATCCACAGATTAGTATTATTGAAGACGAAAATTCTAAAGGTCAATTTGCTATTTCTGTAAAGAAGAATGTAAATATTAATACTGAATTAAGTAGTGACACAGATATTACACCTATTAAAAACTTTCAGCTTGATAATACTAACAACATTCAAAACCTTAATGGAAATACAACCATGACAGGTAGTACTAATAGGCTGGATTTAAACATTTTTAATCAAATCCTTGAAGGGGCAAAGGTCTCCATATCTGAAGATGTGTCAGAAATGTTACTTAAGCTTAAGCCAGATAATCTAGGTAAAATGTCAATGAAAATAGCTGTTGAAAGAGGGATATTGGTAGCTAGATTTGAAGTAGAAAGCCAAATAGTTAAAGAAGCTATAGAATCAAACCTTGAAGATTTAAGAAATGCATTAAGTGATAAAGGCTTTGAAATAAAAGAATTTAATGTTTCTGTTAACAAGGATTCAGACCATCAGGAAAATAGTTTCTCATATTTCAGTAAGAAAAAATCAAAAAAGATATTCTTAAATAACAATCAATTAAAAAATGATACATATGCTTTAAGTCAGCAGACTATCGATGGCTTAAGCTCATCAATCGATTATTTAGCATAGGGAGGTGAAGATATTTGACAATCGGTTCAGTAAATAATAACTATATATATAAAGGAAGTAGTGGGGCCGTAAGCAAAACAGATGAAAATAACTCTGATATATTTGACCAAATAATGGAGAATGCACAAAATACCCTTTCAGAAGATGTTTCTGAGATAGTTATTAAGTTAAAACCAAGTACCCTAGGGAAGTTATCCATAAAAATTTCTGCAGAAGGAGGCATTACTGTAGCTAGATTTGAAACCGACAATGAAGTTGTTAAAGAGGTTTTAAATGAGAATATTGAAAAATTAAAAAGCATGTTAAAGGAAAAGGGTTTTTCTGTGCATAAAATAATGATAAAACTTAATTCTGAAGAGGGTGAGTCCAACTCCCAAATAGTAGAACAAATAGTAAATAATATTGAAAATTCTCTTTCAGAAAATACTCCAGAAATAATTATAAAGATGAAGCCTGAAAGTCTAGGCAACTTATCTATAAGGGTTTATAAAGAGGATGGGATAGAAATAGCTGAATTTTTAGCTGACAGCAATATTGTAAAAAATGTAATACATGCTGAATTCGATAAAGTTAAAGAAGCTCTTAAGGATAAAGATTTTAATGTTCAAAGGTACATCGTATCTGTTAAAGAAGATGAAACACCAAGTAATGATAAGAATGATTTAATAAGTAAAGCTGATCCAAACAGTATGGATAAAAATATGTTTTTAAAATTGCTAATAACTCAGCTTTCAAATCAAGACCCCCTAAATCCCATAGAGGATAGAGAATTTATTGCACAAATGGCTCAATTCAGTTCACTAGAACAAATGCAGCAAATGAATAAAAACATACAACTTAATAATATAATACTTGATCAAATAAATGAATCATTTAAGGAGCAAAGTAAAAGAGTTAATGAATCTTTATATTACATTAATGATAATATTACCAGCAGCTTTGAGAAATTAAACAATAACATTGAAAAGTTAAAGGATGACCAAGATGAATCCTTGGACAATGATTTGGAAGTAATCAATGAATTGATTAACATCAATAAAGCTATTGGCGGTTACGATATGGATAGTAATAAATAGATTTAAAGGGAGGTGAACATTTGGACAGATTAAGGTTTAGTAATAACCTTATAATAAATCAAAATAACATTCCAAAATCTCCTGCTAAATATAATGCTACTAAAAAATCCTTTCAGGAAATACTCCATGGGATTTATAAGCCAGAAGATGATATAAAGTTTTCAAAGCATGCACTTCAGAGACTAAGAAATAGAAATATTAACCTTAGCAGGGAAGATATAAATAGGATAAACAAAGGTGTTGAAAAGGCTGAAGAAAAAGGGGTAAATGAAGCTTTAATACTTATGGGAAACAAGGCCTTTATCGCAAGCGTAAAAAATAGAACCATTATTACTGCTGCCAGCGATGAGCAATTAAAGGAAAATGTATTTACTAATATAGATGGAGCCGTAATTGTATAAGCTGGACCTTCAAAAGGAGGCTTAAAATCTCTGATTGACAGAAGGGATTATTTACGGTAAAACAAAAGGAGGTCATTTAAATATGATGAGGTCAATGTATTCAGGAGTTTCAGGGCTTAGGGTACACCAAGCCAAAATGGATGTTATAGGTAATAACATAGCCAATGTAAACACAGTTGGATTTAAAAGAAGTGCAGTTACATTTCAAGAGGTATTCAGTCAAACCATAAAGGGTGCAGGCTCACCCCAAGGTGGTAGAGGAGGAACAAATCCTCAACAAATTGGCTTAGGAGTTAATGTTGCATCGATTACTGTAAATCATTCTAAGGGATCTACACAAAGGACTGACCGTGTTACCGATTTGATGGTGGATGGTAATGGTTATTTTATATTGACAAACGATGTAAATGCACAAAATCGCTTTTACACTAGAGCAGGTAACTTTGATATTGATAGAGCTGGGTATCTTGTTGCGGCAAATGGATATAAAATCTTGGATGAAAACCTGAAGCCTATACAGATTAATAGATCTGAAACAAAGGCAGCTACTGCCACTACCGAATTAGAAATCAAGGGTAATTTAAACTATAATGATTCTTCATATACAACTACTGTTGATATATATGACAGCTTAGGTGATGTACACACTTTAACAATTGAATTTGGAGAAGTGGTAGGAGATGGATCTAGTACTGACGTTAGCTATAGAGAGATAGTTATTAAAGATGAGGATGGGGATGTAATATTTGGTAGCACATCAACTGATCCTTCAAAAGCTAGCGAAAAAAGATATCTAAAATTTGATAGTAAAGGTAATTATGCATATGACCCCACTGGAGCAAACTCTGGAATATTTCAAGGGGCTCATGATGGGACTAATTTTATTGCCAGTGGAACAGATGGTAAAGGAACTATAAAATTGAACTATCCTGGAGCTGCAGAGATATCGTTAGATATTGATGATAAGGTTTTCCTAGATGACAACAAAAATGTTATTTTAACCCAACAAAGCAATACATCAGATGCAAAAGGTGTTGCCGTAGATGGTAACACAGCAGGAACGATTAACGATTTCACCATATCTCCAAATGGCGAAGTTGTTGGTATATTTACAAATGGAGAAAGAAAAACCTTAGCCAGAATAGGTTTGGCGGATTTTGACAATCCTGCGGGGCTTCAAAAAATAGGTAGTAATATGTTTATTGATACGCCAAACTCAGGTACTCCTAAATATGGTGTTCCATCTAGCGGAAGCTTTGGTGATTTAACACCAGGAGCACTTGAAATGTCAAATGTCGATCTTTCACTGGAGTTTACTGATATGATATCTACACAAAGAGGTTTTCAAGCCAATTCAAGAATAATTACTACTACTGATGAAATGCTTCAAGAGCTTGTTAATCTTAAAAGATAATATATAATTTTATACCTGGGTTTAAATAGCCCAGGTGTATAAAAGGATGATTTGTATGATATATTTATCTAGACTTAATGGAGAGATTTTGGCTATAAATTCAGATCTTATCGAGTTTATAGAAGAGACACCAAATACAGTAATTTCAATGACTACTGGCAGGAAGATTGTTGTGTTAGAAGGTATTGACGAAGTTATCGATAAGATATTAGAATATAAGAGAAGGATTTTTGTAGAAGATACCCCCATTACAAAATATCGCAGAAATGAGGTGTAGTAATTGGATTTGTCAACCATCATAGGATTGATTTCTGGTATTGTTCTTGTTTTATGGGGAATTATGAGTGCTGGTGAACTAGGTTGGTTTTGGGATTTCACCTCCATACTAATAGTAATTGGTGGGACGATTGCAGCCACCTTTATAGCCTTTCCACTAAAAAAGGTTCTATCTACTATGAAAGTTGTAAAAAAGGCTTTTTCAAACAATACATATGAGACTGGGATGATTATAAATAAAATAGTAAGTTTAGCAAATGTGGCAAGAAGAGAAGGATTGTTGGCTTTAGAAGAAGCTGTAGAAGAGATTGAGGATAATTTTTTACAAAAGGGTGTAATGCTCATAGTTGATGGGACAGATCCCGAATTAGTCAAAAACATCCTCGAAACAGAGATTGCTTTTTTAGAAGAAAGACATAATGAAGGGAAAAGTATTTTTGATACCATGGGAACCCTTGCGCCAGCCTTTGGTATGATAGGAACTTTGATAGGATTGGTGGCTATGCTTAGACAGCTTGATGATCCTGATACAATAGGACCTAGTATGGGAGTTGCTTTAATTACTACTCTCTACGGTTCACTTTTAGCTAACTTGATTTGTATTCCCATAGCAAAAAAGCTAAAGCTTAAAAGTAAAGAAGAGATTCTTCTAAAGGAAATAATGATTGAGGGATTATTATCTATTCAAGCTGGTGAAAATCCTAGAATTATTGAGGAAAAATTAAAGGCTTTCTTACCACCTTCAATACGTAAATCTTTAAATAATGGTGAAGATATGGAGGCTGTAGCAGATGAGTAGGAAAAAACCTCAAGAAGAAGAAACTGGTGGCGTACCAGAATATATGGCTACCTATGGGGATATGATGACATTATTGCTTTGTTTCTTTGTACTTTTATTTGCTTTTTCAGAGATTGATG
The DNA here is from genome assembly GCF_900142245.1 of Paramaledivibacter caminithermalis DSM 15212. Lineage (GTDB taxonomy): Bacteria > Bacillota > Clostridia > Peptostreptococcales > Caminicellaceae > Paramaledivibacter > Paramaledivibacter caminithermalis. The sequence continues at coordinate 57,409 of NZ_FRAG01000015.1, read as the reverse complement.
CAAAGAAATTTCAAGCTATAATGCAATCATTTCAAGGGTCGGCTGGTGTTATGAGGGGTGGTAAGACCTTGGACGATACGCAGTTTGTAAATAATTCCACATTAGAAGATGATATTACCAACAACTTAAGGGAAATAAGAAACCTACAAGCCTTAAAGGAAAGCTTTGAAAAGCACCTAAAGGAGAATGATTTGCAAAGTCAAATTCTGGTTGAACTTGACGATAGAGGGCTTTTGATTAGGTTTGATGACAATGTTCTTTTTGATTCAGGTAGGGCTGAGTTAAAAACACAGTCTAAAGAGATCATAAAGTTTATGTCAAGCTTACTTAAGCAAGATAAATTCTCTGATAAAATAATTCGAGTAGAAGGACATACGGATTCAGACCCTATTAAAAGCAGTAAAAAATTTCCGACTAACTGGGAATTGTCAACTATAAGAGCAGTTAATGTAGCTAGATTTTTAATCGAGGAAACCAACATAACCCCTGAAAGAATATCCGTATCGGGATATAGTAAATATCATCCAGTTGCTCCCAATGATACTCCGCAGAATAAGGCAAAGAATAGAAGAGTTGATATAGTAATATTGAACTCAGAATATGAAAAAAGTGAGCCAAATTATAATTAGTAATGTGGAAATATAATATATAATAAAAGGGGAACAAGTTATGAGTTTAAAGAAAGTTCTTATTTTAAGCTTAATAGGATTTCTTGTTTTAGCATTAATATTCACCTTAGTATTTTTTCTAGTTCTTAATAAGAAAGAAGCAAGCAAGGAGCAAAAGGTTGAATATTATAAGTTCAAGCTTGATGAAATGTATACGAATATCAAGGAAAGCAACAATATATTAAAGATTAATATAACTATTGAATATACAGATAGTAAACTTGCTGAAGTTCTTACAAAAAACAAAGAAAGAATTACAAATGACATTTTAGAGCTTCTAAGGGATAAAACCATAAAAGATATGTCTGGGGAAGAGGGGCAACAAAAAGCAAGAAAAGATATACAAAATAAGATAGTAAATATAGTAGAATCCAATGCTATCTCTAATGTTTATTTCACAGAATTTATAATCCAATAGTATTGGGGGTGACGTAATTGTCAGATGTCCTTTCGCAAAGTGAAATTGATGATCTGCTTCAAGCGTTAAGTACAGGGGAAGTTGATGTACAAGAATTTAAAGAGGAAAATAAAGATAAGAAAATAAAAAAGTATGATTTTAGAAGACCTGATAAATTTGCTAAAGACCAATTACGTACACTTCAAATTATCCATGAGAATTTTGCTAGGCTTTTAAATACTTTTTTATCTGGATATTTGAGAACATTAATTAACATAGATGTTCTTTCAGTTGAACAATTGACTTACTATGAATTTAGTAATTCTATTTCCGATCCTGCAGTTTTAGGGATAATTAATTTCGAGCCATTAAATGGGCAAATAATAGTAGATGTCTCTACTGATATAGCCTTTACAATGATTGAAAGAGTTTTAGGTGGAAGTGGACGATTGATTAAAGAAAACCGTGGCTTTACTGAGATTGAACTAACTCTTTTGAAAAGAATCCTTATAAAGATTAATAAGTTAATAGTAGAATCATGGGAGAATATAGTAGCTTTGAATCCTTCTTTAGAAAAAATTGAGACAAACTCTCAATTTGCACAGATTGTTTCACCCAATGAGATTATTGCATTAGTAACCCTTAATGTTAAAATTGGAGAAGTTGAAGGTATGCTTAATATGTGTATTCCTTATTATGTCCTCGAACCAATAATACCAAAATTAAGTACAAGGCTTTGGTTTTCAAATAATAATAAAGAAGTTACCTGTGAAGAGAAGGATGCAATAAAATTTGGTTTAGAAAAGACCTATGTAAATGTTAGAGCAGTTATTGGCAGTACAAACATTTCCGTTGGGGAGTTCCTTGATTTACAGATAGGAGATGTGATTCAATTAGATACCAAGGTAAATGAAGATATTAAGGTTATAATAGGTAATCAACAGAAGTTTTATGCCAAGCCTGGTGTAAGAAAGAATAAGGTCGCTATAAAGATTACAGAATTCATAGAGGAAGGAGATGATCTGGATGGCTGATATGCTTTCTCAAGAAGAAATAGATGCTTTACTTAAGGGGACTACTTCTGATTTTGAAGAGGACAATGATTTGACAGATGATGAGAAAGACGCTTTGGGGGAAATAGGTAATATTAGTATGGGGACATCTGCCACCACATTATTCACATTACTAGGTCAAAAAGTTACTATAACTACTCCTAAAGTATCAGTAACGACTTTGGATGAGGTATCTAACGATTATGATATACCTTGTGTAGCTGTAATGATAAAATATAGAGAAGGAATAGAGGGTTTTAATTTACTAATATTAAATGAGGAAGATGTAAAAATCATTACCGACTTGATGATGGGTGGTGATGGCAAAAATGTTTCTCAAGATCTTACAGATATTCACCTAAGTGCCATAGGAGAAGCTATGAATCAAATGATTGGTTCTTCATGCACATCTCTTTCCGAAATATTTACAAAAAAAATAGATATTTTACCTCCAAGTGCTTTTTCTGTTGACTTGCCTAATAAAAAATATGACAATATGGGAATAGAAAGTGACCATAAAATTGTGAAAATTGCCTTTAGAATGACTGTAGGTGATTTAATAGACAGTGAAATAATGCAGATTATTCCAATTGAATTTGCTAAAAAATTGGTTGCTCCATTATTAAATGTAAGTTCTGGTTCTGCTAAAACAAAAATGGTAGATAATGACATTGTTAGGGAAACTGATATAAATGATATACCTGAACAAAATACTATGAAGCAACCAATGAATAATAATAGAAGAGAAAAAGCTGTTAATCCTAGAATTGAAAGAAATTCTCATAATAAGCCTGTTAATGTGCAGCCTTTACAATTTGAAAGCTTTGATGATGAGGGTGATGGCTATAATTCTTATAGTGATATAGAGCTTATAAAGGATGTGCCATTAGGTATTACAGTTGAATTAGGAAGAACAACTAAACAGATAAGTGAAATTCTTGATTTTGGACCTGGTACTGTTATAGAATTAAATAGGCTAGTAGGAGAACCTTTAGATATTTATGTTAATGGTAAACAAATTGCTAAAGGAGAAGTAGTAGTTGTTGATGAAAATTATGGTATTAGAATTACAGATATTATTAATCCACAAAAACGTGTAAATAATTTCTAGTGAATTAAAGGAGGAAATATTATGGCAAATGGAATATTAATTGTTGATGATGCGGCATTTATGAGGATGATGATTCGCGATGTTTTATCAAAAAATGGATATACAATAGTAGGTGAAGCAGAGAATGGGCAAAAAGCTATTGAGAAATTTAAAGAATTAGATCCAGAATTAGTAATAATGGATATTACCATGCCTGAAGTTGATGGTATACAGGCTGTTAAAGAAATAAAAAAGATTGCTCCTGATGCAAAAATAGTTATGTGTTCTGCCATGGGGCAGCAAGCAATGGTTATTGAAGCTATACAGGCAGGGGCACGTGACTTTATTGTAAAGCCATTTCAAGCTGATAGAGTTATTGAGGCTGTTAAAAAAGTTATTGGCTAATATGAAGGGAGTAAAAACTCATAAATGACAGGATATTATCCAATTATTGTTTTGATTGCATCAATATTTATTATAATATTGGCATTTTTCACTACTAAAATAGTCTCTGGAGGATTAAATGCCAATATTACAACAAATAGGAACATAAGATTTATAGAAAAATTGCCTTTAGGAGTAGATAAATCCCTTGTATTAATCCAGTTAGATGAACATTACTACCTAATATTTGTAGGTAAAAATGGTGCTCAGTTGATTGATAAGTTAGATTCTCTACAATTAAAGGATGTTAAAATAAAAAACATGAAATTTAGTGATATTTTATCAAACATTAAAAACTTAAGATACAAGTAAATAGTAGTTTAAAATATGGATATTAGTTTTAAAAAGATACAAAACCATATATAATTAGCTTTATTAATAAATATCTTATGAAGCTAATATCTATAGAATTCAATTACAGGTAAGGATGAAAAAATGAATAAAATATTCAAATATTTTATTATCACAATGATTGCGATAATTATTATAAGTAGTTTTTGTATTAATGTAAGTAATTATACTGCTTATGCAGAGCCAGAGTTTCCTATTCCCAAATTAAGTCTAGGGATCGATGAAGCTAAGAATCCAAAGGAAGTAGCTGTTAGTATAGAAATACTTGTATTGCTTACAATTTTAACCATAGCTCCTTCAATATTAATAATGACTACAAGTTTTACAAGGATAATTATAATTTTATCTTTTTTGAGAAAGGCATTATCAACTCAATCAACGCCACCGAATCAAGTGTTGATTGGTTTAGCTCTTTTTTTAACTTTTTTTATAATGGCACCTACCTTTGATGCCATTAATGAGAATGCTATTAAGCCCTATACCAATGGGGAAATATCATTTGAACAAGCAACAGATCAAGCGATAAAACCCCTAAGGCAGTTTATGTTTAAACAAACTAGACAGAAGGACTTAGCGCTATTTCTAAATATTATAGGAGATGAAACTCCAAAAAGCATAGATGATATACCTACTAGGGCTTTAGTTCCTGCATTTATTATAAGTGAGCTTAAAACAGGTTTTGGAATAGGCTTTTTGCTATTTATTCCTTTCATAGTTATTGATATGGTAGTTGCAAGTACTTTGATGTCAATGGGAATGATGATGCTTCCACCAGTCATGATTTCCTTACCATTTAAGATATTACTTTTTATTATGATTGATGGTTGGAACCTTATTATTAAGCATATTTTATTGGGATTTAATTAGGAGTGTTAATATAATGGATGAAGGTTTAGTGCTGGATTTATTTCAGCAAGCTTTATATCATATTATTCTTCTTGCATCACCACTTTTATTGGCTGGACTATTTGTGGGCTTGGCTGTAAGTATTTTTCAAGCAACAACTCAAATTCAAGAAGCTACTTTAGCTTTTGTACCCAAAATACTAGCAGTATTTCTAACATTGGTTCTACTTGGTCCTTGGCTTTTAAAAAAATCAACAGAATTTACAACTTATATTTTTTCTAACATAAACAATTTTGTAAAATAACTATAGGGAATTTAAGTAAAGATGCTAATTTACGTACGGCTAAGAGCCCTAGAAAAACTAGGTATTTGTACATGTATAAGCTAATTTTTACTATGTAAATCCCATAAAGATAAACAACATAAATACTTAATGTTGTTTATCTATAATAAGAATTGATTTTAACGGATTAAAAGCGATATTGAAAGCAGTTAATTAGTTAGATTGGAAGAAAATTAATGAATATAATGGAAAATATAATTATACTTATATTAGTTTTTTCAAGAATCAGTGGCATATTTTTATTAACACCAGTATTTGGGACAAAAACTATACCAAGAACTTTAAAAATTGGAATTGCTGGATTTCTTACCCTTATTGCTTTTCCAATAATTACAATTTCATCTAAATTGCAAATAATACACGTCTATCAATTATTGTACTATATGTTAATTGAATTTTTAATTGGCTTAGTATTTGGGTTTATTTCTCTTTTGATTTTAAATTCCATATATATAGCTGGAGTTTTAGTCGATAGAAATATTGGATTTTCCATTGTAAGCGTCATAAGTCCACAAGACGAATCACAAATACCAATTACTGCTAATTTTTATTATGTAATGTGTATACTAGTTTTTTTAATGACTGATTTACATCATACTTTAATTAAAGCTGTTTTGCATAGCTTCAAGATAATACCTATAGGATATGAGACTGTAAAATTATTATTTGTAGATAAAGTTATTGAAATACTGGAAACTTCATTTATACTAGGCTTTAAGATTGCAGTTCCAGTAATGATTACAATTTTCATCACAAATGTTATATTAGGCATTTTATCAAGAGCTATTCCTCAAATGAATGTTTTTGTTGTTGGAATGCCCTTAAAAATTTTTATTGGACTTGTTACTATTTTTATAGTATTGCCACTTTATTTTAAAGTATTCAGCAATATTTTTGCAATAATGTTTGACTATATTAAAGAGTTCTTGAATAGTGCTGTAAAAGGATGATTGAATGTTAAAACTTAGATTTGATTTACAGCTTTTTACAGGAGAAAAAACTGAAAAGCCAACAGCCAAGCGTAGAAAAGAAGCAAGAGATAAAGGGCAAGTACATCAAAGTAAAGATATTAATTCTGCTTTAATATTAATTTTCGTTTTTTCTTCAATAAACTTACTTAAAGGTTATTGGTATAAAGAAGTATACAAATTTTATCATAAAGTGTTAAATTATACGTCTGATATAAGCTCGATTTACATATTTAAAAATATTGTTTTGTTTTTAAATGAAACATTATTATTGATTGTAAAGCTTTCACTGCCATTACTGCTTATTTCTTTGACAGTAGGAATAGTATGCAGTTATATGCAGGTGGGGTTTCTTTTTACCACAAAGACCCTAAAACCTAAACTTGACAAACTAAATCCTATAGCTGGATTTAAAAGAATGTTTTCAATGAAATCGTTGGTAGAACTTGTAAAATCACTTTTAAAGACAACGATACTTTTGTATATAAGCTGTAGCTATTTATTAAAAGAATATAATAATATATTGAATGTGTTTGATATGGACCTAGATCAGGTAATTGATTATGCTTGGAGTTTAGTTTTTAATATTACTATACGATTAGGTATAGCGTTGTTGATTTTGGCAATTTTAGATTATTACTATAAAAAATGGGAGCATGAAAAGGGACTAAAAATGTCTAAGCAAGAGGTTAAAGAAGAATATAAACAGACAGAAGGAGATCCAAAAATAAAGTCAAAAATTAAGGAAAAGCAAAGACAAATAGCAATGAGAAGAATGATGCAGGATGTGCCCAAGGCCGATGTTGTTATTACAAATCCAACTCATTTTGCTGTTGCTTTAACCTATAATGAAGATGCCCATGATGCTCCAAAGGTAATTGCAAAGGGGCAGGACCTAATTGCTCAAAATATAAAAAAAATCGCAAAAGAAAATGATATTCCCCTTTTTGAAAATAAGCCATTAGCAAGGAGGCTTTATTATACAGTTGATATTGGAGAATTTATTCCACCAGACTTATATCATTCTGTAGCAGAAATTTTGGCATATATTTACAGTTTGAAAAATCAATAATCGTATTTTCTATATTTTTTTAAGTCTTTTATAAATAGCAAGATCTTGAAAATTTCATTAATGATTGTACGATATATTTTAAAATATCAAATAGTCTTATACAATTTTTGACAATATAGGAGGAACTTAGATGAAATTTGGCGGTATTATTGTTGCCGTAGGTATTATAGCTATTGTAATGATAATAATAATCCCTGTGCCACTAATGGTCTTAGATTTTTTATTAAGTGTAAATATTTCACTAGGATTATTGATATTACTTATATCTATATATAATAAAGAGCCATTACAATTTTCAGTATTCCCATCATTATTGCTGGTAACTACTTTATTTAGATTATCACTTAATATTTCTACAACAAGATATATACTTAAGGATGGAAATGCTGGTAATGTAATAGAAGCCTTTGGTAATTTCGTTATTGGAGGTAATGCAATAGTTGGTTTTATTATTTTTATGATAATTATAGTTATTCAATTTCTAGTAATCACTAAGGGTTCAGAGAGGGTTTCTGAAGTAGCAGCTCGATTCACATTAGATGCTATGCCTGGAAAACAAATGGCCATCGATGCCGACTTAAACTCTGGTTTGATTACTGAAAGTGAAGCAAAAGATAGAAGGATGAGGATACAAAAAGAAGCCGATTTTTATGGAGCGATGGATGGGGCTAGTAAATTTGTTAAGGGTGATGCAGTAGCTGGCATAATTATTACTATTATTAATATCGTTGCAGGTTTTATAATCGGCTCCTTTATGAATGGTATGGAAATTTCTGAGGCGATGCAAAGATATACTTTACTTACTGTCGGAGATGGCCTTGTAAGTCAGATACCAGCGCTATTGATATCAACAGGGACTGGTATAGTGGTTACCAGAGCTGCTTCTGACTCAGATTTAGGTAATGATTTAATAAAGCAGTTATTTAGGCAGCCTAAGATAATGTTTATCATAGCAGGAGTACTATTTGTGTTAGGGATTACTCCCCTACCCAATACCCCTTATTTTATGTTGTCAGCTACTTTTGTATTTTTAGGTTATATTTTGCGTAAAGAAATTATTAAGAATGAAAGCATTGAATTAGAAGAGGTAGAAGAGGCAGAGGTGGAAGAAATAAGGAAACCTGAAAATATTATGCCACTACTACAGGTTGACCCTATAGAATTAGAATTTGGTTATGGAATTATACCTTTAGCTGATCCAAATCAAGGGGGAGATCTATTTGATAGGCTTGTTATGATTAGAAGACAAATAGCCTTGGAATTAGGTATGGTTGTTCCAATGATCAGACTTAGAGATAATATTCAATTAGATGCCAATAAATATTTAATCAAAATAAAAGGAACTGAGGTATCAGATGGAAGTATAATGTTTAATCATTATCTTGCCATGAATCCAGGTAATGCTAGTGGAGATATTGAAGGGATAGATACAATAGAGCCTGCCTTTGGATTACCTGCTAAATGGATTACGGAAGCTAATAGAGAAAAAGCGGAAATCCTTGGCTATACAGTTGTAGATCCTTCTTCAATAATTTCAACACATTTAACCGAGATTATTAAGAAATATTCCTATGAATTATTAGGAAGACAAGAAGTAAAAACCCTTATTGATAGTGTCAAAGAAGAACAATCAGCATTAGTTGATGAACTTGTTCCAAAGCTGATGTCTTATGGTGAAATACAAAAAGTATTATGTAACCTATTGAAGGAAAGAGTATCTATAAGGGATTTAGTTACGATTTTAGAAACTTTAGCTGATTACTGTCTTATAACAAAGGATACAAATATGTTAACCGAATATGTTAGACAGTCTCTTGGAAGGGCTATAACAAAACAATACATACAAAATAAAAGAGCTAAGGTTGTGATGCTAGATCCAAATCTTGAAAAGCTAATTATGGAATCAATAAAGCAATCTGAGCATGGGTCGTATTTATCCCTAGAGCCTTCTGTGGTTCAAGTAATATTAAACAATCTTTCTACAGAAATTCAAAAGTTAGTATCCATTGGTGAACAACCTATAGTAATAACAGCTCCTATAGTTAGATATTACTTTAAAAGCTTAACGGAACAAAGTATACCAGATTTAATAGTACTATCATATAATGAAATAGATACTGATGTTGAGATTCAGTCTATAGGGACGGTGAAAATATAGATGAAGGTAAAAAGGTATATAACTAAAGACGTACAAGAGGCCATGATAAAAATAAAAAGTGAATTAGGCAGAGATGCTATAATACTTCATACAAGAAAAATAAAGGAACGAGGATTAAAGGGTTTTCTTAAAAAACCTCTTGTTGAGGTAGTGGCTGCTGTAGATTCAATTGAGCAAAATAATGCTCAACCTAAATATTTTGTAAATAGTAGCCCGGTCAAACAAAATATAATTGAAAAAAACAAATCATCAAATGTTAGTTCATATGATATTAATAATATAAATAAAGAAATTGACTCCATAAAAATGATGCTGTCAACAGTGATTGACAATATGAATAAAAACTCTAATACTAATAATGATGGAGTTTTACAAAAATATGAGAAGTGTTTAATGGATAAAGGAGTCATAAAACCAGTTAGTGATAAAATACTTTCTATTGTTAGAAGGCAAATAAGTATTTCTAACGAAAATGATTCATCTATAAGGAATGCTTTAAAGATAATTTTAAAGGATTATCTTGGAAATCCCTATATAATCAGTAATAATAGTAGAAAACAAAATGTTATAATATTTGTAGGTCCTACAGGCGTTGGTAAAACTACCACCCTTGCTAAGCTTGCAGCAAAACAAACTATAATGAATAAACGTTCTGTGGCATTTATTACTGCAGATACCTATAGAATTGCGGCCGTTGATCAACTAAAAACATATAGCGAAATATTGGATGTTCCGCTAACTGTTATTTATGAACCAAATGAAGTTAAGGATGCTATTGAAAAATATTCGGATAAAGATTATATTTTTATCGATACAGCAGGAAGAAATCATAGAAATAAAGAATTACTAAAAGAAGTAACCAGTATTTTAGAGTATGTAGAGTCACCAGAAATATTTCTTCTTTTAAGCCTAACAACATCTTATAAAAATATTGAAGATATAATAAAGTCATACCAGTTTTTAGATGACTATAGTTTAATATTTACTAAAGCTGATGAGACATCGTGTTTTGGTAACATACTTAATGCCAAATTCATAACTTCAAAGCCTATATCATATTTAACTACTGGACAAAGTGTACCTGATGATATAGAAATAGCTGATATTGATAAGATTGTTAATATGTTTGTAGGTGATTAAAATGAAGGATCAAGCTACTAATTTAAGAGAACTCATAAACAGCTTTAGACAAAATAACAACAAAATCATAAGTATGAATAAAAAACCAGAAAATAGTGCAAGGGTATTGGCTATAGCCAGTGGTAAAGGTGGAGTAGGAAAAACAAATTTCACTATCAATTTAGGCATTGCATTAAGTAATAAAGGTAAAAAAATAACAGTAATAGATGCTGATTTAGGTCTTGGAAACATAGATGTTGTTTTAGGTATGATACCTAAACAAACCTTAGCTAATGTAATTAGAGGTGAAGCTAGTATAATTGATATCATTATGAAAGGTCCAAAAGGAATAAATATTATTTCTGGTGGTTCAGGGATAACTGATATGATTGATTTATCAAAACAAGAAATTGATAATCTAATAAATAATTTTTACATGTTAAATGAAATTTCTGATTATATTTTGATAGATACAGGTGCAGGTATAAATAATTCAGTGGTATCTTTTATTGAAGCTGCTGATGAAGTAATTATTATAATTACACCTGAACCGACTTCTATAACAGATGCATATGCTATAATAAAGAATATTAGGCATAAAAATAAATCAATAAAGCTCGTTATTAATCGTATAGAATCAAGCAATGAAGGACGTGAAGTATTTAATAAAATAAGTTCGGCTACCAAAAGATTTTTAGACTTTGAAGTTGAAAATTTAGGATTCATATACGAAGATTCTTCGGTAAAAAAATCAGTAAAATTACAAAAACCTTTTATTTTAAAGTTTCCAAATTCAGTTGCAAGTAAAGGTATTGATATGGCAGCATATAACCTAATAAACAACCAAACTCAAATTAAAGATATTTCTAGTTTTAAAAGATTTATTAATAATTTGTTTAATAGGATATAGAAGGCGAGTTACAAAATTATATTAAGCTATGGTAAATTTTAAATTTAGATATTTTATTGCAGCGAACTAATGTTTTTATTGAATTATATTTAATTATTTTATATAAAAAATAGTAAGGAGGTATGTTTTTGGATAAAAGGATTACTGACTTGCTGGATATTGGAGAAAACATTGAGATAGAGATAGAAAAAGATGACTCCTTTTTAAATCTTAAAAGCAATGTCATAAGGGTTATAAATGATAATATCATTGTTATATCAAACCCTATTTATAAAGGGAGAATCTATCCCATGCGAATTGGCACAAATATAAATATTGTTTTCAACAAAGAAAACAAGGGTCAATTTTACTATGTCGGTGAAATCATAGATAGAAAGAAAAAAAACAACTTAAATATTCTATTTGTTAGTAAACATAGTGACATTCGGCATTTTCAAAGAAGAGAATTTTATAGGTTAAATATAGTTTTAAATGTAGATTTACAGATAATTGAAAATGGAGCCGTTGTTAAAACTATTCCCGCCATCACTAAGGATATAAGTGGAGGAGGAGTAAGATTAATAGCAAAATCAAAGCTAGAAAAATATACGACGGTAAAATGTGTTATTCATCTTGATAATGAGACAATAGAAGCCTTTGGTAAGGTTTTAAGATGCGATCCTATTCCAGATTCTATGTTGAAATATGATTTAGGTATTTGTTATACAGCTATAGAAGAAAAGAGTCGTTCAAAAATTATATCCTTTGTATTTAAGAGACAAAGAAAAATGATTAAAAAAGGGTTGATGTAAATGGATAAAATAAAAGTTCTTGTAGTAGATGATTCTGTATTTATGAGAAGGATACTTAGTGATATCATTAATTCCCATCCAAACATTGAAGTTATTGATACAGCTAGAGATGGTGAGGAAGCTATATTAAAGGTACAAAATCTAAAACCCCATGTTGTAACACTTGATGTTGAAATGCCTAAAATGGATGGATTAAAAGCACTTCAAAAAATAATGGATATTAGCCCAGTGCCAGTACTTATGCTAAGTGGTTTAACAAAAGAAGGTACTGATGCCACTATTAAGGCCCTACAATATGGAGCTGTGGATTTCATAGCCAAGCCAAGTAATATTTTTAAGATAAATGTAGAGGATATGAAGAAACAATTATTAGATAAAATTATAATTGCTTCTAAAATAAAACTTGGAAAAAAGCTTTTCTATAAAACTCATATTCCTAAAAAAAATGTAAAAGTTCACTCCACGTCACCTAGAATACTTACCAATAACAAGGGTACAGCTAAAAAGGTAGTAGCTATTGGGACGTCTACAGGAGGCCCTAGGGCATTACAAACCATTTTACCTAATATTCCAAAGGATATTGATGCAACATTTGTAATTGTACAGCATATGCCTCCAGGATTTACAAAATCGTTGGCAGATAGATTGGATTCAATATGTGAGATAAATGTTAAAGAGGCAGAGCAAGATGATATTCTTCTACCTGGTCATGCTTATATTGCTCCTGGTGGCAAACATATGATTATCAATAAAGATAATAACAAATTAAAGATTAGCTTAAACAAGAAGCCTGCTGTATCTGGACATAGACCATCCGTTGATGCAATGATGAATTCCTTAGCTAGTACAGGAATAGATAATATTATTGGAGTTATTCTTACGGGAATGGGTTCAGATGGTGCACAGGGTCTAAAAAAAGTCAAAGAAAACTCAGCATATATAATTGCCCAAGATGAAGAAAGTTGTGTTGTTTTTGGAATGCCTAAGTCAACAATAAAGCTTGGAATTGTTGATAAGGTTCTACCAATTGATGATATTAGTGATGAAATAATAAGAGCAGTGGAGGTGTAGAATATGGACATGAATCAGTATCTTGATATTTTTATTGAAGAATCAAAAGAACATCTTCAGGATATGAATCAGCTGCTTCTAAAATTAGAAGCTTCTACTGATGACTTAAGTCTTTTAAATGAAATTTTTAGAATTGCACATACGTTAAAGGGTATGTCTGGAACGATGGGATATGTAAAAATGGCAAATTTAACCCATGAAATGGAAAATGTTCTTCAATCCATTAGGAATAAAGAAATTGAAGCAAACGAACACATTATAGATGTGCTTTTCGAATGTTTTGATACCCTTGAAGAATATGTCAATGGGCTCATAAAGAATGGTGTTGAAGGTGATTTAGATCCAAAACCATTAATAAAAAAATTAAGCAATATTATGAACAATAATAGTATGGAAAAAAGCCATGATGAAGAAGATATAAAAGACGAAGAAAATAATTCAAAATTTACAATCGATATTGAAGATATTACATATAATATCATCAATAAAGCTAGGGAAAGTAATTTTAGTTCATTTAAAATTATGGTTGTTTTGAATCCTGAATGTATGCTGAAAGCAGCTAGAGCATTTATAGTTTTCAATACTTTGGAAAAATTCGGGGAAATTATTAGATCAAAACCAAGTGCTGAAGAAATCGAAGATGAAAAATTTGATAATGCCTTTGAAATAATTTATATAACTAAACTTGATGAAAATACAATAAGAAATGAGATACTTAACATTTCTGAGATAAATGAAGTTGTTGTAGAAAGAATTAAAGTTGAAGGGAATATAAATAAGCCACAAAAAATAAAGGAAACTAAAAAAATAAATAAACCTGTTAGTAAAAATAATGATAAGCCAAAAAAAGAAGAAAAATCTAATAAATTAAAATCAAAGACTTCTAAAACAGTTAGAGTTGATATTGATAGACTAGATAATTTAATGAATTTAGTAAGTGAACTGATTATTATAAAAACGAGGTTAGAAGATATTGAAGATTCAAAGCTTAATACAAATATGAACGAAGCTGTTGAATATCTTGAAAGAATAACTACTAGTCTACATGATGCTGTTATGAAGGTTCGTATGGTACCTATTGAAAGAACGTTTAATAGATTCCCAAGGATGGTTAGGGATTTATCTAAAGAGTTGGGAAAAGAAATTAAGCTATATATGACAGGAGAAGAAACAGAAGTAGATAGAACTGTAATTGATGAGATTGGTGATCCATTAATACATTTATTAAGGAATTCTATTGATCATGGCATAGAAGATCCTAAGACAAGAGAGGAATTAGGAAAGCCTAAAGCAGGAAATGTGTATTTAAGAGCATATCCAGATGGAAATAACGTTGTAATAGAAGTTGAAGATGACGGAAGTGGTATTTCTATAGAGAAGGTAAGAGATAAGGCGTTATCCAAGGGATTAGTTTCCAAGGAAACTATTGCAAATATGAATAATGATGAAATTGTTAATCTTTTATTTAAGCCTGGATTCAGTACAGCTGAAAAAATCTCTGATATTTCAGGAAGAGGTGTTGGTCTTGATGTTGTAAAAACAAAAATAGAATCCCTCGGTGGATTAGTTGAAGTTCATTCAGAGATGAATATGGGTTCGAAGTTTATTATTAGATTGCCGCTAACCTTAGCTATTATACAAGCTCTAATGGTTACAATCGGTGATGAAAAGTACGCATTGCCTCTAAATTCAATTAAAGAAATTGCCACAATTAAGACAAATACAATTAGAAAAGTTCACAATCAGGAAGTAGTATTATTTAGAAATAATACACTGCCTATATTAAGAATGAATGAAATACTTCAAGTTAATAAAATATCTGAAGATAAAGATGAAATGATTATTGTGGTAGTTAAAAAGGGGGATAAAATAGCTGGCCTTGTAGTTGATAATTTAATAGGACAGCAAGAGGTAGTTATAAAATCATTAGGTAAATATTTATCTGGTATCAAAGTAATTGCAGGAGCTACTATTTTAGGTAATGGTCAAATAGCATTAATAGTTGATCCTAATTCATTATTTTAATATGTTATTTAGCAAGTATTAAATACAATAAATCGTTCCATAAATCATTGTAAAAGGAGGAAGCTTATGCCGATAAAGGAATATGTTGTTTTTAAATTGGATAATGAGTATTATGGCATTGATATTCATAATGTAGAAACAATAGAAAAGGTTATGCCTATGACTCGTGTACCATATACAAAAGACTTCGTAAAGGGTGTTATAAATTTAAGGGGTAATGTTGTTCCTGTAATCGATCTTAGAAAGAGATTTGATCTAAGTATGAAGGAATATGATGAGAATTCAAGAATAATCATTGTGAAATTAGATGAAATTACCGTTGGAATGACTGTAGATTCTTCGTCAGAAGTTATCCAACTATCAGAGAAAGATATTGAAGAAGCTCCATCCCTTAAGGGTACCAGCGAAGAAAACTTTGTTAAATGTATTGGTAAAAAAGATAAACGTATTATCATGATTATCGACCTATATAAAATATTAGATATAAACGATATGGAAAAAGAGCTATGATTAATAAGGAGTGTTTACATGGATAATTATCTTAATAATATTGATTCTTTAATTCTTGATGTACTAAAAGAGGTTGGTAATATTGGAGCTGGCAATGCTACAACAGCTTTAGCTAAAATGTTAAATAAAAAAATTGATATGACTGTCCCTAAAGTTAATGTGTTAGACTTTTCAGATGTTGCTGATTTGATTGGAGGAGCTGAAACTATAGTTTGTAGTACCTTATTTGAAATTGAAGGTGACTTAAATGGGAGTATAATGTTTCTCTTAGAAACCGAGTATTCAAAAAAATTAGTTAGTTTAATAATGAATGGATATGAAGTTAAGGATATTGATGATTTAGCAAAATCTGCACTAAAGGAAATAGGTAATATTCTTTCAGGTGCTTATGTTTCATCATTATCTGGATTAACTGGATTAAACATGAAGATATCTGTACCATCACTGGCTATTGATATGGCTGGGGCAATATTAAGTGTACCTGCTATTAAATTTGGTCAAGTTAGTGATAAAATATTAATTATCGAAACACAGTTTTTAGAAGGCAATGATAATGTTAAAGGCTATTTCCTCCTTGTTCCTGACTATGATTCATATGACATATTATTAAGAAGCTTAGGGGTAAGCACAAATGGATAATATAGTAAAAGTTGGAATGGCCGATCTAAAGACCACATTTTCACCTAAAATACTAACAACTTTAGGACTTGGTTCCTGCGTTGGAATTTGCCTATATGACCCTGTTAAAAAAGTTGCTGGAATGGCCCATATTATGCTACCTGACAGTAAAAACATTAGAAATAACAGCAATTTATTTAAATTTGCTGATACTGGTATAGATGCCCTAATTGATGAAATGGTAAAGAAAGGTGCTTCAAAATATAGACTTATAAGTAAAATAGCAGGTGGATCTCAAATGTTTTCATTTGCAAGTAAAAATGATATTATGAAAATTGGTGAAAGAAACGTTATAGCTGTAAAAAAAATACTCAACGATTATAATATACCCATTAAAGCCCAAGATACAGGTGGAAACTATGGACGAACTATAGAATTTCATTCAATTGATGGTAAACTTTTAGTTAAAACAATTGGACATGGTATTAAAGAACTATAATCGACTATGTTTTTTATATAATTAAATATAATTTTATAATATATAGAAACTTCTACAAAATGACTGTAAGTCATTTTGTAACCCTATGTTAGATATTTATATAGTAATAATTTTCAGTAAGAAAATATTAAAAATACTCTAAGGAGAAGGATATAGTTTATGGCTAATAATGAATTATTGAAATTGTATAAAAAAAGCAAATCAAAAGAAATAAAAGATCAACTAATTGTCGAAAATATAGAATTAGTTAAGATAATAGCAGGCAGACTATATCATTCATATAATACAAATTTAGAATACGACGATATCGTTAGCTATGGCATTTTAGGTTTAATAGATGCAATAGATAAATTTGATCCTGATAAAAATGTCAAATTTGAAACATATGCTAACTTCCGTATAAGAGGATCCATAATTGATCATTTAAGAAGCTTAGATTGGGTACCAAGGTCTATCAGACAAAAACATAAAAAGTTCGAAGAAGTAGTATCAAAACTCCAAAGTATACATGGACTAGATATTGATGATGAAATTCTAGCGAAAGAGCTTAATATGTCCTTAGAAGAATTTAAAAATTTTCTTTCAGAGGTTTCGATTTTTTCAGTTGTATCCCTCGATGATAAAATGTCTGAAAATACTAATTTTAATATAATATCTCAGGATACTGAAACAAGACCTGAAAGCAGTTACATACAAAATGAAACAAAGAAGATATTATTAAAGACAATTGATAGATTACCAGAAAGAGAAAAGATGATAATCAAACTTTACTATTTTTCTGAATTAACCTATAAAGAAATATCCAAAATTTTAAACATCTCTGAATCAAGGGTATCTCAGATTCATACTAAGTGTATCGCTAAATTAAAGAGTTCTTTAAATAGCATATATACATAAAGTATATGTAGGGGTGGGGTGAAGGAATGAAGGATTATATTGAAGAAAATAGTTGTAGAGATAATAATAATGATACAAAAGAAGAAAGTACTATAGACATAAATATAGAGTTGTCCAGTGACTACTATGAAGCCTTTATAACAATACAGTGTGAAGACGATGAAATAATAAATAAAGAAGATATAATAAATGAATTAAGGAAGAGTAATGTTACATATGGTTTAAAACAAGATGTTATAGATGAGATAGTAAAAAATCCTAAAAATGTTGATAGAATTTGTATTGCTATTGGAGAAAGACATGTAAATGGCACAGATGGAAAAATCGAATATTATGTTGAAGAAAATAAAAAAAAGAGACCAAAACAGCTAGAAAATGGGAAAGTTGATCATAAAGAATTAAATTTTATAAATCAGGTAAAAAAAGGTGATGTATTAGCCAAGAAGATACTACCTATAGATGGAAAGGATGGGAAAACGGTAACAAATAGAATTATTAAAGCAAGACCTGGAAAATATGTTGATTTTAAAAAAGGAAAAAATGTAAGCGTGTCCGATGATGGAATGTTTCTATTAGCATCAGAAGATGGTTATATTAAAGTAGAAAATGGAAAAATTAGCGTTATTAAAATTTTAGAGATAAATGAAAATGTGGGAGTGACTACAGGAAATATTAGATTTAATGGAAAAGTAGTAGTCAAAGGTAATGTGGAAAATGGATATTTAATTAATGCATCAGAAGAAGTAGAAATACATGGAGTGGTTGAAGGTGCAGAGATTACAGCTGGCACCATTATAATCCACAAAGGAGTCCATAACAATTCAAGACTTATTTGTGAAGGTGATATAAATGCTAAATTTATGGAAAACTGTTATGCACAGGTTAAGGGCAATATAATTTGCGATACTATAATTCACTGTAATATTAGTTGTATGGGAAGGATTATTGCTAATCAAAAAAAAGGGCTGATATTAGGAGGCAACATATATGCGAGAAAAGAAATTATTGCAAAGACAATTGGGAGCCAAATAGGTTCAATTACGAGGATTCAATTGGGAACCGATGAAAAATTACTAATGGATATTAAAAAAACACAAAAATCAATAGAAGAAATTAAAGTTAGTTTAGATAAAGTTACTCAAGCTATTAATGTACTGAATAATAAAAAAAGCAACTTTCCTAAGAAACAGATTTATTTAAAAAAATATTTAAATACAAAGGAGCAATATACTTTACAGCTTAGGACTTTGCAACAAAACATGAAGAATCTATGCTGTACATTAGAAGCTTTAAAATATAGCAAAGTTAGCAGTGATGAAATTTATCCTGGAACGAATATTAAAATTAATAATTCCCACTATATTGTAAAAAATGTATTAAAAAATGCTACCCTATTAAAGGAAAATGGTGAAATAGTAATTGCTCCTAATTTAATAAGGAGTTGATGATATGCCTATTAGACCTATAGATATGCAGGTACTTATGCCTAAATCACAGAATATTTCAAAAATAAGTCAGGATATGGCAAATAGAAGTGAGAATCTTTTACAGCAGGCAGATATGAAAAGTAAAAAAATAGATAAAGAAAAACTAAAAAAGGTTAATACTACTGAAAAAAAAGATAAGTCACTATTAAAAAACAACAATAGTAATGAAAATAACAAGTGCATTTATAATAATGAAAAGAGAGTAAAAAATAGAAAAAATTCTAAAATAGACATAAAAGTATAATGGGGTGCAGCATGATAAGTTTAATATTTCTAGTAATAGGTATACTAATTATTATCATTTCACTATTTTTTATAAAAAATCAAAGGGCTGAAACTAATAGCAATAAAGAATATGAGGAAGATAATATAGAATTGATTTCATCTTTAGAGTCAATAGAAGATATCATAGATGGTATTAATATAACCTTTAATAACACAATAGCTCAAATGGAGAAAAAATATAAGGTATTAGAAACTAAATTAGAGCAAGTAGAAATGAGAACATCAGAGAGTGAGTCAATTCATAAAAAAGCTTATAATGAAAAACAATGTAAACCTAAAAATACAAATATAAATAGTAACAGTGACGTAAATCATTTTAATAATAATATAGTCAATGAAAATGTTACAAAGGAAGATAAAAATACCAATAATAAAAGCGTAAAAATAAAAGAGTTATATGATAAAGGAATGAATATTCCCCAGATTGCAAAATCATTAAATATTGGGATAGGAGAAGTTAAGTTGATTATAAATTTAAAAAAAGCTAAGGTAAGGAACAATTTAGAAGTTTAATTTACTAGCTTCTAGCTACTGGTTTCTAACCTTAAGCTATTTCAACAATAAAAAATAAAGTAGGTTCTATTTTACTCAGCTTTTTCTATATTATTTTCCATTTAAGGATTAGATATGAACATAGTAACTAGTAGCAAGCAGCTAGTAATTTACTAAAATACAGTAATACTCATGGTTATATATATTTTTTTGGTTATACTATAATTTGAGTTTATTTTATTAATATTAAAGAAAAACTTTATTATACTAAATTTAAAAATTTAATATTTTAATCTTTTTTCTTGCATAATTAATATTTTATATGTTATACTACTTAAGGTAATAAATACGCACGTCTCGAAATTCTTAAACTGGTGCCTTGCTATAAGAGGTTCTTTAAGAAAATGATCGAGGCGGAGGAAAAAACCATGGAGGTGTAAATAGTGGGTGTAATTTCTATGAAACAATTACTTGAAGCAGGGGTTCATTTTGGACATCAAACCAGAAGATGGAATCCTAAGATGGCTGAATACATCTTTACAGAAAGAAATGGTATCTATATTATTGATTTGCAAAAAACTGTAAAGAAGATGGAAGAAGCCTATGAATTTGTTAAGAATTTGGCTGCTGAAGGAAAGAAGATTCTTTTTGTTGGTACAAAAAAGCAAGCTCAAGAGGCAATTGAAAAAGAAGCTAAAAGATGTGGAATGTTTTACGTAAATCAAAGATGGTTAGGTGGAATGTTAACAAATTACAAAACCATCAAAAAAAGGATTGAAAGATTAGTTCAGCTTGAAACAATGGAAGAAGATGGTACTTTTGATGTTCTTCCTAAAAAAGAAGTTATTAAGCTTAGACATGAAAAGGAAAAGCTAGAAAAATTTTTAAGTGGAATAAAAACTATGGATGGAATACCAGATGCTCTTTTCGTAGTTGATCCTAGAAAAGAAAAAATTGCTTTAAAAGAAGCACAAATTTTAGGTTTGCCAGTAATTTCTATTGTTGATACTAATTGTGATCCTGATGAAGTAGATTATGTTATCCCAGGAAATGATGATGCTATTAGAGCTGTTAAATTAATAGCTTCAAAGATTGCTGATGCTATTATCGAGGGTAGACAAGGCGAACAATTTGATACTGAAGATGAACAAACTGAAGAATTAGAAGAACCAGTGGAAGAATAAGAATATTATACTAAGGATAACTTTAATGGTAAGGGCATTAAGGGAAAAATCTCCCTTACTACTCTTACCATTTATTATAGTGTAAAGAGGAGGAATATAAATGGCAGTAACTGCTTCAATGGTAAAGGAATTAAGAGAAAAAACTAGTGCTGGTATGTTAGATTGTAAAAAGGCTCTTGTTGAAACCGATGGTGACATGGAAAAAGCTATTGAAATACTAAGGGAGAAGGGTTTAGCAAAAGCAGCTAAAAAAGCTGGAAGAATTGCAGCAGAAGGTATAATTTCATCATACATACATGGTGGTAGAATTGGAGTTATAGTAGAGGTTAATAGTGAAACAGACTTTGTAGCTAAAAATGAAGAATTTCAAACTTTTGCAAAGGATGTTGCAATGCAAGTAGCTGCTTCAAATCCATTATATGTAAGACGTGAAGAAATACCAAAGGAAACTATAGAAAAAGAAAAGGAAATTCTTAGAAATCAAGCTTTAAATGAAGGAAAACCTGAAAAAATAGTCGATAAAATGGTTGAAGGAAGGATTGAAAAATATTATAAAGAAGTGTGTCTTTTAGAACAACCATTTATAAAAAATCCAGATATTACAATACAAGATTTATTAAATGAAAAAATAGCAAAAATCGGTGAAAATTTAAACATTAGAAGATTTGCTAGATTTGAAGTTGGTGAAGGTATAGAAAAGAAAGAAGAAAATTTCGCAGAAGAAGTTGCTAAACAAATGCAAAATAAATAAAGATATTAAAATCTATTAATTTAGTAAAAACTAAAAATAGAGAGCACAGAGGTGTTCTCTATTTTTATAAGACCTATGAAATGATATTTATTAGATGTAGTGCTATGATTATTTAAAAGTTTATCTTAAATTAAAATGTTTAAATTTATAGAAGGTTTTTTAGTATTTGTGTAGAACTAATAGAACGGAGGTTAATTACTGTGAGGCCTATATATAAAAGAGTTATATTGAAGTTAAGTGGTGAGGCGTTGGCTGGTGAAAATGGATTTGGAATAGATCAAAGCGTAATTGATTCGATTGCTGAACAAGTTAAGGCAATAGTCAATTTAGGTGTAGAGGTTGCTGTTGTCGTTGGTGGGGGAAACTTTTGGAGAGGAAGAAGTAGTGAAGGCATGGATAGGACTACGGCAGACTACATGGGAATGCTAGCTACAGTAATTAATTCCTTGGCCTTACAGGATGCATTAGAGAATATTGGTGTATTAACTAGGGTTCAAACGGCTATAGAAATGAGACAAATTGCAGAACCATATATTAGAAGGAGAGCTGTAAGGCATTTAGAGAAGGGGAGAGTAGTAATATTTGCCGCTGGGACAGGAAATCCATATTTTTCCACAGATACTACTGCATCTCTAAGAGCAGCTGAAATAGAAGCCGAAGTTATTTTGCTTGCAAAAAAAGTTGATGGGGTTTATGATAGTGATCCAGCTATAAATCCAAATGCAAAAAGATTTAATGAACTTACTTATATTGATGTCTTAAATAGAGGTTTAAAAGTAATGGATTCGACTGCTACTTCTCTATGTATGGATAACAAAATACCTATTATTGTATTTAGTCTAAAGAACCCTGAAAATATTAAAAGGGTTATTTTAGGAGAAAAAATCGGTACTTATGTAAAGGAGGAGGATCTATGCTAAAGGTTCATAAGGATTTTGAAGAAAAAATGAAAAAATCAATTAATGTGCTTAAGGAAGAATTACATAGCATAAGAGCTGGTAGAGCTAATCCAGCATTATTAGACAGAATTACTATTAACTATTACGGAGCAGAAACACCATTAAAACAAATTGCTAGCATTAGTGCACCTGAACCAAGATTGTTGGTTATACAACCCTATGATTCAAATTCTATAGCTGATATTGAAAAATCCATCATGCAATCTGATTTAGGAATAAATCCATCAAATGATGGAAAAGTTATTAGACTTGCTATACCGATGTTAACGGAAGAAAGAAGAAAAGAACTTAAAAAAGTAGTTAAAAAAGCAGGAGAAGAAATAAAAATAGCCATTCGAAATGAGCGTAGAGATGCCAATGATAAACTAAAAAAGATGGAAAAAAACAAGGAAATTACAGAAGATGATTTAAAGAGAGCAGAAGATGAAGTGCAAAAAATGACTGATAAATATATAAAACAGGTTGAAGAATTAGTATCTAAAAAAGAGAAAGAAATTTTGGAGGTATAAACCAAATGGAAATACCTGATTTAGTAGGTATTAGATTTGAAGAAGTTTCTAAAAACATAGAGTGTTTAGGAGAAACCTTTAATTTTAGTATAAAAGAAACTTTATCTCCATTTATGAAAAAAGAATATAAAAAAAATGAATGTAGAGTTGTAAGACAGCAAAATTATGACAATACTATTGTAATAACGGTTAGCTATTTTTAGCCCTCCTACCTTGGAGGGTTAAATGTTTTAACGACACGGAGGTTTAAAAGTGTATGCTAAAAAATATTATGAAGAGCAATAAAGAAAAAATGATAGTAGATTTAGATAAAGATAAGCTGCCTAAGCATATCGCAATCATTATGGATGGAAATGGGAGGTGGGCAAAAAAAAGGAATTTACCTAGAATTGCTGGT
The DNA here is from genome assembly GCF_900142245.1 of Paramaledivibacter caminithermalis DSM 15212. Lineage (GTDB taxonomy): Bacteria > Bacillota > Clostridia > Peptostreptococcales > Caminicellaceae > Paramaledivibacter > Paramaledivibacter caminithermalis. Next base: position 33,516 of record NZ_FRAG01000015.1, on the reverse strand, counting down.
CATAGAGCAGGTGTAGAAGCTTTAAGAGGTGTTATCAAAACATCTTCAGATATAGGGATTAAGTATTTAACATTATACGCATTTTCAACCGAAAATTGGAAGAGACCTGCTGAAGAAGTTAAAGGTCTGATGGAGCTTCTCGTTTTATATCTTAGAAAAGAAATTGGTGAATTGCATAATAATAATGTTAAAATAAATATAATTGGAGATATTTCAAAACTACCGTCAAAAGCAATTTCAGAGATTGATAAGGCTGTCAATCTAACATCAAATAATAAAGGGCTTAACGTTAATATTGCATTAAACTATGGTGGAAAATCAGATATTATTCACGCTGTTAAAGGCATATGTGAAAACGTATTAGATAATAATTTGCAAATTGAAGATATCTGTGAAGATACATTTTCTAAATATCTATACACAAGGGGTATACCTGATCCAGATTTATTAATACGAACAAGTGGTGAACAGAGAATAAGTAATTTTCTTTTATGGCAAATAGCTTATAGCGAACTATGGTTTACGAAGGTCTATTGGCCAGACTTTACCTCTGAACATTTAATTGAAGCAATACATGATTTTAAGCACAGAAAGAGAAGATTTGGGGGGCTTAAATAAAAGATATTCAGCTTTAGTGTGATAATATGGATATATATTTTTCATATTGTCAAGTGTGGGATATGAACTTGAAGTTGTTATCTATAGGATGGTGAATTTATGCTAAAGAGAATATTAACGGGTGTCATAGGGCTACCATTACTTATTTTTATAGTAATCAGTGGTGGGTGGATCTTAAAACTTTCTACTTTAGTGGTTGTTCTAATGGCATTGAGGGAATTTTATCAATCCTTTAATCATAAGAACATATATCCACTGAGCTGCGTTGGATATCTGTTTACTGTTTTTATGTATACGACTGCTTCAAACTTTAATATTAATTTAACTTTTTTATTGATAACCTTTGCTTCATTGATTATTTTTCTCTTCAATAAAAAAGTAACCTTTAATGATATTGCAATAACCCTATTAGGATTTTTATACATATCCTATTTCTTGTTACATATTATATTAACATCGAAATTAAATTCCAACTTAATAATCTGGTTTATATTTATAATTGCTTGGTCAGCAGATACGTCTGCGTATTTTGCAGGAAATTTTTTAGGTTCAAAATTATTTGGTCCCAAAAAACTTTTCCCTGAAGTCAGTCCTAAGAAAACTATTGAAGGATTTATAGGTGGTATATGTGGAAGTACTTTAGCTTCATTTCTATTTTCCTATTTTTTCATTCCAAGCTTTATGGTACATTCAATAATTATAGGTTTTTTTGGGAGTATTATATCTCAAACTGGAGATTTAATTGCATCGAGAATCAAACGAGCAGTAGGAATAAAGGATTTTGGTAATGTAATGCCTGGACATGGAGGAATACTTGATAGGTTTGACAGTATACTATTAATAGCACCCGTTGTCTATTATTATGCTTTATTTTTCTTCAAGTAAAATCAGGAAAAAAATATTAATGGCTAGCATGTGAGTAGATGTTTTTAATTAATAGGATTACATTTACACTATAAAGTAATATGACTAATATTGTATGACACTGGGGGATGAACATATGAAAAATATATCTATTTTAGGTTCAACAGGTTCTATAGGTAAACAAACCTTAGATGTGATTAGAAATAATCTCGATTTATATAAGGTTATTGCTATTAGTGGTAATAATAATATAGATTTATTATTGAAGCAAATTAAAGAATTTGCGCCAAAGTATGTTGCAGTTTTTGATGAAAAAAAGGCTAAAGAATTGAGAAATAAAGTTTCAGATTCTAATGTTAAAATTTTATGTGGACTTGAGGGATTGAATGAAATATCTACTCTTAAAGAAGTCGATATTCTTGTAACGTCAGTCGTAGGAAATATTGGATTATTGCCTACCCTTAATGCTATAAAAACAGGAAAAACAATTGCTTTGGCTAATAAAGAAACATTAGTAACAGCTGGCGAGTTAGTGATGAAGGAAGCAAATATTAATAATGCAAGAATAATACCAGTAGACAGTGAGCATAGTGCAATTTTTCAATGTTTACAGGGAGCAAATAAAAAAGAAATAAACAAGATTATTTTAACTGCCTCTGGTGGTCCTTTTCGAGGAATGAACAAGGAAAAACTCATGGATGTAAAGGCAAGGGATGCACTTAAACACCCTAATTGGTCAATGGGAAGGAAGATATCTATTGATTCAGCTACGTTGATGAATAAAGGTCTTGAAGTTATCGAGGCAAAATGGTTATTTGGACTTGAAATAGATAAGATAGATGTAATAATACATCCTCAAAGTATTATTCATTCTATGGTAGAATTTATTGATGGCTCTGTTTTAGCACAGCTTGCTATACCAGATATGAAGCTTCCAATACAATATGCATTGACATATCCTGAAAGAGTGAAATCAAACACTGAAGGTTTGAGTTTTGAGAAGTACAATGAACTGACCTTTGAAAAACCAGACAGAAATACTTTTTTATGCCTGGACTTAGCTTATGAGGCTTTACGACTTGGAGGTACAATGCCTACGGTATTGAACGCTGCCAATGAAGAATTGGTAATGCAATATTTAGATAATAGGATTAAATTCTATGATATACCCGATAGAATAGAAAAAGCAATGAAAAAGCATAATATAATAAAAAATCCTAATATAAATGATATAATTGAAACAGATAAATACACTAGAGAATATATAAATAAATCTTTCTAAGGTGGGATTATATGTTAACTGCAATTAGTTTTGTGTTTGTTTTTGGGCTTCTAGTTTTTTTCCATGAATTTGGTCATTTTGCTTTAGCTAAAATAAACAACATAAAGGTTCATCAATTTGCTTTGGGTATGGGACCTAAGATTATAAGCTTTAAGGGTAAGGAAACAGAGTACTCCTTGCGGATTTTACCGATTGGTGGATATGTAAAAATGGAGGGAGAGGATGAGGTTTCCGATGATGAAAGAAGCTTTTCATCAAAAACCCCGCTGCAAAGAATTTCTGTTTTAGCAGCTGGTCCAATTATGAACATAATATTGGCTATATTATTACTTACAATTATCGCCTTTAACTTTGGAAACCCTGTTAATATAATAAACGAAACCACTAAAAATTCTCCTGCAGAAAAGGCTGGGTTAAAATCAGGTGATGAAATTATAAAAATTAATGAAACCCATATAGATAGTTGGGAAGACATTGTTAATACCATAGGGAAAAGTGAAGATGATATATTGAATATAAAAGTTCTTAGAAATGGAGAAGTTTTTTCTTTTGATGTTGTACCAGAATATGATGAAGAAACAAAAAGAAGACTTATAGGCATATCGCCAGTTATGAAAAAATCCTTACTAAAGTCAGTTAAAACATCGGCAGAAAATGTTTTTTTAGTTATAAAGCAGATATTGGGATTTTTGTTTAATTTTATAAGGGGAGAAGGGTCGGCTAAAGATATTGTTGGACCAATCGGAATGGTTCATTATGTCGGTGAAGCAGCGAAGATTAGCATTTTTTCCTTGTTATCATTAGCAGCTGTGATATCCATTAACTTAGCCATTCTAAATATTTTACCTTTTCCAGCCCTTGATGGTGGAAGAATAATCTTTGCTATCATCGAATTAATCAAGGGAAGTCCAGTTGATCCTGAAAAGGAAGGTTTTGTCCATATGATTGGATTTGTAATACTGATAGCTTTAATGATTATAGTTATCTATAAAGACATTGTAAGATTTAACTTGCTTTAGGACGGTGGAAAAATGCAGATAAAAAGAAGGAAAACAAAAAAAGTAAGATGTGGAAGTATTTATATTGGCGGAGATGCGCCAATTGCTATTCAATCTATGACCAATACAGACACTCGTAATATAAAGGAAACTATTAATCAAATAAAAAATTTAGAAGAATATGGTTGTGAAATAGTACGTATAGCGATACCAGATATGGAGGCTGCTATGGCAGTACCAGAGATTAAAAAAAACATTTCAGTACCCCTTGTAGCAGATATTCACTTTAACTATAGACTTGCCCTTAAGTGCATAGAAAATGGTATTGATAAGCTAAGAATAAATCCAGGGAATATAGGTGATATACAAAGAGTGAAGGAAATAGTATCGGAGGCTAGGGTAAGGGAAATTCCAATTCGTATAGGGGTTAATGCTGGCTCATTGGAGAAAAATATTATTGAGCAGTATGGCATGACACCAAAAGCTTTGGTAGAGAGTGCTATGAATCATGTAAGAATTCTAGAAGACCTTAACTTTGGCAATATAATTATTTCCCTTAAGGCTTCCGATATAAAACTAACCCTTGATTCATATAAGCTTTTATCAAAAAAAGTCAAATACCCTCTGCATATTGGCATTACAGAGGCGGGTACTGTATGGAGAGGTACAATTAAATCAGCAATAGGTATTGGTACATTACTTTTAAATGGTATCGGAGATACATTGAGGGTTTCTTTAACGGGTGATCCATCTGAAGAAGTTAGAGTAGGCAAAGAAATTTTACAGTCATTAAATATTAGAAGTTTTGGTATAAATTTCATTTCATGTCCTACATGTGGAAGGACCCAAATAGATTTAGTTAAATTGACTAAAAAAATAGAAAATGCTCTTAAGGATATTAAATTACCTATAACGGTTGCAGTTATGGGCTGTGCCGTTAATGGGCCTGGTGAAGCAAGAGAAGCTGATCTAGGTATAGCAGGAGGTAAAAACTCCGCATTGTTATTCAAAAAAGGAAAAATCATAAAAAAGGTCCCCGAGGGTGAAATAGTAGATGCTATTTTAAGGGAAGTTGAAAAGGTAGTCCAAAACGACTAAAGTAGTTTTGGGGTTGTAGGTTCCAAGTTGCAAGCTTTATGGTCATACTTTTTAAGAAAAATCTAAAAGACTAATCAGACAGTTTTTATTTTAAATGACCTTAAAGAATGGCAAAAAATCTTGGAACTTAGAACCTAGAAATTGGAACTTAATATGGAGGTAAATAAATGAATCAAAATACAACCTATGATAATTTTAAAAGCTTTCTTAATGATAAATCAAATATTTACCTTGATACAATTAAATATAATGCAAATTCAAAAACATTACATTTAACATTAGTACCTAATCAAATTATAGAAAAAGAAAAATTATATAATCTTAAACTGAGTATAAATGAGAGTTTACCCTTTGTTAATGATGTTTTAATAAATACTGTATATAAAGAAATATCTGATGATATTGAAAAATATATACTAGATTATTGGGACAATATACTATATGAAATAAAAATCAAGAGTCCATCCATGCTTGGATGGCTTAAAAATTGCAAAAGAGCCTACGACAGTTCTAGGCAAATATTAGAGATATGTGTTGACAATTCTGTTGGCTTAGAAAATTTGAATATAAAAAAATGTAATAAACTAATAGAAGATATATATAAAAATGACTTTAATAAAAGAATAAAGGTTAATTTTAAAATTTTAGAATCTGATAATAGTAATTCATATAATAATGAAAAAGAAAAGGAACTAAACTCAATATTGAGTAAAATAATGTCACAAAGCTCAAAGCCTAGTGAAAAACAGAATAAAGATAAAGAAAAGAAACCGAAAAACAAAAATATTTTTGGAAAAAAGATTAATGGAGAAATTGTGAGAATAAAGGGTTTATCTGAAGAAGATGGGATGGTATGTATCGAAGGTAAGGTTTTTGAAAAAGAATCCAGAGAATTGAAAAGTGGAAAAATATTAATAACACTATCAATTACTGATTATACATCTTCAATTGGAGTTAAGATATTTGTAAGCAAAGATGATGCAAAACAGCTGGATGAAAATATACAAAAGGGAAGCTACTATAGAATAAGAGGAGCAGTTCGATACGATACATTTGAAAAGGAAACAGTAATTATGGCAAGGGATATTAATATATCGGATTTAGAAGATAAGGTAAGAATGGACAATAGCAAAGAAAAGAGAGTAGAGCTCCATGCCCACACTAAAATGAGTTCCATGGATGGTGTGTGTAGTGCATCGGATTTAATAAAAAGAGCTTCCCAGTGGGGACATAAAGCTATAGCAATAACAGATCATGGCGTAGTTCAAGCTTATCCAGATGCTATTTCTGCTTCTAAAAAATATGGAATAAAAGTTATCTATGGAATAGAAGGCTATATTATAAATGATGGTTCTCTGCTGGTACAAAATAGTAAAGGACAATCATTAGATGATACATATATAGTATTCGATATCGAGACAACTGGATTATCCTTTAAGCATGATAAGATAACGGAAATCGGAGCTGTAAAGATTAATAATGGTAAAATTATAGATAAATTTTCTGCTTTAATAAATCCAGAGGTTAAAATCCCAGGAAAAATAGTAGAATTAACTGGCATTACTGATGCAATGGTTAAAGACAAACCAACTATCAATGAAGTATTACCAAAATTTCTTGATTTTATAGATGATAATCCCGTTGTGGCTCACAATGCTTCCTTTGATACTTCATTTATAAAAGAAAATTGTAAAAGACTAGGTAGAGAATTTAATAATACTATTGTAGATACATTATCTTTAAGCAGAATATTAGTACCAAATTTAAAAAGATATAAATTAAATGTTTTAGCTAAACATTTTAAAGTAAATCTTGAAAATCACCATCGTGCAGTTGATGATGCAGTAGCCACAGGAGAAATATTTATTAATTTAATATCTTTACTAAAGGAAAAAAATATTAATACTCTTGATGATGTAAATAATCTTCTAAGTGATAAAGTTGATTATACAAAACTTGATACATATCATATAAATATTCTAGTTAAGAATTATAGAGGACTTAAAAATCTTTACAAGCTTGTTACCCATTCCCATCTTGAAACCTTCTATAAAAGACCAAGAATTCCTAAGAGTATGCTTGAAGGCATGAGGGAAGGATTGATAATAGGTACTGCCTGTGAGGCAGGAGAGTTGTATAGAGCAATATTAAACAACAAAAATGAAGATGATATTAAGGATATCGTTAAATTTTACGATTTTCTTGAAATACAGCCTTTAGAAAACAATGGATTTATGATAGAGAAGGGTATAGTAAAGAATTATGATGATTTAAAGGAAATAAATAAGAAAATCTTAGATTTAGGTAAAAAATATAATAAACCTGTAGTTGCAACAGGTGACGTTCACTTTTTAGATCCCCATGATGCAATTTTAAGAACAATCCTCATGACTGGGCAAGGATATTCTGATGCTGATAATCAACCACCTATATACTTTAAGACTACTGAAGAAATGTTAAATGATTTTAGTTATCTTGGAGAAGAAACTGCTTATGATGTAGTTGTAAAAAATCCTAATATGATTGCAGATTCCATCGAAAATATAATTCCTATACCCGAGGAAACCTATCCTCCTAAAATTGAAGGTGCAGATGAAGATTTACGTAATATGTGCTATAAAAAGGCAAAAAGTATATATGGAGACCCATTGCCTGAAATAGTACAAAGAAGACTTGATAGGGAGTTAAGTTCTATAATTAGCAATGGCTATGCTGTGATGTATATTATCGCCCAAAAATTAGTTACAAAATCTCTAAAAGATGGATATTTGGTTGGGTCAAGGGGTTCTGTAGGGTCATCCTTTGTAGCAACTATGAGTGATATAACAGAGGTTAATCCATTAGCTCCCCATTATGTGTGTCCAAACTGTAAGAGCTCTGAATTTATAACGGATGGGTCCTATGAAAGTGGAGCTGATTTACCTGATAAGACCTGTCCTAATTGTGGTACAAAATATAACAAGGATGGTCATGCTATACCCTTCGAAACTTTTTTAGGTTTTGAAGGAGATAAAGAGCCAGATATTGACCTTAACTTTGCAGGTGAGTATCAATCGGTAGCCCATAAGTACACTGAGGAATTATTTGGCACAGGATATGTATTTAGGGCTGGGACTATTGGCACCATAGCAGATAAAACAGCCTTTGGTTTTGCAAAAAAATATTTTGAAGAAAAGAATATTACAGTAAGCAGCAGAGAAATCCTGAGATTATCCTCAGGCTGTACTGGAGTTAAAAGAACTACTGGACAACATCCAGGAGGTATAATGGTTGTACCTAACTATAAGGAAGTACATGATTTCACACCAGTGCAGTATCCAGCCAATGATAAATCCTCTGGTGTAATAACTACCCACTTTGACTATCACGCAATCAGCGGTAGGCTATTAAAGCTTGACATACTAGGACATGATGTTCCAACAATTATAAAAATGCTTGAAGAACTTACGGATATTGATCCTCAATCTATTCCTCTTGATGATGAAAGCACGGTAAAAATATTTACTTCTACAGAACCTCTTAAATTGGTAGATGAGGATTTTGATATTGAAGTTGGCTCATTGGGAATACCAGAGTTCGGGACAAAATTTGTAAGACAGATGCTTATTGATACCCAGCCTACGACCTTTGCTGAATTGGTTAGAATCAGTGGACTGTCCCACGGTACCGATGTTTGGTTAAATAATGCACAAGAATTAGTTAGACAAGGGACTGCACAGCTTAAGAATGTTATATCAACAAGGGACGATATAATGAATTATCTCATTCTAAAGGGGTTGCCACCAAAGGCTGCCTTCACTATAATGGAGAAAGTAAGAAAGGGTAAAGGCCTTACTCCAGAGCATGAAAAGCTTATGAATGAACATAATGTTCCTAAATGGTATATAGAATCCTGTAAGAAGATTAAATATATGTTTCCTAAGGCCCATGCAGTTGCATATGTTATGATGTCCTTTAGAATAGCCTATTTTAAAGTACATTATCCCCTTGCTTTTTATTCTACTTATTTTTCCACAAAGGTTGATGATTTTGATGCTGATTTAATATGTAGGGGCAAGGAGACTGTATTGAATAAAATAAAGGAGCTTAGTGAGCTAGGCAATAATGCAACTCAAAAAGAAAAAGACTTACTTACAGTACTTGAAGTAGCTTATGAAATGTATTGCCGTGGGTTTAGTTTTCTGAAAGTAGATTTATATGAATCTGATTCAGATAAGTTTTTAATAAAGAATAATTCCATATTACCACCTCTTAGGGCATTACAAGGTGTAGGAGAAAATGCTGCTAAGAAAATAGCTGAGGAAAGCAGAAAAAGTGAATTTCTTTCAATAGAGGATATTAGATTAAGAACAAAAATATCAAAAACTGTGATAGAAACCTTAGATAAACATGGCTGTCTAAAGGATTTGCCTCAGTCAAATCAACTGTCTCTATTTCAAGTTATATAAAAAGGAAAAACATCTATATTAAAATCCCCGCCATAGAAACTAGCTTGGCGTGTCAAATTAAAGTTGCACACATTTACTCATTATGATATAATTTCCATATAATAATGTGTATTTTGCTAAAGAGTGGGGCTTTCCCACTCTTTGTCATTGTAGTTACTTCATCAAGTTAACTTTAATAAAGCAAAGGGACTAAATTTATTTTGTTTAAACTGTATTAAGTAAATAAATATTGTATTTTATACTTATAGGTATATAGTGTGGAATTTTACGGAAAAATACGAATAGAACAAAATTTCTAATTTGAAATATACTTCGTTTAATGTAGATTTTACCTATACAAATAAAAAAGTGTATTTACCTACAATATCAATAAGCTTATAATTTTGTACCTGTTATAAAAAAATATAAAGGAGGTTTAAAATTGAAAAAGAAACGCGTTGTAGATATAGTTGAAGAAATAGCTCTACCATTTTTGGATAAAAATAATCTGGAGCTAGTTGATGTAGAATTTGTTAAAGAGGGTCAGCATAGATACCTTAGAGTATACCTAGATAAAGAAAACGGAGTAAGCTTAGATGATTGTCAACTAGTAAGTGAATACTTGAATGAAAAACTTGATGAATTAGATCCAATTGAAGAAAATTATTTTTTAGAGGTATCTTCACCAGGTATAGAAAGACAATTAAAAAAAGAAAAAGATTTTGAGAAGTATAAGGGTAGATTGGTGGAAGCACGATTATATCATACATTAAATGGTGAGAAGATCATTAAAGGTAAGTTGATGGGCTTGAAGGATAATAAAGTTATTATTAATAGAGAAGAAAAAGGCGAAGTAGAAATTGCCAGAGATAAAGTTGCATTGGTTAAACTTTCAATCAACTTCGATTAGGGGGTATAAATTGTGAAAAATGAATTGTTTGATGCCTTAGATCAGCTTGAAAAGGAAAAGGGAATATCCAAAGATATGCTAATTGACGCAATTGAAGCTGCATTGATTACCGCCTACAAAAAAAATTTCGGGTCATCTCAAAATGTTAAGGTTATAATAAATAGAGATAACGGATCTGTTAAGGTTTATTCGAGAAAGGAAGTAGTGGAAAACGTAGAAAACGACTTATTTGAAATTAGTTTAGAAGAGGCAAAAAAAATTGATCCTAATTATGAAATAGCTGATATCATAGAAGAAGAAGTGACACCTAGAAATTTTGGGAGAATAGCAGCTCAAACAGCTAAGCAAGTAGTTGTACAAAGAATAAGAGAAGCTGAAAGATCTGTAATATTTCAAGAATATGCAAACAGAGAAAGTGAAATAGTAACTGGAATTATTCAAAGAATAAGTAAAGGTACAGTTTATATAAATCTTGGTAGAATTGAAGCATTATTACTTCCCAATGAACAAATACAAGGAGAAATATATAAGCAAGGTAGCAGAATAAAAACCTATATTGTTGAAGTGAAAAAGACTACTAAAGGCCCACAAATACAAGTATCTAGAACACATCCAGGTCTTGTGAAGAGACTATTTGAATTGGAAGTTCCAGAAATTCACGATGGAATTGTTGAGATAAAAGGAATATCGAGGGAGGCTGGTTCTAGAACTAAAATTGCTGTATATTCTGCAGATATCAATATTGATCCAGTAGGCGCATGTGTAGGGCAAAGAGGCGTAAGGGTACAAAATATAGTAGACGAGCTAAAGGGTGAAAAAATTGATATAATAAAATGGGATAAAGATCCAGCTATATTTATATCCAATTCCTTAAGTCCTTCAAAGGTATTAAAGGTGGAAATAAACGATGAAAATGAAAAATCAGCTTTAGTTGTTGTGCCAGATTATCAGTTATCCTTAGCAATTGGAAAAGAAGGACAAAATGCTAGGTTAGCAGCAAAACTTACAGGATGGAAAATAGATATAAAAAGCGAATCACAATATAAAGGTGAATAAAAAGTAAATCTACTGTTTTAAGTGAGGAGGTATAAATATGAAAAAAAGAAAAATACCCCTTAGAAAATGTGTGGGCTGTAATGAACAAAAAAATAAAAAAGATATGATTAGAATTGTCAAGAATAAAGAGGGAAGAATTAATATTGATTTTACTGGAAAAGCCCACGGGAGAGGTGCATATATCTGTCCAAATGAAGAATGTTTAAAAGCAGCCCAAAAAAGAAAATCCCTTAATAGAGCCTTTGGACAAGAAATTTCAGAAGATATTTATGAAAGGTTAATGGAGGAGCTAAAAAATAATGAATGATAAAATTTTATCATTATTAGGATTTGCTCAAAAATCTAGAAGTCTTTTTTCAGGTGAGAACACTGTTAAGCTATATATAAAAAAAAATAGGATTAAGCTTGTAATTATTGCTGAAGATACGTCTCAAAACAGCAAAGAGGATTTTATAAATCTTTGTAATTTAAAAAATATTCCATATATAATATATTCTAGTAGAGATGAACTATCAAAGGCAATAGGTAAATATAATAGGGCAATATTAGGTATTAAAGATTCAAATTTTGCAGAAAAAATACTAGAACTTTATAAAGCAAAATTTGATATGTAAATATTATAGGGGGTGAAATTATGTCAAAGACTAGAGTTTATCAGTTGGCAAAAAAAATTGGTGTCTCAAGTAAAGAGCTTATAGCCAAATTGAATGAATTTGATCTTGAAGTGGCGAATCATATGAGTACTCTAGATGATGAAGATGCAAATCTTATCCTTGAATACTACCAATCTGAAGATAAAGAAGAGAACGGTAATAAAGGGAAAAATAATAAAACTAATTATAATAAGAAATCTAAAAATAAAAATATAAAGGATAAAGATAAAAAAAGCGAGGAAGAAAATTTGACTAATCAAAATAATACCAAAGAAAAAGAATTAAAGTTATCAGAAAAAATAGTTGTAAAAGAACTAGCTGAAAAATTAAATGTTAATCCAAACGATTTAATAATGAAATTAATGAACCTAGGAACTATGGCTGCAATAAATCAAGAAATAGATTTCGAAACAGCGGAAGTAATAGCTACAGAATATGGATTTAGTTGTATATTAGAAAATACACAAGAAGATATGGAAGATGATATATTTGAAGAAATAATAGATAATCCCGAAGATTTAGTAAAACGTGCACCTATAGTAACTGTTATGGGACACGTTGACCACGGCAAAACATCTTTATTGGATGCTATTAGAGAAACTGAAGTTACTGCTGGTGAAGCTGGGGGTATTACTCAACATATAGGGGCTTCAGAAGTTAAAATAAATGGAGAAAAAATAGTATTTTTAGATACACCTGGTCATGAGGCCTTTACTACACTGCGTGCTAGAGGAGCACAAATCACAGATATAGCCATATTAGTAGTTGCTGCAGATGATGGAGTTATGCCACAAACTATTGAGGCAATAAATCATGCTAAGGCAGCAGGGGTTCCATTGATAGTTGCGGTGAACAAGATCGATAAATTAAATGCTAATCCTGATAGAGTAAAGCAAGAATTATCAGAGCATGGAGTATTAATAGAAGAATGGGGCGGAGACGTTGTTTGTGTACCTGTTTCAGCCGTAAAGGGCGAAGGTATTGATCATCTATTGGAAATGATTATTTTAGTTTCTGAAATGCAGGAATTAAAAGCTAACCCTAATAGACCCGCTATGGGAACAATAATAGAATCTGAAGTGGATAAAGGAAAAGGACCTGTTGCTACTGTAATAGTTCAAACTGGAACATTAAGTGTTGGTGACTCAATAATTGCTGGACATACTTATGGAAGAGTTAGGGCTATGTTTAATAGTAAAGGAAAGAGAATAAAAAAGGCTGGTCCTTCCACTGCCGTTGAAATACTAGGTCTTTCAGATGTACCAGAAGCTGGTGATAAATTTATTGTAGCTAAAGATGATAAGACAGCTAGACAGATAGCTGAAAAACGTCAACAAGAGATAAGAGCTAAGAATTTGAGGGTTAATCAAAAAGTATCTCTCGAGGATCTATTTAATCAGATACAACAAGGAAAAGTAAAGGATTTAAATGTTATTGTAAAGGCTGATGCCCAAGGGTCTGTAGAAGCATTAAGACAATCATTAGTTAAATTGACAAATGAGGAAGTAAGAGTAAATGTTATTCATGGTGCAATAGGAACTATTACAGAATCTGATATACTATTGGCTTCAGCTTCTAATGCGATTATAATAGGATTTAATGTAAGACCTTCATCTAGTGTTACAAATTTAGCTGAAAGAGAAAATATTGAGATTAAAACATATAGAATTATATATGAGGCTATAGAGGATATAGAAGCTGCTATGAAGGGTATGTTAGAGCCTGAATATAAAGAAGTTGTACTTGGTAAAATAGAAGTAAGAGCAACCTTTAAAGTGCCAAATATTGGTGTTATAGCAGGTGGTTATGTTCTTGAGGGTAAAGTTACTCGTAGCTCAAGTGCAAGATTAGTTAGAGATGGAATTGTTATTTTTGAAGGAAAGATATCTTCTTTAAAGAGATTTAAGGACGATGTGAAAGAAGTTCTAACTGGATACGAATGTGGTATAGGTCTTGAAAATTACAATGATATCAAAGAAGGAGATATAATTGAGTCATTTATTATTGAAGAGGTTTCAAGAGCTTAGTAATAATACTTTATATTAATATTATTTGAATTAAATAAAAGTTAATTGACCTTAATTTTGTTTAAATAATACCATTAACGCATCAATAAGGATGGTGAAAAAATTGCGATACTCTAGAACAAGCAGAATTTCTGAAGAAATAAAGAAAATTGTTAGCAGCTTAATAATGAATGAATTAAAGGATCCTAGAATATCAAAACTAACAAGTATTACACATGTTGAAACTACAGGTGATTTAAGATATGCAAATATTTATGTCAGTACATTTGGCAAGGATTCCGATAACCATGATGAAACAATAGAAGCTTTAAATAATGCTAAGGGTTTTATTAGAAAAGAATTGGGAAAGCATTTAAAGCTTAGATATACACCTGAGCCTATATTTAAGTCTGATGATTCTATTAAGCAGGGAGTATACATGAGTAAGCTTATTGAAAATGTCAATAAGCTTGCTCCTTCGAAACAGGAAGTGGAAGATAATGATTAGTAAGGACATTGTTAATATCCTAAGGGGAAGAAAACATGTAATAATTCTTCCCCATATACTTCCAGATGGGGATACACTAGGTTCTTCTTTAGCACTTGCAAATGCTCTTAGAGATATAGGAAATGATACATTAATTATACTTGATGACGACATTCCTTCAAATTTAAAATTTTTAATAGATAATGACAATAATAATATTATGTCAACCAAATCTTTTTTAAATTTAGATATGAAACCAGATTTGATAGTTACTATAGATACTAGCGATGTTGATAGATTAGGAGATAGATATAAGCTCCTAGGACTCTGTGAAGAGATTTTAAATATAGATCATCATATAACAAATAGAAACTATGGTAAGTACAATTATGTTGATGCTGAGGCTTCTTCATGTGGAGAAATAATATATGAAATTACTAAGTGTTTAGATATAGAATTAAGTAAGGATATTTCTACATATCTCTATGTTGCATTATCTACCGACACTGGAAGCTTCAAATACAGCAATACCTCTCCAAAAACCTTAAGAATAGCTGCTAACCTACTTGAAGCAGGAATAGATACAAACTACATTATTACTGAGCTTTATCAAAATAGACCCATTAATAAAATTAAGCTTTTATCTGATGCATTAAACAACCTTGAAAGGTTTTACGATGGCAGGCTTTCTTTAATGTATATTTCACTACAGGTGTTTGAGTCTAATAATTTATCTCCTGGAGATGCAGATGGCATTATAGAATATGCCCGTGATATTGAAGGGGTTGAGGTTGCTGTATTACTTAAGGAGCTTTCTCCAAATGAAATTAAGGTTGGATTTCGTTCGAAGTATGATATTGATGTAAGTGCTATTGCTGAAGAATTTAATGGTGGAGGGCACAAAAAGGCTTCAGGCTGCACTATTTTTGATACCATAGAAAACGCAAAAAAATTAATAGTAGAAAAATTCAAAAATATATTTTAGTTTGACAGGTGAAGATATGAAAGGTATATTAAATATTGCTAAGCCTCCAAATATGACATCCCATGATGTAGTATCCTTTGTTAGAAAAAAAATCAATTTGAAAAAAGTTGGACATACGGGAACCTTAGATCCTATGGCAACAGGAGTGCTGCCTATATGTATTGGGAAAGCTACAAAGGTAATACAGTACATGGAGAATGATACAAAGGTATATAGGGCTGAATTAACTTTAGGAGCAGTTACAGATACCCAAGATAAATGGGGGAATATTATATCTCAAAACAACACAAATGTTTCAAAAAAAGAAATTCTTGAAGCTTTTAATTCATTTGAGGGAGAGATTTTTCAAATTCCTCCAATGTATTCCGCCTTAAAATATAAAGGAAAAAAGCTTTATGAGCTTGCTAGAGAAGGTAAAGAGATTAAGCGTGAAGCAAGAAGAGTATATATTTATTATATAAATATAATAAATATTGTTGAAAACAGGGTTCTTTTTGATGTAAAATGTTCTAAAGGAACATATATTAGAACATTATGTCATGATATAGGCAAAAATCTTGGTGTCGGTGGGCATATGTCATTTTTAGCAAGACTTCAAAGCGGTGTATTCAAGCTTGAAGATTCTGTAACTATAGAAGAATTAGATGAAGCAGATATAGATACCATTAATAAAAGGTATTTATATAAAATAGATTATCCTTTAAGTGATATGCCTAGGATAGATATAGCTTTATCAGCTGCAAAATCAACTCTTAATGGAGTACCTGTAAAAGAAAATTTTTATAAAACTAATAGTATAATCAAAAATAATCAACTAGTAAGATTATATATAGAAGAAAAATTTATAGGTATAGGTATGTATAATAAAAGAAAAAATAATTCTTTTATAAAAATAAAGAAGTTATTTATTTAAATTAACTCATTGTGTCAGTAATTAAGTTTTTGTTTGAAAAATCCTCGGCATGAAAGCTAGCACAATGAGTTAAATTGAAGACAGAATAAGAAAAATTATGTAAATTAATATTTATTTTCTTAGTAAAACTAGTGAGGAGAAGCTCAATGGAAGTAATATATTCGTTAGAAGAAATAGATAAAATAACTGACAAAACTGGGGTTTCTCTTGGATCCTTTGATGGACTTCATAAAGGTCATCAAACATTAATTAATACACTTAAGGGAAAATGTGTAAAAGAAAACCTTAAAAGTGTTATTTACACATTTTCTAATCATCCGAGAGGAATAATTAATTTTAAAAGTTCACCGAAACTAATTATAAATAATAATCAAAAAATAGGTTTGCTTGAAAAAATAGGGGTGGATTATTTAGTTTTAGTTAAGTTTGATGAATTTCAGAAAAATATTGGAGCAAAGGAATTTGTTGAAAAAATATTATTAGAAAAATTAAATATGAGTTGTATGGTAGTTGGTAATGATTGTCGTTTCGGCAAAAATGCTGAGGGTGATACAAGCTTATTAGAAAAATTCTCAAAAAAATATGGGTTTGCTTTAAATGTTGTCGCACCTGTTATGATAGGTGATGAAGTTATCAGTAGTACATCCATAAGAAATCAATTGTCTAATGGCTTAATTGATAAGGCAAATTCTTTTCTTGGTAGAAAATATTCTATTGCAGGAAAAGTTATAAAGGGTAAGCAATTTGGAGGAAAACAAGGTTTTCCCACAGCAAATATTTCAATTGACTTTAACTTGTGCCTGCCTAAACCTGGTGTTTATGTAACTGAAACAATAATAAATAATAATAGATACAGCAGCATAACAAATGTAGGCTTTAATCCCACATTCAATCAAAAAAATTACAATATAGAGACACATATAATGAATTTTAATAAAAAAATATATAACGAAGAAATTACAATAGAGTTTCTTTGTAGGATAAGAGATGAGATAAAATTTAATAATGTAGATGATCTATATAGACAAGTAAATAAAGATATTGCTTTTGCTAAAGATTATTTTAATATATAGATTGAAGATGTATTAGAATATCCTTTTGGTTGCAAGTTTTGAATCATTCTCATATAATTTTGTAATCATTAATTTTAGTGGAAGTAAAGTATAGAATATTTTTATATTTATTTGCAATTATATATTTACAATATTCATTTTTTATGTTAAAATTTCATAGCGAAGAACCTTTTGCTTAGAACATCGATTCACCAACGTTATTCTAGGCATAAGGGGATAAAAAAGAGGAGGTGACAATATGGCTTTAACTAAAGAAATTAAAGACAAGATAATTGCAGAACATAAGGTTCATGAATCTGATACTGGTTCTCCAGAGGTTCAAATTTCATTACTTACTTATAGAATTAATGAATTAAATGAGCATTTAAAGATTCATAAAAAAGACCATCATTCAAGGAGAGGTCTTTTAAAGATGGTTGGTAAAAGAAGAAATTTATTAAATTATCTTAAAAATAATGACATTGAAAGATATAGAACATTGATTACTAAACTTGGATTAAGAAAATAGTTTTGAGCGGGGGTATAACCCGCTCTATTATTTTATTATTTTCATGAAAATTAAATCATTGAGTTAATACATACTATTTTTATTTTATTAAAAGACTTTTTTATTAATTAGTAGGATATAATATTTTAATATAGAAATAAATTATTATATCTAATTTCATAGTATATATTTATATATTAGACTAAGGAGGTATAAAATGGTAAAAGTTTTTGAAATGGAGCTTGCTGGTAGAGCCCTTAAAGCAGAAATAGGAAAAGTAGCTGAGCAAGCCAATGGTGCTGTACTTTTAAGCTATGGTGAAACCGTTGTATTGGTTACTGCAACAGCTTCAGCAAAGCCAAGAGAAGGTATTGATTTTTTTCCTTTGAGTGTTGATTTTGAAGAACGGCAGTATTCCGTTGGAAAAATTCCTGGTGGTTTTATTAAAAGAGAAGGAAAGCCTACAGAAAAGGCAGTTCTTACTTCTAGATTAATTGATAGACCTATCCGTCCATTATTCCCAAAGGGATATAGAAATGATGTACAAGTTATTGCAACAGTTTTATCTGTGGATCAGGATTGTACTCCAGATATTGTAGCTATGATTGGTTCTTCTATAGCATTATCGATATCAGATATACCCTTTGATGGGCCAACTGGCTCTGTAGCAGTAGGTTTAATAGATGGTAAATTTGTAGTAAATCCGACTGCTAAGGAAAGAGAACTTACAGAGATGCATTTGGTTGTATCTGGAACTAAGGATGCAATTATGATGGTTGAGGCAGGTGCAAATATAATTCCTGAAGATGTAATCCTTGATGGTATAATGTTTGCACATGATCAAATAAAAGCTATAGTTCAGTTTATAGAAGGAATAGTTAAAGAGATTGGAAAAGAAAAACAAGAGGTAGAACTGTATAAAGTAGATGAAAATATTGATAAAGAAGTAAGAGAATATGCAGTTGAAAAAATGAAGGATGCCATTAGAACAGAAGATAAACAACAAAGAAATGAAAATATTGAAATAGTAAAAGAAGAAGTTGTAAACAAATTTATTGAAGAGTATCCTGAAAATGAAAAAGATATAAAAACTGTTCTAGAAAGCATTATAAAAGAGCTTGTTAGAGAAATGATAACTAAAGAAGGGATAAGACCAGACAATAGAAAATTAGATGAGATTAGAAAAATAACCTGTGATGTAGGATTGTTAGCTAGAACCCATGGATCAGGTCTATTCACAAGAGGCCAAACTCAGGTTCTTACCATTGCCACTTTAGGAGCTCTTGGTGATGCTCAAGTATTAGATGGACTAGGACTTGAAGAATCTAAAAGATACATGCACCATTACAATTTCCCGCCATACAGTGTTGGAGAAACTAGATTTTTAAGGGGGCCAGGCAGAAGAGAAATAGGACATGGAGCATTAGCTGAAAGAGCGTTAGAGCCTGTAATTCCTTCTGAAGAGGATTACCCATATGCTATAAGGTTAGTTTCTGAGGTGCTCAGTTCAAATGGAAGTACATCTCAAGCCAGTGTTTGTGGTAGTACATTATCTCTTTTAGATGCAGGCGTACCAATAAAAGCTCCTGTAGCTGGTATAGCCATGGGATTAATAAAACAAGATGATAAGGTAGCTATACTTAGTGATATACAAGGAATGGAAGACTTTTTAGGAGACATGGATTTTAAGGTTGCTGGAACTGCAGAAGGGATTACAGCAATTCAAATGGATATTAAAATTCATGGAATCAATAAAGAGATTTTGCAAAAAGCTTTAGAACAAGCAAGAATAGGAAGATTATTTATACTTGATAAGATGAACGAAGTAATTTCAAAGCCTAGAACAGAAATGTCCAAATATGCACCAAGGGTAATAAAAACAAAGATTGACCCTGAAAAGATACGAGATATAATTGGTCCAGGTGGTAAAACTATCAATAAAATAATTGCTGAAACCGATGTTAAAATAGATATAGAAGATAATGGAGATATATTTATAACAGCTAATAGTATGGAGCAAGGTGATAAGGCCTTAAGAATAATAGAAGAAATTGTAAAAGAAGTCCAAGTTGGAGAAATTTATGTAGGGAAAATAGTTAGAATAACTTCCTTTGGAGCTTTTGTAGAAATTCTTCCAGGCAAAGAAGGTTTAGTTCATATTTCCCAAATGGCAAAAGAACGTATTCCAAGGGTAGAAGATTTATTCAAGGTTGGAGATGAAATAGTTGTTAAGGTTACTGAAATAGATAAGCAAGGTAGAATAAATTTATCTAGAAAAGCGGCACTAGCAGCTAATGAAGAAAAAAGCAAGAAAGCATAAACCAAACAAGGTTTATGTTTTTTAGTTGATTCATTGTGATTTTTGTCACCATTTAAATGAAATATTAATATATACAACCTTCCCTTCATAAGATTAAGTAGGGGAGGGATGTATGTGACAAGAACTACAAAAACCTTTATAATACCAGTTTTTTTATTGGTGATTTTAATACTTACATCATTTTTGTATAATGAAACCGTGTTATCAGTCTTTAGGAATGAGGAATTGACACCTATACGTAAAGGAAGTAATAAGGATTATATAGCATTTACCTGTAATGTTGATTGGGGAACAGAATTTATACCACCAATGCTTGATATTTTAAAAAAACATGATATTAAGATAACATTCTTTGTTAGTGGAAGATGGGCAAAAAATAATCCTGATATGCTAAAAAAAATTGATGAGCAAGGGCATGAAATAGGTAATCATGGATATGGACATAGAATGCATAGTAAGCTAGGTATAGAGGATAATAAGATAGAAATAGAAAAAACCCATAACATTGTTAAAGATATTTTAGGTAAGGATATGTACTATTTTGCACCTCCTGCAGGAGATTTTAATGATATAACATTAAAAGTAGCCAGTGAATGTGGTTATAAAACCATATTATGGAATATTGATACAATAGATTGGCGTAAGGATTCTACTAGTGATAAAATTATAAAAAGAGTTTTAGGTAAGCCATTGAAGTCATCAATTGTTTTAATGCACCCTAAAAAAGAAACGGTTAAGGCATTAGATTACATGATAGAAGCAATAAAAGAAAAGAATATAAAAATCGGTACTGTCTCTGATGTTTTGAATAGTCTTGATTAAATATATAAACTAAATTATAATAATCTTATGCAATTTGTGAAGTTATACTTTAATAGTAAAATTTCACAAATTTTTAATGAGTAAAGAAATAATATCCGCAAAGAGAAAAGATATCTTTGTCATTAAAAAAAGTACAAGTAATTTAGCAAGGGAGATTATAATGCATAAAAAATTTATCTTAAATAATGGAATTAAAGTAATTACTAGAAAACTTTCCCATGTTAGATCTGTATCTATAGGAATATGGGTTAGAACTGGTTCAGTTTCTGAAAATATTTATAATAACGGTATTTCACATTTTATCGAGCATATGTTATTCAAAGGTACATTTGATAGAACTGCAAAGGAAATTGCTTCTGATATGGATAGTATAGGCGGACAAATAAACGCTTTTACCAGTAAAGAGTATACTTGTTATTATTCTAAGGTATTGGATTCACATATGGATATTGCCATAGATATTTTAAGTGATATGATACTGAATTCAAAATTCGATGAAAATGATATAATCAAAGAAAAAAGTGTTATTTATGAAGAAATAAGTATGTATGAGGATTCACCAGAGGATTTAGTATATGATTCCTTATCAAAGGTAATATTTAATGGACATTCATTAGGCTTGCCAATTTTAGGAACACAAGATTCAATAGAATCTTTATCAAAACAAGATTTAGTGAATTATATGAAAACCAACTATAATAGGGACAGTATTGCTATTGCCGTTGCTGGAAGCTTTGATGAAAGCAATTTGATAAAAGAGCTAAATAGAAAGTTTGGATGGTATGCCTTTGAATCGTCGGATGAAAGAAATATTGAAAAGCCTATATTTCATAGCAATTATATCTATAGGAGTAAAGATATTGAGCAAATACATTTATGTATTGGCTTTAACGGGGTAGCAAATGATGGAGATATTATATATCCACTATATATTTTAAATAATATATTTGGTGGAAGTATGAGTTCAAGATTATTCCAGATAATAAGGGAAGAACATGGATTAGCATATTCAATCTATTCTCATCCAAGTTTTTACAAAAATTTCGGTTTATTTACCATTTATGTAAGTTTAAATCCTTCGCAGCTTAAAAAGGTTACAGAATTGATAACAATAGAAATAAATAAATTAGTTAATAATTATATAACAAAAGAGGAGTTAAATAGAGCTAAAGAGCAACTAAAAGGTAATTATATTTTAGGTTTAGAGAGCACAAGCAGTATAATGACTATGTTGGGTAAATATGAGATATTTGGAAAGAAAATAAAGAGTATAGGAGAAGTTTTAAAAAGCATTGATAGTGTCAATATGTCTGACATGGAAAATATTATAAACAAAATATTTAAAGGGGATAAGTTCAGCTTATCAATAGTTGGCAAACTAGATGAAAATACTACGAAAGAGAGTTTTGAATATATAAAGGATAATTTATTATAATTTTTTTTATTGTCATATTTCTTCCTTTTAAATTATAAAATAGTACAAACAGGTTAGATAAAAGGAGGAAAAATATTATGAGATTTAGTGAACTTGGAGGAAAGGAAATAGTAAATATAAGTGATGGCTGTAGACTTGGAATGGTTGCCGAATCTGATTTGCTTATAGATGAAAAAACAGGAAAAATTAAGGCTTTATTAGTACCAGATATAAAAAGTAGTTTTTCAATTTTTTCTGATAGAAACTTTATAGAGATTCCCTGGGAATGTGTAAAGAAGGTTGGTAATGATATGATTATTATTGAGCTTAATAGTAACCAATATGGTGATAATGGCTTGTATCTGTGATCAAGATTTTTTTGATAAAATAATGACTATATAAAAATAGATTTATGAAAATAAATCTAAAGGTAACATCCCTACAGCAGTAATCATAATATAAAATATAGTTTATGGATACTTGTATTTAAATGATTAAAGCAAGTATCCCTATAAATTGCATACTTGACATTAGGTATGATACAAGGGGGATAAATATGGATATATTGGTTCAAAAATTTGGAGGTACATCTGTTGCTACAAAGGATTTAAGGGAAAGGGTAGCTCAAAAGGTTATTGAAACAAAGGCATGTGGTAAATTTCCTGTTGTTGTTGTGTCTGCTATTGGGAGAAACGGAGATCCCTATGCAACAGATACTTTACTTAAACTATCAAAGTCAATTTACCCAGAATTAACTAGTCGTGAATTAGATTTATTAATGAGTTGTGGAGAAATTATATCGGCGGTTTTAATGACCAATACTATAAAGTCAAAGGGATATGACGCTGTGGCATTAACAGGATTTCAAGCAGGTATAATTACTGACTCCAATTTTGGGGAAGCACAAGTTATAAGCGTTAATCCAACAAGGATTATTAATTATCTTAAGGATGATAAGATAGTAGTTATCACTGGATTTCAAGGAGCAACGAAGGATGGAGATATTACAACCTTAGGTAGAGGAGGAAGTGATACTTCGGCGGCAATCTTAGGTGAAGCTTTAAATGCTGAGGTGGTAGAAATATATACCGATGTTGATGGAGTAATGACAGCAGATCCTAGACTTGTGTCGGAAGCAAATGTAATACAATCACTATGTTATAACGAAGTTTATCAAATGGCAAAGTGTGGAGCAAAGGTTATCCATCCTAAAGCTGTTGAAATTGCAGAAAGGGCAAATTTAACTCTAAAAGTAAAGAATACATTTAACGATACAGATGGTACCATTATAAATAATAAACGCCCTTTTTCAGTAATTAAGACAAATGAAAGCTATTCTAAGAAATTAGTTACGGCTGTAGCCCATATGAATGATATAGTTCAAGTTATAATCAATATAAGTTCTGAAGACGAAAAAAATGATTCATTGTTAATGGAATTAACCGATAAAAGGATAAGTATCGATATGATTAACTTTTTTGACGACAGAAAGATATTTACTATAGCTGAAAAGGATTTACAAACTATTAGAAAAATTTTAGATAGCTATAATCTTGAGTATAAAATCACTGAGAATTGTAGCAAAGTAACAATTATAGGTTATAAAATGCATGGTGTACCTGGAGTAATGGCCAGATTAGCCAGAGCTTTATCTAGAGAAAATATAAAAATTCTTCAGTCCTCGGATTCAAATACCACCATATCTTGTTTAATCAATAGTAAGGATCTAATAAATGCAGTAAGAATTTTACATCAAGAATTTGAATTATAAGAATATAGATGATGAATCATGAAATTTCCCTTAGGCAAATACTAAAATTTTGCTATAGAAACTAGCTTAGCTATTAAAAATAATTTAAATTTTTAAACTGCTATATTATTTTTTCAGTATAGTAGTTTTTTTTATGGCTAAAATAATAATAATATAAAATTTAGGAGTGTTGATTATGGATATTTATAGGGATATAAATTTATCTTTTAATAATTCTGAAGATCAGGATGTAAAAAAATCTAAGATAGATATTCCAGATTCAAAAAAATCCAAAATAAAGGTAAGCGAAAATTCAAATTTAAAAAATATAAAAGAAATGGGAACTCAAAACATTCCTAGCATAAGCAATAATATACAATTCTTAACGATAATTGGTCATGTTGAAGGACATAGTGCATCTCCTCCACAAAACAAATCTACAAAATATGAGCATATTATACCTCAATTGGTAGCAATTGAGCAAAATGATTCAGTAGAAGGATTTTTAGTGATATTAAATACTGTAGGAGGAGACGTGGAAGCGGGCTTGGCAATAGCTGAAATGATAGCAAGCTTATCTAAGCCTACTGTATCTCTAGTTTTAGGAGGCAGTCATAGTATTGGAGTACCACTGGCCACTTCATGTAAGTACTCTTATATTGTTCCAACGGCTACAATGACAATTCATCCAATAAGAATGAATGGATTAGTTATCGGAGTTCCACAAACCTTTAAATATTTCCAAAAGATGCAAGAAAGAATTATAGATTTTGTTACAAGAACATCGAAAATTTCTAGAGAAAAACTTGTTGATCTCATGAATGAAACCGACGAAATTGCAAATGATATCGGAACAATTTTAATTGGGGAAAAGGCAGTAGCCCTTGGCTTGATCGATGAAGTAGGTGGATTAGATAAGGCGTTAAAGAAATTAAATGATATGATTATGGAAGAGAGAAAGAAGAAAGAAAAAACAAAGACAAAGGAAGACCATGGAGATGATGAAAAAGTAGGAAATGATGAAGAAATACTATCATAACAAGTATAGATTTAAATTTAACTTATTGTGTTAGTTTTTATCACGGGGGTTTTAATATTTTCTTTGAAATATTAAAACTCTCTAAGGTATCTTAGGAAGCAAAAAATTTTATTATCTAGTGTGGCGATTTAAATTTAATAATAATCTAGTTCAAACTATATTTTTTAAACATACATTGTATGTTATAATATTTCTATAAAGTGTTAATCAATTTAACACTTTATTTTTTTGTAGGTCATTTTTCCTAAAGATAAGAGGTGATCATTTTGGCAAAAAAAAGGACAAGGAGTAAAAAGAAACAAGATAAAAAAACCGAAAAAATGAAGGAAATAAAAGCTTTAATTCAAGTTTCTTTTGGTATAATATGTATTTTCAGCTTACATACTAATTCTGTAGGCAAATTAGGAATTTTCATAAAGAACCTGTTTATGGGGGTATTATCTACACCAGCCTACATACTACCTTATTTAATAATAATAACAGCTTTCTTTTCTTTAAATAGTAGGTTTCAAGAGAAAAAAGGGAAGTTTATGATTAGCTTTCTTAGCCTTTATTTATGTTTTATTATTACATATTCATTGGTTCAAAGAGAATATATACCTAGTGATTTCTCCAACTATAGTTCATTAAAATACTTCTTTAGCAAGTCTTACTGGCTAGGGGTTGAAGGTGGTATTGGTGGGGGGATTATAGGTAATATAATAACATCTATTTTATTATTTCTATTTGGCGTTAAGGGGAGCTATATTATTGCATATACAATAGGTACATTAGCAATAATACTTTCAACAAATCTATCTTTAGTGCATGTAGTTAAATTGTTTGTTAAAGCTATGACGATGCTATTTGAATTCATAAAAGCTTCTATTGGCAATTTATTAACTTCAAAGACTTTACTTGCAGATAATGAAAAAAAGAAATCAAAATCTAATAAAAAAGCAAAAACTATAGCTAAAAATGTTCAAGAAAATACTGAAAACAATAAAGATATTGTGGACGAGAAAATAAAAATTCTTGATTATACTAGCAATTATAAAAGATCAGTTGATTTACCTAAGGATAATTCAAATACCAGAAACGGAAAAAAAATGAAATATAAAGATTTAAATGAAAATGAAGAAGAAGGTATGACGAATATAAATATTAGTGAAAATAATAATTTAGAGAATTATAAAATACCTAATATTGATTTACTAAATCCCAATGAAAATAGTAATTCAATGAAGGATAAAAAGGATATTCTAAATAAAGCTAAGATTTTAGAAGAAACATTACAGAATTTTGGGGTAGATGCAAAGGTGATACAGATTAGTAAAGGACCTACAATAACCCGTTATGAATTGCAGCCAAAACCAGGAGTTAAAGTGAGCAAGATTGTGAATTTATCCGATGATATTGCTTTAAATCTTGCAGCTCAAAATATAAGAATTGAAGCACCTATACCAGGGAAATCTGCAGTTGGTATTGAAGTGCCAAATCCTAGTTCTACACTTGTAACGTTAAGAGAAGTAATTGAAAGTGATAAATTTACTGATAAAACTTCAAAATTAACCTTTGTTTTAGGTAAGGATATTTCAGGTCAGCCAATTGTAGATGATTTAGCCAAAATGCCCCATATGCTTATTGCTGGGGCCACTGGATCAGGAAAGAGTGTTTGTGTGAATTGTTTAATTACTAGTATTTTATATAAAGCTTCTCCCCATGAAGTTAAGTTTTTACTCATTGATCCTAAGGTTGTAGAGCTTAGCTGCTACAATGGAATTCCCCACTTATTACTTCCAGTTGTAACAGATCCTAAAAAGGCAGCGGCAGCCTTAAATTGGGTTGTGCAGGAGATGACAAATAGGTATAAGCTTTTTGCACAAAATAGTGTGAGGGATATAGATGCTTATAATGAAAAGATAAAGGACGCAGAGGATGAAAAACTACCAAAGCTTGTAGTTATAATTGATGAATTGGCAGACCTTATGATCGTTGCTCCAAGTCAAGTTGAAGATGCAATATGTAGACTTGCACAAATGGCTAGAGCAGCAGGAATACATTTAATAGTAGCCACTCAAAGACCCTCTGTAGATGTTATTACTGGTGTTATTAAGGCAAATATTCCTTCTCGTATTGCTTTTGCTGTTTCTTCTGGGGCTGATTCAAGAACTATTCTAGATATGGGGGGAGCAGAAAAGCTATTAGGTAAGGGAGATATGCTTTTTTATCCTGTTGGTTCATCAAAGCCACAAAGGATTCAGGGAGCATTTGTTTCTGATGGAGAAGTAAATAAAGTTGTTGAGTTTATTAAAAATCAAGTTGAAGATATAAATTATGAGGAAGATATAATTGAAAAAATTACTGAAACTCAAAATTCTAAGGAAGAAGAGGTTGATGAATTACTTTCTGATGCCATAGATTTAGTTATTGACACACAGCAAGCATCTATTTCTATGCTTCAAAGAAAATTCAGAATAGGCTATAATAGAGCTGCGAGGATAATAGATGAGATGGAGAGTCGAGGCATAGTTAGTGAAAATCTTGGAAGCAAGCCAAGAAATGTACTTATATCAAAAGAAGAATTTAAAGAAATAAAGAGTAAGACTAGTTAATAAAGCGCCTAGGGCGCTTTCAGCTTGCAGAAAAAATCTACAATATGTTATACTTTGACAGAAGCTCAATTTTACTAGTTCTTACTGGTGGATTGGGGACATGTTTTTATGGGAATGATTTAATTAATCTAAACAATATAGAATCGTGGTGGGAAGAATTATGAGACAAAATTTTATAAATATCGAACAAGCCATTAAATTGCCTAATACAATTTTTATAGATGTTCGTTCAGAAAATGAATTTTTGGAAGCCAATATTCCTGGTTCAATAAATATACCTATTCTTAATAACGAAGAACGTAGTGAAGTAGGGAGGGTATATAGGCAAAAAACCATAGAAGAAGCAAAAATTTTAGGATTGAGATATGCTTCATGTAAATTGGAACAAATATATAGTAAAGTGTTAAAGCTTAAGAAAGAGTATGAAAATATTATACTATATTGTTGGCGTGGGGGTATGAGGAGTAAATCAATTTGTAATGTATTGACAACACTCCAAGTAAAAAATGTATATAGATTATCAGGTGGGTATAAAGCCTATAGGAAATTTGTTATCAATTATATACAAAACCATGTAAAAGATTTCAAGTTTGTTGTACTCCATGGCTTGACAGGTGTTGGTAAAACAATTATTATAGACAAATTAGAAGAAGATAATATTTCAGTTTTGAATTTGGAAAAACTTGCAAAAAACTCTGGCTCTGTATTTGGAGATTTACTTTTTGAAGGAAAATCTCCCTCACAAAAACAATTTGAGTCATTATTATTTAATGACCTATATTACAATGATAAAAAATATGTAGTTGTGGAGAGTGAAAGTAAAAGAATAGGCAGTATCAATGTTCCTGATTCTATAATGAAGTCAATGAAGAAAGGTTACCATATTTTAATAAAGACCAGCTTACAAAATAGAATCATAAATATATATAGTGATTATATAAAAGAAGACTGCAAAATAGATGAAAAGCTTATAAAATGTATTAAACATCTTAATAAAAGATTAGGAAATAAAAATGTTGAAATACTAATAAGTAGAATTCAAAGTGGTGATTATGAATTTGTCATAGAATTCCTAATTAAAAATTATTACGATCCACTCTATAAGTACTCAATAGATAAAATAGATAGAACTGATTTAACCATAGATTATAACAAAATTAATGATGCGGTAGATAAAATCAAAGACTTTATATTTAGTAAAAATTTAGACGAAGGGAGTAAATAAACCAGTGAATGAGAAAATATACTTAGAAACCCTAGGATGTTCTAAGAACCAAGTTGATTCAGAAATAATGTTAGGTATTTTGAAGGAGCATAATTATGATTTCACCTATGATGAATCAGAGGCAGATATAATTATAATTAATACCTGTGGCTTCATAGAGAGTGCTAAGAAGGAATCAATTGATACAATTTTAGAACTTGCACAGCTAAAAAAAACATGTAAATGTAAGATATTAATTGTAACTGGATGTTTAGCTCAGAGGTATTCGAAGGAATTATCTATGGAGATCCCTGAAGTTGATGCCTTTTTAGGTACCACGAATTTTAATGAAATTGCAAAGATTATTAATAAGATTTTGAAAAATAATGAAAGAATTGTTTCTACAGCTAATTCTGACAAAGCTGTAGAATATGATTTACCAAGAATTCTAACATCTCCATCTTATACTGCTTATCTTAAAATTGCAGAGGGTTGTGATAATTACTGTACCTATTGTATAATACCTAAGTTAAGAGGTAAGTACAAAAGTCGACCAATTGAGAAGATAGTTAATGAAGCAAAGAACCTTGCAAAGAATGGAACTAAAGAATTAATAGTCATTGCTCAGGATATAACAAGATATGGTATTGATTTATATGGCAATTATCAATTATGTGAATTACTAAAGCAGCTTAATTCTATAGAAGAATTAAAATGGATAAGATTACAATATTCTTACCCAGATATAATCAGTGATGAACTGATAGAAGTTATTGAATCAAATAAAAAAATATGTAAATATATTGATATACCTATTCAACACTGTAACAATAAAATCCTTAAAGAAATGAATCGTAGAACAACAAAGGAGCATATTATAACTGTTATTAATAAACTAAGAAAGAAAATTCCTGATATAGCAATAAGAACAACTTTAATAACAGGTTTTCCAGGTGAAACCGATGAGCAATTTACAGAGCTTTATGATTTTGTTAAAGAAATAGAATTTGATAAGCTTGGAGTTTTTACTTATTCAAGGGAAGAGGATACCCCAGCTGCCAAATTACCTAAGCAAATTCCTGAAGATATTAAAGAAAATAGAAGAGATAAAATAATGCTTCTTCAAAGAGATATATCTTTAAAGAAAAATATGGATAAAATAGGCAGAGTATATGATATACTTATAGAAGAAAAGATAGAAAATGAAAATGTGTATGTGGGAAGAACTGAGTTTGATGCTCCAGAAATTGATGGTGTTGTTTATATAAATTCCCATTTAAATATTAATATTGGTGAGTTTATAAGAGCAAAAATTATCGATGCTCTTGAATATGATTTAATAGGAGAGGTTGTCAATGAACTTAGCGAATAAGATTACTATTCTTAGAATCTTGTTAGTTCCAATTTTTATGTTTTTTCTTTTAACAAAGATTCCTTACGGAGTAACGATTGCGGTAGTTATATTCATAATTGCAGCACTAACTGATAGCTTAGATGGATATATTGCTAGAAGCAGAAATCAAATCACAAAGCTTGGGAAGTTTATGGATCCATTAGCCGATAAGCTTTTAGTAACAGCTGCTTTAGTATCTCTTGTGCAAATGGACAAGCTACCAGCTTGGGTAACAGTTATTATTATATCAAGGGAAATTATTGTTAGCGTTTTTAGAGCAGTAGCTGCATCGGAAGGAATAGTAATAGCTGCCAGTCCATGGGGAAAAGCTAAAACTATTTCACAAATAGTTGCTATTTTGGTGTTGCTTTTCAATAATTATCCTTTTAGATTATTCAACATTCCCTTTGATACTATAGCTGTATGGACTGCCGTAATACTAACCATAATTTCTGGGTTTGATTATATCAATAAAAACAAGCAAGTGCTTATGTAAAGTCTTATCATAAGAAGATAAATACTAATTAGATTAAAAACATTTTTAGCAAAGGGGAGAAAGTCAGTTGAATTGCACTATATTAACTGTTGGAACCGAGCTGTTAATGGGTCAAATTGTCAATACAAATGCCGCTTTTTTATCTAAGGAGCTTAACGAACTAGGAATTAATGTGCTATATCATCTTACAGTTGGAGATAACCCTGATAGGCTTGAAAAAATATTTAAAGATGCCCTCGAATTTTCTGACTTAATCATTACTACTGGAGGTCTTGGCCCTACTCAAGACGATTTAACTAAAGAAACTATTTCAAATGCATTAGATAGGGAACTAATACTACATAAACCAACCTATAATAAGATAAAGGATTTTTTTATTAGTATTAATAGGGAGATGACAATCAATAATAAAAAGCAAGCCTATATACCCCATGATAGTATTGTTTTGGACAATGAAAAGGGAACTGCTCCAGGTTTTATTATTGAAGCAGATGAAAAGATTATAATATCATTGCCAGGTCCTCCTAAGGAAATGAAGAGCTTATTCTTAAATTTAGTTAAACCATACTTACTGAGCAAGTCAGAATTTAAAATTAAGTCTAAAATCATTAAATTTTTTGATATAGGAGAATCAAGCCTTGAAACTGCTTTAGAAGATATTATTACTAATCAAACTAATCCAACCCTTGCTACCTATGCCAAGGATGGAGAATTGAGCTTACGTATAACTGCTAAAGGAGAAACAGATGAAGAAATTGATGGCTTTATAAATCCAATTATGAATGAAGTTAAAAAGAGGTTAGGTAAAAAAATATATAGCTATAATAATGAAACATTAGAAGAAGTAGTTGCAAAAATGCTTATAGATAATAACATAACCATTTCTTTAGCTGAGTCTTGTACTGGAGGCTTGTTAGCATCAAAACTTACTGCAATATCTGGTATTTCTAAGGCTTTAGATAGGGCTATCGTAACATACAGCAATACTGCAAAAATACAAGAATTAAATGTTGATGAAATAATTCTTAAAGAACATGGTGCTGTCAGTGAAGAAACAGCTGCTGCTATGGCCCAGGGTTTAAAAACTATAACTAAAAGTGATATTTGTTTATCAATAACTGGTATTGCTGGACCAACAGGTGGTACTCTAGAAAAACCAGTTGGTTTAGTATATATTGGGATAGCAACTGATAAAAAAACCTTTATTAAGAAACTAAGTTTAAAGGGAGATAGAAATAAGATTAGAAATTATACTGCAATATCGGCACTTAACTTAATTAGAAAAACCATAGAAATGGAATTTATAAATTAAATTTTAAAATATTGATAACTATAGTTGACCTACTAAGCAAAATTATGTATAATTAACTTATAGAACATTTGTTCGAGGAAGAAAGGTAGGTGAAAACCAGATATATAACCAATTTAGAATTTTCATTTTAAAGATGGCTATACTTATTATATCTGGGATAATATGAGTGACAAAAACAAAGCATTAGAGACTGTTTTAAATCAAATAGAAAGACAGTTTGGCAAAGGGTCCATAATGAAGCTTGGCGATGATAGAAATAGACTTAATATAGAGAGCATTTCAACAGGTTCCATTGAACTTGACATAGCTCTTGGAATAGGTGGTGTCCCTAGAGGAAGAGTTGTTGAAATTTATGGACCAGAGTCTTCAGGTAAGACTACAGTTGCCCTTCATATTATTGCTGAAGCTCAACGTATGGGAGGCACTGCAGCCTTTGTAGATGCTGAGCATGCTTTAGATCCTGTATACTGTAAAAGCTTAGGTGTAGATATTGATAACCTTATTGTTTCTCAGCCTGATACAGGAGAACAAGCTTTAGAAATCGTTGAAGCTCTAGTAAGAAGTGGTGCTATTGATGTAATAGTTATTGATTCCGTTGCTGCACTTGTACCTAAAGCTGAAATTGCTGGTGAAATGGGAGACAGTCATGTTGGATTACAAGCAAGGCTTATGTCACAGGCTTTAAGGAAATTAACAGGTATTATTAATAAATCTAAAACCGCAACAATTTTCATAAATCAATTAAGAGAAAAAGTAGGAGTTATGTTTGGAAACCCAGAGACTACTACAGGTGGTAGGGCACTGAAATTTTATTCTTCAGTTAGACTTGATGTTAGAAAAGTAGATATTATTAAACAGAACAATGAATTTATGGGAAATAGAACTAAGGTTAAAGTAGTCAAGAATAAGCTTGCTCCACCATTTAAACAAGCTGAATTTGATATAATGTATGGTAAAGGTATATCTAAGGAAGGTGGAATACTAGATAGTGCTGTAAATGCGGAAATAATTAAAAAGTCTGGTTCTTGGTATAGCTATAAAGATATTAAGCTAGGTCAAGGTCGTGAAAATGTTAAACAATTCCTAATTGAAAATCCTGAATTGCTATCGGAATTAGATTTAATGGTTAGAAAGCATTATAACTTACCCATAAAAGAAGAAATGAAGCAAGAAGAGTCGGTTAAGCCAGAAAAAAACAAATAAGCCAATTATAGGAATTTAAGTAAAGACTTTAATTTATACATATCCAAAACGCCCAGAAACGTTGCGTATTTGTACATGTATAAATTAAGTTTTACTATGTAAATCCTATATA
>NZ_FRAG01000010.1 GCF_900142245.1 Paramaledivibacter caminithermalis DSM 15212 | reverse complement strand
TTTTCAAGAAAAGAACGAACTATTATTAACCCTGCATCTGAAGAAAGATTACCT
This sequence comes from Paramaledivibacter caminithermalis DSM 15212, assembly GCF_900142245.1. Taxonomy (GTDB): domain Bacteria; phylum Bacillota; class Clostridia; order Peptostreptococcales; family Caminicellaceae; genus Paramaledivibacter; species Paramaledivibacter caminithermalis. The sequence continues at coordinate 102,987 of NZ_FRAG01000010.1, read as the reverse complement.
CCACCGAAATCATATGAAAAACTTTTGTTGAAGTTAAGTGAATTTTGATGTAAACTTGTCATAGAAAGAACCTCTTTTCGTGATATAGTTTTTGTTTTAACGCTTTAACTTTAACACAAAATTAGGTTCTTTTCTTTATTTTTTTGTTATTTCACCCAATGGGTGCAAAGTCCAATTTGTTGGACTACTTGTTAATACTACGATTCAATCATTTTTGATGTTTTCTATGAATAATTCAGGCTCAGGTTTTAATATTTTGGAGATTCATGTAATAAACCTGTTTTTTTATTATATTGGTTTTAATAAAAAACTTAGGAAATTGCATAATACATTTTTAAAATTTTGAAGATCAAAATATAGTAAAAATAGTCAAAAAGCTGTCCACATACTGTTTTTAAAAATTATTAATTTATTTATAACTAAATAATTTAACCTCTTTTCTATCCTCATATACATTAAATCTGATATAATTTTACTATAGAATAAAGCTGGAGGATTGTTATGATATTAATGTTAATAGATTTAATTTATCGTGTTGGATTTCTAATTATGCTGGCACTCATACTATCTAAAGCTAGAATCTTTAAAAATATATTTGCAAAGGAAACTCAAAATACAAGCGAAAAAATATTTATGGGTATCTTCTTTGGATTTTTAAGTATCGTAGGAACTTATACTGGTATTTCCGTTAATGGTGCAATTTCAAACACTAGGGTAATAGGTGTTGCCGTTGGTGGTTTTTTAGGTGGTCCAATTGTCGGTATATTAGCAGGGGCCATTGGAGGAAGTCATCGCTTCCTAATAGACATAGGTGGTTTTACTGCTTTAAGCTGCGGTTTATCTACTTTTTTTGAAGGTGTTATTGCAGGGCTTCTAAGCTCTAAATTTAAAAAAAGCCCAAATAAAATTGTTTTCTCTATAGCCATAGGCGTCATCATTGAATCCTTTCAGATGATTTTTATACTTTTAACAGCTAAGCCCTTTGATGCTGCATTAGCCCTTGTTAAAATTGTGGGACTGCCGATGACTATCAACAACTCTATTGGGATAGGTGTTTTTATTATGATAATACAAAATATTAAGGATATAACCTCTATAGAAGCAACTTTAAGTGCTAAACAATCCCTTCTAATTGCCGATAAGACATTGCATTATTTAAAAAATGGACTTACAAAAGAAACTGCAATTAAAGCAGCAGATGTAATCTACAGATCAACTGAATTTGATGCAATAGCAATAACCGACCATTCAAAGATTTTAGTTCATATCGGTGTTGGAAGTGATCATCATTTATCTGGAGAATTTTGTAAAACTTCAGTCACTTTACAAGCTCTTAAATCAGGAAAAATGACAATTGCCAACACGAAAGAAGCAATAGGCTGTTCTCATAAGGGTTGCAAACTTATTTCATCAATAGTTGTACCCCTTAAAGATGGTATAGAAACTAGAGGAGCCTTAAAGCTTTATAAAGCAACAGCAGAAATTCTAGATCAGGATATAGAACTGGCAAAGGGACTTGGAAACATCTTTTCATCTCAGCTAGAGCTTAGTCGTTTAGAGGAAATTTCTAAAGCAGCTACTCAAGCTGAAATAAGGGCTTTACAAGCACAGATCAATCCTCATTTTTTATTTAATGCAATCAACACCATTATTTCTTTGATTAGAACCAGTCCAGAATCTGCTAGAAGCTTATTGATTCATTTAAGCGATTATTTTAGAATGAATATGCAGACTAACAAAGATTTTGTTAGCTTAAATGAAGAAATTAACCATGTAAAGGCATATTTAATTATTGAGAAAGCTAGATTTGGTAATAAACTTAATATCAATTACGATATTAAGTGCAATATGGAGTACATGATTCCTCCCCTTTCAATTCAACCCCTTGTGGAAAATGCAGTTAAGCATGGGATAAATAAGAAGGTTGATGGAGGCAATATAACTATAAGAATCACTGAATCAGAAAAATACTATTCTGTCGAAGTGTCTGATGATGGTATTGGTATGTCTCGTGAAAAGTTAGAAGAAGTTAAGCAGTATAATGAAAACACTGGCATTGGTATCTCTAATGTTTATAAACGTATAAAAAGCTGTTATGGTGATCGTTGTAAATTTAGCATAGAGAGTACTGTATACTCAGGAACATCAATAAAAATGACTATTCCAAAATGAGAGGAGCTGAACTAGTTTGATTAAATGTATCGTCGTTGATGATGAAAAACCAGCAAGGGATGAATTAAAGTATCTATTAGATCAACATAAAGATTTTCAAGTAGTTGGGGAAGCTGAAAATGGTGTAGATGCTATGAATCTTATATTAACCCTCAGCCCAGAAGTTGTATTTTGTGATATTAGTATGCCTTTATTAAATGGTATTGACTTAGCTAAAAAAATATTAAATAAGCGTATAGATACTTATCTAGTTTATGTGACAGCCTATGATGAATATGCAATTAAAGCCTTTGAGTTAAATGCAGTAGATTACCTTTTAAAACCTTTAAAAGAAGAACGTTTCTTGACAACCCTTGCTAAAATAAAAGGATTGAAAGATCATGAGCAGCTTAATATGAATAAGGTAGATAAATTTCTTAATGAATTCTCAATTCCTCATGAACGAAAAAACCATCTGTGTTTGTATAAAGATGGGCTACTTTATCCAGTAAAGTCAAATGAAATATTATGTATTTATATTGAAGATAAAACCGTTAAAATTGATACTTTAAAGGGACAGTTCGAATGTTATAAATCGCTCTCAGAAATCGAAAACATATTACCTGAAAACGACTTTTTTAAATGTCATCGCTCTTATATTATTAATCTAAATTATATCGAATCAATTATTCCTTGGTTTAATAGAACCTATCGAGTCAAATTAAAGGGATTAGAGAAGGAAATCCCCGTAAGCAGAAGTCAAACAACAGAATTTAAAAATAAGATGCAAATTCTCTAACCATTAAACACTATATTTGTACATCTTAGAATTAAATCTGTACTGTTTGGAAAAAAAAGTAATTTGTATTACCCGCTTACCTTATAATTATTATATAGGAGGCGGGTATTTATGTTTTTTGAGCAAAGCTTAAGAAAAAAATTAGAAGCCTATTACAATTTAGAAGATAATTTTTCTATAGCTGGAAAACGTTTTAATTTTTTAGCTCGTTATAACCAGAGGAATTCAAAATATATACTAAAAAAGGATATGGAATTATATGCCTTTGAATATAATGAATATATATTTTTCAAAAAATTAGAAAACACTTTTACACAAGAAAATTTTAATGAGGTTAAATCATTAATTAGTGAACATTATGATCAAGTAATTGATCTTAATGAAAACCATATGGCAAGTTCTATTATATTTCTATTTGAAACAGAATTGCCTGATAATCAAAAGTTAATAAAATCTATTGAAAAATTCAAGTTTTATAAAAGTTTTAAGTTCGGTCTAAAGGGCTGGCTTAATGGAGGTATCTTGCTGATAGATCCCAAAGCTAACATGGGATTATCAAATAAATATGCTAAGAAAGATTTAAAAAAATTTCTAGCTTAGTAAAAAGGAGGAGTATTAAGTGAACTCATTGTTACTAATTCTTATTGCTTCAGTGGTTTTTTTAGTTGCTTATGTAACCTATGGTGCTTATCTAGCTAAAAAGTGGGGCATTGATCCTTCAAGGAAAACACCTGCCCATACTATGAATGATGGTGTGGACTATATGCCTGCAAAAGCACCAGTATTACTTGGACATCACTTTTCATCAATTGCAGGTGCAGGTCCAATAGTAGGACCGATTGGTGCAGCAATATTTGGATGGGTCCCTGTATTTTTATGGATTTTAATTGGATCAGTATTCTTTGGTGGGGTCCATGATATGGGTGCATTATTCTCTTCTGTAAGACATGACGGAAAATCATTAGGTGAAGTAATCGGTGTAACAATAGGAAAGAATGGTAAAAAATTATTTGCTATTTTTGCATGGCTTACATTATTGCTTGTAATCGCTGCATTTACCAACATCGTGGCAAATACCTTTGTTGCAGTTCCTGAGGCAGCAACAGCATCAGTATTATTTATTGCAGTGGCAATTGTATTTGGTATCTTTGTATACAGACAAGGTGTAAGCCTTGCAATCGGTAGTATTATTGGTGTAGCATTATTAATCTTAAGTATTTATTTAGGAACATTATTCCCATTACAACTGGGAAAAACAGCTTGGATGATCATTTTACTTGGTTATATTTTTGTAGCAAGTGTAACACCAGTATGGATTTTATTACAACCAAGGGATTATTTAAATTCATTCTTATTATATGCAATGCTAATCGGTGGATTTGTTGGAGTTATATTCATGAGACCAGCAATCCAATTAGCTCCAGTTACTAGTTTCACTGTTGGTAAATCAACATTATTTCCTATGTTATTCGTAACTGTTGCCTGTGGTGCAATATCAGGTTTCCACTCTCTTGTTGGTTCAGGTACAACAGCAAAACAAGTAGATAATGAAAAGGATATTAGACTTGTTGGTTATGGGTCAATGCTTATTGAAGGCATATTAGCAACCCTTGCAATCATTACTGCCAGCTATATAGGTGCTGATAAATTTAAAGAATTGCTTGGACAAGGTGGTCCTGTAAATGTATTTTCAAGCGGTATCGGCGATTTTATGACTTCCTTCGGATTACCTTTTGCAACTGGCAAAAGCTTTGTTGCCCTTGCAATATCAGCATTTGCTTTAACAAGCCTAGATACAGCAACAAGGCTTGCAAGATTTATTTTCCAAGAATTCTTTGATGTATCTGGTGAAGGTCAGCCATCTCCATTAACTAATAGATATGTATCTACATGTATTACTGTAGTTCTAGGTGGTGGACTTGCATTTAAGGGCTGGAAAGCTATTTGGCCATTATTTGGGTCAGCCAACCAGCTGCTAGCAGCTCTAGCATTATTGGCCCTTGGTGTTTGGTTAAAGCAATCAGGTAGAGAGCATAAAATGGCAACAATACCAATGATATTTATGTTTGCAGTTACCCTTGTTGCCCTTATACAATTGATGTTTGCTAACTTAGGCAATATTTTACTACTATTCTTCTCTGTTGCATTATTTATACTAGCTATAGTATTGATTTTACAAGCTAAAGCTGCATTTAGTAAAACAGCTTCTATATCAAAAAAATAATTTGAAGTAATTAAATTAATAATAATATTGAGAGAAAATCTTTTAGATTTTCTCTCAATATTATTATCATTAAAGCGTGGTGGTAATCGATGGGATGAAGGAGATACTGGAAAATATAAGATTATTTTTTGTAGGTGCTTTGGACATGCAAGGTAAGGCTCATGGTCATATAGAAAATGAAGCTTCTGACACTATGGATCAGTTTATGCTTTTATGTTTTGGTGATTTATTAGGTATAGATTTGCCTACAACCTATTACGCTTTAGAGTTATTACCATATTTAGGAGAAGATCTTGTAAAATGGAATATGCGAATGTCAGATAAAAAATCAATTTGGGAAGAAAAAGCAGGCAAATTAGACATAGATCCATAAAGGAGATTGCTTATGGGAAAGATAATTTTTTTTGGTGGAAAAGGTGGCGTTGGTAAAACCAGTTGTTCTACAGCTTTTGCCCTTTCAAAAGCCAGAAGTGGCTTAAAAACATTACTTGTATCAACTGACCCAGCCCATTCGATTTCTGATTTGTTCCACTGTCAAATTGAACACAAAATAACTCAACTAGAAGCCAACTTATTTGGTGTAGAGGTAAACCCAGAAAGAGAAAGTAATGCTTATATAACAAAAATCAGAAAAAACCTACATTCAATTATGAGTCCAATCATTATGGAGGAATTAAATAAGCAGCTAGATGCTGCCAGTGTTTCTCCAGGTACCCATGAATCAGCTCTGTTTGATAAAATGATTGAAATAATAATTGATACTTCAAAAGATTTTGATTATATCGTTTTTGATACAGCTCCTACTGGTCATACCTTAAGATTATTGTCTTTACCTGAAATGCTTGGAGCTTGGATGGATAGTCTTATCGCTAAGCGCAAAAAAACTCTAACCTTTAAAAGCATGCTTAGCAAAGATAAGGGTATTAAAGACCCAATAATTGAGATTTTATCTAAGCGTAGAAATAATCTTACACTAGCAAGAAAAATCATGATTGATGGTGAAAATCTGCAATTTATATTCGTATTAAATGCAGAAAAAATGCCAATAGAAGAAACAAAAAAAGCTGTCAAAATGTTAAGGTCATATGGTATAAAGGTAACTTCCCTAGTTGTTAATAAAATTTTACCAAATGAAAACTCTGATGATTTTTGGAAGGATAAAAAAGTAAAAGAAACCCGGTATTTGAAAATTATTGAAGAGGAAATTCCTGTTGATAATCTTTATCAGATACCTTTATTTAAATTTGATATGGATGAATATACAATTAATGAAATGGCTGAATATTTTTAGCTTCTCAGAATATTCCGTTCTAAATATTCTATCTTTTTACTGCTTTAATAGGCATAATAATTATGCCTACTTTATCTTTTCATTATTCGAGTTTAATTATCTTTACAATATAGATTATGCTTATCATATAGAATTTACATAGTAAAACTTAATTTATACATGTACAAATATGCAATGTTTCTGGGCATTTTGGACATGTATAAATTAAAGTCTTTACTTAAATTTCTATATAGGATTTACATAGTAAAATTTAATTTATACATATCAAAATATCCAGAGCTTTTGGGGATTTTTGATATGTATAAATTAACTGTTTTACTGGAATATCTATACTATTCACCTAAAATAATCGGCTCATTTTCTTGTAGCCAAAATCTGCTTTTCCATTTCTAGTACTTCACTCATAACCTTATCGTTGAGTTTAGCAAATATTTCTTTTCTATAGATACCACTCAATTCTTCTTTATTCTTTATACCTTTTATCATAACATCAGACCAATATACTTTTCTCCTTTTATTATATAAATCAAGGTCAACAATTCTTGTACCATCTTCTAAATATTCTAACCCCAATAGTATTTTCTTAATATACTTTGGATCATAATATGTGAAAAATCTAATTCTATATACCCCTACAGATAAAAATACTGTGGCTGCATCTTTACCCCATGATTCTCCAAGTATAAATCCCAATTCTAAATACTCCAGTATTTTCAGAAGTCTTTGATAATGGAGCTTGTATTCTCCATAGCTATCATATATCTTTATTGTTAATTCATACCAGTCCTTATTATCAAACCCTATATTTAAATACTTTAAATCATGAATTTTTAACTCTCTCATTACGCTAGGATAATCTTTATCAATAAGGATTGCCCTTTCATATAAATCTGAAAGATTAATAGGTTCATTAAGATATCTTTGTGTAAAAGCAACAATAGTACCTTTGTTGCTATTTTCAAGCATCTCAGTAAATTTTCCAGCTTCAGCATCATAATCATGTAATATCTGATCTATGACCTTGTCAGTATTGCCAAAGGTTTTCATAATAATAATTCTTGGAGCCATTCTAGCACTTGAAACTATATCATATTTATTATCACTAATTATTTTACATAATATAGAGTCTGCTTGATTTTCTAAAAACAACACATCCTTTACATCCCTCGGCTTTATTACATCCTTTCTCTTATGGGTAAGAAATATAATAGTAGTATTTTCCGTTGATTTCTCAAGGGCAGTATTTATATCATAGTTTTTAGTTTTAAAATCCTTTATTATACAATCTTTTACAAGTTCAACTAATGAACTCTCAATAATAATAACTTTCGGTCCACTTCTAAAAATAGATAACATTTAAGCCCCTCCCTTTAGATGCCTACATTTGATTTGCACATCCTATCATCATTAGTGCCATGTGGATAAGGTAAAACAAATATTTTTTTACTACTTAAAGCTATGATGTTTATACCCTCTATTCCATTAAGGTATACCTTTTTATTTTCTATCTTAGAATGCAAAGCTGTATCATGACCATATAAATTATACTCAGCTGGTGCTTCAATAATGGAATTTGAAAAATGACTTATATTATAAATATCATTATCAATTGTTATAATTTTGCCTTCTTTAAGAATAATGCTTTTTTTAGTAAATGTTTTAACTGCTGAATAATCATCATGATTCCCTAATACTAAATATATTTCATCTGCAAAGGAATTTTCCAATATTTTAATTAATACTTTTATTTTTTTCTTATATATATCTATTTTATTAGGATATAACTGAAGCTTAATATTGTCAACTAAATCTCCTGTATGTATTATATATTTAGGCCTAAGATCTTTGAGCAACAATCTTAAACCAGGATAAAAGCTTGATGGTGTATCAGATATATGCAATAATAAATCTTCATTACATAGTCGAATATTTTTAGTTATATATACCCTTCCAAATAAATAGTATAACAAACCTTTAAAATTTTCCATATTAATCCCTTCTATTTCAAAATCTTAATATTATAGATATATGTATGTATCATTTTTATTTATATAGATTTCCAATAGTAAAACTTAATTTATACATATCAAAATATCCAAAGTTTTTAAGGATTTTTGATGTGTATAAATTAACTGTTTTACTGGAATATCTATAACATTATTTTACCATTTATCAATATTAAAAATCATATTATTTTTTTGAATTTAAGATTTATCAGTATTGATTAAATAGACAATGGTAATAATATTTTTGAGGTGATTCTTATGAAAAAAAATAGGAGTATATATTATATAGATATTCTAATTGCAATTATTATTTGTACAATATTAATACCATCTTGCGCAAAACAAGCACCACAAAAACCGTCTCCAAAATCTGATGAGCCAAAGGAAATGCCTAAAATAGTTGAAGAAATGGAATCAGAAATTATAAGTATAATGTCTCAAATAGATATGGTTCCTTATTATGAAAAGCAGATAAAAGAAAAAAAGAAAAAGAATGAAGAAAAAAAAGAATTTGCTTTAAAAATGGGAACAAGCTTTCAAGAAAGTAGCGACCAAGACAATAAAGGGCAAGAAGGTAAAAATGCACAAAATAAAGAAATGAGCCAAATTGATAAGTTTATTGAATTTGAGCCAAAACCTATTACCATTAATGATATTCTTTTATCACCAATATTAAAAAATGAAGAGACAAATAAAAAAGAAAGTAGACCTGCTGAAATACCTAATGATATTGAATTTATATGGGAAAAAATAAATAAAAAAATTACAGGTTTACATGAGAAATGGAACTCTTTAGAATCATTAGTCATCAAATCAGGTACATCTCAAGAATCAATAGATGGATTTGAAAAAACTTTAAATAACCTTACAATTTCAGCAAATAGCTATAATTTTTTAGACAGTATTTTCTACAGCAATAAGTTGACAGCCTATATTCCTGATTTAATAAAGAATTTCAAGAAAAAAATACCAAGTCCAATATACTATATGAAATATCATCTTAGACAAATCATATTAGATTATAGAATCAATGATTACAGTAGTGCATCTAACAACTATACCAAGCTCAATATATATAAGGATGCTTTAATATCTCAATTAATAGATAAAAAAAAGATGGAATTAGCAAATAAATTGAATACTTCAATTAAGGACCTTGAAGATTCATTAAAGTTAAAGGATTTAAATATTATTAAAATAAAAGGAAGTGTAGTAATAAGCAATATAGAATTAGTAAAAGAAGAATTGTCAAAATAACAAATACAATAACCCATACCCTTTGTTTAATGCACTAAAAGACAATATGATAATTTTTTTTATTATATTTCAATAATATATTGTAATAATTATTTATTTTATATTGATTCAGCTAACTGCCTTCTTTATAATAATTACTATATAGGAAAATTTTATTACTATATAATTTTGAAAGGGGACTTATCTTATAATGATTAAGTTTTTATTACCTGCTGTATTCAGCTATTTCATTGGAAGCATACCTTTCTCTTTTCTAACAGCAAAATTTATTGGGGGCATTGATATTAGAAATTATGGAAGTGGTAATTCTGGTGCAACAAATGTTCTTCGAACACTTGGAAAAAAAGCTGGAGCAATAGCTTTTCTAGGAGATTTTCTTAAAGGTTTTATGGTGGCTATTATTGTAAAAAAATTTATTGGAATAGATATAGCTGTCATATGTTCGACTTTCTGTGTAATAGGTCATTGTTATCCAATTTTTCTTGGGTTTAAAGGAGGAAAGGGAGTAGCCACAACAGGAGGGACTATATTTGCTCTTTATCCATTAATAGGAGCCATTTTATTAGCTTGTTTGATTTTAATCATTAAAGCATCACGCATTGTTTCTCTTGCTTCAATTTCATCAGCTCTGTTATTTCCAATTATTTCTTTCATTTTTAAAACTCATAAATACTTCTTAATCTACTCTGTTATACTGGGTCTATTTGTTGTATACAAACATAAGTCCAACATTTCTAGACTTATAGCTGGTAACGAGTCTAAAATAAGCTTTAAAACTCCTACTGATAAAATCCAATAAACTTTATGGGCTATAAAGCCCTTTGTTTTTTTGTATCTACAAAAAATGAGAATCCTTCTATCTGGATTCTCTAGTTTTTGCTATAATCTACCCTATCTTAATACTTGGAAACTGGCGGGAGTACGTGGGAATCGAACCCACCTAAGAGGCTCCTAACCCCTCATACTGGTTTTGAAGACCAGAGGCAACACCAGCCACCATCTACTCCCATATAGCACCTTCATATTGACACTACTACATTATAGCATATTTAATAGATGTGTCAAGGGATATTTTTTACATTTTTCGACCATAAATCCCCCTCAAATAATAGATTTTATAAAAAAGCAAGTTAATATGAGATATTTAAAATCTGTTTGTGTTCTAAAACAGAACATGTGTTTCAAAACAAATCACCCATGGACAAACTGAAATTAAAAATATGTTCTAAAATAGTACATAATACATAAAAATCCTTGTTGAAATATAACATTTATCTATTGTTTTATTCTATATAAACTATTAGTATTCAGTAAAATCAATAGAAACATGACTATACTGTGATATCGGCATAAAAATTGCTATATCATATTTATATATATTTGCATATCTTGAAAATCCTTTTATTGCTCAAACTAAAAAATCTAAAAAGAAAGGAAAATATAGTGGTAATACTTAGTAAATATCTTGACTTTCAAATTAAATTAGAAAATTAAATATATCGAAAATAAATAGCTTTTTAGTTGGCAGTGTCAAAAGAATCATGAAAAATATTTTGGAAATTTATTATTTCTATCTATAATAGGAAATTATAATTTGTTTATAAAATCTTTGTAAAGGTTGAAGCAAACAAGCTTTCATCCTGACCCTGATGAAATTTTAACACAAATATTTAAGCAATTACTAGGCAAAAAGTACAATATAGGGAGGTGAAGCCTAAACCCTTGTAAATACTAGGTTTGCATATATCTTTGACAATACCTTTTAGTTTGAGGAGGGAAAAACATGAATAAAGAAAAGCAAAAAATCAATGGGATTATTTGCAAATTTTTAATATTGCTCTTAGAAAAAAAGGCGACGGATATTTCAATAAAAATCGCTGAATCTCAATTAGAAACTAAAATAGAAATTTCAAGTGAAGAAGTATTTCTTGATAAGGATACCATACACGACATCAAAAAAATATTGAGTATGGAAAGGACTTTAGAAATTGAAAGTCTCTATTGGGGTTTAATAGGTAGCGTAGACAATATATGTAGCATTTATAATCTTCATATAGTTGCAAACATGATTGATGATGTCGAAACATATTATAGTGATAATAAATTTAAAATAGTTTTATGCAGAAAAAAGTAATTTAGTAAAATTTAAGGAGGACTCAATGGTATATATAAAAAAAAATTACAAATTATTTATTGTACTATTCATATTTTGGATGCTACTAACCTTAAGCTTTAATTATTTAAATTTAGCAGCTGGAATCATTATTTGCATTGCTGTTACTAAACTGTCCTACGGAATTGTGTATACCCATCATTCCTTCGTATTTAAGAGTATAAAAATAAGCACCATAATAAAATATTTTATAAAATTAATATTCGAAATTTATAAATCTTCCTTCAGCTATATGCTTTGCATAATAAAAAAAGATTGTATACCCTGCATAGCTGAAGTCGATTTAACTATTTCCGATCCTCTTTTTATAACAATAATATCCAATTCAATTACCCTAACTCCCGGTACCATGACAATAGATGTCAATGATAATAAGCTTACTGTTCTATCTTTAAAAAACTGCTGTGATTATGAGCTCATCAGCGCTGAAATTAAGAATAAATTCGAAAATTTCTTTATTTAAAATGAATAAATCTCTCTAATAAATTCCAAATATTTTACTTTCTTATAAGTATGAAAGGAATGAAAAATAATGCTTCTTCAAATTACCATGGTATTATTAGCAGCAGCTATGTTTGCTAGTCTTGTTAGAATGATAATAGGCCCTACTATATGGGAAAGATTACTTGCCCTTAACCTGATTTCTGCCAAGACTTTACTACTTTTAGTAGTCCATGGGGTATATAAACAGAAAATAATTTTACTAGATATTGCATTTACTTATGGGATCATAGGTTTTTTAACCATAACTCTACTGGCAAGACTTATTTTAGCGGGAGGTAGAGAAAAATGATAGTGAGTGGACTTTTAATTTTGTCTTGGATTTATATTTTATTTGGAATAGTTGGGATATTTCGCTTTTCAAATATGTATTCAAGATTATTAACCAGCAGTAAAATTGATACTGTTGCTTCAATAACTATTCTATTAGCCTTAATCTTTTATAATGGATTTAGTGTCTTTTCATTAAGACTTTTCTTAATATTAATCTTTGTTATAATAACATGCCCTATAAGTAATCATGTTATTGCTAGGTCTGCTTATTTGAATGGAATTATTATAGAGAAAGAGGGAAAAAAATGAATACTTTAATTGGAAATATGATGCAAGTACTTCTAATAATTACTACTATAGTTATAATCAAAAGTAAAAGCAACATAAAATTAGTTGTGTTTTTTTCACTATTTTCTCTTATTGCTGCAATTCTATATTATTTAAACAAATCTCCCGATGTGGCACTTGCAGAGGTGGCAATAGGTAGTGCAATAATGCCCTTAATATTTATTGTATCCATATCACGACAAAGGGAATTCGTAGTTATCAATCACACAGAAGATGACTTTTTAGATAACAAGGTAGGCACGGGATATAATTTACTAATGGATTTTACAAAGTATTATAATCTAAAATTAAGGATATATAATATAGATTTAAATAGTTTAAAGGGGATATTTAGAAGTAGAAACGTTGATTTAATAGTAGAAAAATCTAAAGCAGATGGTAAATATGTCCTAAAGGGTAAAGAAAGTACTGTTCTAATAAACAAGCTTGAACAAATGATTAAAGACATCCCAAACATATATATTATAAAAATAAGCGAGGCTGAGACCTATGATTAAAAAAATCCTCTTATTATCAATGTTTATTGTTCTACTCTTTAATTTTCATACATCGATAGGCGAAATATTAAATTATGTTGATGATTCTAGCAAGGAATATTTTATCCATAATTCAGTTGCTGAAACAGGTTCTAATAATATAGTAACAGCTATTTATCTGGATTATAGACTTTTTGATTCCATTTTTGAAGCTAGCATTCTTCTTATTGTGGTTTCAGGAATAATATTTATCTCAAAAAAGGATGATGAGGTGATGTAGGAATTTGAAAGGATGTGCATAGCATGAGAAATTCCCCACTTTTTATATGTATAAGCAAAGTATTATTCCCCTTTATGGTTCTATTTGGATTTTATGTAATTATAAATGGTCACAGCTCTCCTGGTGGAGGTTTTCAAGGTGGAGCTATTCTAGCTACTGCTGTATTGATAAGCTATTTTATATATCCTGAAAAAATAACAAATCTAAATCTACTAATAAAGCTGGAAAAGCTGTCATTCATAGGAATACTATTAGTTTCTTCCATAGGCTTTTTTACAAAAGGAACTTTTTTTACTAATTTTATACCTGTCCATTACCCAATAGATTTTAAAAAGATATTCCTAATAATGTTAAACCTTTTAATAGGTATAAAGGTTGCTTTAGGATTTGTTACTATCTTCTCAACGTTTATAAAGGAAGGGGAAAGCTGACATATGAGTCCATTACTTTCATTTATTATTGTATTAATAGGCATATATGGTTTAGTTATCAGTAAAAACATTATTAAATCTATAGTATGTCTAAATATTACCCAAACAGCAGTTATACTTTTATTTTTGAATTTTGGTAATTTATCAGATGGAAATATTCCTATAATCCATGACAGTTCAATTAATATTGTTGATCCACTTCCCCAAGCTTTAATGATAACAGCCATAGTCATCGGTTCTTCTATTACTGCATTATCCTTAATAATAAGCATAAAAATTTTTCACTATTATGGAACATTAAACTGGGAAAAACTACTTGAAAGGGAAGGATAAAATGGCATTCATACCTATATATCTAATTTTCATTCCAATAATAGCATCAATGCTAGTATATTTGTTGCATAATAAATATGTAAACTATATAATCTTTGCTGCTCAATTCTTTGTTACATTGCTAGCTTTGAAATACTATAGTATCTATAATGGTCTTACTAAAGCTCAAATACTTTCATTAGGGAATTGGGAAAAAAATATAGGAATAGTCTTAAAAAATGATCAGCTTTCAATAGCCTTCATTTTTCTATCCATATTTATATGGTGGATTATATTAATCTACTGCTGGAATAAAAGAAAAAACGATTTTAAGTTCCTCTTTTTTCTTATGTTTTTAGAGGGTTGTTTTCTAGGATTACTTCAAACCAACGATTTATTCAATTTATTTGTCTTTATAGAAATCATAACTATAATATCAACAATACTAATACTTTATAAAAAGGATGGATATTCTGTCAGGGCAGGCCTTTACTACCTGTTATTTAATAGTACTGGTATGCTATTCTATCTATTAGGATTAATATTAATATACAATGTTTCAGGAACATTAAATATTGATATCACTGCTCAAAAAATTTCAGTGATTAAAGATACTAATTTTATTAAGCTAGGCTATATTTTCATAATGGCAGCTATAGGTGTAAAATCAGCCTTTTTCCCCGTTTTTAATTGGCTTCCAAAAGCCCACGGTGCTGCTCCCTCCTCTATCTCAGCACTACTTTCAGGGCTTTTGGTGAAAAGTGGATTATATGCATTTATCAGATTAAATGATATGTTCAAAATAAAGGGCTTTGAAGACTTCTTTTTCTTTTTAGGTTTTCTTACAGCAATCTGTGGTATAATTTTTGCTTTAAGCCAAAAAGATATAAAACAGATCCTTGCCTTTCATACAATATCTCAAATAGGTATGATACTAATAGGAATAAGTAGCTCAGATAGTAAAATATATATTGGTGGATTAATGCATATTTTTAATCATGCCATATTTAAATCATTATTATTTCTAGGAGCAGGTGCAATAATAAACTCATATGGCATTAGGCGAATTACAGAAATAAGAGGTGTTTTTAAAAGATTACCATTTATATCAATTTGTATGATAATAGGTATGTTATCTATAACAGGTGCACCATTATTTAATGGATTTGTAAGTAAAACTATTATAAAATATGGAATCGGAAAATCTAGCACAAAAATTTTAATGCTTTTTATAATAAACCTAGGTACAAGTATATCATTCATAAAGCTCTCACAAATATTTTGGGGAACATCTGCTAGGGAAAACCATAAAAATATAAATGTTTATTCATCTATGCTCCTGTTAACTATTATGTGTATAGTTCTAGGAATATATTATAAGCCAATAATAATGATACTTTTTGGAGTAAATATCTCTTATATACATGTTTTTAAAATAAAGAATTTTATTAGCTATATATTTACCTTATCAGCAGGATATATAATCTATAGAAAAGCGATAAGAAAAGATCATGAAATAATTCAATATATTAGACATATTAATATCTCCTTTGGAGCTACAAATTTCCTTTTAATAACCTTTGTATTTATAATGATACTATGGGAGGAGATAGGAAAATTTTTATAATTGATGAGTTCCATATGCATAAATATTATTTAGATTTATTTCTCTTATGAATTATTATATAATTATATTGTATATGCTCAGATATTAAAAAGGAGGAAAGTTATGTTTACTTTTGGCCATATTGGAATACCAGTTGTTGACTTAGAGGAGTCTAAAAAATTTTATACAGAAATTCTTGAATGTAAAATAGTAAAAGAATATGATTATCCAGAGATGACTTTAGTTTTCTTAGATGGAGGTGGGACGTATATAGAACTTATATATAAAAAAAACCAAGAAAGAGTTAAGAGTGAAAATCCATCTCCAATAGATCATTTAGCTTTCAAAGTACCAAATCTCGACTCACTAATTAAAAAGCTTAATCAAAATAACATTGAAATATTAAGGGAGCCAAAAATTGTTGGCAAAGCTAGGATATTGTTTTTTAGAGGTCCAAATAACGAAAAATTTGAATTTGTTGAGAGAATTGGTTAAATAATAAATAACATTAATCATACTTGCAAAATAGTTGTGTTATAATTAATCCGTTGTGCTTATTTTTATAGCGTGGGGCTTTATTATTTTGCAAGTATGCTATTATTTTTACTAAAAAACCATCATTACACGGTCTTTTTCACATATCTAGGTAAAGTAGAACCTGCAGTTGGCATTATCATTATCTTTGAATCTTCTCCCAATTCATTTATTGCTGAGTCTAGTGCAGCTTGTACTGACCTAAAGGGTTTAAAGTTAATCCTTGTTACTAATTCATCTTCTAAATCTGATACCATATATATTTTTGCTTTTTGAAGTATCATCGCTATTGCAGCCGCTTTATGCCCTCCCAGCCTAAAATTTTTCTTTATTTCTTCTATCATTTCCTGTGGCGTTTTAGTAAGCATCCATTCTTCAAAGGTTTTTTCTCCAAACCTTTCCTTTGCAGATGCTACTAGTATTATTATCCCCCCATCTCTTACTGCATGCTTTGCATTATCCAGTCCCTTTTGAGATTGATAAATATTAATATCCTTTGGGAATCCTCCTGGCGATACTATTACTATATCTGCCCTATCTTCAATTTGGATTCCATACATTTCATCTAAGTATTTACAACCTTCTCTATGGGCTTTTATGTAGTGTCCAGCTACTGCCTTTACAATTTCTTTTTTGCTATTTAAAACTACATTAATTATAAAATCTATTTTTATAAATTCACCTACTTGATCTATATCTTGTCTTACAGGATTTGTTTCAATATTACCAGCAAAGGCTCCACCTTTTACCATATTTGAGTGATTTACTTGTATCGCCTCATGGCTTGATACACCAGGCATCAATGCCTTAGCTCCACCACTGTATCCTGCAAAATAGTGATATTCTATATTTCCCATACATATTATTCTATCAGCTTCAGCTACAGGTCTAAATATATCTACTGGTGTTTTATTTTTGCATTTACCTAGATTTATGCACTCATTCATATTGCTATCTAGTATTTGTATATTGCTTTCATATATTTTTTCACCTAATAAGCTAATCTTTTCTTCCTCTGTATGTTCCCTATGGCTTCCTAATGCCAACACTATAGTTATATTTTCTTCCTTTATATTTGCTTTTTTTAATTCCCTTATTAATGGCGGCAATGCTATTTTGCTAGGCATAGGTCTTGTTATATCACTTGTTACTATTGCAATTTTTTCACCTTCCTTTACTATATCCTTTAGTCTAGCTGTACCTATGGGATTATTTATAGCCCTTTCTACTTCTTCTTCTCCCTTTAAATCATATTCTATTTCCTTTGGTAATAATTGTCCCATATAATTTTTTTCATCTATTTCAAACTCCACTTCTCCTTTACCATATTTTAACTTATACTTCATATCTTCTCCCCCAATATTTAAAATGTTTTCTATTGATTCAATCGACTAATATAGTCTTCTCTATCTCCTAAGACTATTCGTTTTTGCCCATCTTCATCTATTAATTTCCATGATTGATAGAATGTTATATTCCCATTTGTGTTATTCCTATTATACTTTACTAAAACAATAGTCTTATCACTAAATATCTGTGTATTGTAAAATACAATTTCATAACCCCTTAATTCCTTTATATACTCATCCATAAGCACTCTAAATTCTTGGAATCCAATTCTCATTATGCTTCCCTTATCAAGCATTGAATATGCCTTATCATATCTTTCCATCATTAAGCTATCTAAAAAATCCTTAATAATAGAAAAATAAGTGACATCACTTTTTTTAACTAATTCTTCATTTCTAGAAAATGGTTGGTTTAAAGAATACTCATCATGTGAGAATTGAATTTTTTCACCTTCTACTAATATCTGAACTTTTTGAATATAGTCTAGTTGAGTTAAGGAATTGACAATAGACCATATTATTAAATTTTCTCCAATTTCTTCCCAGTTTTGATTTTCAACATAATCTTTAGAAAAGTTTACATAGCAAATCTTATCTATGGTTTCTATAGAAAGTAGCTTAGTGCTTGGAGGAATAGTAGGCAATAAAGTTTTATTTCTAGGGCCATTGATTAATTCTTCTACAATAACCTTTTCAAAAGCTATGTCCTTTGTAGTTACTGATCTATTTTCAATTGCTAATTCATCTTTATCAATAAAATACAATTTAAACGTAGATGTAATTTCTTCAGGGACTGGAGGTATTGGCCTTACATTATCTGATATACTAATATCTTCTCTAAATGTTACTATTAATAAAATTACAACACAAAATATTAGCAAAAAAACATACAATCTATAAAATGACTTCAAAATAATACCCCCCTAATTTAAACAGCTGCCTTTAAAGGTAATAATATATAAAAAGTAGTTCCTTTATTAACTTCACTTTCAACTTTAATTTCTCCTTGTTGAAGAGCTATAAGCTGTTGAGTAATTGACAATCCCAATCCTGTTCCCCCAGTCTTTCTAGCCCTTGCTTTATCAACCCTATAAAATCTATCAAATATAAAGGGCAATTCGTCTTCTGGAATACCAATACCATTGTCCTTTACTTTAATAACAAAGTTATTTTGTTCAGAATATATTTCGATATGTATTTTACCATTTTCTGGTGTGTACTTTATAGCATTACCTATTACGTTTATAAGACTTTGTTGAACTTTAAACTTATCAAGCATTACCTGTATTTTTTCTTTCTCTACAAAGCTTATCTCAATATTTTTTTTGTCAGCTAAAGGCTTTAAACTACTAATTACCTTTTGAATTAAATAATTAACATATGTTAACTGATAATCTAAATGAATGTTTTCCTTTTCTAAATCAACTAAATATAACAAATTATCAATAATTTTATTTAATCTGTCTACCTCTGAATCAATGTCCCTTAGAAACTCCTTATATATTTCTTTTGGGGTATCATCTTGATGTATCAAAGACTCTGAAAGAACTTTTATTGAACTAAGGGGTGTTCTTAACTCATGGGAAACATTTGCTACAAATTCTCTTCTCTGTTTATCAACCTGTTCAAGCTTGGTAGTCATTAGATTAAAAGCTCTTCCCAAATTACTTATCTCATCGTTGCCATAAACCTCTACTTTTTGATTAAACTTACCTTGAGCCATCTTTTTTACTGCTTCAGTTAATTTTTCTATTGGATTTGAAATAATATCTGCAAAAACAAAACTAATAAAAGCTGTTATTGCTAAACTGAAAAAAGAAAGAATCATAAATTTTTCCATTGTCCTTTTTATGTTTGAAAATATTTCTTCTAAAGAAGATGATATAAAAACTGCACCTAGAATCCTTCCTTTATTTGTAATTGGAACAGCTACATACATAACTCTACCATATTTAGGTAAAAAATGTTGCTTAGCAACATTTTTGCCTAATAATGCAAGGGATAGTTCTTCTTCATTTAATCTTTCACCCTCAAAGGTATTATATGAATCAATTAATATTTTCCCATTTAAATCTGAAACCATCACCCTTGATTTTAGCTCAATGCTCAATCGCATTACTATATCTGTAACCATTTCATTAACATACTTGCTGTTGATTTCATAAATATAGGGTAATAATCTATCGGCGATAATATTACTTTGTGTAAGCAAACTAATTTTCTTTTCATTGACATAGTTTATTCTAAGTGATTCACTTATAAATGAATTTATAAGCAAAATTGTTAAAAATACTAATAACAAATAGGTGGAAACTAGTTTCCACCTTAGTCCAGTAAGTTTTTTATTTCTTTCTAAAATAATAACCAACTCCCCATTTTGTTAAAATGTATTCTGGTTGGCTGGAATTTTGTTCTATCTTCTCTCTCAATCTTCTAACATGTACATCTACCGTTCTTACATCACCAAAATACTCATAACCCCATATGGTCTCTAGAAGTTCTTCTCTAGAATAAACTTTACCTGGATTAGTTGCCAATAGTAGAAGCAAATCAAATTCCTTTGCAGTTAAATTAATTTCCTTACCATTTAGACTAACTTTTCTACCTAGAGTATTAATTGTAAAATCATCTATATTTAGAATATTTGTATGCATTATATTTCCCTTTACGTCTACTCGCCTAAATATGGCCTTAATTCTTGCCTTTAATTCAAGAATATTAAAGGGTTTTGTTAAATAATCATCGGCACCATACTCTAATCCTAAAACTTTACTAGTATCTTCACCCTTTGCAGTTAAAATAATAATTGGTACCATAGATTTCTCCCTTATCTTTCTGCATACTTCCAAACCATCCATTTTAGGCAACATTAAATCTAAAACAATTAATTCATAGCTATTATTAATAGCTTTTTCAAACGCTTCAATTCCATCAACAGCAGTATCTATGTCATATCCTTCTTGCTCTAAACTATACTTTAAACCCTTTAACAATATTTCTTCATCATCAACAACTAAAAGTTTTTTTGACATTAAGTAATCACCTCATTTTTTTCCTTCTATATAAAGATATATAAATGCCCAGTGTTTCTAAGAATTTTAAATGTTTATAAATGAATAATTTCCCTATAACTTATTATTAATCATTAACTTAATATTAATTCTTTTGACATAATGCATTTAAAAAATTTGGGAATATAAAATGTGAAAGAGAAGATAAAGCTAAGAAAGCTATCTACATATTGCATTTCAAAATTATTAGTGTTAATTATGCAAGTTTCTTAATTGTTAATAGTAATAAAAATGATGTTATATTAAAGCTTCAATACTTAATTATACAAAACTCTCTTATCATCAATACGTTTTGTAAATTTAATTGCATCAAAATGTTCTAATAATGGAACCACATATTTCCTAGACGTATTCAATATATCTCTAAACTGTGCTAAGGTTATTTCTTTATTTTCTACTAAATGCTTCTTTAGGGCTTCTTTCGCCTTACTATAAACATCTATGTGAAATAAAATATCTTCACTTACTTTAATTAAAATATTCATATCAATCATAACATCAATAATATCCTTATCCTTTTCATCCAAATCCATAGATTTTAAAACATCCTTTAGCATTGGTGGCTTAAACCCATTATCCCTATATATTTTTGTTATTCTATCTTTAATAGCGGTTTGTTTGCTTGATAATTGAATTTCAAACCCTTTTAAAGCTACCTTATCACCAAAAACATTAACAATGCCATTCTTTTTATAAATTTCAATTATTTCATCAAAAAGCTTTCCTCTAGTATTTTTAAAGAATCTACTTTTTATCTCTTCCTTTGATACTCCTTGTTTTAAAGGATATTTTTTATGAAACTTAGATAAAAAGCTTATAATCTGTTCTTCATACTTTTCAATGAAATCCCTATGAACAAATCTTCCATTAGAAAATTCTACAGCCAATTTCTGTTGTATAAAAGCTATAAAACTCTCCTTAACAATTTTTTCAGATAATCCTGTCTGAACAGATATAAATCTTATGTCTGGAAACTCATTGCTAAATTTCTTTAAAGCACTTTCTATTATTATATCATTATTGCCTTCGCTCTTAACCTTTAATTCATTGATTATATCTTCATTAGACCTTTTATGCTTCACTGCATTGGGGTCTAATATAACTCCTCCACCAATGGTCTCCAGTGGGGAATAAAATCTTACTACAAATCTATCGCCATATTTACATGCAGTTTCCTCTTCTAATCTTAATTGAGCATAACAGCTTTCACCAGGATTTAATTCATCTCTATCAAGTAATACGACTCTACATAAAATTTCTTTAGTTCCATGATAAAATCTTAATCTTGACCAATGCTCTATCTTTCTACTTGAATTTTTTAATAGATTTAATTTAACATCTATGATCATAGTACCTTTCATAGAATTTTCAGCGGCAAGAATATCTCCCCTAGATATGTCTTCTTTTTTTATACCTGTCAAGTTTAATGCCACTCTTTGTCCTGCATAGGCTTTATCAACGGAATTGCCATGGACTTGAATATTTCTAACCTTTACCTCTAAGCCTTTAGGGTATATCATAAGAGATTCTTTTTCTTTAACAGTTCCTTCAATTAAAGTTCCTGTCACTATGGTTCCAAACCCTGATAATGTAAAAACTCTATCTATTGGCAGTCTTAAAGGCTGAGAAATGTTTTTTTCAGGCACTTCTTCAGTAAGTTTTGTTATATACTCTTTAAGTTCATTAATCCCTGTTCCTTCAAGAGATGAAACACAAACAACTGGAGCCTTCTCTAGAAAAGTTCCCTTCACTTTATGTGCTAAATCTTCCTTAACAAGCATTAACCATTCTTCATCTACTAAATCACTCTTTGTTAATACAACAATTCCCTTTTTGACATCTAAAATTGATAAAATATCTAAGTGCTCTTGAGTTTGAGGCATAACACCCTCATCTGCAGCAACAACTAGTAAAACCAAGTCTATTCCGCTTACCCCTGCAAGCATATTTTTAATAAATCGCTCATGACCTGGTACATCAACAATTCCTGCTTTTTTTCCATTTGGCAGCTTAAAGAAAGCAAATCCCAATTCAATGGTTATACCTCTTTTCTTTTCTTCCTTTAGTCTATCTGTCTCTATACCAGTAAGTGCTTTAATTAGGGTCGTTTTTCCATGATCAATATGTCCTGCTGTTCCAATAATAATATTTCTCATATTTTCCTCCCATTTTCAATTGAATTAAGAGTTTTAGCTATAATATCAAATTCTTCTGCCTTTATTGTTCTAACATCTAATAAGACTTTGTCATCATTAATCCTACAAATTATAGGGAATTTATTTTTTCTTAAAAGCTCTTCTAGCCCCTTAGCACTTAAATTCTTTGAATTCAGTGAAATTAGATAAGTAGGCAGGTCTTTTAAAGGCATTGCACCTCCCCCAACTTGTGAATATCCTGGGATAATTTTAGCTGTAATAGTCTTTATTTTTTGTTCTATTTTTCTATGTAAAACTTCTGCTTTTTGTTTAATCTCATCTATATCCATAGTCAACATTTTTAAAGTAGGAATATTCTCTAATGCCATTTTTTCATCTAAATATAATCTAAAGGTCGCTTCTAAAGCTGTTAAAGTCATTTTATCAACTCTTAAAGCTCTTGTAAGTTGATTTTTCTTCATCTTTTCTATATATTTTTTCTTTCCAACTATTATTCCAGCCTGTGGTCCTCCTAGCAGCTTATCTCCACTAAAGGTAACTATATCTGCACCCTTTGAAATACTTTCTAAAACTGTAGGCTCATAGGTTAAACCATATTTTGATAAATCTACTAATGTTCCACTTCCAATATCTTCAATAACAGGTATATCATATTTTTTTCCTAATAAAACCATTTCCTCAATATCTACTTCCTTGGTAAAGCCTAATATTTTGTAGTTGCTTGTATGAACTTTCAATATTGCAGCAGTCTCTTCATCAATATTGTCTTCATAATCAAAAACATGAGTTTTATTTGTAGTTCCTACTTCCTTTAAAATAGCTCCACCTTGAGCCATTACCTCTGGTACTCTAAATGAACCTCCTATCTCTACTAATTGTCCTCTAGATACGATTACTTTCTTATTTGGAGCAATAGTATTTAAAACCAACAATACTGCAGCTGCATTATTATTAACAACCAATGCACCTTCAGCACCAGTTAACTGACATATAATTTCTTCTACATGGGAATATCTGGAACCTCTTTTCCCAGAAGAAATATCGAACTCCAATGTTGAATAATGACTTGCAACATCTATCAAGTTCTCTATAACTTTTTCACTGATTAATGCTCTACCCAAATTTGTATGTAGTACAACTCCTGTTGCATTTATTACTTTTCTTAAACTCATTTGATTTCTTTTTTCAACATCCCATATTATATCCTCAACTAAACTATCTATATTAATTTCAAACTTATCGAACTCGGCTTCATCAGTATTTAGTATAAGCTTTCTTATTTCATCTATTTTATTTCTAATGGAATCGACTATTGTAGTTCTTGGAAATTTTTTTATTAGTTCCTCTATTTTTTTATCATTCAATATTTCATCTACCTTCGGTAATTTAACAAGTAAGTTCTTTTTATTCATCTTTTCACTCCTAAAATCTTTTGATTTTATATCTTTTTTCTATAAAATTATAACACAATTTTTACTTCTTTATAAAAATAAGTTGTACCTTGAAAAAAGAATCCATTATCTTTTAGGGAAAAATCTTTTTAAATTTTACATAGTTTTTTAATATTTTGCAAAATATATTAATATCTCAAAATATAAAAAACAACTTTAGATGTTCAAGCTTTTTAGTAGTTTTTCTCAATAAAAATTTTTTAAACAATAGTTTTAGTAACATTACCAAAATCTAAAATACACATTATATATTAGGAGGTTTTTTATGGATACTTTTAATGCAATTATAAAAAGTATAAACAGTTTTGCATGGGGCGGCTTCATGATTCTATTTTTAGTTGGAACAGGTATTATCCTTACAATTGGGACAAGGGTAGTTCAGTTTAGAAAATTAGGTTATGCCTTTAAACTTCTTTTCTCAAAAGAACATGTAGGTGAAGGAGATATAACTCCTTTTCAAGCATTGATGACATCTCTGGCCGCCACTATCGGTACTGGTAATATTGCTGGTGTTGCAACTGCCATAGCAGCAGGTGGTCCTGGTTCAATATTTTGGATGTGGATTACTGCTGCCTTTGGTGGTGCTACCAAATATGGAGAAGCTTTACTAGCAATCAAATATAGGATTACAAATCAAAGGGGCGAAAAATCTGGTGGCCCAATGTACTACATAAAAAATGGTATGGGAGAAAAATTTAATGGTAACTATGCTTGGCTAGGATGGTTATTTGCTTTATTTGGATTTGTCGCTTCCTTTGGTATAGGTAATATGGTTCAAGCAAACTCAGTTGCAGCATCATTATATACCTCTTTTGGATTAAATCCTAAAATTTCTGGGATTATTATTGCTGCTGCTACAGGACTAGTTATACTTGGAGGAATAAAAAGTATAGCAAAGGTTACCGATAAAATCGTTCCAGCAATGGCCATCATATATATTCTAGGTTCATTATTTATACTATTTAGTAATGTTTCCATGATTCCAACAGCATTTTCTATGATTTTTGGTAATGCTTTTTCTGGAAAAGCTGTTGGTGGGGGAGTAATCGGTACAGTTATCCGGTTTGGTGTTTCACGTGGTGTATTCTCAAATGAAGCTGGTCTTGGAAGTGCCCCAATAGCCCATGCTGCATCTACAAATAATGACCCTGTAAAGCAAGGAATAATAGGCTCTCTTGGATCTTTCCTTGATACATTAGTAGTTTGTACCATGACTGCCCTTGTAATACTGGTTTCTGGTCTTGTTAATATTGGTGCCGATGGTAAAATGGTTATTACAGAAAACCTTAGCGGTGCAGCTTTAACTACTACAGCCTTTGGCAATGCTTTACCTGGTTTTGGCTCATTCATAGTATCCTTTGGTTTAATATTTTTTGCATTCTCAACTATCCTTGGTTGGTACTATTATGGGTCTAAATGTCTCGAATATATAGCAGGAGTAAAAATTATTGGTCTATATAAGATAGCATGGATTATTTTATGCTTTATTGGCTCCTATACATCTCTAGAATTTGTATGGAACATTTCCGATACATTTAATGGATTGATGGCTATACCAAACTTAATAGCCCTATTAACACTAAGTCCACTAATATTTAAAATGACATCTGACTATGAAAAAGGAGAAGGACGCAAATAAAAGCTAGTGTTTCTTGATAAGCATTTAGAAAGAGTAATCTGAAAATAAGCACCCGGATATTTCGAGTGCTTATTTTACTATCAAATATTTTTCTTGTTTTTCTACAACTTCTCCAACAATACTAAATTGGGTTTTCAAGTTTCTATCATAAAACTCCAATAATTTATTTACATTTTCTTTTTCGATAGAAATAAGTAATCCACCTGATGTCTGTGGATCAAATAGAATATCCTTCATATAAACTGGCATATCCTTTTCAAACTCAACATTATCCCCCAAGAACCCTTCATTTCTGTATGCTCCTGCTGGAACTAAACCCATCTGTGCATTCTCTATGGCTCCTTCAATAATAGGAACAGCCTTTGAATCTATTACTATTGATACTTCACTTCCCTTAGCCATCTCAAAAGCATGACCTAAAAAACCAAATCCTGTGATATCTGTACATGAATTAACCTTTGTAATTTCCATTCCCTCAGCTGCAATATCATTCAAACTTATCATTGTTTCAATAGCCTTTTTCTGAATTTTTTCATCGAGCATATCAGCCTTTATCGCCGTATTTAATATTCCAAGTCCTATAGGCTTAGTTAAGACTAACACATCACCAGGCTTAGCATTGGAATTGCTTAGAACTTTATGGGGATGAACTATTCCAGATACAGATAACCCATATTTGGGTTCATTATCATCTACAGTATGTCCTCCTACTAATAATGCTCCCGCCTCTCTTACCTTATCACTTCCACCCTTTAGGATTTCAGCTAATATATCCATAGATAAGCATGTTGGAAAACATACTATATTAAGAGCTAAAATTGGTTTTCCTCCCATTGCGTATATATCACTTAATGAGTTAGAAGCAGCTATTTGTCCAAAAACATAGGGGTCATCTACTACAGGAGTAAAAAAATCTAAAGTCTGTATTAAAGCAGTATCTTCGTTTAACTTATATACCGCAGCATCATCAGATTTGTCTAAGCCTACCAAAAGCTTATCACTTTCAACTGGTGGTAATTGACACAGAACCTGTGCCAAGGTCTCAGGACCTATTTTAGCAGCTCAGCCAGAACTGCTGCTTAATTCAGTTAATCTTTTATGTTTTATATCTTTCAAGCATATCACCTCCGTAAATTTACTTATAGGTCATGACTTTGTTGTCGAAATTGAGATTAATGTTGAGGGTGACATATTAGGGTCAACCTTCTAGGTCTTCATTTAACTCAATAGATAGATATATTAAAACTCCCACTATGGAAACTGGCTTGCTATGCTACATTATTATATTAACATATTTTACTTAACTTTTATACTATCTTTAATTTGTTCAAACTTACTTTGCCCTATGCCACTTATATTCATAATCTCTTCAATGCTTTTAAATCCATTGTTCTTTTGCCTATATTTTAAAATTCTTTCACTTATGGACTCTCCTATTCCATCTAAACTTTCCAATTCTTCCTTTGAAGCAGTATTAATATTTATTTTTTTATCTATTCCTATTGTATCTGAATCATCGATTCCTTCAACATCAATTTCTTGACCAATTTCTGGTATTATGATTTTTTCACTATCATAAACATATTTTGATCTATTAATCTTTAAAATATCAGCCCTATCAGTAAGCCCGCCAGCCTTATTTATTGCATCTATTACTCTATCTCCTTCCTTAAGGATTATTACACCAGGATTTTTAACAGCACCACATATATCGACTTTAATTTTTTTTGGCTCATTTTTCTCTTTTTCTTCTTGTTTATCTTTATTTTCTTTATCTCCTTCTTGATCTCTACTATCGACTTCTTTTACTTCCTCTTCAATTGATATTTTTTGATTAGTTTTATATCTAAATTCATTAACATTTAGAAAAACTATTGAAATTATAAATACTATAATTATGATAATTTCTTTTTTTTCAAGCTTTTTCATGATATAGCCTCCTCTTTTTTACAATTCTAAGGTTAAAATTTTATTATCTAATCCAAGATATATAGTATATTATGGTAATTATTGTTATTATTTCTATATGCTTTTGCTATACCCTTCTTTTTATACATAAATACTTAAAATTTTTTTTTATTTTTGATATACTGTATATAGTGTATTAAAAATCTTCATTATAATTTTCTTAATACTAACGCTCTATGAATTTTTTTATCAGCGTAGTAAACTAGATTTTTATACTTGAAATTTAATATCTATAAAACTAAACTAGAGGTGAAAACATGAGGCGTTTATTTGTAATAATATTTATAGCAACTATTTTAATCACATCAACATTTAATAGCTTTGCAATGATTTTACCTGCTCAAATTGATATTTCTTCAGAAAGTGGTGTGCTGATTGACTTTGAAACTGGAGAAGTTCTCTTTGAAAAAAATGCTCATAAACAAATGTATCCAGCTAGTACAACTAAAATAATGACTGCTATACTAACTCTGGAAAATGCAAATCTTAATGATAAAGTAATTATTGATAAAGAAGCTCCTTTTACCGAGGGTAGTCGTATGTATGTTAAGGAAGGGGAAGAATTTACTGTAGACCAATTATTGCACGCTTTATTAATAGAATCTGCTAATGATTCGGCGGTTGCATTGGCTAAACATATTTCAGGTAGCACTGAAGAATTTGCAAAGTTAATGAATAAGAGAGCTAAAGAATTAGGAGCTCTCAATACTCACTTCACAAATCCCCATGGTTTACCTGATGAAAATCATGTGACTACTGCTTATGACTTAGCTATGATCGCTAAATACGGTATGACTATTCCTAAGTTTAGAGAAATTGTAAAAACCATAAGATATCAAATACCTGCAACAGAAAAAACTCCTGAAATTAGATACTTTAGAAATAGAAATAGACTTCTTCATGGAGTTGGCCCTGGTAATAAGATAAAATATAATGGAGAATGGATTGATATTAAATATGACATAGTTGATGGTATTAAGACTGGTTATACTTCCAAAGCAGGTCAATGCCTTGTCTCTACTGCATTCAAGGATAACAGGAGAGTTATAAGTGTTGTTCTAAAGGCTATTAGAACAAACGTATATTTAGATTCAAGAACATTAATTGACTATGGTTTTAATAACTTCAAAAAAATAAATGTAGTCAATTCTGGTACTAAACTTAAAACAATAGAAATAGAAAATGGAATAGAGAAAAATCTTGATCTTATAACTCAGGATAGTATTTCAAAAATTGTTCCAAAGGATTATAATGAATCTAATATAAAAATGGCTATTGAATTAAACCCAGAGATTAAAGCCCCTATAAGCAAAGGTGAAGCACTAGGTAAAGTTATATATAGCATAAATAATGAAATTATTGGGAAAACAAATTTGATTGCTAAAAATTCTATAGACGAAAAACAAATATATAAAATAGTCAAAAGAATTAAGGACCCAAAAAATATGTCATTTTTCAAAATAGTTCTTGGTATAATTGTTCTTTTTATAATCTGGAGAACAATAGTAACTATAAATAGGATTAGGAGAAAACGCAGAAGATGGAAATGGTAAAAAAAAGCGACCTAAGTCGCTTTTTTTTTACTTCACAATTGCTATCATTTCTATTTCTACATTTACATCCTTAGGTAATCTTGCTACTTCAACACATGCTCTTGCAGGCTTATGAGTATTAAAATATTCTCCATATACTTCGTTTATTCTTCCAAATTGGTTCATATCTTTAATAAAAACTGTTGCTTTTACTACATTTTCAAGTGTTGTTCCTGCTTCTTCAAGAATTGCCTTTGCATTTTCTAAGCATTGTCTTGTTTCATCTTCGATACTTCCTTGTACCATTTCACCAGTAGCAGAATTAAAAGGTATCTGTCCAGATACAAACAATAAATTGCCTGCTAAAATTGCTTGTGAATAAGGTCCAACAGCTGCTGGTGCCTTATCAGTATGTACCACTTTTAAATCCATAATTAAGTCCTCCTATTAATATATTAGAATTTTTATTAAAAAGTAGAATTGAACATAAATCTAATAGGCATATAGGAATGATTTGCATTGATTATTAAAATCAATGTGAATCACTCCCTACACAACTAATATTAAGATTCATATACATATTCCTAATAACATTTTACAACATCTACCTATTTTGTTTCAACTCTAATTTCATCTAAATAGTTGTAAATCGTATATCTGGAAACGCATAGCACTTTTGCAACATAATCTATTGCACCCTTTATTAAAAATGCACCTTGATTATCTAATTTTTTAACTATATTGACCTTCTCTTCTTTTCCCATATATGCAACAGGCTTACCCGTTTCATCCAATGTCTTTTCCACAATATCTATTAATACATCATTTACTCTATTTCCGTTACCTTCATTATCTTTGTCACTTTCATCAACCTCGGTTTTTATTAAATCATCTATTACCTTTTTAGCAACTACTATCTCTGACAAATCAAAGTTTATGCAGAGACATCCTATCACCTCATCATTTTCATCCTTAATAAACATAGTAGATGATTTTAAAATTCTACCTTCAAGGCTTTTTCCAGTATAATTTATTATATTATCCTTTGTATTACCTTTACGTACTGCTTTTAATCCTACTTCCGTCATAGGGCTTCCTACACTTCTTCCTGTAACATGCCCATTTTCTATAGCAATAATAGAACTCTGCATTTTGCTAAAGTCGTGCAGAACGACCTCACAGTTTTTACCAAATGTTTTTGCTATACCTTCTACGACTGGTATATATGTTTTCAATATTGGGTTCAATTTATTATCCATCAAATCCTCCTTTCAAAAACAAATAACTACTTAACTACAATATTAACTAATTTTCTAGGAACGCAAATAACTTTAACAATATTCTTTCCTTCAATAAATGATTTGATCCTTTCGTTATTTAGAGAAAGCTTCTCCAATTCATCTTTTGAAATACTCTTATTAACACAAATTTTATTCCTTACTTTCCCATTAACTTGTATAACTATTTCTATTTCTTCTTTAACTAAGGCTTTCTCATCATATTTGGGCCAACTTTCAGTATGAATACTTGATTCTTTACCAATTATATACCATAATTCTTCTGTAATATGGGGAGCAAACGGACAAAGAAGTACTAATATATTTTCTAAAGCCTTGGTTATTAATTCAGTATTCATTTTCTCTTTATCAATTTCCTTATATTTATATGTTTCATTTACAAGCTCCATTATTGCACTAATAGCAGTATTAAAATTAAATCTTTGACTTATGTCTTCAGTAACCTTTTTAATAGTATTATTAATTACATAGTTTAATTCTTTATCTTCTTTTCCTTTAATTTCAACAGTTCCTTCTATAGATGATACATATTCCTTTAGCTCATATACTAATCTCCAAACTCTATTTAAGAATCTATAGGAACCCTCAACTCCTTTGTCGCTCCACTCCAAATCTCTTTCAGGAGGAGCTGCAAATAGAATGAAAAGCCTTGCTGTATCAGCCCCATATTTAGATATAATTTCCTCAGGACTTACTACATTTCCCTTGGATTTTGACATCTTAGCTCCATCCTTTAGAACCATGCCTTGAGTTAGTAAATTCTTAAATGGTTCATCTACAGGAGACAATCCTATATCATAAAGAACCTTTGTAAAGAATCTTGCATAAAGCAGATGAAGAATTGCATGTTCCACTCCACCTATATATTGATCTACATCCATCCAATAGCTTGCTTTTTCTTTGTCAAAAAGTTCATTCCTGTTTTTAGGGTCTGTATATCTTAGGAAGTACCAGGATGAATCTACAAATGTATCCATTGTATCGGTTTCTCTTTTAGCAATATGTCCACATTTTGGGCAAACAGTATTTTTATATGATTCACTTGTTGTTAGTGGAGATTCGCCTTTTCCAGAAAACACCACATCAGTTGGTAATAAAACTGGCAGTTCCTCTTCAGGTACAGGCACAACTCCACATTTCTCACAATATACTATAGGTATTGGTGTTCCCCAATATCTTTGTCTAGAAATTAACCAGTCTCTAAGTCTATAATTAATAGTCCTCTTACCAAAACCCTTTTCTTCAATAAATTCAATAATCTTATCTGAACCATCAGTATTCTTTAAACCATTAAATTCACCTGAATTTATCATTATTCCCGATTCAGTATATGGCAAATGTAAAGCTTCTACATCATCTAAATCTTCAGGCTTTATAACTGGTATAATATCAATACTATATTTCTTAGCAAATTCGTAATCTCTTTCGTCATGGGCAGGTACAGCCATAACAGCACCTGTTCCATAGTCCATAAGTACGTAATTTGCTATATATATTGGAATTTTCTTGTTATTTAATGGATTAATTGCATATTTCCCAATAAACATACCTTCCTTTTCTGCATCACTAGCAGTTCTTTCAATTTCTGATAAATGCTGCAATTTATCTACGAATTCATTTACTTCTTTCTCATATTCAGTGCCACCTATTAGCTCCCTTACTAAGGGATGCTCTGGTGCTAAAACCATAAAAGTAACTCCATAGGTTGTATCGGGTCTAGTAGTGAATATATCTAAAACTTTATCAGTTCCTTCAATTTTGAATTTCATTTCAGCCCCATGACTTTTACCTATCCAATTTTCCTGCATAATCTTAACTTTTTCAGGCCATCCTTGTAGTTTAGTAAGATCTTTTAGAAGCCTTTCAGCATAATCTGTAATTTTGAAATACCATTGTTCAAGATTTTTCTTGACAACTACAGTATCACATCTTTCACATCTTTCATTGACGACCTGCTCATTTGCAAGGACAGTTTCACAAGAAGGGCACCAGTTAACAGGGGATTTTTTCTTATACGCTAATCCATGCTTATAAAACTGTAAGAATATCCATTGGGTCCACCTATAGTAATCTGGTAAGCATGTAGTAACTTCTCTATCCCAATCATAGCTTATCCCTAGTTCCTTTAGTTGCCTCTGCATTTCAGCAATATTTTCCCTAGTCCATTTATCGGGATGAATATTGTGCTTTATTGCAGCATTTTCCGCTGGAAGCCCAAAAGCATCCCATCCAATAGGATGAAGCACATTATATCCATTCATAGTTTTAAATCTTGCAATAACATCTCCAATTGAATAATTTCTTACATGTCCCATATGCAATTTCCCTGAAGGATAAGGAAACATCTCAAGGCAATAATATTTTTCCTTTTCAAAATTTTCATCAACTTTGAATGCCTTCTTTTCTTCCCATTTGTTTTGCCACTTTTTTTCAATTTCATTAAAATTATATTTAGTCATTAATTTACCTCCTTAAGCTTAATGCTTTCATTGTTTATTAAATATATTAATTAACTGCTTTTTAGATATAAAAAAATAGTACCCGAAATTTACTATCCCTAAAACTATAGGGACGAGATCTCTCCCGCGGTACCACCCTACTTGACACTATGTCCACTTAAATGGTTTTTTAAAGGTAACCAACCTCTCTATATATTTAGGTAAGTTCAAAAGTATTCTAATATCGATTCGCACCACCCATCGACTCTCTGACAGTTATTATAAATAGAAATTTTTAAGATAATAAACCTTTTTTCTGCTTTAATTTCTTATCCAAAATACCTATAAATAATAACCATTAATTAGAATTACTTTCTACTACTCCTATATATAAATATTAAATTTTAAAAACTTATATTATCAATAATTTTAATGATTTTATTATTCCATGTCAATATCTAATTCAACATATTTTGCACCTTTCCAAATTCTTTCTATATCATAAAAGTTTCTTTCATCTTCGATAAAAATATGAACAATTATATCTAAGTAATCCAATAAAATCCAAGTTCCCTCATTATGCCCTTCTTTATGATTTAAAAATTCGCCATACTCATCCAGTTTTTTTTCAATTTCATCAGCTAAAGCAGATGTATGTTTTTTTGAATTTCCTGTTGCAATTACAAAATAATCCGCAAAACCTGATATGTTTGATACATCAAGTAAAACTATATCCTTGCCCTTCTTGTTATATAATATGTCACATATTTTTAAAGCCAATTCTTTTTCCTTTTTTGCCATCCAATTTCCTCCCTTTACATTTAAAAAACAAAGCGTCTTCTAAGCCTAGGCTGTTGACAAAAGTTCAATGTTACAAATTTGAAAACAAGTTCTATTTTTATAGAGAATCCCAAGTAAATTTTAATTTATACATATTAAACTCTCCAGAAATTTTTTATGTGTATAAATTAAAACTTTTTAAAATTAAAATATGCGAATTATTGTTTCCATAATTTCAGCTTTTATCACTACTTAAAATCAAACTATTCCTAGCTAAAATACTATTGGTATGTAAAAGCAATCCTTTTTCGATAACATATTTGATAGAATTATCTAAAGCCA
This sequence comes from Paramaledivibacter caminithermalis DSM 15212, assembly GCF_900142245.1. Lineage (GTDB taxonomy): Bacteria > Bacillota > Clostridia > Peptostreptococcales > Caminicellaceae > Paramaledivibacter > Paramaledivibacter caminithermalis. Next base: position 68,301 of record NZ_FRAG01000010.1, on the reverse strand, counting down.
TTATCATAGCTTTATCTAAATTATATAATGCTACATTTCTGATTTTATTTACTCCAGGAAATTCTCTGTTGGGTTCTATATAATCTGCTAAGTATATAATTTTTTCAATATCTGTCATATTTACCCTTGCGATTGTATGATACTTTATCGAATTTAATATATCTATATCAACTATTTTAAATTCACGTTTAACTAATTCAGCAGCTATTAATCCATGGGCTAAATCTATTTGTTTATCAATTACTTCATCAATTTTAATATGAAATTTTTTAATATAATGTCTTGCTTCTTTTTTTGATAAATATTTTGCATAATCATGTAAAATAGCAGCAATTCCAGCCTTTTTTTCACATACATTATATATTTTCGCTAGATTAATGGCAGTTTCAAAAACTCCTAATGAATGAATATATCTTCTCTCTGGTAATTTATTTTTTACTACACTCTTTAGAAATTCTATATCTGTCAACTCTTCTTACCCCTCATTAATATTATTATATCCCTTATTCAAAATTAACCTGTCAAGCCAGTAAATAAAATTTTCTGTTTTGAGCTACCTTAAGGGGTTTTAATATTTCATTTGAATGATTTTTATAAATCTGTTTTTTCCCTCAAAATCATATAAAAAAAACGGGTTTATTCCATGAACGAAAAGGAAATATTAAAACTCCCACGATAGAAACTATTACAAGGAATTAAATTAAGCTTCACTTATAAAAACTACTATAGGAATTTAAGTAAAGACTTTAATTTATACATGTCCAAAACGCCCAGAAACGTTGCGTATTTGCACATGTATAAATTAAGTTTTACTATGTAAATTCTATATCAATAGTTTAAACATTTAATAACATAATCTAAGAATATAAAACATATATCTTTATTATTTATTCTTCTAAATAAAGACTATTTTTATATATATAATATTCGACAGATTCAGGTGTGATATATTTTATACTCTCACCTTTTTTTACTCTGTTTCTTATGTCAGTAGATGAGATAGCCAATGCAGGTACAGAAGTTAATATTATATTTCCATTATACTTCTCTTTTAAGTCCTTTATTTTTGACTTCAATTTATCTTCATCTATTCCTGGTCTACTTGCAGCAATAAAATTGCACAAACCTAGAAGCTCCTTTACATTCTTCCATGATTCTAGTTCATATATAGCATCAGCACCTGTAATAAAATATAATTCAGCATTATAATCAACTGTTTCTTTAAATTTTTTTATGGTATTCACCGTATAGGATATACCATCATCTTCAATTTCTATTTTTGATATCTCAAAATATGGATTTGTTATAGTAGCTAATAATGTCATAAAATACCTATGCTTACTACTAGTTATTTTTTTTCCTTGTTTATGTGGCGGAATACCTACTGGTATAAAATATACTTTATCTAGGTTAAATCGTGTCCTTATTTGTTCTGCTAATACTAGATGTCCATAATGAATTGGGTCAAATGTACCACCCATCAGTCCAATTTTCTTCATCTTTCCCTCCAACTTTTTTTTAAAGCTTTAGTGTTCTTTAGAGTTGGTTGTTCTTATATACTTTATTATTTTAACAGAATATTGTAAATTATACCACTTAAAAAATAGTGGTCCAAAGACCACATATTCTTTTTACACATTTAATTCAATCTTTGAATCTTCCTTGGACTTTCTGTACAAAACAAATTTTCTTCCTATGGCTTGTACAACTTCAGATCGTGTTAATCTAGCAACCTCATTTGCAGCTTCCTTTGTATCAAGAATACTATTTTTTTGTATACTTACTTTAATTAGCTCACGGGCTTCCAATGCATCGTCTAATTGCTTTAGAACTCCTTCTGTTATACCTTCTTTACCTATATAAGCAATAGCCTCAATATTATTAGCTAATCCCTTTAAATATGCCCTCTGCTTACTTGTTAACAATTAAAATTCCTCCTTAATCGTAGTATTCAAATTCTATGTCAAATATCTTAACCGTATCACCATCATCAATACCCAGTTTTTTTAATTCATCAAAAATACCACGCTTTTTTAATATGCTTTGGAATCGTCTTATGGAATCAATATCATTAAAATCCGTTGAATAAACTAATTTTTCTATAGACTTTCCTTCTACTATGTATATGTTGTTTTCTTTTTTTATAATTAATTCGTCTTTATTTTTATTTTCTTTTAATCTAAATACCTCATGATCTGTTTCTACAGTTTGCAATGGGACATCCTTAATTTTATCTAATAACTCTGTTATATATAACATTAATTCTTTAATACCTTTATTTGTTGCTGCTGAAACAGGAAATACTTTATATCCCTTCCGTGACATTGTTTTTTCAAATTCTTTGAATTTTTCCATGTCATCCAATAGATCAATTTTATTTGCTGCAATCACCTGTTGTCTAGAAGCAAGGACAGGATTAAATAGTTCTAACTCTTTATTAATTTTCTCAAAATCTTTAATAGGATCTCGACCTTCTATACCAGAAATATCTATCACATGTACAAGTAATTTAGTACGTTCTACATGGCGCAAAAATTCATGCCCCAAGCCAATACCTTCATGGGCACCCTCGATAAGTCCAGGTATATCGGCTAAAACAAAGCTTTTTCCTTCTACAACATTTACAACTCCTAAATTAGGCTTAATAGTTGTAAAATGGTAATTAGCTATTTTAGGTGTAGCCTTAGTAACAACAGAAAGCAAAGTGGATTTTCCAACATTTGGAAACCCTATAAGTCCTACATCAGCTATAAGCTTAAGTTCTAAGATTACCCATCTTTCTTCTCCATAATCCCCTGCCTCTGCAAAGTTAGGAGCTTGTCTTGTAGATGTCTTATAATGAACATTACCCTTACCACCTTTACCTCCTTTAGCTATTATAGCTCTTTCACCATTTTTTATTAAATCTGCTATAATTTCCCCTGTCTCTTCATCTTTAACTATAGTACCAGGGGGTACTTTGAGAATCAAGTCTTCTCCGTCCTTACCAAACTTGTTTTTTCTTTTGCCATCTTCTCCCGACATAGCAATATACTTCTTTTTATATCTAAAATCCATCAAAGTTTTTAGTCCTTCATCGACTTCTAATACTATATTACCACCACGCCCCCCATCTCCTCCATCGGGACCACCTGCTGGTACATATTTTTCTCTACGAAAGGAAACAGCACCGTTGCCGCCTTTGCCTCCTTTAATAAATATCTTTGCCTTATCTATAAACATTATCATCACCTTTTAATATGTATACGTATTTTAGAAAATATAGAATTTTTAAGTAAAGACTTTAATTTATACATGTCCAAAATGCCCAGAAACATTGCGTATTTGTACATGTATAAATTAAGTTTTACTATGTAAATTCTATATATCTAGTTTTTCCTTATTTTCACAATGTGATTCATATTTGTAATCTATTTGTAATAATTAAAAAGACCCATACCTTATGTATGGGCTTTTTGTCTAATTATTGTGCACTAGCTTCACTAACAGGATATACACTTACCTGTTTTCTGTCTTTACCTTTTCTTTCAAATTTAACCACACCGTTTACCTTAGCAAAAAGAGTATCATCTCCACCTTTTCCAACATTGCTTCCTGGATGTATCTTAGTTCCTCTTTGTCTTACAATAATACTTCCAGCATTAACAAATTGTCCGTCAGCTCTTTTTACACCAAGTCTCTTGGATTCACTATCACGGCCGTTTTTAGAGGAACCTACTCCCTTTTTGCTAGCAAAAAGCTGAAGATTTAATTTAAATAGCATGCTTCACACCTCCTCGTCTTGAAGCTGTATATATTCAGGATACATTTCAAGCGTTCCTTTTATTCCAATGAGCATAGTGTCAAGAATTATATTAGCCTTCTCTCTTTGATTACTATCAATGTTACATGGAATTTGGCATGAAAGCCATCCATCATTCATCTCGTATGTAACATCGATATTTCCAACTTCATAAAGAGCTAATACAGCAGTTTGAGTAAGAATAGATACACTTGCACATACTATATCCTTGCCAAATTCGTCAAAATCTGCATGACCTTCAACACTAAAGCTTTCTATGTCATTTTTTTTATTTCTCCTAATATTAATTCTAATCATTTTTAATAACCTTAAGCATTAATTTTTTCAATTTTTACCTTTGTATATGGTTGACGATGACCTTGTTTTTTTCTATAATCTTTTTTAGATTTGTATTTAAATACAATCACTTTACGTCCTTTTCCATGCTCAATTACAGAAGCTTCAACCTTGGCATTTTCAACAAATGGTGTTCCCACAGATAAGCTTGTTCCATTTGAAACAGCTAGAACCTTATCAAACTCAATAGTCTCACCAGCAGCTGCTTCAATTTTTTCAATAAATAGAGTATCTCCTTCTTGAACTCTATACTGTTTCCCACCAGTTTCAATAATTGCGTACATTCTTACACCTCCTCAGTCCAGTCTCGCCAAATCTAGGTAGATAGACTCTCTTTAAAACCCGATTTGTGCGGCTACAAATGAATATTAAGAGTTTACCTCAATACCCATAACAAATTAATATTATCATAGCTAAAAAAAATTGTCAATAATATTATTTTGAATCTATTTCCTTTAAAATATCCTTAACTTTATTCAATCTTCCCATATACTTTACATCATAATCATTGGAATGTATATTATCATCTTTACATATAAATATTTTCAAATTTAACGCATTTTCTAATCTTTCCACATATTCCTTCATATCGCCATTTAATATCCTTCCAACCTCTTTATTCACATTTACTATGACAGCTTCTGAATTAGTATGCAAGGATATTCTTTTCAATTCATTTTCTAAATTGTTTATAACTGTCTCTGGAGTAAGAACCATTCCTAATCCATTGCAATAAGGACATTTCTTCTCTAAAATTGAACTTATTCGTTTTCTAACTTTTTTTCTCGTCATTTCAACTAGCCCTAATCCAGTCATACCTAATACATTAGTTCTTACTCTATCTTTAGATAATTCACTTTCTAAAAGCTTTAATATTTCTTGTTCATATTTCTTGTTTTCCATATCTATAAAATCTATTATTATAATACCACCTATATCCCTTAATCTAATTTGCTTAGCTATTTCCTTTGCTGCTTCTTTATTTACTTTAATAATAGTTTGAGATAAATCATTAACTCCCACGTATTTGCCTGAATTAACATCTATGCTAGTAAGTGCTTCAGTCTTATCTATTACTATGTATCCTCCACTTTTAAGCCATACCTTTCTACTTAATGCCTCTTTTATCTTTTTCTCAATACCATAATAACTAAAGATATTAATTCCAGGATCAAAGTATTTTACCCTATCTTGAAGCTTAGGTGAGATTAAATCTAAAAACTCTAAAATAGCATTGTAATTCTCTTTATCATTAATAATTAACTCTTCTATGTCTTCTGTAAAAAAGTCTCTTATAGTTCTATAAATCAAGTCTAAATCTTTGTATAATATTTTAGGTGGAAATCCTAGCTTTTTTTCCTTTTCAATTTTATGCCAAAGCTTTAAAAGATATTTTAAATCTTCGATTAAATCCTTCTCTTCTTTATTCTCTGATTCTGTTCTTATAATTAGACCCATACCTTTAGGTCTAATTTCTTCAACAATTTTTCTAAGCCTAGCTCTTTCATCTTTATCTTCAATTCTTCTCGATATACCAATATAGTCTATATTAGGCATTAATACTAAATATCTCCCTGGAAATGAAAGGTGAGTTGTAACTCTGGCACCCTTATTATCCATAGGCTCCTTAGTTACTTGCACAATAATTTCCTGCCCATTCTTAATAACATCTTTTATTAAAATGTCCTTAAAGGTTTTCTTTTTATCATATAATATTTCCTGGGGAATTGCATCCTTGACATATAGAAATGCATTTTTTTCTAAACCTATATCTACAAAAGCAGCCTGCATTCCAGGTAAAACATTCTTTACTCTTCCTTTGTAAATGTTGCCAACAATCCTTTTAAAGTTTTTACTCTCGATATAGTATTCAACCAATTCTCCATTTTCCAATAGTGCAACACGACTTTGGCTAAAACCAGAATCAATAACTATTTTATTCATCACTTTCCCATCCTAACAATTATATAATTCTATCAATTGGGACTAAATTTTTATTTCCCATTGATGAGAATATTTCTAGCCTATGTACCCTTAATTTCTCTAAATCTATACTAATACCTTCCAAGTCCATAAGTTTTTCAATAATTATTTCAGGCTTCAAATTTCCTTTGCTCCCTGTAGCAACAGTAACTTTAAAGATGACTTCGTTTTCTATTACAGATAAAACCATCATATTCCTAATGTTATTTCTAATATTTATTATCTTTTCCCCTTTCCTCTTGCCTACTTTTTTATATAAAATCTCTTCATTATTTAAGAATTTTTTTAAAATTTCATCCACTTCATTTATATTATATGAATCTTGTGTAATACATTTTATAATATAAGTAGCATCTTCAACTAGGCTCATAAGTGATTTGCTTTTAGAATCTATATATTTGCATTTAATAAATTTTATACCTTTAGGCAATTCCTTATTAAGTCGTTCTTTGAAATTATCAATTTCGATTTTCTCTATTACTTCTACAGTTAAATATTCTCCTTCACTGGATACTCCTACAGCTAAAGGAGCTGCAAAGGATATTTTAGGATGGGGATTGAAGCCTTGAGAAAATTTCAATGGAATATTTGCTCTTCTAAGAGCTCTTTCAATTATATTTATCAATTCTAAATGTGATATAAATTTCATTCTATCTTTTTTTATAAATTTAGCTAAAATCTTATACATCAACAAACACCACCTATAAAGCCATTATTTATTCCGCAACCTTTACAACCCAATCTGCAATCCTTAGTTAACTCTTCATTCTTAGCCTTCTCATTTTCTTTCATTAAATATTTTTTAGAAACACCTACATCAATATGATCCCAAGGTAATATTTCATCATAGCCTCTTTGCCTATTTGCATAAAAATTAGGATTAATCTTACATTCTTCAAAGGACTCCATCCATTTATCATACAAAAACTGTTCTTGCCAACCATCGAATTTACAACCTTTTTCAAAGGCTCTAATTAAAACATCTCCCAGTTTTCTGTCTCCCCTTGCAAATACTGCTTCAAGAAAGCTTGTCTTAGAATCATGATAATTATAGGTAATATTCTTATGCTTTAGCTTACTTTTTAAATAATTTTGTTTTTCTACTAATGTGTTAATTCTATCCTGTGGCTCCCATTGAAAAGGAGTAAATGGCTTGGGCACAAAAGATGAAGTACTTATAGTAACCTTTAAACCTTTGCTTCTTTTTTCCCTAGGTATATTATAATATATATCCACTACCTTTTTCCCTAAATCTGCTATACCATCTATGTCTGCATAGGTTTCGGTTGGTAAACCCAGCATAAAATATAGTTTCACTGTATTCCATCCCAATCCAAATGCGTTTGTTACAGCATCTATTAAGTCCTTCTCTTCTACACCTTTATTAATAGCATCCCTAAGTCTTTGTGTTCCTGCTTCAGGAGCAAATGTTAAACCCGTTTTTCTTACTTTTTGAATTTCCTCAATAAGCTTTAAAGAAAATGAGTCTAACCTTAGTGATGGTACAGAAACCCCAATTTTTTTATTTAAATATTTGTCTATTAAACCTCTTACCAATTCATTTAACTGGGAATAATCACTTGTACTAAGTGAAGATATAGAAATTTCTTCATATCCAGTATTTCTTAAAAGTTTATCAGCTAATTCCAAGGCTTTTTCAGATTTTCTTTCCCTTACAGGTCTGTATATCATTCCTGCCTGACAAAACCTACATCCCCTTGTACAACCTCTAAAAATCTCAATCATTGCTCTATTATGAACAATATCAGCAAAGGGAACTATAACCTTTTCGGGATAAAAAACATTATTAAGATCTTTTATAATCCTTTTCTTTATTTTTATAGGATAATCTTCTTTTTTAGGTATAAAGCTTTTGATTGTACCATCTTCATTATATTGAACCTCATACAGGCTTGGTACATAAACGCCTTCTATTTTACATACCTCTTCTAGTAGTCTTTTTTTATTAAGCCCTTTTTCTTTTATTTTTCTGTAAGCATCAAGAACTTCAATTAAAACTTCTTCACTTTCACCTAATACGAAAAAATCAACTATATCTGCTAAAGGCTCAGGATTATATGCACATGGCCCTCCAGCAATGATAATAGGATGTGTTTCATCTCTCTCTGAACTCCTAAGGGGTATTTTGCCTAAATTCAAAATATTAAGTATATTGCTATAGCTAAGTTCATACTGCAAAGTGAATCCAATAATATCCAATTCATTAATAGGGCTATGGGTCTCTATGGTAAAGAGAGATATATCTTCTTTTCTCAATACATTCTCCATATCTACCCATGGAGCAAATATTCTCTCACAATATACATTGTCTAATTCATTTAATAAATTATATATTATATGCATGCCTAAATGAGACATACCTACTTCATATATATCTGGAAATGCAAATCCATATCTGATTGTATTTTCATTTATTTCTTTTTCATAACTATTTATTTCCCCACCGATATATCTGCTAGGTTTCTCTACTTTATAGAGTATTTCTTCTATTCTTTCATTCATCAGTGCTCCTCCTTAAAATACTATGTTTATCATTAGTATTGCATTTATATATATTATACATGCTTTTTATATACGAGAAAATATAATCTAAAATGTTTGCTTCATTAAACATTTTAACATCTTTTACTAATTATTAATAGAATTATTATTAATAGATCTAAAATTATAGGTATCAGGCAAAGTTATATAATCATATATGTATATTATTTCATATACTCATTGTATTATAATTTATATATAATTGTGGATCAACTAGGTTATTGTCAATCCATAGTTCGAAATGTAGATATGAATTGTATAAATTCCCTAATTCTCCAATTCTTTGTCCTCTAATGATCCTTTCATTTTCTTTTACATAGATTCTTTCTAAATTACTATAAAATGAAAATATATCATCTCCGTGACTTATCTTAATAAATTTTCCTAAATTTTCGCTTTCGCCTGTCATTATAACTACTCCATCATCGACTGCTTTAACTATTTTCATATTTACAGCCTTTATATCTATACCTCTTTGAAATGTTTTATTATCAGTTATTGGATTATTATTTTCTCCATAGGATGATATTACAACTCCTTCTATTGGGCGTGACATTTCTAATTGCCTTGTAGATTTATTAAAGACTGGCATAGCTTTGATAGTATAATCTTTTATTTTTGATACATATTCCTTTGTTTTATTAATGCTTTCCCTATAATCAAATTCAGCATATAAAATTTTGCTTATGAAAGAAGATGCATTGTTTGTAATAGGAGTATTAATACTTTTAAATAATATTATTAATAATACTACTAAAATTGATACTAGTATTTGAGCAAGTATTTTTCTATAGATGTTGTGTTTTCTATTTCCTGCTTTATATCTCTTTATTTTATATTTTCTTTGTCTATTTGCTATATTTCCTCCATATAACTTATCCATAATTCCCCTCCTTATGTTTCATATTAAATAGATTTTAATATAGTATATTTTTAAAAGGACATATTTATAACTATTTATACATGAAGAAAAAAGATTCCTTACTATACTATACTAGGAATCTTTTAAAATCTTATCTTCTTATTTCTCATGGAAACATTTAGAACTAAACCTAATGCAATCATGCTTGTTATGAGAGAGCTGCCGCCATAACTTAGGAATGGAAGGGTAACTCCTGTGACTGGCATTATACCTACGGTCATACCAATATTCTCTATTATTTGAAAAGCAAACATAAATGTTATGCCTGTAACGACTAATAATCCGTAAATATCCTTAGCATTTTTTGCTATTTTTATCATTTTATATAGAAACAAAAAATAAAGTAAAAGTACTATTGAACAGCCTATTAACCCTAATTCTTCACCTAAAACAGCATAAATGAAATCAGTTTCCTGAACAGGCAAAAAGTCTCCTCTATGAAAAGTTCCCTTAAATAGTCCTTTCCCATATACCATTCCTGATCCTATAGCTGTTTTTGACTTATCTACATGCCAATTTAAAGAAGTATCCGATGGATTAAGAAATGCATCGATTCTTTTTTTCTGATGTGGCTTTAAAAATCTATACACCAAAGGCATAGATGAAATGCCAATTAATCCTCCATAGAATACAATCTTTATATTAATACCAGCCATAAATAACATCCCAAAGGCAATAATAGCAAATACCAAGGCTGATCCTAAATCTGGTTGCTTCAAAAGTAGTAGTATAAATGGAGCTACAAATAATGCAGGACCAATTAAATCCTTTATTTTATCAAGTTTATTATATCTCTTCTCAACATATTTTGCGTAGGCTAATATAAAACCAAGTTTAGCTATTTCAGATGTTTGTAAATCCATTATCCCCAGATTAATCCAACTCCTTGCACCACCCCTTAGCCTAGGGTCAACTGCAAGACCTGGAACATAAACCAATAACAATAATATGATAGATATTATATAAAGGGTTTTATATGCATCGCCAAACGAATTATAATCAATACACAAAATACCAACTATGGCCAATATTCCTATTATAAAAGCAATAACTTGAATTTTAGGTTGTCTTTTAATACCATTATTCATTATTTCTTCTAAATTATCTTTGAATGTCATATCTTTTGATAAATCAATAACATTTGTTGCACTTGTAATAATAATTACTCCAATGAGGAAAATTACCACTACAACACCTATCAATCCAAAATCAATATTTTTTATTAGTCTTTTGTCAAACATAAAACACCTCATTACAACATATAACCTTTACTGAATTATAACATAAAAAAATGCACCTACCAATATTAAAAATAACATATTATATGTTAATTTATGCAAATAAAAACCCCAAATTATTGGGGCAAAAACAAACTTAACTACCTATCTTTCATCTTTTTTATTGGAATATTAGCAATAAGTGCAGGCATAACGCTATCATCGCTTCGTTTTGTCTTAGTAATTCTAATATCTAATCCGTCTTCTTCGATTTCCATATAATCTGAAATTACATTAAGCAAATCTCCTTTTACCATTTCTAAAAAATTAGGTGAGCAATTTGTTCTATCATGAACTAATACTAATTTCAATCTTTCTTTAGCAAGGTCTTTACTACTCCCTTCATCTTTACCAAAGAATTTAAATACATCTAACATCTGTTACCCCCCTTATTTACTTATCCCGAACAACTTAGCAAGCCTACCTATAAAGCCTTCCTGTATCTCTAAATCCATAAAGGGAACCTCTTCCCCTATTAGTCTCTTAGCAATATTTCTAAAGGCTTGTCCAGCCATGGATTTTTCATCCCTAACTGCTGGTTCACCTTTATTCGTAGATATAACGATATATTCATCATCAGGAACTATTCCTAAAAGGTCTATGGCTAATATATCTGTCATATCTTCAATATTCATCATATCTCCTTTTTTTACCATTTCTATCCTTATCCTATTTATTATCAGCATAGGATTATTAATTTCAGCTGCTTCTAATAATCCAATAATTCTGTCGGCATCCCTTACAGCCGATATTTCTGGTGTAGTTACTACAATAGCTCTATCAGCACCAGCTATAGCATTCTTGAAGCCTTGTTCAATACCTGCTGGACAGTCAACCAAAACATAATCATACATTTCTTTAAGTTCTTTACATAGATTTATCATCTGTTTAGGTGAAACAGCTGTCTTATCCTTTGTTTGTGCAGCTGGTAACAAATGAAGCCCATCAAATCTTTTATCCCTTATTAATCCTTGCTTAAGTCGACAAACTCCTTCAACTACATCAACAAGGTCATATACTATTCTATTTTCTAATCCTAAAACGACATCTAAATTTCTAAGTCCTATATCAGCATCAATAACAACAACACTTTTATTCTGCATTGCAAGAGCTGCACCAATATTTGCTGTAGTAGTTGTTTTACCAACTCCACCTTTTCCAGATGTAACAACAATAACTTCTCCCATGGTAATTCCCTCCTACTTTAATTATCTACTTTTCGTAATGTAGGGTTCAATTTGGATCATGTCATCCTTTATAAAAGCTTTTTCTGGATATTTAGGATCATTACATCCATTATCTGGCGCTCTAGCTATGAATTTCCCTATTCTTAGCTGAGTAGGCACTAGTTTGATAGCAGATACAAAGGCTTTATTATTACCGTTTGCACCAGCATGTGCTGTTCCTCTCAACGTACCCATTACAACTATATTGCCATAGGCAACAACTTCAGCACCTGGATTTACATCTCCCATAATCACCAAATTACCCTTAAATTCAATTTTAATACCTGAACGTACAGTTGACTTTATAAACCTAGTTATCCCTTCATCAAGCCCCATAAAAACTTCTTCTTTTTTAGATAATGTTATTGGTTTTTCTACCATAATCATTCCATATCTATTATTTATCAAGTCAATAATTTCACTTTCTTCATTACTGCTTAAGCTTTTTCCCTCTATTCCAGCAATTCTAGCTCCCTTAAAAAAACTCCTTGCATTTTCTATTTTTTCTATCAATTGTTCCTTTAGCTTTTCATATTCACAAGCTTCATTAAAATGAATAATTAACCCATCCTTTGTCCCCTTGAATTCTATATTGTTTTTTAGAGCCATTTAATGCTACCTCCATATTCAAAACCAATACATAGATTTCTAATAATCTCTACATATCAAAATATCAAGTGCTTCTAAATGGTTTTGATGCGTATAAATTAACTATTTTAATGTAATATCTATATTATTAGAATACCACTCAACTTTATTTTAATTCAAAATAAAAAATAGGATATATTTATTATTCTTCAACGGATTACATATTCCTTCTTTTAAAAAAAGATTTTATTATAAATAATGCCGAGGTACTATGTATCCTCAGCTATTGATCCTCTTAATTCAAATGATCATTTGGATTAAGAAAATTTTTAACATCTTCTGGTAAATTTTGAGCATTTGTTTCTAAATATGTCCCTATTATCTCCTTGGCTATCGGTGCGCCATACCCTCCATGGCCTCCTTGAAATAGCAATACTACAACTGCTATCTCAGGCTTTTCATATGGTGCAAAGGAAACAAACCATGCAAAGTTATCATAATCACTTTTAAATTTATCAATCATCTCATCTGTGATATTATTATTTGTTAATCTTTTTATGGCTTCTCTCATTATTGAACCCTCATCAAAGTAGCCACGGGTCAACTTGTTGATAATCTCATTCTTTACTCTGTTTTTTCTATTTTTTACTTCTTCCATATCCTTATTAATTTGTTCTTTTTCTTTTTCATTATTAGCTTTTTCATGTTGCTGCTTTAACGATAAGATTTTTTCTTGAAGTATCTCTGATTCTTTTTGCAATGCCAATAATTCTTCCTTTCGCTGTTTAAATATTGCAGATGATTCAGTTGTAATGGTGTTTAACGAAAGATTAGGAGCAATATCCTTTAAATGCTGTTTTAAATATTTTACTTCATCTAAAGGAGGGATTTTTCCATCTCTTTCAGCCGTTCCCGTTTTTCCTGCAACGCCTATAAATCCATTAAATACCCCTCTAGCTGTACCAGTTGCATTGACCCTTCTCATACCCTCTTTTATATAATCAAGAATGTTTTCATTATTAAATTCAATCTTTCGTTTCTTATCTTCCTTTGATTGTTCTTCATCTGCAATCTTCTTTATTAAAGTCAATTCATTTAAATAACCACCATTAGCAATTGCAGAAATATATCTAGCCATTTGAACGGGAGTATAAGCATGTGACCCTTGTCCTATTGCCAGATTAAAGGCATCTCCCTCTTTAAAATCCATTTGATTAAAGTAATCAAATTTTATTATATCTGCTAGACCGTCTAATTTTGATTCTTCCACACCCATTTTTATAAGTCTTCTTATTATCTCACCTCTAGAAGGATTTTCATCGGCCCAGCTTAATATTTCGTCTATACAGCCCTTTAATTTACTCTCATCATTTAATATGTCCTCTGGAAAATAGTCTTTACTAATTTTATAAAGTCTTCTTTCCATGTATAGTAATATAGTTTCCGATTTCTTGTCAGGATCGGGAACTCCAGGAGCTATCTCTGAAATTTCAATACCTGTACTTTCACCTAAACCAAAGAGCTTGGCATAATCTATTAGCTTGTTAACATTCATATCTATTCCCAATGGTTCGTTTTTATAATAGTCATATCCATTGACTACATCATACATATAATAGTTACATGAATGTTCTATAGCCTTTATCAAGTCTACATATCCGTGGGAAGCTCTATACTGATTCCAAAGCCAACATCCAAAGGTTTTAGAACCCCTTCTTATGACCCCACCATCATATAACTTTTTATTAGGGTCAAGGCCCTCTTCAGCTGCAGCTAAACCCGTAATCATTTTAAATATTGATCCTGGTTGTACCGCTGTGATAGTAGCAATATTCAAAAGGGGACTTGGTGCTATAGGGTCTCTCTTATTTACAGGTTGTAAACTTTGCCAATCTTTACTAGATATACCTGAGGCAAAAAGATTGGGGTCATAAGCTGGATAGCTTGCTAAAGCTAAAACTTCCCCTGTATTTACATCAGTAACCACTACAGCACCTGCCTTTGCATTTGGAAAGCTTTCTTTATACTTATAATCTCCCCATTTACTTTTAAAGGTTCCACCCCTTTGTATTTCCTCAAGAGCGTGCTTGAGGGATTCCTCTGCTACCTTTTGTAAATTTGAATCTATAGTTAAATATATATCTTTACCTGGTTTTGGTTTTTTCTCATAATCCAGTTCCTTTACCGTTCTCCCATAGGTGTCAACTTCAACAGATTTAATACCATTTTCTCCTTTTAATACTAATTCATATCTACCTTCAATCCCTGTTTTTCCAATTATATCATTTCTCGAATAACTATTTTCATTAACATATTTCTTTATTTCATATTCATTGGATATTTTCCCAAGATAGCCTAGTATGTGAGCAGCCATTTCTCCCTTAGGATAATATCTTTTAGGTTCAATAACAACACTTATACCTGGTAAATCCATTCCTGCTTCCTCTATGAGTATCGCAGTTTTTTCAGAAATATCATTTGCTATTCTTAAAGGTTTATATTGAAGATATCCTAATTGATTCAATGCATGTCTTATAGTTAAAATTTTCCTTGCATCTATATCAGAATATTCATCATCTATTTTATATTTCTTTCTTATTTTCCTAAATGCTTCTTTGGCATCTATATTTATATCTAATTCATAGTTTTTAAGAAAATTTTCTTTTTTTATTTGTGGCAAAAACTTCATTTTACTAACTGAAATAGGAGGGGTTATCCCCATTGCAATTAGATATTCTTGAGCTTTTATATTATCTAGATTTTCAATCGGCAAGTTATCAGCAACAATTTTATTAAAAACTGCTTCAGCATCCCTTAAGTTTTCATATTCTTCTCCCAATGAAGCAAGCCAATTATTAATTTCCAAATCATAAGAATATACATATTCCCCATCCCGAATTATTATTGGAAATTCAATATGTTCTTCAGAATTTTTATCTAATATATCAATGATTTTAATTGCTACTTCATTTAATTCTTGCAATTCACTTCTAACTAATTGTACAGTAAAGCTAGGGACATTACCAGCTATTAAAATACCATTTCTATCCCTTATTTCTCCCCTAGGTGCAACTATAGAAATATTCTTTTTCCTAATATCTTCAGAAGCTGCCCTCCTTGCTTCTCCTTCTACAATAGTTAAATTTAATAATCGAACAAAAATAATGAGGAAAATTAATATTAAACCAAGAATAACTTGATTATTTCTATCCTTTAATTTGTCAAGCATATTTCTCCTCCAAATCTATCTATAATACACCTGATTATAAAATATTCTATAAAAGATAATTCCTAAAATGGAATTATAGATTGTCTCACCCAAAACAATAGTTTTTAGAACAAACAAATAGTTTACTGGATGTCTTAAAAAATGCATTAAAACAAAATATACACTATGATAGAAAAATGTAGATAAGCATATCAATAGAAATGGAGTAAGATAATTATCTTTAAAAACCCTGTTCTCAACTCCTCCAATTAAATATGCTATAGATAAATATATTAATATATTTATACCTATCCCCTTGCTGAAAAATAAATCTTGTAAAAAACCAGCAATAAAACTTGTTAAAATCCCTTTTTTTCTGCCATATAAAATACTTATAGTAACTACTATTATCAATGCAGTATTAGGTAAAATACCAGCAATGCGAAAATGCTGCAAAACAGTAGCCTGAATAATAAAATTAAATATAATCATCGGTATTAATAAATATACATTCATCTTAAACCCCTTTAATTAGCCATATTATTGTTTTGGTATCACAAAAACTCTGTCCAATTTTTTGAAATTAACACTTGGCTCAACTATAATCCCTTCTAATAGTTCATCTTCTTTAACAATAATCTCTTTTATTCTACCTATCAAGATACCCTTTGGATACAGTCCTAACCCAGAGGTTATTATTTCATCCCCAATTCTTACTTGGGCTTCTGTATCAAATAAATAACCCTTTAAAAGTTCTTCTCCATTACCATTAATTAATCCTATATTATCATTTTTTTCACTAAGTATTTCAAAGCTTACCCTACTTCTATTATCAATAATAGCTATAACCTTTGCCCAATTATCACCAACTTCATAAACTAATCCAATTAGCCCATCACCATTCATGACAGTACTATTTTTGGTTATACCATCTTTTAATCCCCCATCTATAGTAAATAAATTAAACCAATTTCCTGGGTCTTTCCCTACAACATTACAAGTAACATAATTATCAATCTGCTCTTTTCTTGTATAGTTTAATGCCCTTTCTAAGCCTTTTAAATCGCCAAATTCCTGTATCTTAAGCTTTAACTTTATTATCTCATTTTGAAGCTTAATATTTTCTTCTCGTAGTTTTTGGTTTTCTTCATCAAGCTTCCATACATTTATAACTGGATTTATAATGTCCGCCATGAAATTACTACCTAGATAAAAAAATTTATGAATTGGAGTTATTGCATTTCCAACTAGCTTTTCAACTGTTGTTATATCGTTTCTTCCTCCAAAAGTAATTCCTATCATAACTAGTAAAATGATAGTAACTACTGTTACTATCATTATTCTACTTTTAAAAAAGTTTTTCATTTATATACCACCACTTTAAATATTTTTTCTTGGAGATATAAAAACCCTTCTCAACAAATCATAATTTTCTAATGCAACACCTGTTCCTAAGGCAACACAATCTAAGGGTTCTTCAGCTATTCTTACGGGCATACCCGTTTCTTCCTTTATAAGCCTGTCTAACCCATCTAAAAGTGCTCCCCCACCCGTAAGCATAATACCATGTTCCATTATATCTGATGCGAGTTCAGGTGGTGTTTTTTCAAGTGTGATCTTTATACCTTCTGTTATGGAATTCACTGGTTCGCTTAAAGCATTTAATATCTCTGTCGATGTAATAGTAAGTGTCTTTGGTAATCCAGTAACAAGATCCCTGCCTCTTATTTCCATCTTTTCTTCCTTAGCTTTTGGAAAAGCCGATCCAATAGCAATTTTCGTTTCTTCAGCAGTTCTTTCTCCTATCATTAGATTATATTCCTTTTTTATATAATGAACTATTGCTTCATCCATTTCATCTCCACCTATTCTGATGGATTTACTAGTTACTATTCCACCAAGGGAAATAACAGCTATTTCTGTTGTGCCTCCTCCAATATCAACCACCATACTCCCTGTAGGATCAGCAACTGGCAGTCCTGCTCCAATAGCTGCAGCCATTGGTTCTTCGATTAGATAGGCTTCTTTTGCCCCAGCTTGCTCTGTAGCATCTATTACAGCTCTTTTCTCAACCTCTGTAACTCCAGAGGGAACACAAACTAAAACCCTAGGTCTATAAATTACTGAATTTTTAGGATTAGCCCTTTTTATAAAATATTTTAACATACTCTGAGTTGTATCAAAATCTGCAATAACTCCATCTTTAAGAGGTCTAATTGCAACAATATTACCTGGAGTTCTGCCAATCATTTTCTTTGCTTCAAGTCCAACAGCAAGCACATCCTTTGTATCCACCTGCATCGCCACCACCGATGGTTCTCGTACAACTATACCCTTTCCCTTTACATTAACTAATGTGTTAGCTGTTCCTAAGTCTATTCCTATATCTTTACCAAATAAATTGAATAGTCCCATTTATTTACTCCTTCCTCAGTTGTCAATATTAACAATTGTTCTAAACCTTTAAAATTATATCTTAATCAAGATTATAGAATTTACATAGTAAAACTTAATTTATACATGTATAAGAATCCAATATTTCTAAGCCTTTGATACACATATAAATTAAAATTTTTACTTAAATTCCTACAATAAGCATTTTAACATTTCTTTTATAATTAATTCATTAAGGAAACATGCATCTTATATTAAAGAATTTTCTTTTAAGCTAAAATAATTGCCATCTCCAATAATTATATGATCTAGCACTTCTATACCTACTATCTCTCCTGCTTTAATCAATCTTTTTGTTATATTGATATCCTCTTTGCTAGGCTCTGGATTGCCACTTGGATGGTTATGCAGAAGTATTATAGATGCACTGCTCTTTTTTATTGCTCTATTAAAAACCTCTCTTGGATGTACAATGGAGGCATTTAAACTTCCAATTGATATTGTTTCGTAAGTTATTATCTCATTTTTAGTATTTAAGAATATTACTTTAAAATACTCCTTTTCTAAAAAACGCATATCGTTAATAAACATATCTGTTACATCCCTAGGAGTCTTTATCCTCTTTTTCACTTCCAATAGACTCCTTGATAGTCTATTTCCTAATTCTACTGCAGCTATAATTTGACAAGCCTTGGTTTTACCTATTCCTTTTATCTTACTCAATTCTTCTATTGTAGAATTGGCTAAAAATCTTATTCCATTATCTTCGTGACTTAATAAAATATTCGCAAGTTCCAAAGCAGAGTGTTCTTTGGTACCAGTTCTGATTAGTATAGCTAATAGCTCGCTATTAGATAATGTATCAGCTCCATATCTTATAAGTTTTTCCCTTGGTCTTTCACTCTCCGGCATTCTTTTAATAGTCAAATTAAAATTATCCATAAATAACACTCCAAAACAAAAGTACTAAACCCTACAAATCATCTTTTTTATTATACTATACCCCTAAATAAACTTCTATCAGTTGATTATTATATACTAACTAAATAATGGACATTCAGATTAATACTTAAATAAGATTTATATCAAAATAGTTAGATAATATATCGTCCAACTTTGATATGGGCAATCCCACAACATTGAAATAATCTCCTTTAACCCACTCTACTATTGTAGAACCAGACCCTTGGATAGCATATGAACCTGCCTTGTCCCAAACTTCTCCAGTTTCAATATACCTTCTAATTTTATCTTCCGATAACTTCTTTATTTTGACTATTGTTTTTTCATATGTAACAATTTTTTTATAGGTATTTCCTTGAATAACAGCTAATCCTGTATAAACAAGATGAGCATTGTCCTGTAATCTAGATAACATATTAAAAGCATCATCAAAGGATTTGGGCTTACCTAAAACTTCATCTTTATATACTATGGTATCTGCAGCTATTATTATTGACCTATCATTTAATCTATTAGATATATCTATAGCTTTTTCCAATGCCAATGCCATAACAATATGCTCAGGAGATTCTTCATATCTAATTTTCTCCTCTATATTGCTCTTTATAATGTCAAAATTCAAATCTAAGTTTTTTAATATTTGTTGTCTTCTAGGTGAAGAGGAAGCTAAAACAATTTTTTTATTCATAATCCACCTACAATCTACTGAATATTAATAAGGAAATCACTATTCCTATAATACTTGCCAAGTTGATATTCATAATAAATCCAAAGGTAAATTTTAAAACATTTAGATCTAGAGTTGTTGGACTGATTCCAATAGATTTACTATACCCTAGCCATTTTACATTATCTCTAAAAATGTCTCCAATAACTCCTCCAATAACTAATCCCACTAGCAATAAGAGCAATAAAAGCCATGGGTTTCTATTCTTAGTTCTCACTATAGATGCCCCTCCTCATTAAGTAATATATCACTCTATATTTTATTATATCCAATTGATACATTAATATCTATTATTTGGATTTGAAAGTAAACTATTCTAAAACATCAAACACCTAGTAATACATTGAAAACCTTAGCCTTAAACTTTGTATACAGTTTAAGTTTAGCATTTAGGAAAAGTTATTACAAGTAGTATTTTTTACAAATAAAAATAATAGGAGCTTAGTCATAAATTCCACAAGGTAAGAAGGAAATAATATATAGGTTGCTTTTTTTTATATAAAAAACCTATGATATTCCTATACAATAGAATATCATAGGTTTACATTAATTACCATATTTTTTTATTTCAGTTTTATTGCATTTTTAGGACATTTTTCTTCGCAAGCTCCACAGCCGATACATTTGTCTTCAATTATTTTATGCTTATTTTTTACTTCTCCTTCAATTGCATCTACTGGACAAACCCTCTTACATAAAGTACAACCAATGCAATCATCTTCTATTATTTCAGCCTTTCTACGCTTTTCAAAATTAGCATATATAGCCTTTGTAGGACATTTTTCAGCACATATCATACAATTTGTACACTTTTCATAGTTTATCTTAGCAAGGTTATTCTCAAATTCTATGGCATCAAAAGGACACGCCTTAACACAAATCTGACATCCTATACATCCAACACTACATTTTTCTTTAACAGGCTTTCCAAATTCTTTGTTGTTACAATCAATAATAACATCCTGCTCGTATGGAACAAAATCAATAACGTTCTTTGGACAAACCTCGATACACTTTCCACATGCAGTACATTTTTCTGGATTTATCTTAGCCACATTTCCATCAGTTATTTCTATTGCATCAAATGGACATGCCTTAACACAAGTACCTAGACCTAAACATCCATAACTACAGCTTTTACTTCCTCCGCCCAGCATAGCTGCAGCCTTACAATCTTGAATACCAAAGTATTCATATTTCTCCTTACAGTTCTTATTATCACCTTTACAAATCACCCTTGCAACTTGTTTTACACTATTACCAACTTCAACACCCATTACTTCAGCAATTTTACTTGCACATTCTGGACCTCCAACGGGACATCCATTAACTGGAGCTTCTCCTTTTACTACTGCATTGGCAAATCCATCACAACCTGGATATCCACACCCACCGCAGTTAGCACCTGGCAATGCGTCTCTTATTGCAAGAGCTCTAGGATCTATCTCTACTGCAAACTTTTGTGAAGCAAAGGCAAGTCCAGCACCGAATAAAAGTCCCAGTCCACCTAAGCTTGCACCTGCAATAAGTATATTATTCAAATCCATAGTATCACCCTTTCTCTATCACATTCAAAAGGACATAAGCTTTAAACTAAGCCTGTAAATCCTAAAAATGCTATTGACATTAAACTTGCAGTAATAAGTGCTATAGGAAAACCTTTAAATGGTGTAGGTACATCAGCAACCTCTAACTTTTCTCTTATACCTGCAAATAAAACTATGGCTAATGAAAATCCTACAGCAGCACCAATTGAATGAAATATTGTCTGAACTAAATTAAACTTATACTGTATATTTAATAAAGCTAAACCTAAAACCGCACAGTTAGTTGTTATAAGGGGTAAAAATACTCCAAGTGCCTGATAAAGAGTAGGACTCATCTTTTGAAGCACTATTTCAACAAACTGCACCAATGACGCTATAACCAATATAAAGGCTATAGTTTGTAGGTATTCAATATGAAAAGGGATTAATATAAACTTTTGAACAAAATATGTCATTATCCCTGCTAATGTCATAACAAATGTAACCGCCATTCCCATTCCTGTGGCTGTTTCTACTTGCTTAGAAACCCCTAGAAATGGACAGATTCCTAAAAACCTAGATAAAACAAAGTTATTTACTAGTATTGAGCTAACAAGCAATACAAAAATACTCGCATTTTCCATAACATACCCTCCTTACTTAAGTCTTAAGCGGACTTTGACTTCAAAACATTATTAATTGCCAAAAGTATGCCTAGTGCTAAGAAGGCACCTGGAGGCAATATCATAATTAGAGCTGGCTTATATGCAGCACCAAAAATACTAAAACCAAAAATACTTCCTGCTCCGAATAATTCTCTAACAGCTCCTAGCAATGTCAAAGCCCATGTGAAGCCTAAGCCCATACCGATGCCATCAAAGGCTGACCCTATTACTGAATTTTTAGATGCATAAGCCTCTGCTCTTGCAAGTATAAGACAATTTACAACGATTAGTGGTATAAACAACCCTAGTGCCTTAAAGAGCGTCGGCATATATCCTTCCATGACCATACCAACCATTGTAACGAAGGTAGCTATTACCACAATGAATATTGGAATCCTAATTTTACTAGGAACAAGTTTTCTAATCAATGATATAACTATATTTGAGCAAAGTAAAACTGCTGTTGATGCAAGTCCCATACCTAATCCATTTTTAGCAGAAGTAGTAACCGCCAATGTAGGACACATTCCTAATAATTGGAAAAATATGGGATTTTCTTTAAAAAGACCGTTTGTCAAATTCTTAAATGGATTCAATATATTTCACCTCCACTTTTATTTACCTGTTATTTCCTTGAAGGTATTTATAGCAATATTTACCCCTGAGGTTACAGCATTTGAAGTTATTGTAGCTCCTGAAATCGCTTGAATTTCATTATCCTTTGTTGGCTCTACTTTGGAAACCTCAATTTCTTTATCTATGCTTTTATCTTTATATTGATCATAAAAATCTGGAAGCTCTGCATTAGCACCAAGTCCAGGTGTTTCTTGGTGATTACCTACCCTAACCCCTGAAATTGTACCTTCTATATCAATCCCTGTCATCACTTCTACAGTTCCTCCATATCCTGATGGTAGTGTCTTGAAGGTATATCCAACGATACTATCACTCTTATATCCTGCAAAAACTTCTGCTATTTTATCATTGTTACTTAATATTTCATTGAACTTATCTTTGTCTATTTCTTCTAAAGATTTAAAGCTATCTGCGTTAGGTAAAATAGCTTTACGTGCTTCTTCACTTGCTTTTTCTCTTTGACTTGCAATTTGATCCTTGGTAAGTTCATTAGTTACAGCAAGGGCAAATGCTGCCACAACACATACCAATAATAAAATAAGTCCTAATTTTATTATTTCCTTCATATTACTTCACCTCCCCAAAAACTTTAGGGCTTGTATACTTATCTATTAATGGAGATGCCACATTCATAAGTAAAATAGAATATGATACACCTTCTGGATAACCTCCATATAGCCTAATAATACTTGTGATTATCCCACAGCCTAATGCAAATATTATCTGACCTTTTGGAGTTACAGGCGATGAAGCATAATCAGTAGCCATATAGATAGCACCTATCATAAGTCCACCTGCTAAAACCTGATAAACCATAAAAAATGGATCGAAACCACCCATAATAAAGGTTAAAACGGCAACAGTCGAAATGTAAATAAGCGGTATACGAGGTGTTATTACTCCTCTATATACTAAGTAAACGCCACCAATTATTAAAGCTAAAGCTGAAGTTTCGCCTATACAACCTCCATGGTTACCTATAAAAAGCTGAAATAACGAAGGCACCTCTGCACCTACAGCTTCAGCTCCTCCTATTATAGCTAAAGGTGTCGCTGTCGATACTGCATCTGGACCAGTAGTTACCCAGCTAGTCATTTGCACTGGCCATGACGCTAAAAGCATAGCACGTGCGGCTAATGCAGGATTCATAAAGTTATGTCCAAGCCCACCAAACAACTGCTTTACAATAGCAATTGCAAATATTGATCCTATTACAGGCATCCACCATGGTGCCGACGCTGGCATATTAAATGCTAGAAGTAATCCCGTTACAACAGCACTCCAATCATTTATTGTAACTTCTTGCTTTCTAATCTTTTGAATTGCAGCTTCAGTTATGATTGCTGATAATACAGCAAATAATATAACCTTCACTGCTCCAAATCTAAAGTAATATATGCCTGCAAGTGTTGCTGGCAACAATGCTATAACAACATCCCTCATTATACGACCTATGGTTTCTTCAGATCTAATATGAGGTGATGAGGAAACAATTAATTTAGTATCCATCAAATTACCCCCTAACTACTTTGTTTTTCTCTTTTTTGCTATGATTTCACGTTTTGCAACACGAATTGATTGTAAAAGTGGTCTTTTTGATGGGCAAATAAATGAACATGAGCCACATTCTATACAATCTAATGCATTATATTTTTCTGCAGTCTCAAACATATTGTTTAAGGAATAAGCACTAATATATAATGGTTGTAAAAATGCAGGACAAATCTCTACACATTTACCACATTTAATACAGTTCTTTGGTTTTGGAAGTGATGCCTCGTCAGGAGTAAAAAGTAATATTCCTGATGTTGCTTTTACAGCAGGTATTTCATCAGTATGTTGAGCAAGTCCCATCATAGGTCCACCCATAATGATTTTACCTACATTACCATTATAGCCACCACATTGTTCGATGATTTCCTTAAAACTTGTCCCTACCTTTATCAATAAATTCTTAGGTTCTTTTACACCTTTTCCAGTTACAGTACATATTCTTTCAATAAGTGGCATGCCTGTTTTTATTGCATTTGCAATAGCCGCTGCGGTTGCAACATTATTTACAATTACACCCACAGCCATTGGAAGTCCACCAGAAGGAACTTCTCTCTTTGTACAAGCATATATAAGCTGCTTTTCTGCACCTTGTGGATATTTTGTATGCAGTCCTACTATCTCAATTGATTTTTCATTTCTCACTGCTTGCTTCATTGATTCAATAGCATCTGGCTTGTTATCCTCAATACCTATATACGCCTTTTCAACATTAACAACCTTCATCATAGCCTTTAATCCATAGACAATATCATCAGGATTTTCCAACATAAGCCTATGGTCTGCTGTTAAATAAGGTTCACATTCAGCTCCATTTAGGATAATTGTATCAACCTTATTCTCAGGTGGTGGAGATAACTTAACATGAGTTGGGAATGCAGCTCCGCCCATTCCAACTATGCCAGCTTCCTTTATAATATTTTTTATTTCCTCTCCACTTAAGCTGTCAATATCACCCTTTGGTTTAACACTTTCATCCAGTGTATTCAAGCCATCGGATTCAATAATCACACATAAACCCTCTCCGCCTGCAGTAACAGTTTTTTTTACGGCTTTTACTACTCCTGAAACACTACTGTGTACTGGTGCTGACACAAAGGATGTTGCCTCACCTATTTTTTGACCAACCTTAACCAAGTCACCTGGTTTTACTAACGGCTCACATGGAGCTCCGATATGCTGGCTAAGTGGAATAGAAACAACTTTTGGCTCTAAAGCCTTCTCAACCTTGAGTCTTGAAGTAGGCTCTTTAAAGTGTGGAGGATGAACACCTCCTCTAAATGATAATAATCCCATATAAATCACTCCTCTTAAAGTAATTATAAACAAAAAATTGAAAAGTATAATGTTACAATATTAGTATACAGTATACAAGCCTACAAATAAAGAGAAATTTAAATCAATACATCAAAAATAACCACAATGCATTACACTATAATCTAGTACTATAATATGGTAACCCTAATTAATTTCAATGTCAATCTTCAATAATTTTTTAACATTCTTATAAGATATACCCTAAACTATTTTTCTAGAAATTTACATCTAAATTTATAACCGTAAAAATACAGCTCCTACTTCTGTAAGTGGGAGCTTTAGCTTTTCTGCTTTAGATTGAATAGTTCCTCCATCTGAGGTCTTTATGTTTTGGATTTGGTAAACAAGCTCACTATAATTCTTTAAGCCCTTCAATAACATTATTTTTTACCCATTCTAGAACTTCTATACTATTTATAGGAACCTCCCCTAGTACCTCTTTTATCTCCTTAGTATCTAGCATATATATCTTATCATTTTTTTTATGCTTATATACAAAGTCAATGTTTGTATTTGAACTAATCAATACCACCATAGTATCAGCCATATTACCTAGTGGTACTCTATCTATATGGCTATGTTTAAATGTAGCTTTAACATAGGTCCCTTTACCCTTTGCTGAATCAATATAAAAAGTTCCATCACATGCCTCTGCAGAAGCTTTAAACATGGGAATTCCTAGTCCTACTCTTCTTGTTGTTCGACTCGTAAAAAAAGGGTTAGTTACTCTAAGTAATTCTTCTTTATCCATACCCTTACCGTTATCTTCAACTATAATGGTAAGAATATCTTTGTCAAGGTTTTCATCAATAACAATTTTTATAACCGATGCACCTGCACTAATTGAGTTTTGAGCTATATCTA
The DNA here is from genome assembly GCF_900142245.1 of Paramaledivibacter caminithermalis DSM 15212. GTDB lineage: Bacteria > Bacillota > Clostridia > Peptostreptococcales > Caminicellaceae > Paramaledivibacter > Paramaledivibacter caminithermalis. The sequence goes on along the minus strand of NZ_FRAG01000010.1, from coordinate 41,754 downwards.
ATATATGCATAGATAATTCTCTCATATCTATTTCCCCTTGTATATAGATTTCTAATAGTAAAATTTAATTTATACATATCAAAATATCCAGAGTTTTTAAGGATTTTTGATTTGTATAAATCAACTCTTTTGCTGGAACATCTATAACTTATTTTTTCAATTTAAAAAATCTAAAAATTTCTTCTATGTCTTTTTCAGGTATATTCATATAATTAACAGGTTCTGAAATATCTCCTAAATAATGAGCATCAGAGTTAATTATCATATTATAATTCTGTAAATACTTGTTTCTGTTAATAAAATCTTCTTTATGACAATTTTTAGAAATTTCTATAGTAGTTATATCAAGGTCTAAAGGTAAAAAACCCAAGTTTGATATGATGCTATAGTTTCTCTTGTCTACATGGGCTGGTATAACCACTCCATTTAATTTGTCAACCATTTCAAACACTTTACTTATACTAATATCTACCGAAGATATTAATAACCTGTTTTCCTTACCTACAATATTATTTTCATTATCGAAAATTAATTGCTCGCCAAAATATTCAGGATTATTGGTATAGTTAGGTATTAAATTATCTATCTTACTACCAAATTCTAAGGCGGCTTTTATATCTCTAAAAAGACAAAGCAAATGTACTTCTTCCTTTGTTTGAATTTCCATCCCTGGTATAACTATAATATTGTTATCTTCAGCTGCTTTTATAGAAGGCAAGCAATTTTTTACAGAATTATGATCAGTTATCGCTATTACATCTAAGCCTTTAAGCATAGCCATATTAACGATATTCATAGGCGACATATCATTATCACCACAGGGAGATAAGGCAGTATGAATATGAAGATCATAATATATTTTCATTTATCTCATACCAGCTTCATAAAATTTTGAAAAAATTCTGAAGTTATCAAGGTCAGTAGAAAAAATAGTAATATTCTCTTCATTGGCCTTTTCAATTGTATCTTCATCAACTTCTATTGCTTCAGGAACAATAATACACGCTAAATTAAGTAAAGACGCAATAGCAACAATATTGATATGGGTTTGCACAGTTATCCATGCATCTCTTTCTTTAGCATGGGACATTACCCAGCTAAGCAAATCACAACAGTACAATCCTTTAACTTCATTATTTAAGCCTTTTTCACCTGCTACAACTTTAAAATCAAATTTATCTTTTATATCCTTTACTAACATCATATTCCCCCCATTATTTATATACTGTTTTTTCAATCTAATTATATAATCTTCTATGGATGCCTTACCTTTAACATTCAAATAAAACTTGAATTTTATTTATTAAAATAAATTATCATCTTTAAAGTAGTTCCTATGCCCACCTTAGATTCTATATCGAATTCATCACTGGATTTTTTCATATTAGGCAACCCCATACCTGCTCCGAAACCTAATTCTCTTACTTTATTTGATGCAGTTGAAAAACCTTTTTGCATAGCAAGATTAATATCCTTAATTCCAGGTCCTTTATCCTTAGCAATAATTTCAATTTTGTCTGGCTTAATATAAACAGTAATTTTCCCACCTTCAGAATGAATAACAATATTTATTTCAGCTTCATATGTGGCTATAGCAACCCTTCTTATAATAGCAGAGTCAATTCCAAGTTTCCTTAGTACTTTCTTTATATCGCTAGAAGCCTCACCTGCTCTTCCAAAATCTTCTTTAATCACTTCATATTCTAATTTTATACCCATATCCTTTTTTTCTGAGTGCATATTTTTATATTCCTCCAATTAGTATACCTTTTAGTCCATTATTATATAAAATACCACATGAGGTATACATAGTATGCTTTGTTGCTATTAAAGCTATTCCTATATCCTTTGCCATTGCAATAACTTCTTCTGAAGGAACTTTGCCCCTTACAAAAACTATTGCATTGATATCTAGCATTTCTGCGGTTCTTATCACCTGAGGATTTGTTAAACCCGTTAACAATAATGTTTTATCCTCAACGTAAGCTAAAACATCACTCATTAAATCACAACCAAAAGCTCCATTCACTTCACACATAGAATACTCTTGTCCTGTTAGAAATTCCCCGTCTAGTAGCTCTTTTACATCTTTTATTAACATTTAGGTCTTTTACCCCCTCACAGGCATCTTTTATAATATATCTTCATAGGAATTTATGCTTTCCATATAAATTTCAAATAGCTGCTTCCTATCTGAAATATTAGATTTTTTTAATTGAATAAGCTTTGTTTTAGCAGTTTCTACAATATTGGATAATTTATTGTTGAAACTTGTAAAATCCTCAGAGGGATTAGCAGAAGAAATAGAATTTGATATAACTTCTAATCTGTTAATTTCATTATTAATGAATTGAGTTATTTCATTTGAATCTCCATTCAAAATATCGTTTTGTGATAAAAAGCTTGAAAAGCTTTCATAATATTTCATCAATTCTCCTATGCTTTTAGCTGCAGCTTCACTGTATTTCTTACCTTTCTCACCATATTTTATTGTTCTAGTTGATAATTGCTTAGGTGAAATAAAAGCATCAGAATAATGCTCTTTAATTATTTCTTTAAATTTTTCAGCATTACTTCTTTCAGTAAATGACATTGCTACAACTTTAAAACGATCTGATTGAAGAATATACCCGCCCAATCCTTTATTATTTAAATCCTTTACTTGATTATTGGCATGTTCCTTATTGTCAAAGCTTCCAACTTGTATACTATAAATACTCAATGCTGGCACATCAAAGGTATATTTTTTTTCTTCCAGCGATTGTTCTTGATTTATATTAGTTTTTTCATCGGTTTTTTTATCTATGTCATTAGAAACCTTAGTTTTTTCTTCAATTTTTTTTCGAAACTCTTCATTACTAGTATTACTAGCATCAGAAGCAGTATTGCTATCTTGATTGTTAAAATACCTTGGTATTAAGATATATTTTGTCCCAAAATACCCTATCGTTGGCGCACCTACAAATAGTACAGCTAAAAGTACAATAATAGTTATATAATTCTTTTGACTTCTTTTCCTAGTTTTTGTCCTGTTTTGTCTCATATGTACCCCTCCTAAGATAAAATAAAGCTGTGGATTTAGATGATTTTACACAATTTTCATTATACAAATCATGTCATCCTCTCATTCACATATATTATATCATATTATTGTTTTCTAAGATTAGTCTAAATTTTTCAATCAATATTAATTATAATAAAAAAACAAAGCCGTGATTGTTTTTTATCACAGCTTTGAGACTTTGTTATTCTATTGAACTCTTTTTTTAAACTTTGTTAAAACCATCTGTATTGTTTCTTCAAGTTTATTTTTATTTTCTTCATCAAGCTTATCATAATTACTTCTTAGTTCTTCCAGCTGCTGTAAAAAAACACTTTTAGATGTCATATCTTTTCCCTCTCTTTTTCTGAATATTCTGTATTTATTATACAGTTTTTTTTAATACATTTCAATAGATTTTATAATTATTTATTATTAATTTTTTTGATTTTATTAATTAATTGATGAAATAATATAGCTCTAGGGCTTTTTATAAATATATATATCAATGAATATTTCAAGATGGTAATTATGTAATTTACTCTATTAAATAGATTATCTTCCAATACTGCTATACAAAATTAAAAGACTACCCAACCAAAAGATTAAGTAGTCTTAAATATTTATTATTATGTAATCCAAAATACCGTACCTCATATTTTGACACCTATCTCATCGATAGGTGGGTGTCCTCACAGATGCTTCTATCTCCTTCACTGCCATATAGAGGTCTCACGTAATGGTTCATATCCGCATCTAAATGTTGAACTCCCTTTTTCATAATGTAGGTTCAAAATATGAAAGTCACAAATATTTCAGATTAATTGGTGCGGATGATGGGATTTGAACCCATACGAGCGTCGCTCACTACCCCCTCAAGATAGCGCGTCTGCCGATTCCGCCACATCCGCATAGTATAAAAAGTCGTCTTTGTAACAAAGATGATTATACTACTTTTTTAACATATTGTCAAGATATTTAAAACTCCAAAATAAGGCTATAAGCCATAATAAACCTAAAATCAATAAATTTGCTACAGCTATAAAATTTGAGAGCTACTATGCTCTCAAATCTTATAGCTGTACACGCTTTAATTTTGGATTTTCAACTAATCCTGGTAATCTTCCTCTTTTTGCAACAGCCCTGCCTTCTACTTCTTTTATATCCATGGTCATATCGATAGGTGATGCTGCAGAGATATAACTTCCAACTCCAAAGGAATCTGCTCCAGCTTCAGATAATATCCTTATTTTTTCAGGTGTTAATCCTCCAGACACAAAAATCTTTACATGCTTATAACCTGCTGCATCTAATTTACACCTTAACTCTTTAATAAGTCCAGGAGTAACCCCTCCTCTTTCACTTGGAGTATCAACACGTATCCCATATAATCTTTCTCCTAAAAGCTCAGCTATTCTTAAACTTTCTTCCACTTCATCCTTAAAGGTATCAACTAAAACAGTTCTATTATGAGATTGTGGCATCACCTTATCATATACCTCGGCAATTTTTGCTGTATCTCCCGCAATAAGCATTGCAGCATGTGGTAATGTTCCAGAAGGCTTAATATTTAACAATTTAGCAGCTAATATACAACTAGCACCTGTTGCTCCTCCTATAACTGCAGCCCTCTCCATAACTGGAGCTACTGAAGGGTGAACATGTCTAGCACCAAAGCAAAGAAAGTCCTTTTCTCCACAAGCTTCCTTTATTTCCCTTGCTGCTGTGGCCCATCCACACGCACTTGCCAGCGCCCCTAGTATTACTGTTTCATATGCTGCGAACTCTCTATATGGTCCCTTAATCCTAACAACTGTATCCTTTGGACTAAATTCATCACCTTCATCTAATGTCCACATTTCGATATTTGTATGCTTTAAAATATTCTTTACTTCCTCTATTCCTGCAAAAACTCCAGGTTTTCTTGGAAAGATTTCAGCTGTTACTGTGGTTTTATCTAAACCCATTTCCTTTAATATATCAAGAGTCCTTAAAAAATAGATATCGGTGGTTGCACAGTTTAATATTTCCTCGTGGGTAGCAGAATGAATTCTTCTATCTTCACTTATATGTAAAGCTTTCACATCATCAAGACTCTTCATTTGTTTCATCAAACCAATCCTTTCTTGGAACAAAAATATAAATTTGTACATTTAAGATAATTAAGGTTTTTATAGTAAAATATTATACTTTATATAATAATGTCTTTTTATAAAAAATGCAAAACAATTATATCTAAGTTTAACAATTTATTCAATTAAGCAAATTGCATAATTACCATCCTAAAAAATCAACTACTTCATATAGTTTTAAAATCTCTAAAGCCATACCATCGAAATATTTTTATTCTAAATCAGGTTGTTGAATAACTATTTCTTCCAACAGTAAAATACTGCGTTTATACTATTACGGATATTTTTCATAAAAATAATTATAAGCCTGTAATATAGTGAATTAGCTAAATTAACAGTTTCCAAATTTAGTTATTCAACAACCTATAAATAACTAAATTATTAAAGATAATATTCGCATATGCAATTTTGCCAAGTTAGAATTATGTAATTTCTTCAATTGTTTATTTTTTATATAAATATTTATATATATTATAATTTCTATTAACCCTCTTAATATATTCTCTAGTTTCAGCAAATGGAATTTCATTAAGTTTAGTCCCATCAATACTATATTTATTATTTTTTAACCATTTTGTTACGTTTCCGCTACCTGCATTATATGAAGCTAACACATTTTCAGTATTATTATTAAATTCTTTATTTAATTTATTCAGATACCAACAGCCTATTTTTATGTTTATATTAGGGTTGAAAAGCATATGTTCATTGTATTGTAAAATATTTAATTCTTCAGAAGCCCATTTGCCAGTTATACTTGCTATTTGCATAAGTCCCTTTGCTCCCTTTGGTGAAACTGCATTTGCATCAAATTTACTTTCCGCTCTTATTATCGAGGCTACAAAAAGTGGGTCTAAATCATATTCTTGTGAATATTTTTTAATTAGATTTTCATAGTGTAAAGGATATAGTATTCTCAATACAAAATTACAGGCAAGCATTATAACTCCAAATACTATACAGATAGCAATAAATAAAAATAAAAGTCGGTATCTCCTTAAATCTAGAACCCTCAATTAAGCACCCCCGAAAACATTAGTATATAGCTCTTTTACTTGATTTTTCAAATAATCAAAATCCTTCGAATTATCAATAATAACATCAGAAAAATCTTTTTTCTGATCCAAGGACATTTGGGAATTAATTCTATTCATTGCTTCTTCAAAGGTTATATTGTCTCTTAGCATCAATCTTCTTAATTGTATTTCTTTACTGGTAGTAACCAACCATATCTCATCGGTTAAATAATACATTTTCATCTCAATCAGCAAGGCTGCATCAATGAATATCGCCTTAATATTACGGGAGTGCCTATAGTATTTTATTTCATCTTCAATTTTTTCAATTATCCTTTTATGTGTGATTTTATTTAAAACCTGAAGCTTTTGAGGATCACTAAAAACGATAGACCCTAAATATTTTCTGTTTAAAGTCCCGTCACTTTTTAATACCTTTTCACCAAAAAAATTAACAATTTCCTTTAGAGCAGGCTTACCTTTTTCAACAATTTCTCTAGAAACAACGTCAGCATCTATAACAATAGCACCAAGTTCTTTTAAGTAATTAGATACTGTACTTTTACCAGAAGCTATTCCTCCAGTTAAACCGATCACCTTCATCTTAAAATCATATTCTCCTTTTACTTAGTATTATACCAATTATCACCTATATTCATATCAACCTTCAAGGGAACATCTATCTTGATAGCTTCTTCCATAGTATTCTTTAATAGTTTTTTAACTTCTTCTATTTCGTCTTTATGGGCATCTATAATTAATTCATCATGAACCTGTAAGATTAATTTAGACTTCATCCCTCTTTGTTTTAGTTCTTTAAACACTTTAATCATAGCTATCTTTATTATATCTGCAGCACTTCCTTGGATAGGGGTGTTCATGGCAGTCCTTTCACCAAAGGACCTTAAATTAAAGTTCTTTGATTTTAGCTGTGGTATATACCTTCTTCTTTTCAATATAGTTGTAACATATCCCATTTCCCTTCCTTTTTGTACTACTTCATCCATATATCTTTTAACACCACTATATTTTTTAAAATACTCATCGATATATTTTTTAGCTTCCTTCCTAGTTATATTCAAGTTTTCTGCAAGACCAAAATCGCTTATACCATATACGATACCAAAGTTTACTGCCTTTGCCCTGCTTCTTTCAAGCGAAGTAACCTCATCTATAGGAACATTAAAAACTTGGGAAGCTGTGATAGTATGTATATCTTTATCTTCTTTAAATGCTTTAATTAAGTTTTCATCCTGTGAAACATGGGCTAGAACCCTTAATTCAATTTGAGAATAATCTGCATCTATCAAAAAATAGTCACCATTTGAAGGTACAAAAACCTTACGTATTCTTCTACCTATTTCCAGCTTAATAGGTATATTCTGAAGATTTGGTTCAGTACTGCTTATTCTACCTGTAACAGTTACCGCTTGATTAAAGCTTGAATGAATTTTTCCTGTAACTGGGTTAATTAAATTAAATAAGCCATCGACATAGGTGCTTTTTAATTTCACAAGCTGTCTATATTCTATTAAAAGAGGTATTATAGGATGTCGATTATATAGCTTTTCTAAAACATCATGGCTTGTGGAATAACCAGTCTTAGTCTTTTTTATAACAGGAAGCTTTAATTCCTCAAATAAAACAACACCCAACTGCTTTGGAGAATTGATATTAAACTTTTCACCTGATAAAGCAAAAATTTTATTAGTAATTTCTTCTATCTTAACAGAGAGTTCTTCATCTATGTTCTTTAGCATCTCTTGATCTACTCTAAAACCTTCATATTCAAGATTTGCTAAAACCTCAATCAAGGGCATCTCCACTTGTTCAAACAAATCATCTAATTCTAACTTTTTAAGTTCCTCAATAAGAATATCCTTAACCTTTATTACAATTGCGCAGCAGCTTCCTCCATATTGTGATAAAACAGCCTTAGATAAATCACTAAATTTCTTAGCATTTTTTCCTTTCCCTAGTAATTCTTCCTCACTATTAATCCTAACTCCAATATACTCTAAAGCTAAATCTGATACATCATAATCATTTCTAGATGGATCAAGAAGGTAAGAGGCAATAAAGCTATCAAATTCTATTCCATCTACAATAATATCATATCTTAACAAGGAAATTATATCCTTTTTAAGTCCATGTCCTAGCTTTTTGATGTCTCCATCTTCAAATATTTCTTTTAAAGAAATCAATAATTCCTCGTTATCCTCTACATCTATATAATAGTTATGCTTTATGTCCAAACACAAGGATATCCCAATAATATCATCGGTTCTTAAATTATTTTCCTCTTTAAATATTTTCACAGCAAAGCTTTTTTTACTCTGTATAGCATCAATTACATTAGTTAATTTTTCCTTGTCTTGTATAATCTCAATATCTATGATCTTTATATCTTGAGCTTCCTTACCATCGTCCTCTTTGCTTTCACCTTCATTGGTCAATGTTTTTATTAAACTATTAAATTCATATTTCTTAAACAACTCAATTAACTTATTAAAATTAGGCTGAACCACCTTAAGCTCTTCAACATTTATATCTAAAGGAATATCTGTTTTTATGGTGGCCAATCTCTTACTTAGTAGTGCGATTTCAGCATTTTCTCTTATTTTTTCTCTATGCCTTTTACTAGTAATATTATCTACATTCATTATTAGTTCTTCAACAGTTCCGAATTCATTCAAAAGTTTCCCAGCTGTTTTTTCGCCTATGCCAGGTACTCCAGGAATATTATCGGATTTATCTCCTACTAAACCTTTAAAATCAATAATTTGTTTTGGAGTAACTCCATATTTTTCCTTCACCCTCTCCTCATCATAGGCTTCAATATTAGAAATACCTTTTTTTGTTATTAAAACCTTCACATTCTGCGATACTAACTGTAGAGCATCTCTATCTCCAGTAACTATTATTACTTCGAAATCTTTTTCTTCATAAAATCTTGCAATGGTGCCTATCAAATCATCGGCTTCAAATCCTTCAAACTCTGTTCTATGTATGTTATATGCATCTAATATTTCCTTTAAAATAGGTATTTGCTGAGCTAATTCCTTAGGCATCTTCTTTCTTTGAGCTTTATAATTTTTATACTCAAGATGTCTAAAGGTTGGGGCCTTTAGATCAAAGGCAACACTCAGATAATCAGGTTTATAGTCCTCTAGTATTTTATTAGCCATTTTTATAAACCCAAAAACACCATTTGTATGTATACCGTCCTTTGTAGTCAAATCAGGCAAAGCATAAAAGGCTCTATTTACAAGGCTATTGCCATCGAGAATTACCAATCTTTTCTTCAAACTATCATCTCCTTAATACTTCAATATTAATATTCTATCAATAAAAGTGAATTTTATGAAGACTTTATAGGTTAAAGTTTCTTTATATACTCGATATATTCGCAACTTGTATGAAAAATCCTTCTTTTAAAAAATTTAACCTCCCATTAAGGGAGGTTAAATTTAATATTTATATTCAACTGTTACTCTTGCTGTAACTTCAAGTTCTCCAGCTTCTACAGGTGTTTCATAGTTTTCAGCTACCATTGAAGCCTTCATCATAGCATTATCTCTATATACTATAGGTGCTCCATAACTATTTTCAATTATTCTATATGGCTTTTCAGGCTTTACACCAAAGGTGCTTAGAACAGCTTCTGCTTTACCAGAAGCATTTTTCATAGCAAGCTTAAGTGCTTTATTATAATATTCTTCTTCATTGGTTATTCCAAATCTAATATTATTTATTATATTTGCACCTGCTTTACCTGCTAAGTCAATAACATTTCCAACTTTATCAATATCTCTTATTGTTACTTCCGCAATATTTCTTGCAATATAGCCTTCAATTCTATTTTTCTTTTCTCCTAAATTAGCTGGCTCATATTTACTTGTTTTGTAGATATTATATCCTGTAGTCTTAATATCTTCATCTTCAATACCATTTTTTTTCAAGGTATCAACGATCTTATCCATTTGCTTAGCTATATCCTCTTGTGCCTTCTTTGCATCAACATTAAATGTTTCAACACCTAAACTTATATAAGCTATATCTGGTTTAACCTTTACTGCTCCCATTCCATTGACAGTGACAATATTACCTTCAAACTTTGACAATTCATTGGCTGCTGCCTTACTGCTAAAAACATCTAAACTATCGAAGACAAACAAACTGGCAATCAACATTGGAATCATTAGAATATAAAAAATTTTTTTCATGACATATTTCCCTCCTAATTATTTTTAAAAACGTCAAATGTAAAACTAGTAGTTCTTAATTTTATTTATTAATTTCCTACCTCCCTTCATAATACAAGAATAAGAACCTATGAATACTTGTTTAATACATCTTAAAATCCTTATATATATTTAATTTAACTTCTTGTACTAGTTAATTAAATTTTTTGTTTACAAAATACCTTAGAAAGTTTTAATATTTCATTTGAGTGATTTTTATAAACCTGTTTTCACCTTTAAAACAATATAAAAAACAGGTTTATTAAATGAGCGAAAAGGAAATATTAAAACTCTAGTGATAGAAACTAGCACAATAGGTTAATTTATCTCATCTAAATATATATCTATTGTAGATAAGGCTTCTAAATCATCTATGGTTAAAAGTTTTTGGGATAATCCTTCTATTTCACCTATGATTTGGGTCAATTCTTCCTCAATATTTGAAATTTCCTTGAAGTCCTTTGTATTATCCATTATTTCTCTCAGTTTCTTTTCTTGCAGCTTTAAATTTTCTCTTTTACCAAAAATCTCTTTATATTCGTCTGTCATATCATTTGTATTTATATCTTCACGGGTAGTACTCCCCATGTTCTTTATCTCATCAAACATATTATCTAATTCATTTTTGGGAACCCTTAAAAGCAAATGGCCTTTTTTTAGTGGCTTTTCTAATTTTTTTGTTTTCGAATTCTTATATGAAGTATTTGAATTTTGCACAAAGCCTCCCTTTGAAGTGATCAGATTTACTAACTTATTGTAGGTAGAATCATAATCCTCAACTTGAAGCTGTATATATCCATTTGAGATAATTTTTTTAGGGATTGCTTTAATATCTTCTTCTACTTTTTCATTTTGGAAATCTGCTGCTCTATTTTTAGCCTTCAAGTTAGTTCTTGCAATTTTCATATTTGCACCTGAATATTGTTTAGATGCTCCTTCTTCATCAGTTTTATAATTAGCTTCTTCCATAGCCAAATTAAAGGGTACAGCTTCTTCTGATCTAGACTCCTTGTTTTCCATCTGAGCAAACTCTTTAGTCTCTATATCATTATTCATTAAATTAATTAAGGATGATACCGAAATAACAGTAACTAAAATCCCAGCAGCAATTCCATACAAAATCTTCCAATTAGATTTCTTCTTGTATTTGCTTTTTTTCTTCTCATCTTTTAAATCTATAATATCATTATTATCTAAATTATCCTCAGTATTGCATTTTACTAGTTTTTGATGAAGTTCTTCTTTAAAATCTTTTGGTAATTGTAATATTGGTGCTTCAGATAATAATCTTTTTATGGTTAACAGGTCTTCGTACTCCCTATTACATTCTTCACAAGCCTTTAAATGTTTTTCTATTTCATTTTTTTCTTGCTCATTTAGTTCATTATCTATATAAAGTGATAACATTTCCATAACTTTTTCACATCTCATAGTATCCCTCCTCTCATTAAATTAGACTTAATTTTCTAGAAAAAGTTCCGATTCTTTTATCAATATTTCCTTAAGTAGCAATCTTCCTCTATTTATTCTTGATTTAATGGTACCTATCGGGTTTTGGGTAATCTTACTTATTTCTTCGTATGTAAACCCTTGTATATCTCTTAAAACTAATACCGATTTATACTTTTCATCAATCTTATTTAAAGCAGTTTGTACTAATTCCTTCTTTTCCTTAACTTCGTATAACCTGTCGGGTAAATATTTATTATCTGCTATCTGAAAACTAAAATTTCCATTTTCGGTTTCAAATTCTTTATCTAAAGAATATGTCTGAACTTTTTTTAGTTTTCTTATTGCATCAATACAAGTATTTGTCACAATTTTATACAGCCATGTAGAAAAGCTAGAATCTCCCTTAAAGCTCTTCAATGATTTATATACTTTAATTAGTGCTTCTTGAGCTATATCCTTAGCATCCTCTTTATTGCCTACCATTCTATATGCGATATTGAAAGCCACTACTTGATATTTCTCAATAAGCTTTTCAAAGCTTTCTATATCTCCATTTTTACTTTTTTCAATTAAAACTTTTTCATGGACTGACACTTTACTCACTCCTTTCTAAACATTAAATATTGAACTATAAATAACATTGACATATACAGCTTGTCTAAGCTAAAATTATACAATTTGCCTAAGCAATATTAATTTTAAAAATACTATATATACATCATATATTGGACGTAAACATTTATAAATAAGTTCCCGATTTTTTAAATTTATCCTCTTTTTTTATTTTTTATAATAGAGCTATTTTTCATAGGACAAAGGCGTCTGATGATGGGTTTTAGTTGCAAGTATTAGAGTGTTTCTTGTAAGTTTTAAAAAAAGAAAATAATTTTTTGCTAATATTTTACTGATAATAGTTTCTATTTTCCTTCCAACCTTCTATTTTACTTTGTTTTATCTATGCAATTCCTTGCAAAAAAGTTTGACTTCCTTAGCAATAAAAAAACACCCATTATATAGGTGCTTAAATCTAAAGATAAAGTAAAAAAATCAGCTTAAATATCTTCAGCAACAGGAATGTATTTATTTATATCATATGGTTGAAAAAATGATTCAATAATATTTCTTTGTTCATCAAAAACAACTGTTGCATGATGCATAAAATTATCCTTTAAATAATATCTCAAGTCTATAATTTTCAAAACTAAATTACCCATTTCTTCTGAATAATCTATATGCAATGTAGGAGAAAAGTCATTGAAATATTTTCCAACATTAGTGTTATTAAACAGCTCTACTATTTCATCCTTAGGCTTTTTAAACTTTTCTCTAACTATAATCTTTTTATTAATAATATTTACCTGTCCAACAATATTATGACTATTGGTATCAACTACAAAGTCCCATTTATGAAATGCCATTAAAGCCGGTAAAACATTTACCTTTATCAATTTATACCCATTATTATAGTGCTTATAAGCAATCCTTTCTGCCCTCTTTCGCATACCATATCTAAAAGCTATATATATGATAAAGGTTACTGATACGGATATTAAAAAGGTATTACTAATGCTTCTTTTAAATATAAGCATGAGACAAAGTATAGTTATAACTGGATCATATAACATTAATAAACTAGCTTTTAGCTTTTTATGGGTAAATGGTGCTAAAAGCTTAGCTCCATAAGAATTTAATATATCAAAGAACGTGTGGGAAAAAGCACCTAAAAATGTCCATATAAAAATACTAAGATAATTTGTATCAGCAAATACACGTCCTACTCCCAAAGTAATTATACCCGCCAATACCAATAAAGATGGTATTGAATGGGAAAGTCCTCTATGATGCTTTAAATAATGAAAATCATCCTTAAAAAGTCTAACTACTACATCTATATCTGGTGCCATTGCTCCAATGGCACATCCTATACTAACTGGGTTCATAAGGCTAACAGGTTCTCCATTAAAAGCGGATATTGCCAACCCAATCACCCCATGTGTGATTGGATCCATTTTGTCACCCCTCTGTTATTTTTTTCATACTATTAAAAGTATACCATATATAACTCCCCTATCACAACATAATTCGACATAAGATAATTATAAAAATTAATAAAAAATGTCTTGCATATCGTTAAAATATATGTTAACATATTACTTGTCACTAGCCGAAGTGGTGGAATTGGCAGACGCGCCGGACTCAAAATCCGGTGGTAGCAATACCGTATGGGTTCGAGTCCCATCTTCGGCACCACCTAAAATGCTAGGGTTAAATGCCCTAGCAAGTTTTATTTTTAAATGCTTTATGAAGTATTCTATAGGTCTGTACTATAGTCTTTGAGTTTAAAGGCTTTTTCCCCTGTTTATGCAAAATAAAAATCCTAATCATCATTATAACTAGGATTAACATTTGAATCTATGTAATATTTTATTTGCCACCTTTAATTACACGTAGCTGTATCTCTTGATTTTCAACAGTATTCTTCAATTCCTTTACATCTTTTCTAATTTTCTAAGTTCGTTTATTCCTTCTATGCTCTGTTTATATTCCATCATAAAGAACTTTATGGTTTTCGTCCATTTTATTTTCAAGCCTAACAAATCCTTTTCTCATCTCATTTCGAACTTCTTTAATTTCATTCTCCATCATATCAAACCTACTTTGAATATCACTATGCATTTTTTCAAGCAATTCAAAGGTTTTATTTTCCATATTCATCAACTCCTCAGATTCATTTTATCATAAATTAGCACCAGCAAAAAGCAATTTCTAAGGACAAAAATATCTCTTTTAAAATATAATACCCCCCTCAATTTTCTAATTTTTATTCAATTTTTATATGTTTATATACAACTAAATATATTCATTTTTCAATTATTTTTCTTCTATAGATAAACAACATTAACATTTAAAATATATTTCAAAGAAAATAATGAACGCTTCTACATTTTTTCTTTGAAATTTATTAAACCTTGAAGTTGTTTATCTCTAACAATTTTCTAACAAAGGTTTTAGAAATCTTAAAAAACAAACATGCTACTTTAAAAAAGTAGCACATTTTTAACATCAATTCTTATATTTAATCATCCTATAAATTTCCTTTATTTTATCCTTTAAATATTTTTCACCCTTATCATCATAATATTTTTCATTTTCCATATAATCCATAATTTCTAGCACTGGTTGAGTAATTTTATGGCCTTCAAGGCAATTTGCAATATCATTCCTAGAACTAGCTTTTAAGCTTATATTAAAGCTATGCTTTATCATATCATTAAATAAGTTATAGATTTTATTTTGATTATTAGTAGTTTTTATTTGTTTATATATTACCTCTAGCTCTTTATTCCCTTTCCTTCTGTATAGAATAATAAGAAAAAATATAGTAGCAACAATTAATAGAAATGCAAATAATACTAAAACTATTATTAAATTTTGTTTTTTTATTTGTATTGTTAGATACTCCTCATTCAAAGGTTTATAGCTCACCTGCTCTATTTTTATGGTTTCAACTTCTGATGCTTCATTCTTTGCATCTGTTTGAAGTTTAGGAACCTCTCCATTAACCGTAATAGTCGTTCCAGGAATTTTTGCCTGTTCATAGCTACCTGTCTCAGGATTAAAATAGTATATATATATGGGATCAATGCTTATATCTCCATTTTGCTCTGGAACTAATATCACTTCAAATTCTTTTTTTGCTTTGTACTGATTGTTTTCAATACCTTCTTCCATATTCTTTTCGGTCTCATAAACTGAAAATCCAGGTATATCATCTTTTACTATTTTGTTCAAATCATCAAGATTACAATTTCCAAAGGCCGTTATGCTAAGTGTTAGTGAATCTCCATAATCAATCTCATGCTTATTATATTTTGCTTCTAAATTCAACTTGCCCACAATTCCTGAAAAATCCTTTGGTCTATTTTCCTGTGGTAGTGGTTTTACCTTTAATTCTTTGGCATCAGTTTGTAGATAAACTGGTTTAGAAGAATTAAAGAAATCGCCAGTACTCACATTGACTTGAAAATTATATTCTGGAATAGTAAATGTACCTGTTTTTATTGGTGAAAGAAGCATTTGTTTTGCTTCATACTCAACATATTTATTGCCATCAAGATAAATATAGTTTGCCTTTAATTTATCCTCAGGAATATCATTGCTGATAAAATCCTTTATATTCGGACTATCTGCAAAACCAAAACTCTCAATATTATAGCGAGAGTAGAGTTTATATGACAAAGCTACCTTCTGTCCAAAATATATGGTATCATTTGAAAGAATTGTTTTAACAAATAAATCTTTAACCTCCTCTTTTTTAGAAGCACTTGCCTTGCTGACATTAACCTTTAATTTATTGGTTTGATAGGTAACACCATTATATTCTACACTCCCTTGAAGTATAAATTCTCCGATATTTTTAGGAATAATGACATAATTGAATCTCTTTTCATAGGTCATATCTCCATTAATAATCTGAGTAGTTGTAGCATTACTTTTTGATACAATATCGAAATTCTCTAATCCTTTAATATCTACTACTTTAGCTCCTTTAGCATTTACCAGTAAAAGAACCAAATTGGTACTTACACCTTTTTCCAGATTCAAGCTATCTATATCAAGCCTAAATTGAGGAGTTTCTGCCAGTACGCTTCCTTGCATCAAAAAAAATATAGAAGCTATAATAAGTATTATGAAAAAAATCCTTAATTTTGATTTTTTACCAGTCATATTCCTCCTCCTTACCATTGCCTATGATATTCTGATTATTTTTAAGGCTGTCTTTTTCTTGCTCCTCCAGCATTTCCAAGACTTGCTCAATTTCATTAAGCTCTTGCTTAGTCTCAGAAGCTTCTGATTGATTTAAAGTAGAAGAATTATTCTTTTCCTTTTCAGACCTAGAAGATTGCTGATTCTTTGAAGCTGCTTTATTTTGTTCCTGATTATCTTGCTGTGAAGAATTTTCTGTCTGGGTATCTTTTTGATTATTTTCTTGAGCTTTTTCACCTTGCTTATTTTCTTTGTTATCTTCACCTTGCTCATTTTTGCTATTGTTTGAGCTTTGGTTTTTTTGCCCATTATCTTGCCCTTGACTATCTTTTTGATTATCTACATTATGATTCTTTTGTTTTTCTTCTTGTTTTTTTTCTTTTTTATTATTATTCTGTTGTTTTTTATCAATATCCTTCTGTAGCTTCTCAATTTTATTTTTCATATATTCATAATTATATTTCAAACCCACGTTCTGTGGAAATTTAAGGATTCCTTCCTTATAGGTTTCTAAAGCCTGATTGTAATATTTTAGTTTTTCATTAGTATCATTACAAGTATCACCTAGCTTAAGACTAGCATTACCTGAATTAAGATATTTTTCTACTTTATCTAAACTTTTATTATAATATTCAATGGCTTGCCCATAATCCTTTAAAGAATATGCTGCTTGACCTGAATTATAATTCAATTTTAAATCTTCAGGTTTTTCTTTTAATCCTTCATTATAAGCCTCTAAAGCATCCTTATAATTACCATCAGCATATAGTTTATTTCCTTTAACAAGAGCTTCTCCACTACAATTTTTAAAATCAATAATTCCTATGAGAAACATTGCCAGAAGAATTATCATAATTGTTCCCGAAATAAAAAAGATTTTCTTCATTCCATTTTACCCCTTTCCGGCAATAGACAAGCTGTCAAAAACAATAATATTCCTATTCCCAAAAAATACTGATAATACTGTCTAAATTTCCTTATTTTTTTTGTTGTTAAGGTATCCCTTTTCAATGAAGAAATATCTTTTAAAAGTAAATCAATCTCATCACCTGAAAGTGAAGAATGATAATAACATCCATTACCAAAATCAGATATTTTTTTAAGCATATCTGGTTTCAAATGGGATGTTATAAAATTACCATTATCATCTTTTTTATAGCCAATTCTTTTTTCATTCTTGGCATCATAAACAGGAATCAGCCCTCCCTTTTCTGTTCCTATTCCAATGGTAAATATCTTTATATCCTTATCCTTTATTTTTTTTAATGTTTCTAGACTGCCTGAATCATGTTCTTCTCCATCACTTAAAACTATTATCACCCGATCAGCACTTGAAGTCCGCTGAAAGGAATCATTTGCAAGTTTAATTGCCGCTCCTATATTAGTCCCCCCTCCTCCAATCATATCTGTATCAACAACGTCTAAAAACATCTTAGCCAATCGATAATCGTCAGTTAATGGCATCTGTATGTAGGCATCCGATGAAAAAGGTATAAATCCAATTCTATCTCCCTTAAGGTTATCTATGATACCTTCAATAATCTTTTTAGCCCTGCTAATTCTATTTGGTTTAATATCTTCAACCAGCATACTCTTGGATGTATCGATTAAAACATAAATATCCATGCCAGTTTTTTTCACCTCGGTAAATCCCTGAAAGCTTTGAGGGCCTAATAAAGAAAAAACCATAAGGCATAACCCTAAAGTAATGAATAGGACCCGACTAACCTTAAATCTTATCCTTGTACTTATTCTTAATGTATTCATAATCTTCTCTTTTTTTCCATAACCTAAAATTAGTAATATCAAAACTAATATTGGTATTAAAAAATATATACTATTTAAAGGATATTTAAATTCCAACTGATTCAACAGTATTGTACCTCCCTTATAAATTCCCTGCAATTAAGGAATTTGAACAAAATAGAAGCGATCTAGGAAAATACCTACCAGCAATAAAACAAGAGCAACTTTGATTAAAGAAAAAGCTAGTTCTGTATATTGCTTGAAATTATCCTGCTCGAATTTAGTCTTTTCTAATTGATTTATATTAGAAAATATTTGTGAGAGAGCCTTTGAATCCCTAGCACGGTAATATTGTCCATTGGTTGTTTCTGCAATTTCCTTTAGCAATTTTTCATTCAATCCTCCTTCATACTGCTTGTACAAGGTTTTACCAAAGCTTTGTACTGGAATTATAGTCTTATCTGTACCTACACCAATTGTATAAATTCTAACACCTAATTCCTTTGCCAACTCACTGGCAGTATCTGGATTTATTGCTCCAGCATTGTTATCACCATCAGTAACAAGAATCATGATTTTAGATGCTGCTTCACTCTTTTTTAATCTGTTTAATCCCACGGAAATGGCCATACCAATAGCCGTACCCTCTTCATTTACTGATCTAGATGTTATCCCCTCTAATGATTCTCTTACGATATTATGATCAAGAGTTAATGGGACTCTGGTATATGCCGTTCCTGCAAAAATAATAAGAGAAATCCTATCATTTGTTCTTTCTTTTATAAAATCTTCTATGGTTTTCCGAGCAACCTCTAGACGATTAGGCTCAAAATCGACGGATTCCATTGATCCTGATACATCCAAAACCATTGCAATATCAATACCATTTTGATTAATAAAACTGCTCTCTTGCGTTAATTGTGGCCTTGCAAGTGCAATTATTGCTGTGATAAGCCCTAGAGCAATAAAATATTTTCCAATCCTATGCTTAGCAGTCTTTTTTAAACCAAGACCTTTAAGCAGCTTAACGCTAGAAAACTTTAAAGCAGACTTTTTCTTTCTAATCATAAAAATATAAATAATTAATGGTACTAAAATAAGAAAATACCAATTTGCAAAACGAATCATAATTCTCCCTCTTTAGTCTCTTCAATTTTCTTAACTAATTCTATTAAAGCTTTATTTAATTCCTGTTTCTTCTCCTTAGAAGCATGGATATTGCCATACTTAAAGCGGTCACTTTCTTCTAGCCAAGACTTAATTGCTGATAAGCTTCCACTTAAACCAGATAAACAGCTTATTTTATCAATTATTTCAGAGGATGTTTTACCTCTAATCTGGAAGGAATAACATGACTCAATATATTCTTTAAAATAAAATGTAAGCTTAACAAAATAGCTATCGTCATCTAATGAAATATTATTAGCTTGATTCATAAAATGTTGATATGGACTTTTTAAAATTATTCTCCTATCTTTCATATAGCTTACAAAAATTATTCCACCTATTAATATAAAAATCATTAGCGATAGGTAAAACACATACTTCCAGTTCATAAAAAAAACAGCTTCTTCTATGTTTAAATTTCCTTCAAAAACACTGTCTCTTTTTATTTCATCTAAAGTCGATTTGATATCAATCACAATTTCTTTATTTCCTAATTGAACTTTCTTCTTACCAGTTTCGAAGCTACGCAAAGTAATATAATAGCCATCCATAGCATCTTCAATATCAACTATTTCAAAAGCTTTAAATTTATCTCTTAATTCTTCACTGGAAATATTATCAGATGAAACTTTAATTCGAATTAAATCACCTACATAAATACTTCGTTCTTCAGCTAATACCCATATTGATGAAATAACAAAAAATAAAACTAAAAATAGAAGGTATAAAGCAATCTTTTTCTTTTTCATCTTTTTCTCCTTCTTCTGAAAAATTGTTTCAATGGCTTAACATAATCCTCATCTGTATAGATATCAATTAAATTCTTTCTAGGTATATCTAAATGGTTATACCTTCTATATTCATTCTTAAGGTTATCAACCACAACTGTCTCTCCTGATTCGAGATCCTCAAAGGAAAAAATCGCACCAGCTGGAATCATCTCTTCTGCCCTATCTATAACACGTATCATTACTAAGTCATGACGACCTAAAGTGATTTTTAAATCCCTTTCATAACCTTCGTCAAGAAAGTCCGATATCAGGAACACTACACTCCGTTTCTTCTGTATACGGTTAAAATGCTGAAGTGCATTTGTAAGATTAGTTCCCCTAACCATAGGTGTAAAATTTAGTATGTTTTCGATTATCCCCAATACATGCTTCCTACCATTTTTTGAAGGAATAAATTTTTCAACCCTTTCAGTAAAAAAAATCACACCAATTTTATCATTATTTTTATTGGCTGAAAAGGCAAGAGTTGCCCCTATTTGGGCAATTAAGTCCTTTTTTCTACCAAAGCTGTTGGAACGGGACATATCTATTAAGAGAAACATATTCAACTGTCTTTCTTCACAAAATTCTTTTACAAAGGCTTTATTATGACGGGCAGTAACATTCCAATCAATATTCCGAATATCATCCCCATTATAATATTTTCTTATATTCTCAAATTCCATTCCTCTTCCCTTGAATTCAGAACGATATTCGCCGCTAAATATCTCTTCAACCAACTTGTTAGATTGTATTTCAATCTGTCTTATTCTCTTGAGTAATTCACCAGAAACCATGATTAACCACTTCCTTCTGTACTTCATCTCCTTTGACCTTTATTTCTAAGCTATGGTAAATTAACTTGCTCTAAAATTTCTGCTATTATATCTTCTGAAGTGATTTCCTCAGCTTCTGCCTCATATGTAAGTAAAATTCGATGCCTAAGAACATCATAGACCATAGCTTTAACATCATCTGGAACAACATAATTACGTCCTTGTATAAATGCCCTGCATTTTGCCGCTTTAATAAGGTTAATAGAAGCACGGGGGGATGCACCACAATCAATATACTTTGAATCTTCCCTAGTTTTGAAAATAATATCAAGTACATAATTTTCGATATTTTCATCTATATAGATATCTTCTATTTTCTTTCTCATTTTAAAAATATCCTTACTAGTCAATATCTCCTTTACTTCAAGCTTACTAGATTCTTCCCTTGAAAACCGCTTAATAATTTCTCTTTCTTCTTCCTTGCTAGGATATTTTATCTTTAGCTTTAACATAAAACGATCCTGCTGAGCTTCTGGAAGCTGATAAGTACCCTGTTGTTCAAGGGGGTTTTGGGTTGCAATTACTAAAAATGGTTTATCTAACTCATAGGTTGCTTCACCGATTGTTACCTGCTTTTCTTGCATTGCTTCAAGTAATGCAGATTGAACCTTGGCAGGAGCACGGTTTATTTCATCAGCAAGTATCAAATTCCCAAAAATAGGTCCCTTTTTTATTACAAACTCACCAGTATTTTGTTTATATATTTCTGTTCCAACGATATCTGCTGGCAGCAAATCTGGTGTGAATTGTATTCTTTTAAAATCCACTCCAATAGTCTTTGCAATAGTACTTACAGTCAATGATTTAGCTAATCCTGGAACACCCTCTAATAAAATGTGCCCTCCTGTTAAAAGACCAACAAGTATTCTATCAACCATATAATCCTGTCCAATAATCACTTTATTAATTTCTTCTTTTAACAAGGATATTACATTTTTCTCCTCAAAGAAGCTTGTCCTTTCCATTTGTTGTTCTTCCAAAGATTTCCCCTCCTATAACACATTTTAAACCTCATGACAGTAAAAACATGAGGACTCTCCCTAAGATTTAATAGTCAACTATCTCTATAAATAGTTCATTTTCTTTTTGAATATTATTCTTTTGTTTTATCTTTAGATTAGAAAATCCTGTTTCTTTTGCTTCAAAATTTATATAAGCTTGTATAGTTTCGTTAGGCTCTAATTTATTATCTGTTCTATTTAAAACATCATTATTGTATTCAAATTCTAAAGGCACAGTTTTATCATCTAGGATTAATGTTAATGTGCCGCCTTTTTTTAACTTGACTTTACTGGTGGTTAAGGCAAAGCTTCCATCACTTCTTAATTCAACTGGAATAAAATATCTATATACTCTGTTGAATTTATCCATACTTCTATTGTTGTAATTTGAATAATAATTTTTAGGTATTGTTCTCTCTTCTATTAGCATACCATTACAAACTTTAATCTTCCCTTCTGGTACATAGTTTTCCTCTAAATAAGCCTTAACAGAATTATTACTATATTTTACCAACCTATAATGAATAAAATTTTCTTGTTTATTGCTTGATGAAACAAGAGCATATTTACCCTCAGTAGCATTGATAACATCTACTGGATTAGGTATATCTGTATTTTCCATCATACTGCTATATATAATTTCATAATTTCCTTTTGAGTTCTTCTGCCATAATATTGCTAATAGATTATTATTGTTGTTTGGATTATCTACACGAAAATAATTAACTAAATAACTATCTTGATCATCATCCAGTTCTACTGCTTGCTGTAGCAAAAGGTTTGCTTTATTCATAAATCTATTATTATCAATTTGATTTGTAACAATTAATATAAGTGTTATAGCACAAATAATTACAGCACCTTTTCTCCATATCCTATTAGTTAAATATTTTCCAAAGGGATTTCTTTTAACATGCCTATTAGCATCGATTCTTTTATGTACGATTTTCTTACTTGTATCAAAATTGAATTTATCAAAAAATATCTTTGACTGATTTTTGGCTATTTGTAATTTTTTATCTAACTCTTTATCATTCATATTATCGCCTCCTCAGCCAAAATATTTTTCAACTTCTCTCTAGCTCTACAAAGTCTAGTTCTAACAGTACTCTCCTTAAGATTTAATATACCTGCTATTTCGACAGTAGTAAATTCCTCAAAATAGTATAGAACTACAACCATCCTATACTTAGTGGGCAAATCCATAACTTTACTAAATACTTCTCCGCCTTCAGCTTCTTCAAATAATCGATTTACATCAGATTGATTGTTTAGACTATCTAACTTTTTTATATTATCCCAAAATAATAGTTTTTTAAATTTTGCTGATGCTAGATAGTCACGACATTTGTTTACCGTAATTTTGTAAATCCACGTATAATAGGAACTATCTCCTCTAAAATCATCTAAATTCTCATAAACCTTGCAAAATACTTCTTGTGCTATATCTTCCGCCTGATATCTATCTCTCACGTAATAATATGCTAATTTTATTATCTTATCACCAAATCTCTTCATTAGATATTCCAAGGCTTCGTTTTTATTATGGTTTTCAGATATTTGAGGTTTTGATTTAACAATCATAAAACCAACTCCAACACAATAAATTATATATACCAGTTTATTAACATAAGCCCTTAAGGCACACTAATACTATTTTAAGAAACTAGTGTGCCTTCATTATTATTCATATTGCTCTTATTTCTTGTCTCATGAATAATATATATGAGATTGCAAAACAAACCATGATCATTGCAATCATTGTAACTATATGTGCCCATATTAACAATATGCTTTGTCCAAGGGGTAGTGAACTAGCTATAGCACCCTCTAACTGGCTGGTCATGATTAACCCCATGGTTCTTACTCCAGGATTCAATATAGTAGTCATTGCTTCGTTATAGATAGTTATAGGTGATATCCTACTCAAATTTCGCTTTACAGCTTCATGCTTAAGTACAGTATCAATTGCAGGATGATCATTAACAGGATATAGTCCATTTGCTACTATACCCGCAATAAGTACTATAAAAATTGTTAAAAAAAGCCACAATGCTATTCCTGCTAAAGCCGATGTTGCTGTCTGCTTAAATATTAGGGAAAACATCAAAGAAATAGCATACCATATTCCTATGTATAGTATGGTCAATACTAAATAAACTGTTAATCGTCCAATTTCTTCAAGTGTTGGTGGAATTCCTATCAAGATAATCCCAAGTCCACCAACAGCCAATACAAGTGATACTACCATTATAGCTAAAATACTCGTTCCTGCAAGGAATTTTCCATTTATAACTGTATCTCTATAAATTGGCTGAGCCAATAACCTGCTTAAAGTCCCCCTTGCCCTCTCACCATTAATTAGGTCAAATCCTAATGAAAGTCCTATCAATGGTCCTAAAAATGACATAAAGGAAACAAAGGACGGTATAGAATCTCCACTACTAGTAAATAGTCTAAGAAATATAAAATCATTATTTTCTTTATTTACAACTTCCCTTATTCCTATACCTGCACTATATATACTAGCAAATCCAATAATACTAATTAATATTAATATTATTATAAATCTTTTACTTCTTAAATGATCAGAAATTTCTTTCTTATATAGCACCTTTAATCCATCACACATGAAGGGCTTCATGTAATCCCTCCTTTTTTTCAAAGTACTTCTTATATATATCATCAAGTTCACGTTCAAGCAGCTTTAAATGAAGAATTGTAAAATTATTTTCATACATCTCCTTCATCAGCTTTTTTCTTATATCTATCTCTGACTTTATGATTATCTTATTATTTTCTTTAGTAACTTCATCTACTCCTTGAATACTATTAATAATATTAAATAACCTATCTCCTTCATCATCAGCTTTAAGTTCTAATATAAAAGACTCCTGATCAAATACCTGAGCACCTAAAGATTCAATAGGTCCTGATGCAAGTAATTTTCCTTTTACAAAAATCCCTACTCTATCACATATTTTTTGTATCTGATATAGTAGATGAGATGATATTAAAACAGTTCTCCCATCCTTTCTAGAAAGATCACTAATTAAATTTAAAATATCTTCAATTCCTTCAGGGTCTAGCCCCAGCGTTGGTTCATCAAATATTACTATCTTAGGATTCTTTATAAGTATATCTGCTATTCCTAGTCTTTGACGCATACCCCTAGAATAAGCTCCTACATTCTTATCTCCTACATCTAAAAGCCCTACTCTTTTTAGTACAGAATCTATTCTCTCATCTAAATCCTTATTAGGCAATCCATTTAATTCTGCAATGAATCTCAAATTTTCTCTACCAGTCAAATCTTCATAAAATCCTATATTATCTGGCAAATATCCTGCTATTCTCTTTACCTTTATTGGTTCTGTAGTTGAATTATATCCATCTATAAAAACTTCCCCATCTGTTGGTTCTGATAGACCTAACATCATCAAGATAGTTGTAGTCTTACCAGCACCATTAGGACCTAATAAACCATATATCTCTCCTGCTTTAATTTTGAGATTTAAACTGTCAACAGCCGTTAATTTATCATATTTTTTAGTTAAATTTTTTGTTTCTATAATATAATTAGTAGTCATAGCTATCGTCTCCCATACTTTTTAAATATAGAGTATAGTCCAACTATTAATCCAACTACTATCAACCCTCCAGCTATTCCCCAAGTAGTAGGGGTTTTTACAGTAATTCTAAACTCTGAACTACTACTATCTTCAGGCGTTCTAGCCTTCAGCTCAACTACATAATCACCCGCTAAAGCTTTTTGGTCAGGCTTTATATATGCCTTTATTTCCTTACTTTCACCAGCTTTTAGAATATCTATTTCTTTAGGTTCAAAATCAACTTCCCAATTTTTAGGTTCCCATGAACTAAATTCTATATCCTTTAAATCTCCACTTCCTGTATTGCTTACAACAAGCTTTATTTCTTTTTTCTTTCCTGCATAAGCATCTTCGCTTAATCTTCCCGTAGGAGTCGTCATATTTATTTCATAGATGCCTTTGATTACAACCTTTAAATCTTGTTTCAATGTCTCATCAGCGGATTTTGCTATTATGGGGATAGTATACTCTCCAGCACTAATAAGCTTTGGAGGATCAATATTTATATCTAACCCTTGATTTGTATTGGGTTCTACACTAATACTGGCAATCTTTTCACTTGAATGTGCTGGTGAAAAGGTTGCTTTCCATCCTCTTGGCACCTTCGCTTCTAGACTATATGACTGAGGTTTATTACTATTATTCGTTAAATCTACTCTGTACTTAAAATTTGTTGTTGGAGTTCCTTCTAAATCTGGATATTCAGCAGAAAGCTTGCTATCCTTCTCTGTTAATTCTCTAACACTTATATCTAGTATCAATTTATCGGAAATCCCTGTTCCTTTAGCCTCAACAACAACTTTGTAATCACCATTTTTAGCATCTACAGGAATATCGATGCTAAGGTCTAAGTTTTCATATGACTTATCGTTTATAAAAACTTTATTAACTGATTTACCTCTTCCTTCTAGAGTCCATTTCCAATTATCTGGAATAGAACTAATTGTTAATCCAACTTTTTGTGAGCTTGCAGTATTATTCTCAATTTTCAAAGGAAATTCAAGGGTTTCTCCAGCTTTTACTTCTAATCCTGTGAAAGGTGTGCTAATGACTAAACTCCCTTCAGCAAAAGCTATAGTTGCAGGTATAGTAAGTAATAATGTCATTGCAAGAATTAAAGAAAAACTCTTAATTATCAATTTTTTTAAATCTCTTTTAATACTTTCATTTTTACATTTTAGTGGGTTCATGATAGAATTCCTCCTTTTATTTTGTTTTTCATTTTCATATATTTAGACGATTCAGAATATCAAAGTGCTACAAAAAAATTATTTTTTTATACATTTTTATTTTTTTTCAAAAAACAAATAAAAAACTGTAACATATCACTATGCATACAGTTTCTTATTTCTTAATTTTTCTAATTAAAAGCACCTTCTTTGATAAATTTCATCATATCCTCAATAACTCTATTAGGAACAGGTTCATTTTCCCAGATAACCCATCTAAGCCCTATAAAGTTTGCTATACCAATTAAACAATATACAATTGTTTCTGTATCTAATTCCTTTTTTACTTCATCACAGGTTTTTGCTTTGTTAACTCTTTCTATATATCCCTTTGCAATGCCCTCGTAATAATCTCTAAAAACCTTTTTATCAACAAATTGTGCCTCCCATACAATTTTATATAACCCTCTATGCTGTTTAACAAATTCAAAAAAAGTTTTAAAACCTATATATTCAGCCTCATATCTGCTTTTACATTCTTTTATAGCTAATGATAATTCATGTCTCAAAGATTTACTCAATTCGTTTATTAAAAAAGCAAACACACTTTTTTTATCTTTAAAATAAATATAAAATGTGCCTAATGCAACATTGGCTTTTCTAGTTATATCAGTAATAGATGTATTATAATACCCTTGACTACTGAAAAGCACCTCTGCAGCTTTTAAAATTTTATCTAATGTCTCTTTACCCCTTTTTGTTTTTGGTAGATTTACTTCACTCAAAAGAAACACCCCATTTATTATAATTTCCAATATATGCTTTTTAGCTGAATAATTTATTTAGGTAAAATATTGACACTATCTACAGAATCTATACACCTTTACAAGTAATTAGCTTATCATATTTATTACTTTATGTAAATAAATTCTAACTCGTCATCTTGAAAACTATCACATTATCCGTTCCTCATATACAGCTAAAAAACAAAAAATCTTTGTTAAAATGCCATAGGGGCTTTAACATTTCATTTGAGTGATTTTTATAATAATCTTATTATGGACAAAGGCATCTAACAATGCTTTTTAGTTGCAAGTTTCAAGGTCATTTCTTTAGGTCTGAAAAATCTTCATTCCTGCTTCTAAAATTTTACTGATAATAATTTTCGTTTGACTCCCCCCAAAGTATTGTTGTAGCCGCCCAAGTATAACCAGTTCCTGCACCCAGCATGACAACAACATCCCCATCCTTTAAACGTCCCAATTTATTTGCTTCCTTAAGAGAAATATATGCATCGGCTGATTGACAATGCCCGTAGTTTTCTAAAACAAATGAATTTTCTTCCGTTAAATTAAACCGTCCTAGTATATTACCCAGTATAGAACGTTTCATGAAAATTGGAGCTATAAAATCTATTTTATCTGGTCTATATCCGCTTTTTTCTACGGATCTACTGATAACCTTGCAGAAATTATCTAGTGATATAGGGTCTAATCTTTCCTTCATTGATTTTGCATCCTTTACATCTAGATTTCGTAAATCATAGCCTAACATATCATAGTTATAATAATTTTTTGAGCCAACACCAAACACCGCTAAATCATCTGCAAAGCTTCCATCTGATATCATGTGAGTTGCCAATATTATATTTTTCATGTACCCCTTACTCAGTAGGGCTGCGGCTGCTCCATCTCCAAAATTGAACATGAATCTTGCCCTTTGATTGGTATAATCGATCAAATCTGTTTCTTTGGAAGCGGAAACCAGCAGAACATTTTCTATATCGGGATTATTTAATATCATACTTTTCAAAACATTTAGTGATAAAACTCCCGCTGAGCATAGTGAGTGAATTTCAAAAGCATTGGCGTTTTTCGCTCCAATAGAGTACTGTACCTTGGCAGCTAAATTAAATAAATAATAATCTTTATATTCACTCCCACAGTATACAACTAAATCTAAGTCCATGGGATCAAAGTCAACAAGAGCTTCCTTTGCAGCCTTTATCGCCATGTCTGAAACATGTTCATTAAGTCCTGCTTTGTGTACTCTTTTTATTCCAAACTTATTTTCAATAATATCCTTAGGAATACCTGATTTTTCCGCAATATAATTTGCATCTCTAATACTCTCAGGAACATATACTCCAATATTTTTTATGCCTACTATACTGTTTTTTTCCATATATGCTTCTCCTTCCTAATCTTCTGCTTTCCCATAGTATTCCAAAATCTTAGCTCTTACTATTTTCCCAACGTTATTTTTAGGAATTTCATTAATAAACTGCACATATTTAGGAACTTTATAATGTGCTAATTTCATACTTAATCTATCTATAATTTCTTTTTTAGTAATTTTCTTATTTGGTTTTAATGTAATAACAGCCTTACCTACTTCACCCCATTTTTCGTCGGGAACGCCTATTACACATACTTCATGTATCTCTGGAAAATCATATAATATCTTTTCTATCTCAGGTGGAAATACATTTTCTCCGCCACTGATAAACATATTTTTCTTTCTACCAACAATATAAAAGAATCCATCCTTATCCTTTATAGCCATGTCTCCTGTATAAACCCATCCGTCTATCAAGGTTTTCTTCGTCTCCTCTTCATTATTCCAATATCCTGAAAATATCTGAGGACCACTCCAAATTAATTCTCCTGGCTCATCTATACCAACTTCATTACCTTCATTATCAACGATTTTTGCTTGTGTGAAATACATGGGTTTTCCAACAGATGCATATTTCTCTTTTATCTGCTCAAAATCCATAAATTCAGCTGGTGCAGTAAGATTATTGGGTCCAGCTTCAGTCATTCCATATCCTAAAACAAATCTTATACCCTTATTCCAGAATTTCTGCATGATATTTATAGGAGTAGGTGCCGCTCCTGCCATTATCCATTTAACCGATGAGAAATCTGTGGTTTCAAACTCAGGTAAATTAATCATCATCCTAAAGATAGTAGCTGCTCCAAAAACGAATGTAGGCTTCTCATCATTTATAATCTTCAAGGCTA
This sequence comes from Paramaledivibacter caminithermalis DSM 15212, assembly GCF_900142245.1. Taxonomy (GTDB): domain Bacteria; phylum Bacillota; class Clostridia; order Peptostreptococcales; family Caminicellaceae; genus Paramaledivibacter; species Paramaledivibacter caminithermalis. The sequence goes on along the minus strand of NZ_FRAG01000010.1, from coordinate 11,777 downwards.
GCTTGGGATCAAACTGCTTATTTATTATTATTCGTCCCCCAGCATGCAATAAAGGTAATGTTAATAAATTCCATCCTCCAGTATGAAATAATGGGAGTAAAATATGGGCGCTATCATTATGGGAAATATTCCAAGTAATAACTTCATTTATTGAATTAAATAACATTGCTCTATGAGAAATCATAGCACCTTTAGGTAGTCCAGTAGTTCCCCCAGTATGTATAATCAGATGTGCATCTTCAAAATCAAGTTCACTACAAAATCGCATTTTATCATTTTCATAATTAATAATTTCTTCGTAATGTAAATCATCGGTTTTTTCTTTAGCATTTAATAAAACTATATATTTGCTTATTTCAACTCTTTTCTTTAATTCATTTACAGTATCTTTAAAGATTTCTTCATAAAATAAAATCTTTGGACTTTCATTTTTGATTAATTGTTCTAATTCATTTATTGATAAACGTGCATTATATGGCACAAGTATAGCTCCTAGTTTACTTGTAGCGTAATAAGCATCAATTAATTCAACACAATTTCTAGTTATAAAAGCTACTCTATCTCCTTTAGTAACATTTAGTTTTTCTGCTAGATAATTAGCGACAATATTCGATCTATTTTCTAAATCATAGTAGGTGTAATGAATATCATTATCTAAATCATAAACTGCCTCTTTATTAGGAGATATTCTTGCCCTAAAATATGAATAATTCCCAATCCATCCGCAATTTTTCATAAAATCTGCCCCCTTTATTTATTTAATTGTTTAATGACATGAGCCATATTTTCTGCCAAATGCTTCATAATTCCTATTCCTTCCGTGTCTTCATGGGCATCAACATTTCCACCTTTGCCTGCTACCCCTACATTCCAATAATTAGACCCAACTACTATACAATCATTAACTGTTGCCCATAATAATAATTGCGCAAATGTAAAGTTTTGACCAGCTCTTCTAGCTACAGTTATTGGAGATACTACTTTTCCTGAAAAAGCTGTGCCCTTCCAATCATATGCCTGTTTTTTTTCCTTCATATCATTTGCAACCCATCGTCCAAGAAAACCTGCTCTATCTAGTAAAGCCTTTAACTTTGGAGTTATTGAAGAATGATATACTGGAGAGCCTAAAATAATACCATCAGCCTGCAGCATTTCTCTAAAGATATCATCAAAATCATCTTTAATTTTACATTCATTGTTATTCGCACAATAGTAACAGCCACTACATTCTTGAACTTTTTTATTTCTAAGCGTTATAAATTCAGTATCAAAACCTTTTTTCTTTAATTCATCTAATGTCAATTGAACAAAAAATTCCGTATTGCTTTTTTCTCTGGGACTACCACAAATACCAATAATTTTCAACTTCATTCTCCTTTCACATCCAATTCAAAGTAACTTTCTTGATTTTGAAATAACCGAAAATATTTTGTCTAGCAGAGGTTTTTGTAGTATTCCTCTGCTAAACTTAAACATTATAAATCTATTACAGCCTTAACTCTTTCATCCAAATCTTCTTCTGTTGCTCCTTTAGTGAATAATGAGATAAATACTGTAACAGCAATAGAAGCTGTAATTACATTCACATACCACGGTAAAGCCCCTGGCCATTTAAATCCTGTACGTACCAATATCAATGAAATTATGTTTAATCCCAATGCCGTTATTAATCCTGCCAATACGCCTTGGCTACTTGCCTTCTTCCATAATAATCCGATTATAAAAACTGGGAAAGTAGCTGACATTAAAGTACCCCAACCAAAAGTTCCTAGAATTGCTACCATTTCACTACTTGTTAATGCAAATAGTATTGATAAAACCCCTAACACAAATATTGTTATTCTAGATATTTTCATTTGCTTTTCACTAGAAAATCTGTATCCAAATGCACTCGGTAAATCCCTTGAGATTATGCCTGAAGTTAATGAAAGAAACAAGCTGGCAGAAGACATAGCAGCGGCTAAAACAGCAGCATATACAAAGAGTTGAGCATGAACACCAACATAATCCGCAAAAGCGAAAACTGCTTGATCTCCACTAGCTAAGGGTTTAATCAAACCTTTTCCAACTAGAAATAGTGCTCCATATCCCATAACTACTGCAAAAAATCCGACTATCATATGTGATAATGATGCATATAAACCAAGCTTTGGCATATCCTTAGGATTTTTTAATGCATACATTCTTGTTAGAACCTGAGGTTGCCCTATAGTCCCGAGAATAGGAATAATCATCCATGCCATTGCAACAGATCCAGGAAATACACCCCATGCATTTAATATATCTGCACTAAACACTTTAGTTATTTCTCCATCAGTTACTTTTCCTGCTGTTGAAACCACTTCAAGCAAAGGTCCAAATCCCTTTGTAATTGAAAAAAATGCCACTATCATAATTACGCCTGCTATTACCATTACCAATCCTTGGAAAGCTTGTGTTAAAATTCCTCCGACTTCTCCACTTATAGCAGTATATATTGTGAGAACACCAAAAATTACAAAACCTGCAAGTATAGGATTCCAACCAAGTAAATGGGCAAAGAGCGTAGAGCATGCTTTTATTTGAGATGCTAAATAGGCAACACATCCTAAGAATAATACTATTGACATTATTGCTTTAATTGCTCTATTATTATTGAATCTTAAATCCGATATGTCTCCTAAGCTTGCTACTGGTCCCAATTCCGCCATTGCTCTAACCTTTTTCCCAAGTATCATATAGGCCATAGCAAAAGCCGCTGATGAAAGCATCCAAAATGTCATCGTATTTCCTGTTGAATAAATAATTCCTGGAATTCCCACTATTGCAAAGGCACTAGCAACTGCTGCCATGGTTGAAAATCCAACTACAAAAGGTCCAAAAAGTCCTGTCCCTCCGAAATAAGCCTGGGCTGATGTAACCTTTCTTTTTGCCACCCAGCCAATAAGAAAAGATGCTACAATCATACCAAATGAAAATATTACTATTAAGGTTTTAACTCCTGCCGTCACTATACTCGCCACCTTTCTCTTCATTCATTTTAGCTATCTTCCTCTTGAATTCTTCCCAGTTTTTATCTGATAACCATAAATCCTTCTGAACAACAAAGCCCAAAGACAACGTAGCTACCCCACCTATCCAATAAGTTAAAATTGTCCAAGCAAAGGATGGATGGAAGCCAAGAATGGTGAAGTTAGGTAATTTACCTGCAAATAAATTTCCATAATGATAAGAAAGAGCAAAACTCATAGTCCATAATATAAGCCAACAAAGTAAGGGATAAAAAAACAATCTCTTATTTAGCTTACCATTTTGAGCTGAACCTAGCATCATATGTAATATCATTAAAACTAGTCCTAGAAACATTGCTGGGAACCAATTTCCCGTCCAACCCATAATTGTAATTGTTACCCATAATATAGCAATCAGTACAATAAACAATGTTGTTTTTTTACTCAAATTCATTCCAATGCCCCCTTTAATTAAATATTCATTTCTTTGATACCCACTTTACTGCCATACCTCATCCATTTATCAATCCCCCTTTTTTTGTATTTATAAGATCTTATACGTCATACTAGCCATATTTCAAAGTATAGTTTATAGAAAAAAACATGAAACATGAATCACCTTTCATATTTAATTATAGAATATAGCAAAACCGTTTTCCTGTCAATAGAATTCTTGAATTTTATTAAATTTTAAGAACATTTTGTATATTTTTCTTTATTTACTCTATTCTATTCATTTTATATTCATCATAATATCCGTTACTATGCAGTCCATACAGCTTTCTAAAATATATAAGGTGAAGGCATACTGTATAAAAATCAGCATACCTCCACCTTATATTATCTACCAGTCATCATCTCTGCATTTTTTCCAATATTCATCAAGTTCTTCTCTTTCCCACTCATATCGAACCCTACAAATAATTAATGTTACTATAAAAACTAGTATAATCCCACCTGCCACTATAGCTGTAATCTTGTCAAATAGACTTACATTATCTATTAAGATCAACCTCCTTACGACAGTATTTAAATACATACTTATATTTAAATTCTAAGATTATAACCTTTCTATTTAATATTAATGGCATTTAATGGACATGAAATAAGACATGTTCTACACTTCATACATCGGCTATAATCTATTACAACTGTGCCCTCCTTAGTAATCGCATTTACAGGACAAGCTTCTAAGCATTGTAGGCATCCATTGCATTTACTATAATCGATTTTTATCATCAATTCACTTGCACCCCTTTTCAGCACGCCTCGAACTTAGGCTTTCTCAAAAGCCTGTTATCTTGTTGACTTTGTTAACAATCTAAAACCTAGGCCCTTCGACCTAGGTTTTTTAATCTCTAAACTAGAGCTTTAATCTTAATCTCATGTACTACAACTAGCTTGAATAGGCATATCCTCTTTATTCCATCCATTGTTCATGCCGCCCTTTAATGAACAAGCATCATAACCTAAAATTTTAAGTATAGAAACAGTCTGTCCAGCTGTTTGACCAGTATAGCAGATAACAATTATTTTTTCGTCTTTTCTAAAAACTCCCTCTTGAATAAAATCCCATACCTCTGGCCATTCTGCATGAAAAGCTCCTTCTATATGGCCTTTATCATAATCTTCCTTTTTTCGAATATCAAGTAAAAATAGCTTTTCTCCTGCCACAATTTTTTCTTTTAACTGCTGACAATCAATAAGATTGTTGCACCCATTTCGTAAATCTTTAAAATATTTCTCAACACTTTCATAAATAGCTTCCATTTCATCCCCTCCGTCCCTTAGATTAACTATTAACATAATATTGGCATATGCTAATTATATATAAATTATACATTATTAACAATATTATGTAAATAAAAATTTTTATTTTTGATATATCTTAACCCCTTCAATTCTATATTTTTTATACTTCTCTATTACTATGTAAATCCTATATATTCAAGATTGTAAAATATATATTAAATTGAAAAAGCTAATCCTTAAATTAAAATTTAAACTAATTTATTTTGCCATTTAAAATAATTATCATGTAAACACAATTATCTTTATTTTGAAAGTTCATTATGTTAATATTATCATATGATAACAATATTGGGGTGTTAATTATGGATTTTAAACAACTAGAAACCTTTGTAGCAGTAGTAAAGCTTAAAAGCTTTTCCAAGGCTGCTGAAAACCTATTTATCACACAACCAACTGTAAGTAACCATATTATTAATCTTGAAAAAGAGCTTAATACTGTATTGATAAATAGAACTAATAAAAAAATTACTTTAACTACTGCTGGCGCATTACTTTATAAGCATGCTATAGATATTCTCAACAAAAAGGAAAATGCTATTTTTACTCTTAATCAATTTAAAGGAAAAATTGAAGGCATACTAGAAATTTCATCTAGCACTATACCTGAACAATATTTTCTTCCTGAGCTTTTGAAGAAATTCAGTAAAATTTATCCACATGTAAAATATGATTTAAAAAAATATGATACTGGTCAAGTTATTGATAAAATCTTATATGGAGAGATAGACTTCGGTATTGTAGGTGCTAAGAAGGAACATAAACAATTAGAATATATAGAAATTATGGATGATAGAATTGTCTTTGTGGGACCAAATGCAGGAGGTAAGTATTTAAATATTGATTCTATAACACTGGAAAAGCTTCTTAAGCTTCCCATTATTATACGGGAAGAAGGTTCTGGAACAAGAAATATTGTTGAAAATGTATTAAGCAAAAATAATATTTCTTTAGATGATCTAAATATAGTAGCTTATATAGAAAATACAGAAACAATAAAGCAATGTGTAAAAAAAGGCTTAGGCTTCACATTTATATCGCATCAAGCAGTTGCTTGGGATATTGAAAATGAACTTTTAAAAGACATTCATATAAAAGATTTTCAAGTCAAAAGAAAGTTTTATTTTGTTTATCATAAAAGTAGAGCATTGTCTCCTTTAGCTGAGACCTTCAAAAAATTTGTTCTAGAATCCAAATAAGGATAAAGACATCTTCGACGTATTTTAATTTCAAGTTTTAAAGCCAGTCTCATAAGCGTGTAAGATAAATTCCACCTAAATACAGGTGGAATTTATTTCTATTGTTTTTTTCTAAAACGATATCAATCTTAGAACTAAAATAATTCTTACGCATCCTTTAAAAAGGCTTTGTAACCTTTAAAAGTCATAAATAAATCAGCCTTGCTTATTAATTCATAAGGAGCATGCATACTTAATACTGGGGTACCACAGTCTATTACCTCTGCACCATAGTTAGCTAATATATAGGCTATGGTTCCTCCACCGCCTTGATCAACCTTTCCTAGTTCTCCAACTTGCCATACTACATTATTATCACTAAATATTTTTCTTACTTGTGCAGTAAATTCAGCATTTGCATCATTACATCCTGATTTTCCTCTTGAACCCGTATATTTGACTATAGCAACTCCTTTACCTATAAAGGCTGCATTCCTCTTATCATGTACATCTGGATAATTTGGGTCAAATCCTGCTGCAACATCTCCTGATAAGACTCTAGTAGCCGAAAGTGCTCTTTTTAATAACAATTCATTATAGGTTTTATTTTGCAATGCTATAAGTTCTGAAATCATATTTTCAAAGAACATAGACTCCATACCAGTATTTCCTTGACTTCCAACCTCTTCTTTATCAGCAAAAAATGATACGCAAGTCCTTTGAGGATTTTCTATATCTAGAATAGCCTTTAATGCCGCAAAAGAGCACACTCTATCATCATGACCATATCCGCTTAAAAGACTCCTATCCAATCCTACATCTCTAGCTTTACCAGCTGGTACTACTTCAATTTCTGCTACAGTAAAATCATCTTCTTCAATACCGTATTTATCATTTAAAATTTTCATTATATTAAATTTAACTTTATCCTTTATATCATTATCACCTAATGGTATATTACCTACTACAATGTTTAATCCTTCACCAGTTATACCTTCCTCAAGTTTCTTTTCGCTTTGATTCTTAGATAAATGGGGAAGTAAATCTGTTATAAAGAATACTGGGTCATTATCCTCTTCACCAATAATTATGTCAATTTTTTCCCCGTTCTTTTTAAATATCACTCCATGTAGGGCAAGGGGAAGAGACGTCCATTGATATTTTCTTATTCCTCCATAATAATGGGTTTTAAGTAGAGCTAGTCCACCATCTTCATATAATGGAAATGGCTTTAAATCCAATCTTGGAGAATCTATATGAGTTCCTACTACATTCATTCCTTTTTCAATTTTCTCCTGTCCTACCACCAATAATAAAGCTGTCTTACCTTTATTATGGGCATAAATTTTCATACCTGGTTTTATCTCTTCATTATTTTTTATAATTTCTTGAATATTTCTAAACCCTTTAAGCTTTGCAATTTTAACTATTTCATCCACACATTCTCTTTCTGTTTTTCCATTATCTAAGAAATCCCTGTATTCATCTGCAAAACTGAATATTGATTTCTTTTCCCCTTCATTTAATCCTTCCCATGCGTTTTGAAAACAAAACATTATCCTCTCATGATCTTCTTTAAATTCTTTATTCATAAATAACCTCCATCTTAAAATATTTTTATATACATATTTTTTTATACTTTAATATTATTTTTTTTGTAGATATTTGTCAATAACATAAATTTCATAATTACACCTATGTAATATTATTATTAAATTTTATTTTATCCAAATAAAGCAAAATTTTTCATTTGAAATACAGTTCTTTTAATATAGATTTTACTATTTCTATAAAAATTTACTATTTTTCCATAAAAAAGATTTAGTCAAATGACTAAATCTTTTTTATATTATGCTTAAAAGCATAAATAGCTGCTTGAGTTCTATCATTAACGTCAATTTTTTTGAATATATTTGATACATGATTTTTAACAGTTTTTTCGCTAATAAATAAATTTTCAGCTATTTCTTTATTATTAAGTCCTTCAGCAATAAGTGTTAAAACTTCATATTCTCTTCGTGTTAACTTGTTTTTACTATGCTCTTTTTCACAATCTGCCCCACGAGTTTTATATTCTCTAACAAATTCTGATGCTAAGCTAGGATGAATATAGGATTCTCCACAATGAACATTTCTAATAGCACTAATTAAGCTGCTTGACTCAGCATCCTTTAGCACATAGCCTTCTGCTCCAATGTTAACTGTCTCAAACAAATATTCTCTATCATCATGGATAGTTAGCATAATCACTTTTGTTTCAATGCCCATATCCTTAATTCTCCTTAATGTCTGTATCCCATTCATATTAGGCATATTAATATCTAAAAGCATGACATCGGGCTTTAACTTTATACACTTTTCTAAACCTTCTTCACCATCTACAGCTAGCCCCACTACTTCAATGTCCTCTTCTATCTCTAAAATTTGCTTCAATCCTTGTCTCATAAGTGAATGATCGTCCACTATTAAAATCCTAATCTTATTTTGCTCCATATTTACTCCTCCTCTTCACATAAAGGTATAGAAACATTTATTATAGTACCTTTTCTATTTTCGCTCTCTATATCAATATTTCCATTCAGGAGATCTACTCTTTCCCTTATACTATAAAGCCCGAAACCATTTTTATCATCTGTCGAATTAACTTTCTCATTCACATTAAATCCAATTCCATCATCTATTATCTTAAGATAAATTTTTTGGATACCAATATCTAGTCTAATTAAAACCCTATTAGCTTCAGCATGTTTTTTTATATTATTAAGAGCTTCTTGGATTATTCTAAAAATTGTAAGTTGAATAATTGATTCTTTTATTTCATTTTTTTCATTAACAATAAAATCTACATCAGTTTTAGTATCATTCTTAAAATTTAAGACTAATCTTTGAATAGTTGGTATCAAACCTAAATCATCTAGTGACATGGGCATCAAATCATATATAATTTTTCTTATATCTTTTAGGCTATCCCTAACAATTCCCTTTAATAACTGCAATTCTTTCTTTGCCTTTTCTTTGTCAATATCTAAAAGTCTATCGCATAATTCTGCTTTAAGAACAACATTGACCATTGTCTGAGCAGGTCCATCATGAATTTCCTTAGATACTCTCTGCCTTTCTTCTTCCTGAGCCTTTATAATCTTGATTCCCATGAATTGCCTTTGTTGAATATCCTCTAATTGTTCAAAAACTCCTTTAAGGTTTCCACTTAAATATCCTAGAACTACCCCTACCTTTGAAGTCAATGACTCAGCTTTTTCAACAACAGCTTTATATCTTTTTAATTTCATTTCAAGATTACTTCTTCGACTGATTAGTAGCTTTTCTTCTTGTCTTTTTAAACTAAGACTAAGCTGAAGATTATTTGCATCCTCATATGCCCTTTTAATGTCTTCCTCATCAAATTGGCTGAAATTTCTACTAACAATTAATAATTTTTTTCTGCTGCTTTTTTCAAGCCTTTCAAGCAAATCTACTTCTTCAATTATCTTTGCAGCTTTTTTCTTTAGTTCAATAAGCTCATTTTCGATGTCATCACATTCTTTTCTAGCAGATTCAGAAATCTCGAATATTTCTTTTTTTCCTGATTCAATAGCTTGAATAGTTTTGTTTATAACCTCATTTAAAACTTCAACATCTAATTTTTTCGTCATTAAAACACCTCAAAACTTATTAATAAAAATAATACTATTTTATTATAACTAATCTCAAGAATATATGAAATAGTATTACACATCTAATTTTTACAAAAAAGAAAAATGTGAATGGAAAGTTCACATCACAAGTATAATGGTTTTAAATTTTAACTGCTTTTTATTATATAGCTTCAAACTATATAACATCATAATCGCTTATTTTCCATATATCCTCTCTTTTAATGAGAACCATCTGGTAATCCACTTTTTGTTTATAGTTTTCCTCAAATCCTTCCATTAGCCATTCAACTTCTATATCAACAATAATTTTTTCTTCTTCTAAACTAACACCTTTTACCTTTAAAACATCAACCTTCAATATCTTTTCCATACTTGTATGTTTAGTTTTAATCTCATTAAAAGCTTCCATATCGTATGTAAGTAAAGGCGGTGCAACGATTTTCTTTAATTCCTTATTTACTTCTTCCAATTCTACTTTTTGAGAAAATAATTTGTTCCATAAAGCAGCTCTTTTATTCAATAAATCATGTACCTCATTCTTAACCTTAATGATTTCTTCTTGTTTAACATCATTAGAAATATTTTCAACTGCAAATATCATATTTCTGTTAATCATTAAAGTTACTAATAATAAAAATAACAACAGTATCTTCTTCATCATTTCCACCTCACTATATATTGTATTGATATTGTGATTATACACTATATATAGTGCAAATGATGACTTATACTGTTGTCAAAAGGGATTTTTTTATCAACATTTAATACAATATTATTCCAAATCTCCTAATTTTTCTTTTTCTTCATCTGTAAGAATTCTTTCTAGATCTAGCAAGATAATAATTTTTTCTCCTACTTTTCCTACCCCTGTGATATATTGCCTATCTACTCCTGCTATTATCTCAGGAGCTGCATCAATATCTTCATCATTAACCCTTAACACTTGAGAAGCCTCATCAACAACAAATCCAACATTTTTGTCATTAATATTGATAACAATAATTCTTGTGTCAGAATCGATATCCCCAATTGATATATTAAACCTCTTTTTCAAGTTTATTATCGGAATAATCTCGCCTCTCAAATTAATTATTCCATCAACGAAATATGGAGCATTGGGAACCTTAGTACTATCCTTAAATTCACTTATCTCCTTTACCTTCATTATATCTACACCATATTCCTCATTTCCTAATTTAAATATTACATATTGCTTCTCAGCCACTAATATTCCCCCTTTTAACATAGTGTTTATTAATCTTGAAACTCAATACATTCAAGCTGTTTTCTAAAATTCTTTCTAAATACCTTTAAATACTCTTCCCTTAGCTTTTTTTGTTCTTGCTTTTCCAGATTAGTTAGTCCTTCAGTTTTTGCTTTTTTTGCAAGAAAATTGATTCTATCTAGTTTATCCTTTGATAACACGACTCTCACTCCAAAATCACTATATTTGATACTATCTTATCATTTAAAATATTTCTATGTCAATTACTTTACAAACAAATAACTTGCTGATTAATAAAAAATTTTAAGGAAAGCATAGCAGTAATATGTTTTCCTTAATTTTTTTATTTTACCCTGAATTATTCATAGAAAACATCAAAAATGATTGAATCGTAGTATTAACAAGTAGTCCAACAAATTGGACTTTGCACCCATTGGGTGAAATAACAAAAAAATAAAGAAAAGAACCTAATTTTGTGTTAAAGTTAAAGCGTTAAAACAAAAACTATATCACGAAAAGAGGTTCTTTCTATGACAAGTTTACATCAAAATTCACTTAACTTCAACAAAAGTTTTTCATATGATAGTGTCAAGATACTGTAGGAAAAAAATTTAAAAAAAATTCTTATGTTCTGATGAAATTAAGCACCACGAACAGACTTGAGTAATTCACTAGCCCAAGTTCTTTTCCCAATATTCAAAACAGTTATATTATCAATTTTTTCTTCTACTTTTTTATTTAATTTTCTTTTTACAACTCTTTTATCTAACTTCTCGATTCTTTTTTCTTTCTGCTTTTCTTTTCTCTTTTTTATCATTGTTTCATATACTTTCCCACCATTGGCACGATGTACTCTTAGTCGTGCCATTTGATCAGCACCTACTATACTCCATGCTAATGGTCTAGAACTCAATCTAGC
>NZ_FRAG01000042.1 GCF_900142245.1 Paramaledivibacter caminithermalis DSM 15212 | reverse complement strand
TTTATTATATAGCAAAGGGGGAATTTTTTTTATCCTCATAGCTAAAGCTTTTTGGAACCACCCGCTTAGCGGGTGGTATTCTAAATACAAAAAAAACATTGCACTTTAATATAATTAAAGTGCAATATTTCTTTCTAAAATATATCTAGCTATTTTTCATTCTCATTTTATGTTAGTATTCTAAATTTTTACTTAATACTTAAACTTAGAAATACTAGCTTGCATTTCTTCAGCCAATTTAGCTAAAGCTTCAGATGCATGAGATACATCGGACATTGAAGCTGTTTGTTCTTCTACTGATGCTGCAACCTCTTGCGTGCCAGCTGCATTTTCTTGGGAAATAGCAGAAAGATTTTCTATCATGGCAATAATGCTGGACTTTTTGCTCTCCATTTCTTTGCTGTAATCATTCAATTTACATAGAATCTGCACAATGTTGTCGATTGCCCTTGAAATACCTTCAAACTTCAAATTTGTTTCTTCTACACTTTGTGTCTGCTGAGATACAATATTACTTACTCCATCCATAGTATGAACCGCTACCTCTGTTTTGCTGTTTAGCTCCTGAATAATCTCTGAAATTTCATCAGTAAATTTATTTGAATCCTCGGCTAACTTTCTTATTTCATCTGCTACCACAGCAAAGCCTTTACCTGCTTCTCCAGCTCTAGCAGCTTCAATAGCAGCATTCAACGCTAGTAAATTTGTCTGCTCTGCTATGTTTCTTATCATTTTGCTTGCATTATTAATCTTTTCTGCACTAGTATTGGTTTCCATAATTACGTTATAAACATCCTTAGATGCTGATTGACTCTGATTTGTTTTTTCTACTAAAGACTCTAAGATTTTAATACCATCATTTTTTAATCTTTCTACCTTCTCTAATGCTTCATTTAAGTCAATCATCATACTTTGATTTTTTTCAATTCCTCTTCCTAAAGCTTTAATATCTTGTGCCCCTTTTTCAGTTTCTCGAGCTTGATCAGTTGCTCCCTTTGCAATCTCATCTACTGTTCTGGCTATTTCTGTAGATGCTAAGGCTGTTTGTTCACTTGTTGCAGCCAATTCCTCTGATGAAGATGCAATATTTGCTGATATATCTGATATAGCTCTGACCATATCTTTAATAGAATTTTTCGTAACATCAAGAGATTTAGAAATATCTCCAAATTCATCAGCTTTTCTTAAATCTTCTTGAGATAGTTCCTTTGTTAAGTCACCCTCTGCCATAAAATCTAAAATCTTTCTAAGCTTATTTATATTCCTTATGGCATAATTTGAGAAATTCAATAATAAAATGAATAATATAATAAAACCACTAATTCCTGAAATAGTTATAATCATTATATTGCGATTAATAGCTCCATATACTTCCTCAACAGAAAGACCAATATTTAAAGAAGCTTTATAAACACCATCTGCAAAAATATGTACTATTACATTATAAACATCTTGACCAGTAGGTTCATAATAATACTCTACTGCATAGTCTTCTTTAGAAGATACTGCCCTTATGATAGCTTCATCTTCAATTACTGTCCCCAATATATTTTTATTACTATGGGCAAGCACCTGATAGTTTTCATCAATAATAGCTGCATATACAACTCCTTGTTTCTTTTCTATCTGAGTTACCAAGGTTTGGTAATTAAATCTTTGAGTTAAAGCCTCAACATCATTGGCGCTAATCCCCACTTGAACAAAACTACCATCATCATATCTTACATATCCGTATTTATTATAATTATCAGACTCTGAGTCTTTTCTAATACCTTCAATCAATTCATTTTTCCCACTTACCTTAAATTTATCAACAGGATGTCCTTCTGGAGGAATCCAACCTAAATAAGAATCAATGGTAGAATAAATAATTTTACCTTCAGGATTATACCAATATATTTCATCCACTCCAGTATCCTTTGCAATTTCCTTTAATAATTCACTTGTTAAATTTTTACGATTTCTAATTGTTGTTTTTGCAGCTGCTCTAATTTTATCTTCTAGCATACTATTAATAATACTTAGGGATGAGGCATTGTTTTCAGCCTGTTCAACTACTTGCTTTGCTAAAGCCAAGCCATCTTCTCTCATTTGTTTTAGCAAACTATCCCTCATGAACCATGATGAAACTCCTCCAATAATTGCTATAACCATAAATACAACTACCAATGGTACTACAATCAACTTCTTTTTAATTGTGGTCTTCCTATAAGTCGACCCTTTTTTTTCCATAGTAACCCTCCATTCATAAGCTGATATTTTTTATATTTAAACTAATGTTGCAAAAAACTCCTATGATAAAAGGATTGCTAAGCTAATAATCGCATATACAAGGGATAGCAAGTTGTTTTAAAGATACAATAAAATCGCTTTTTAGTATTATTAAATAAGGAAGATGTTAAAATGAGATGTTATTTATTGATTTAAATTTGAAAAGCTAAACATGAATTTAAAATTCATTTGAAGATTGCGACAATATGCGACAATAATTATTGTTAATCTATTATATTCGACATCATCCTTTTAATTCCTCTATTTTTTTAATAATTTAAAAAAATATTAAAGCATGTAGAATAAAGCATAGTGATTTATCTTTACAAACTGTTAAAACCGCAATAAAACATACAAATTTTTTATTGCGGTTTCCAAAATTTCTAATCATTTAATATGTAATTATTTAAATCACATAGTACATTATCATAGTTATTTCTCAAATTCCATCTTCCAACTATAATAATTATTTTCCTGATTTTTTTCATAATATAGGATGGCGTCAAATTTATTACCTTTTTTACTTGTTAAGCCTTTTATTTTCACCTTTTTATTTGATAACAATTTTTTTACCATTGTCTTTGTAACCTTTTTCTTCATAGAAGCCAAATATCTATCGTTTTTCCAGACAACAAATTTACATCCATTCGTCCAGTTGCTGCATCCAAAGCCTTTTTTACCCTCTATAACATCATGTCCACATTCAGGACATTTCCCAAGGATATCCATATCTTTTTTTATAGTATTTACTGAATTAAGCGTGTCAGCAATTACATTATTTTTATCATTTAAAATCTTCTTCACTCCATCTATAGTAAAACTAAAAATATGCTTTAAAAATTCTTCCTTATTCAATTTTCCCTTTTCTATATCCGATAAAGCTTTTTCTAATCGCCCAGTATAATCCAAATCAAACAATTCCTTGATAGGAAATGTTTCTACCAACTTTATACCTTTTTCCGTAGCATATAAAGATTTTCCCTTTGTTGCTATATAACCTATTTTCTTTAATCTCTTTATAGTATCGGCTCTTGTAGCAGGAGTCCCTATTGAATAACCACTTAAAATAGATTGCAACATTTCTTCCCTATCTCCCTCTAAAACTTTCTTTCCACAATTCTCCATAACCTTTAACAATGTTTTTTCTGTATGCTTTGTGGGAGGCTTTGTTTTCTTTGATTCAACCTCTGCACTATTAACCGTTACAATTTGTCCCTTCTCAACATTTGGTAATAATTCATCCTTACTATTTGTTCCTTCTATTTTTCGCCATCCTTCCTTAACTAAAATCTTGCCCTTCGATATAAACAGTCTATTCTCATCTCTAGTTTCTACCTTAGTTATGATTTCTGTATGGTCAAATTCAGCAGGAGCCATAAATTGAGCTATAAATCTATCTTTAATAGTTGAGTAAACCTTTTTTTCATCTTCTGTTAATTTCTTAGGAATAACATAAGTTGGAATAATAGCACTATGACTCTCTACTTTTTTATTGTTGAATATCCTTGAAGACGTACTAAATTTAATCTCCTTTTCATAGGATAATCCTTTTTTTAACGCATTTAATACTTTTTTAGCCCGATCCTTAAGACTTTCTTCAAGTGCAATACTTGCTGTTCTTGGATAAGTAATGAATTTCTTTTCATATAAAGCCTGAGCAACTTTCAATACCTTATCAGAAGTCCACCCATTATACTTGCTGGTTATAAAGCCTTGAAGATTTGATAGATTGAATAAAAACGGTGGATATTGCTTCTTTCTTTCTTTTTTCTTTTTAATAATTTCACCTTTTTTGTTTTTTATTTCTCTAGATATCTCCTTTAATTTTTCTTTATCATTAAATTTATCCGTCTTACCTTCAAAATATATTCCTTCATATGTAGCAGTGTCATTTATAAACTTTGCTTTTAATTTATGATAATCCTTTGGTACAAATTTCTCTATTTCTTTATCTCTATCATAAATTATTTTAAGGGTAGGTAGTAATACTCTACCTACATTCAACACATTGCCCTTTCCCTGTGCATACTTTAATGTAGTCACTGAAGTAAAGTTTATTCCGATAACCCAATCTGCCAATTGTCTACTTAATCCTGCATCCTGTAATCTCTTCATTTCCTTGTTAGTTTTTAACTGATTCATCCCTCTATGAATCTCTTCCTTTGTCCATTCATTTATAAGTAGTCTATAAATAGGTTTTTTTACTCTTAAATAGTCCCAGATTAAAATGCTAATCAATTCGCCTTCTCTATCATAATCTACTGCTGAAATAATTTCTGTTACATCATCTCTTTTTATAAGACTATCTATAATCTTTAACTGCTTATATACTCCTGCATCAGGCTTATCTTTATTTTTAGGGTTGCTTTTAACTTTATATTTAAAGGTTTCAGGTATATATGGAAAATGCTCCATTCTCCAAAATTTCATCTTGGGGTCATAATCCTTACAATCATAAAGTTCAAGCAAATGCCCAAAGGCCCATGTTATAAGATATCCATTTCCCTCAATATATCCATCTTTTCTAACTTTGCACTCTAAAGCCGAAGCAATATTCCTAGCTACCGACGGCTTTTCTGCTAATATTAATTTACTCATTATAAATCTCCTTCATATTGTAAACTTAAGTTTATATATACTTTTTGTTTCCATTTTATCATGTACTATTTATTAGTAAAAGAAAGAGTTTCTTTCATCATCTGAAGGAGATTGAGTTTTAAAAAGATTAAATGCTACAAAACGACAATAAAAAACAAATATTAGAATACTATTATAATATTAATAATCACTAAAGGTATTTAACCTTTAGTGATTATTATTTTATTGATTACAATAAAAGACTTATTATGTGAGAAACTTGCATAGTTAGCACTAATAATTCTGAAATACAATATATAGATGGCTTTCTTGACTCTCTACTGCATTTTGTACTCCAAAATTCTTTATTTGAATGTATTATGCAATTTCCTTATATATTTAGATACTATTTTATTATTTTCTGGGAATAACTATTTTCTTTCCTTCTTTTCTCCACTGTCTAAATTCAGAAACGGCAGTTAAAAGCACGTCCGTTGATGAGTTAAGTGCGGTTTCACAAGAGTCTTGAATAACACCCACAACAAAACCTACACCAACTACTTGCATTGCTACATCATTTGGAATACCAAACAAACTACATGCAAGAGGAATCAGTAATAATGAACCACCAGCTACTCCAGAAGCTCCACAAGCACTTACAGCTGAAAGCAAGCTCAGGATTAATGCTGTACCAATATCTACTTTAATACCCAATGTGTTAACCGCAGCAAGTGTTAATACTGATATTGTAATAGCTGCACCAGCCATGTTTACAGTGGCACCAAGTGGAATTGATACTGAATAAGTATCCTTGTCTAAACCTAGTTTTTCACACAAGTTCATATTCACTGGAATATTGGCAGCTGAACTTCTTGTAAAGAATGCCGTAATACCACTATCCTTTAAACACTTTAATACAAGGGGATAAGGATTTTGACGGATATTAATAAATGTAATAATTGGATTTACAACAAGTGCCATAAAAAACATACAACCAACTAACAAGAGAAGTAATTGTCCATAGTCCACTAAAGACTCAATACCATTTGTGGCTATTGTATCTGCTACTAACCCCATTATACCAATAGGTGCAAAGTTGATTACCCACCTTACGATTTGAGATAGAGCATCTGAAAAATTACTAATCATAGTTTTAGTAGCTTCTGGCGCTTTTTTCAAAGCTAAACCAAGAAGTAATGCCCAAGCTAAAATACCAATATAATTAGCGTTAGAAAGGGCTGTTATTGGATTGGAAACAATATTCAACAGCAATGCTTTTAGTACCTCAACAACTCCTCCTGGAGGAGATACATTCTCAGCTCCTGCTCCAAGTGTTAATGTTACTGGAAATATGAAACTTGCCACAACAGCAACAAGTCCAGCTAAAAATGTTCCTAAAAGATAAAGAACAATAATTGATTTCATATTAGTCTTTTGACCACTCTTATGCTGAGAAATAGCAGACATTACCAAGAAAAATACCAATATAGGTGCAACAGCCTTTAAAGCACCTACAAATAATGACCCGAAAATTCCGATTGGTTTTGCTACATTAGGAACTATAATAGCCAAAATAATACCGACAATTAGACCTATAATAATTCTTTTTACTAAACTCAATTGATTCCATCGCCTTAATAAATTTGTCATTTTATCTTTCCCTCCTATACCTTATTTCAGCTGAATCAAATGTACTCACCTTGAAAAAAATAGAGTATAAATAGCTTATACACTTTACTTTCATCAAACTGAATACTTTTAAAATTTAAGGCAGCACTCAAAGTTTACCATAATTTTTATTTAATTGCAAGCAATTATCATTACCAATTAAATGATATGTATGTAATCATTGTTATTTCAGGTATTTTTTAAATTAAGTACAAGTTTAGATAATGCTTTCAGTTTACATAATTCAAAAGAGTTTTTTATTCATACTATTTAATATATATGGACTAAAACTATCGACTATACGCTGAAATATATCTCTAAGAAGGCATTACTTGTGGTAAGATGCAACCCATGTTATCCTAAATTCTATATAACTAAAAAAACAGTATTAGATTCTAATACTGTCTTGGATTTCATTGTTGAAGGTAAATTGTGATATATAAAATCTACTATATAAACGAGACGTTGTACGTATCCCCTTGTCCCTGTTATCTTCTTCTACTTTAAAAAAATTTTATCTATAAACCCTAACACAAAAAAACCTATAAACAAACCTATTAATAAAATAATCCATACAAAGATTCCATCAATAATATCATAAGAATTTTTACAACGAGTTAATATAGGTACTAGTGGAAGAGATTTATCAAAATAATATCTAAAAAAATAATAAAATGCAAATGAAAACAGCATCAAAGTATAATAATTTCTCATAAAAATCAGCCCTTCCTTATTATATATCTTAAAATATTAATTTAAAATGCCTATAGTTAACAATATTTAAAGAATCAAAATAAAAAATTTATTATAGATAGATATTCCAGTAAAACAGTTAATTTATATACATCAAAAATCCTTAAAAACACTGGATATTTTGATATGTATAAATTACGTTTTACTATGTAAACCCTATTAAATGTTATTAAGAAAAATAATCTAAAAACATACTAATAATATAATGCTTTTAGATTATTTCATATTTTCCTTTATTATATCTTAATTTCAAAATATATTATATAGCAAAATTATTTGTCTATCCATTTTTTAAATTCTCTATCTTTTTCAATTTCTTTCATTATATCTTCAAAAGTAGTCTTTGCTAAATTTTTCTTTTGATTAGGACTTTGAAAATATGGAGTATCATTAGGATTTCCGAGAAACAGAATTTCTATTTTTTCCACACAACTTTTATAATCACCATAATCCTTACTTTCATAAATTTCTATAGTTCCATAATTTTTTGATTTATAAACTCTTTCATCTGTTCCATTTGGGTTATCAATTATAGCATCTAATACTAAAACATGAGATATCTCTTGTCTTACTGTTTCAAGCTGCTTATAGTGTAAATAATACCAATTTCTATATTTACTACATTGAACTATTTCGTCTGTAAATTTTATTTCATCACGTTTTTTATATTCTTCAATTGGAATTCTACTAAACAAAGAATATAATACCGTACCAGTTGTAGGCCATTTTAATGAGGATAAATTAAATACTACTGCTTTTATGTTATAAAAACTTTTATTTTTCTTTCTAAGATTTTTAGATTTTTCTGATGTTTTTTTAGTTTTAACCATCCAAACATGCCCTTCTTTGTAATCGGGATCAGAAATTCCCCCACTAGCTTTCACAGCCTCTTTTTTAAGAAATTCTCTTTCTCTATTTATTAAAAAATCTATAGCTTTATTACCTTGTAAATCTAAAATAACTTTCCCATTTTTATCAAATACACTAACCCCTTCTATTTCTCTATTAATAATTTTCCAACCATCATTTTCTTCTAAATAATTCAACTTTGAATTTTATAAATATTCAATTTTAGATGTTCCCTTGATATCAATTTGTGAATCATATAAATATTTATCCATAACCCTTTGCTTTAGTTCGCCATAACTTAACTTTAATTTAGAATTATCCTCTAAATCCACTGCATAACCATATATAAATGTAGAAAAGATCATAGTAAAAATCAAAAATATACACACACATTTTTTCATAATTATTAACTCCTCTTCTAGACTTTTTTAATTTCTGATCAGAAACTACATATATTATATATATATCCATGTCAATAATTGTTTTCTATTTATTGTGTTTTTTATAAACATCTTCTAAAATATTACATATTCTAACCTAGCTATCTATTTTCTACATATTTCTACCAAAAATATAAAAAACCATGATTCAACAATCTGAATCATGGTTTTTTATATATTGGTGGAGGCGAGGGGAGTCGAACCCCTGTCCGGAAGTATTTTACTACAAGCTTCTCCGAGTGCAGTCATTGTTTTGTTATCTCGCCATCTAGAGCGCCCAATGACAGGCTCTCCTTCTGACCAGTCTCAATTAGTCGCTAGTAGGTCGAGACAACCCTAATAGCGGTTCCCGGCATAGTGTCGTCCAGTCCTAAGCGGCCGGTAGGCCTAGGAGGGACGTAGCTGCAATTAGGCAGCTAAAGCGTAATTATTATTATCAGCGTTTATATTTAATTGCCCAGTTTTTTAACGTGTACCAAAGGCAAAACACGGCTCGCTACTTCTAGCTCCATACCCCCGTCGAAACCAGTACGCCCCCAAGTAATCAAAGACGACCAAAGTCGCTTTGAGGATTATAAGTTTTTGATCTTAAAATAATATTAAACAATTAGCGTTATCTATCAACATTAGTACATTTTTTGTCTTTGTCTAAGTTCTTTTTGTATTCTTCTTTCAGCATCTTTTTTAGCAATAGAGCTTCTCTTATCGTGTAGTTTCTTACCCTTTGCTACAGCAAGCTGCAATTTAACTAATCCTCTTTCATTTAAATATAATTGTAAAGGCACTAGTGTATATCCTTTTTGAGTAATATACCCTACTAGCTTTCTAATCTCTCTTTTATGAAGCAACAGTTTTCTAGGTTTAGTAGGATCTACATTAAAGATATTACCTTGCTCATAAGGACTTATGTGGACATTATAAAGAATAACTTCTCCATCCTTTATGTCTGCATAGCCATCCTTCAGATTTACTCTACCCAGTCTTATTGATTTCACTTCGGTTCCTTTCAAGACAATACCTGCTTCATATGTTTCTTCAATAAAATAATCATGTCTTGCCTTTTTATTATTTGCTATTACCTTTACCTTTGACATACCAAGCACCAACTTTTCATCTAATTTAGATGCAAGAGATATTGTATCATATAAATTATACGATGTCAATAGCATCACAATTTTTACCACGGCAATCGCATGAAAATCTATCTTAATAAGAACTTAAGGTTTAAGTTTTAAAAAAATGGCTTTGAACCATTAGAAGTATGAGATATGACTATTTTTCCTATGAAGTGACCTGAAGCAATAAGCTTTACAGGCATAACAAATAAACCATAGCTATCTATGCTATGCCAACCTGCCCTCTTAAGGTACAGCTCAGCTTTATTTATTACATTCCTTCTATTATTTCTTCAAGAAATTCTATATTCATTGCCGCCTTAAATCTTTTTCGTCTTAAACTAATTTTCTTCTTTGTTACTTTTTCTGTTTTTAATATGTTCATAGCCATTTTTTTTAGCATTGATTGATTCTGTGCACCATTATTTTTTCTTACTCTACTATCATCTTCTTTAAATACTACATCTAGTACCCAATGACAACTCTCTACACCCCAATGTTTTCTTACTGCCTTTGCAAATAACTCACATTCTCCATCTTTAGGCATATCTAAACTTGATATATAGTAACAATTTTCTACTGTGGTTTTTTCTTTTATAATCACTGTTCTCCTTACCATACCTATGCTTGTTAGCTTTTTCCATAAATGTTTTTCTTCAAACCACTCTATATCACTTGTCTGGAAATATTCTCTCTTTTCTATTCTTTCATGTCCTTTTTCCAAAGTGATTTTTGTTCTATACTCTGTATCTTTAAAATCATTTTCTATAGCATCTTCAAAGTATTCTTTTACTTCATCATGAAACTTTGTTTGATTCCCTTTTAATGACAGGACATAATCTCCATTCTTTTCTATTATTTTCTCAGCTATTTTCTTTTGAGTCCCCATTGCATCTATCGTTACAATACTTCCCTTTAGAAAAAGTAAATCTAGAAGCTCTGGTATCGCTATTATTTCATTGCTTTTTGTATGAGTTTTTAATTAACCTAATATAATATCATTTTCATCTACCCATGCATTAACTAGATGAATTGCTCCCTTTTCTCCGTCGTGTGACCTTCTTGATGTTTTTCCATCTACTGCTACTATTCTTCCATCTGTATGATCACTCATTTTCCTTGTCCAATCTATAAATGCTTTATTAAAAGCATCGCTATCTATATTTTCAAACACTCTCTTGAAAGTATCGTGAGATGGTACACCATTTTTAAGGCTTAAATACTTCCTTAGCCATTGTTCTTTATCTTCTGCAAAATCTCCTATTTCTATCCACCCATCAGCATTTGCTATAGTTGCAACTACTGCTATAAATAGTATTTCTATTAGTTTATGTTTTGTTTTCCACGGTTGCCTAAAATCCTTTATTTTTCCAAATGTAGCTTTAAAATCTTCTATACTCATAGTTATGTCCAACCCCTTTTCATATTTATATATTATAGGTTCGACACAAATATCAAATCTCCTTTTTTGAAAATAATTATCATTTATTTTTTTTAGTTTTTTGTTTTCTTCCACGGTTAGATTTTTTCATGCGATTGCCGTGAATTTTTACCTATTGTGCTTCCATATTATATTTATATATCAAACACAAACTTCTTGAGTGCTTTTGCTACACCATTATTATCATTAATATCAGTTACATAATCTGCTGTTTGTTTTACTATTTCTTCAGCATTTCCCATTGCTACTCCTAATCCCGCATATTTTATCATGCTTATATCGTTCTCATTATCACCTATACAGATAACTTCCTCTCTCTTAACCCCTAAGGAATCTGCCAATTTTTTCACTGCAACTCCCTTTTGTATTCCTTTATTCATTATTTCCAAGTTATCATATCTTGATTTACAGCATTCGATACCAGAAATTTTAGTAAGCTCTTTTCTCATTTTCTTAAGTAAATTTTCATCATCATCAATTATTAAAAATTTGTATATCTTTTCATTCGTGTCCTTAATAAAATCATAAGCATTTTCAATGACTTCTAAATTTATTCTGTCTTCTTCATTCAAGGTTTTATTCCACTCTGAATACTTTAAGGCACTTTTTTCTAACCTTTCTGTATAAAAAGTATTATCTGTATAGAAATGAAAATACACACTATATTTACGACATATTTCTAGAATATAAATACAATCATCTTTGTTTATATGGGCTTCATATATGGGCTTATTATTATTTACTTCTCTAACAATTGCTCCATTACAAGCTATAATAGGTGTTTTTATGCCCAAATACTTGGCAAAAATTCTTGCAGATGTATATATGCGTCCTGTAGCTACTGCAACATGTACACCATTATCTTGTAGTTTCGTCAATACCTCTTTGTTTTCATCGGGTACCTTTCCTTGGCTATTTAGTAAAGTACCATCCATATCCGTTACTACTAATTTATATTTCACTATTATGCCTCCCTTACCACTTATATTAAGCTATATTTAGTCATATTATCTAATATCAATAATAACACAAATATTGAGCACATTTAAAGCAATCGATAAAGGAAATCGATTGCTAAATTATTTTATAATCCTATTTATTAAAAAGATTAAAAAACTAAAATCAATGAGTTAGATTAAGATAAAATCAACTTCCCTTTGAGCAATATCAACTCCATAAACCTTAATCCTTACTTCATCACCTATTCTAAAGGTTCTATTAGTTCTTTCACCTCTAAAGAGGTGATTTTCCTCATCAAATATATAATAATCATCAACTAAGGTACTTATTCTAACTAATCCTTCTATTGTATTTTCTAATTCTACAAACATGCCAAAGGAAACAACGCTTGATATTATACCATCAAATTCTTCACCTATGTGATAGGACATATATTCAGCTTTTTTAAGATCTTCGGTTTCTCTCTCTGCTTCAACTGCTACTCTCTCTCTTTCAGATGAACGGTCGGCTGAATTTGCTACTATTCCTTTAAGTTTTGATATTCTATTTTGATTAAGCTTTCCATTAAGCATTTCTCTTATTATTCTATGTATTTGTAGATCTGGATATCTTCTAATAGGAGATGTAAAATGACAATAATAATTTGAAGCTAATCCAAAATGACCTAAATTTTCTGGAGAATATCTTGCTTGTTTTAGGGATCTCAACATAAGGGTACTTATAATATGTTCTTCTTTCTTACCTTCAATTTTTCTTAACAAATCCTGTAAAGCCTTTGGATGAACTTCTTCTGAACTTCCCTTAAGATGATATCCAAAATTATGTATGAACTTATTGAAATTTGCTATTTTTTCTGAATCAGGTATTTCATGTACTCTGTATACAAATGGAATCTTTAGCCAATACATATGCTGAGCAATGGTTTCATTACATACAATCATAAATTCCTCAATAATTCTATTGGCTATTCTTCGTTCAGCCTTTCTTATGTCAATGGGCCTACCATCGTCGTCCAATATTATTTTGCTTTCTGGAAAATCAAAATCTATACTTCCTCTTCTATTCTTGCTTTTTGAAAGTATCAAAGCTAATTCTTCCATTAATTTAAAATCTTCTACTAAGTAATCATATCTTTCAATAAGCTTCGGATCTTCCTTCTCCAATATGTCAGAAACCTCTGTATAAGTCATTCTTTCCTTAGTCTTTATTACACCTTCAAAGATTTCATGGTTAACTACCTTTCCGCTATTATCTATTTCCATAAAAACGGACATTGTTAATCTATCTACACCAGGATTCAAACTACATATTCCATTGGAAAGCTTTTTAGGAAGCATAGGTATTACTCTATCTACTAAATATACACTGGTTCCCCTTTTCAAGGCTTCTTTATCTAAAGGACTGCCTTCTTTCACATAATACGTTACATCAGCAATATATACTCCCAGCCTATAGTTACCATTAGGAAGCTTTTCAACAGAAACAGCGTCATCCAAGTCCTTTGCATCTGCTCCATCAATAGTTACAATATTCATATGCCTTAAATCTCTTCTTCTAGCTATTTCATCTTCTGAAACTTTATCTGGTATATTGTCTGCCTCCCTTAAAACCTTCTTAGGAAACTTTTCAGGAAGTTTGTACTTTCTTATTATAGATAATATATCGCTTCCAACGTCATTTTTATGTCCTAATACTTCTACTATTTTGCCTTCAGGATTTCTCCTAGCCTCAGGCCATTTAGTTATTTGTACAACTACCTTATACCCGTCCTTAGCTCCATTAACTTCACTTTTAGGAATAAATACATCAAAATTTATCCTTTTATCATCAGCTACTACAAAACCAAAGTTTTTACTGTTTTCAAAGGTTCCTACAATCTCTTTATTTGCTCTGTCCAATATCCTAATTACTACTCCTTCTGCTCTTTTTCCATTTTTAATCTTTCTTTCTATTCTTGCTATAACTCTATCATTGTGCATAGCGCCATTTAAATCGCTGGCTGGTATAAAAACATCACTTAGCTTATTATTATCTGGAATAACAAATCCAAATCCTTTTTGAGAGCATTGTAACCTACCAACAATGAGGTTCATTCTTTCAGGAATAGCATATCTTTTCTTTTTCGTTTTAATTACCTGTCCATATTCCTCCATTTCTTTAAGCAAATCTAAAAAATATCCCATTTCTTCGCTTTTTATATCAAAAACATTGGCTAATTCAGAGTCTGACATGGGATTATATGCTTGCTCTCTCATGAACTCAAGAAGTATTTCCTTAGATACCAAAGCTTTCCCTCCTATGCAGGTATGTAATTTTTTTCCTAACCATTAGTAGAAAATACCATCTGTATTATATCATAGATGGTATTATATTTAAATTAATATTACCTCAAATTATTTAAAATCTTCATAATCTTATCTATATTTGTTTTAGCAGCATTGATTTTTAATACTTCTTTATTATTTGGAAAAAAATTTGAATTTTTTATATCATTTTTATTCATTAAACTGCTTTCATCGTTGTAATATATTATAGCATCTAATTTTTTATCTGTATCAAGCATATTTGTTACCTCAAAACCATTTACTGTTAAAGCTTCAGCTATTTCATTAAGTTCTTTTTGAATTCCTATTACTTTTCCCACTTATTTCACCTCCGTTATATATAGTTTTTCAATTATTATTTTATTTATACCTTTGATAATTTCATAGTGATGGAATTCAAGAGTTTTGTTTTAAAAATAAACAACTTCAAGGTTTAATAGATTTCAAAGAAAAAATGTAGAAGCATTCATTATTTTATCTGAAATTTATTTTAAATGTTAATGCTGTTTAGATTAAGATTCCATTTAAAGTGGGTCTTTTAAGTATAGTTTAAGATTAAGAATTACTGTCATTCTTTGAAGTCTAAAAAAAGCGACCAAAATTTGTCGCCTTTCATTAATATTTTGTAATAATAAACCTGTAGCAATACTATTCAGTTATATATTTTATCAATAATTTTATGTTATTTTCAATAAATTCAATATGAGTTCTTTCATAATGGTGTTTCCCATCAACTCCTGGACCTATACATGCAAAATTAACGTCCCAGCCTTGATGAACAACTGCAGTTGCATCTGAGCATAACCTGTTCAAGTTCAATAACTCTGTTTGTTTTTTCTGGAATAACTCTCATAACCAATTTCTTAATTCCAGCCTTCTCTCCATGATAATCATCAAACCTTTCAAAGGCTAAATTGTCGCCTCTTTCGCTATTTATCATTATTTGTTTTCATATACTATCTCTCCATCAATGATTGTATACTCCACCAAAGATTGTATATCCAATGGATCTCCATTCCATATTACAATATCAGCATCTTTACCAACTTCTAGACTCCCAATACGATCTGAAACTCCCATGATTTCTGCAGCATTTATTGTGATAGCCTTCAATGCTTCTGTCTTATCCATTCCTTTCTTAACAGCTAATGCAGCACAGATTGGAAGATAGTGCAGGGGAATAACAGGGCTGTCTGTTGTTATGGCTACTTTAAGCCCTTCTTTACTAAGTACTCCAGGTGTAACAAATGACTTACTCTTTAATTCAAATTTTGTAGAATGGCCTAAGCTTGGTCCAACAATAACATCATAGCCCTCCTTGCTTAGTTCTTCCTTGATTAAATGACCTTCTGTACAATGATCTAAAGTTATTTTTAGATTAAATTCTTTGGCAATTCTAATAGCAGTAAAAATATCATCAGCTCGATGAGCGTGTACCTTTAAAGGTATTTCTCTATTTATAACTGGAAGTAATGCCTCCATTTTTATATCAAATGCAGGTGTCTTTGAAGGATCTTTTTTGGCTATATCTAATTTTTTCTTATACTCAATTGCATTGTATAGGGTTTCTCTAAGTAAAGCAGAAATTCCCATTCTTGTCATCGGTGCTCTTCCCTTTTCCTTGCCATTTCGTTTAGGGTTTTCTCCAAAAGCACATTTCATAGCAATGGGTTCTTTTATAATCATATTATCTACACGTTTCCCATAGGTCTTAATAGCAGCAAATTGACCACAAATAACATTTGCGCTTCCAGGTCCAGCACCAACAGAAGTAATACCTGCCTCATAAGCTTCTCTAAGGGTATCATCCATAGGGTTAAGTCCATCTATTCCCCTCACATGGGGTGTAATCGGATCACTTGTTTCATTGTGATCAGTTCCTTCAAACTGTATAGCACTTTCCTTAAGTCCTAAATGTGTATGTGGGTCTATAAAGCCTGGCATTACAATCTTTCCCTTAGCATCAATAACTATAGCTCCTTCAGGTATAGTTATATCTGTACCAATAGCTTGTATCTTACCATTTTTTACAGCAATACTCCCATTATCTATTGTTTCTCCTCTCATTGTTACAACTTTTCCATTTTTAACAAATAACATTTTAATCCTCCTTTATGTCTTATTGATTATCTCTATTATTTCTTAGAGATTAGTAACAGTTCACAGACATCCACAATACCTAATATGATATATCTACCTGATCATAAAATTCGTGAGCAATTTTTTTGATTTTTTCAACAGTATCCATTACTCCAATAACACCCATTTTAATCTTCATAAATACTACTATCTCCTGTAAAGCCTCTTAGCTTAATGTTATGAATTTTCTTCATTTGTCATCTGCATTTATTATACCATACAAAAAAATTTTTTTAATAAAATAAATCTCAAGTTTATTTAACTGAGAAACTTGCATAATTAACACTAATAATTTTGAAATGCAATATGTAGATAGCTTTGTTAACTCTCTCTACTACATTTTGCACTCCAAAATTCTTTAAATGTATTATGCAATTTCCTCAACTTTGTAATCTAAAGTAGATTTTTTTTAATTTCCTACAAAATAAAAATACCCTATTTTATATACGAAATAGGGTATTTAAAGCTTATTTAAAAGTCTATAATAAGCCTCCAAATGAATTAAATAAAGGAGCAAATACTAGAGCAACTATAGTCATTAATTTAATAAGTATATTAATTGAAGGTCCAGATGTATCCTTGAATGGATCACCAACAGTATCACCAACTACTGCTGCCTTATGAGGTTCACTTCCTTTTCCTCCATGGTGACCTTCTTCAATATATTTCTTAGCATTATCCCATGCTCCACCTGCATTTGCCATGAATATAGCCATTAGAACACCAGTTACTAATGCACCAGCTAACAATCCGCCTAATGCTTCTTTTCCTAGTACTAAACCAGTTGCGATAGGTGCCAATACTGCCATTACCCCTGGTACCATCATTTCTTTTAGCGCTGATGCAGTACTTATATCAACACATTTAGCATATTCTGGCTTGCCTTTACCTTCCATAACACCTGGAATTTCTCTAAACTGTCTTCTAACTTCTTCAATCATTTCATTGGCTGCTTTGCCAACAGATTCCATAGTCATTGCCGAGAATAGGAATGGAAGCATACCACCTAATAAAAGACCAACAACAACCTTTGGATCCAAAATATTTATTCCAGTTATTTGAGCAACCTCTGAATAAGATGCAAATAGTGCAAGGGCTGTAAGAGCAGCAGAACCAATAGCAAAACCTTTACCAATAGCTGCTGTAGTATTTCCAACAGCATCAAGCTTGTCAGTTATACCTCTTACTTCTTTAGGCAATTCACACATTTCTGCAATACCACCAGCATTATCAGCTATAGGTCCATAAGCATCAACTGCTATAGTAATACCTCCTGTTGATAACATTCCTACCGCTGCTAGAGCTATACCATAAAGTCCCATAAACTTATATGCTACCAAAATACCAGCAGAGATAAATAATATTGGAAATGCAGTTGATAGCATTCCTACTGCTAAACCACTAATAATAGTCGTAGCAGGACCAGTTTCTGACTGTTTAGCTATCTTCTTAACTGAACCAAAATCACCTGATGTATAATACTCAGTAAGCTGTCCAATTATTAATCCTACAATTAATCCTGATGTGATTGCCCAGAACGCATTTAAATTTTGAAATATCATTCTACTCATAACAAAGGCACTGATAACAACTATAATGCCACTTACATATGTTCCTAATTTCAATGCCTTATGTGGATCAGAGTTTTCATCACCTTTAACAAAGAACGTACCTATTATTGATGCAATAATTCCTAGGGATGCTAATATCAATGGAAATAAAGCACCTTCTACTCCATGAGCTACTACTCCTAAAGTAATTGCTGAAATAATCGATCCAACATATGATTCAAAAAGGTCTGCACCCATGCCAGCAACGTCACCAACGTTATCACCAACGTTATCAGCAATAACTGCAGGATTTCTAGGGTCATCCTCTGGAATACCAGCTTCAACTTTACCAACTAAGTCTGCTCCAACGTCAGCAGCCTTCGTATAGATTCCTCCACCAACACGTGCAAATAATGCTATGGAAGATGCTCCTAATCCAAATCCTGTAATTATTCCAGGCTCTCCAATCAATAAATAAAGTCCGCCAACACCTAGAAGTCCTAAACCAACAACTGACATTCCCATTACTGCCCCGCCAGAAAATGCCACAGAAAGTGCCTTATTCATACCACTTTCCTTTGCAGCATTAGCAGTTCTTACATTTGCTTTAGTAGCAACCCTCATTCCAAAGAAACCTGCTAGTGCTGAGAAAAACGCTCCAATTAGAAAACAAACGGCTGTTAACCAGCTTTGTAATCCAAAACCTATTGCAACAAAAAGTATTCCTGCAAAAATTACCAATGTTTTATATTCCCTTGTTAAAAATGCCATCGCACCTTCTTGTATATAAGAAGATATCTCTTTCATTCTATCATTACCTACATCAACTTTATTGATTCTTGAAGCCAATAATATCGCAAATATTAATGCAATTATTCCTACAATAGGTGCTAATACAAAATTCATTAAACTGCCTCCTCACATTCCTCTATTTAGTTTTCTGATGTTAACCTTGGAGATAAACTAGTATTAATGAACAAGCTATAAATACGCCTGCTCCAATTTTGGTAACTCTAGATAGCATTTCATCATAACCTCTAGCTTTTTGTTTGCCAAAAAGTTGTTCTGCTCCACCACCTATTGAACCAGATAATCCAGCACTTTTACCTGATTGTAATAATATGCTTCCTATTAAAATTAAACTAGCAATTACTTGAAGTACCATAAATAATATTTTCAATCTATCCACCCCCTATTCTCTAGCTTAACAAAATAATTTTAACATAGGAATTTTTTAAAATCAATACAATAATACCAAAGTATCTTGTGAAAACCTTTGCCTTTGCAGCTATTAATTTAAGAGGGTAAATTTTACCCTCTTTCTATATTATTACTATAATTTATTTCATTATACTTAATTCTATTTTTTCAAATTATAAAAAGCCTTCATTCCTGCAAATTCAGCAGAACTATCAAGCATATCTTCTATTCTTAACAATTGATTGTACTTAGCAACCCTATCGGTTCTTGAAGGTGCTCCAGTTTTTATTTGACCTGCATTAACAGCTACAACTAAATCTGCTATTGTAGAATCCTCCGTTTCCCCTGATCTATGGGATATAACAGCGGTATATCCTGCTCTCTTAGCCATTTCTATAGCATCTAATGTCTCGGTTAATGTTCCTATTTGATTTAATTTTATAAGTATAGAGTTGGCTGTATTATTCTCAATACCTCTAGAAAGTCTCTTTGTATTAGTTACAAAAAGATCGTCTCCTACTAACTGAATCTTACCTCCAAGCTTTTCAGTTAACAGTTTCCACCCTTCCCAATCTTCTTCATCTAAACCGTCTTCAATAGATATAATTGGATATTTTTCAACTAAGCTGCTATAAAACTCTACCATTTCTTCCGATGTCTTAACTAAGCCTTCTCCAGTTAGCTCATATTTCTTATCTTCTTTATTGTAGATTTCTGTAGCAGCAACATCTAAAGCTAACATTATGTCTTCACCTGGTTTATAGCCTGCATTCTTAATAGCTTCTATAATTACTTCTAACGCTTCTTCATTAGATGTCAAGTTAGGTGCAAAACCACCTTCATCACCAACTGATGTATTTAATCCTTTACCTTTTAAAACCTTCTTTAAGTTATGGAATATTTCAGCACCCATTCTAAGTGCTTCTGCAAAGCTTTTTGCACCAATAGGCATTACCATAAATTCTTGGATATCAACGTTGTTGTCAGCATGCTTTCCACCATTTAATATGTTCATCATTGGTACTGGTAAAGTTTTTGCATTTACTCCACCTATG
This sequence comes from Paramaledivibacter caminithermalis DSM 15212, assembly GCF_900142245.1. Lineage (GTDB taxonomy): Bacteria > Bacillota > Clostridia > Peptostreptococcales > Caminicellaceae > Paramaledivibacter > Paramaledivibacter caminithermalis. The sequence continues at coordinate 12,065 of NZ_FRAG01000042.1, read as the reverse complement.
TACTGATATATCGGTAATCCTAATGAACTAGCTGCAGCCTTAGCAACTGCCATTGAAACCCCTAAAATAGCATTTGCACCTAATTTACCTTTGTTTTCTGTTCCATCTAAATCTATCATAAGCTTATCGATAGCTACTTGATCAAATGCGTCGAGTCCAACAATTTCTGGTGCAATTATCTCATTTATATTCCTAACTGCATCTAATACACCTTTTCCAAGAAACCTTTCTTTGTCGCCATCTCTAAGTTCTACAGCTTCAAAGGCTCCAGTAGATGCTCCTGATGGCACAGCAGCTCTACCCATTGAACCATCTTCCAAGTATATCTCTACTTCTACAGTTGGATTTCCTCTTGAGTCAAGAATTTCTCTACCATAAACACCAATTATATTTGACATATTAAATACCTCCTAATTTTTATTTAGTTTTTTACTATGCTAATAGCAAAACCGTCAAAGTTAGATTTTTGAATAACAAATACATTAGTATAACATCAAACCATAGTTTACATATTTTTTTGAATTTTTAGTTTATAAGCTATTAGCAGTAAACTATGGATCTTTAGCTATTTAAAAATTAACTATTTTTGAAAAACTTTCTGCCTTAAGGCTTGCTCCACCTACTAAAGCTCCATCAATGTCACTTTGCTTCATAAGTTCTTCTATATTATTTGGTTTTACACTTCCACCATATTGGATTCTTATTTCCTCGGAAATAATATCACCAAATAGTTCCTTTATTATTACTCTAATATACTCAATTGTACTATTAGCTATTTCAGGTGTGGCTGTTTCACCTGTACCTATGGCCCAGATTGGTTCATAAGCAATTACTATATTTTTTACGTCTTCAGGCTTTAAGCCTTTAAGTGCTTCTGTTACTTGCTCTTTTAATAAGCTTTCTGTTTTGCCTGCGTTTCTTTCCTCAAGACTTTCACCTACACAGACTATGGGTTTAATGTCATGCTTTATAGCAGCTATAATTTTTTTATTAACTGTTTCATTAGTTTCTCCAAAATATTGTCTTCTTTCGGAATGACCGATAATACAATAGTCTATATCTAAATCCTTAAGCATTAAAGGAGAAATTTCACCTGTAAAGGCCCCTTGTTCTTCCCAATGCATATTTTGCGCACCTATTTTTATGTTTGAATTTCTTGTAGCTTCCTTTAAAACTCCTAAAAGGGTAGCTGGAGGGCATATCACAACCTCCACATCAGTTCCTTCAATATTTTGCCTTAATTCCTTTATGTAATCTAGTGAAACTTCCTTTGTCATATGCATTTTCCAGTTACCTGCAATTATTGGTAATCTCATATTCTCACCTCAAATATCTCTTTTAAATATTTATTTATTTAAACACTCAATTCCTGGTAACAATTTACCTTCTAAATACTCTAGGGAAGCTCCTCCTCCAGTAGAAATATGTGTAAACTTATCTGAATAACCTAACTCTATAGCAGCAGCTGCACTATCTCCTCCACCGATAATAGTTATAGCATCTTCTAATTGGGCTATAGCTTCACATATACCAATTGTTCCCTTTGCAAAATTTTCCATTTCAAATACGCCCATAGGACCATTCCACACAACTGATTTTGCACCTTTCAATTGTTTTTTAAATAATTCAACGGAATCACTACCAATATCAAGTCCCATTTCTTCCTGTGATATATCATCTACAGAAACTGTTCTATATTCAGTATCGCTCTTAAATTCTTTAGTTACAACTGTATCAACTGGTAATACTATTTTTTCTCCAGCCTTTTCTAATAAAGCTTTAGCCAGCTCAATTTTATCTTCCTCAACTAAAGATTTTCCTACGCTTTTTCCTTGTGCTCTTAAAAAAGTAAACATCATGCCTCCACCGATTAAAATTTTATCAGCTTTTTCAATTAAGTTTTCAATAACACCTATCTTATCAGAAACCTTTGCTCCACCTAATATTGCTATAAGAGGTCTCTTAGGATTGTTAACTACCCCTCCTATAAACTCTATTTCCTTCTCTAATAAAAATCCTGCTGCTGATTCAAGGTGACTAGCAATTCCTACATTTGAAGCATGTTCTCTATGGGCTGTACCAAATGCATCATTTATGTATACATCTCCAAGTGATGCCCAATATTTCCCCAGCTCAGTATCATTTTTTGTTTCACCCTTTTCAAATCTTGTATTCTCAACAAGCAAAATTTCTCCTTCTTTAAGTTTATCAATAGCTTTTTCAAGAATTTCTCCCTTGGTGGCAGGTACAAATTCAACTTTTTTATCGAGAAGCTGGGATAGTCTTTCTGCAACAGGCTTAAGTGTTTTAGTTAGTTTATCTTCTTCAGTCTTTACTCTTCCTAAATGAGAAAATAATATAACTTTACCTCTTTGCTCTAACACATATTTAATCGTTGGAAGTGCTGCTACAATTCTGTTATCATTAGTTATTTTACCATTTTTTATAGGAACATTAAAGTCTACACGAATCAATACTTTCTTATTATTTAATTCTAAATCCCTCACAGTCTTAACCATAAATTTACCCTCCAAAGATTTAATAATTAATAATCTATAGCATTAAAATAATTTTAGACTGTTAAAATAGCGGAACCAAACTGTTCCGCTATTCTATTATCTACATTCTTACCATATGCTTGTTATTTATTCATAAGCTCTACAAAATATTTAGCAGTTCTTACTAATTGAGCTGTGTAGGACATTTCATTATCATACCAAGTAACAACTTTAACCATTTGCTTACCATCTACTTCTAATACTTTAGTACATCCAGCATCAAATAATGAGCCATATTGAGTTCCTATAATATCTGATGAAACAATTGGATCTTCAGTATATCCCAATGTTTCATTTGAAGCTGCCTTGATTGCAGCATTAACTTCATCTACAGTAACATTCTTTTCCAATTCAACGGTTAAATCAACTAATGAACCAGTCATTGTTGGTACTCTCATAGCTCCACCATCAAGCTTACCATTTAATTCTGGTAGCACTTTGCCTACTGCTACAGCAGCACCTGTAGTTGTAGGTACAATATTTTGAGCTGCAGTTCTACCTCTTCTTAAATCCTTATGGGGTCCGTCTAGTGTGTTTTGGTCATTGGTATAAGCATGAATAGTAGTCATTAATCCCTTTACTATGCCAAAGTTATCATTTAAAACCTTTGCAACTGGAGCTAAACAGTTAGTTGTACAAGAAGCTCCTGATAATACAGTTTCACTCCCATCTAATATTTCATGATTTACGTTGTAGACAATTGTTTTCATGTCACCCTTTGCTGGAGCAGAAATAATAACTTTTTTCGCCCCTGCTTTAATATGCTTTTCAGCAAGTTCCTTTGTTCTAAAGAAACCTGTACATTCTATTACCACATCTACGTCATGTTCTCCCCATGGAAGATTTTCTGGATCCCTTTCAGCATAAATTTTGATTTCTTTACCGTCTACTACTATAGCACCTTCTTTTGCTTCAATTGAATCTGTTTTGTATTTTCCTTGTGCAGTATCGTACTTCAATAAATGAGCTAATGTTTTTGCATCAGTTAAATCGTTTAATGCAACGATTTCAAATTCTGGGCTATCAAACATCAGCCTAAATGCCAATCTTCCTATTCTTCCAAAACCATTAATTCCAACCTTTACTGCCATGTTTATTCCTCCTTATATTTAAAAATTATTTTTTTGGCAACACTCTCATCACAAATAAGCACAAGCCTTTCATTTAGCTTCGAAATTGATGCTATTGCTTCAGCTTTTTCACTTCCTCCTGCAACAGCAATTATATTTTCTATTTTGTTAAATGTTTCAAAATCTATTCCTATTGTGCTTATTTCATGCACTATTTCTCCAGCTTCATTAAAATAATATCCAAAGGCTTCTGAAACTGCTCCTTTATTTATTAGGCTCTCAATTTGTTCATTGCTTAATCCCCTTCTTTGTGCCATTATATCAGCTCTACCTATTCCAAAAACTAATATATCTATATCTTCAATAAGCTCAATTATTTCTTTAATAGCTGGTTCTTTGAGCAAGCTTTCTATGGAATCTTGTGATAAAAAATCTGGAGTATATAAAGTTTTATAGTTACAGCCTAATTTATTGGCTAAATTTTGAACTAAAGTGTTAGCTTGATATTCAACCTTCTTTCCCAAGCCACCTCTTGCAGGTATTACTGTAACATCACTGAGCTTTTCTTTTCTATATTTATACTCATTTATAACTTGCGCAATAGTTGTTCCACCTGTTAAACCAATAGTACTTTTTTCAGTAATGAGACTATCTATGTAGCCTGAAGCTGCCTTTCCCATTTCTTTATATACTAGTGGGTCACTGTCAGCTGAATTTGGTACAATTATTACTTTTTTTATGTTTAAAATATCTCTAAGTTCTTCTTCTAATATTCTTAACCCTTTTAATATATGAAATGCATACTTTAATCTTTCTAAACTTTTTTTACCTCTAGCGGTAATACTCATACCTTCCTGAGTAATATTTATTAGCTGTTGATTTTTAAGGGCTGTTGATGCTGTTCTAATATTTCTTTCTGTTAAATCTAATTTATCAGAAAGGCTTCTCCTTCCAATAGGTCCAAGATAATTTATTATCCTTAAAACACTATATCTCTTTTCTATAACTTCCATAAAATCTGGAGCAATATTATTTAAAATACTTATTAATTCATTAATTTCAATTCTTTCCTTATCACTGATTTTTTTATCCAACTTAGCCCCCCGTTCCCAGTTTAATTTTATAGCAATGTTTAGGGTCACTTATTGACCATGCGTGCTTTTTTCGTCCCGACTTATTCAAAAAAATATCTAACATTATTATACATTTAGCTCTTAAATTTTTCAATAGTTAAATAGAAAAAAGCATCAATCATATGATGCCTTTTTTCTAATATCTTTTTCTCTTGGATGAAGATGCTATATTCAGCTCATCTCTATATTTTGCAACGGTCCTTCTAGATATCTTTACACCTAACTTATTGAGTTCGTTAGATATGACTTGATCGCTAAGAGGTTTTTTAGGATTTTCTTTTTGAATTAGATCTTTAATAATTGATTTAATACTTTCAGCAGATATCCCTTCTCCATAGGCACTTGATACTCCGCTTTGGAAAAAGTACTTCAACTCATAAATTCCCCTTGGACACTGCATGTACTTGCCATTAATTGCTCTACTTACAGTGGACTCATGTACACCAATTTCATCAGCTATTTCCTTTAATGTTAAAGGTTTAAGATGAATTACACCTTTTTCAAAGAAGTCTATTTGATAGTTTACTATTGCTTTAACAACCTTATATATAGTATTTCTTCTTTGTTGAATACATCTTATAAGCTTTAAGGCTGAATTTAATTTTTTATTAATATATGAAGACGTATTATCTTCCATTTCCTTATTTAACAGAAGATTTCTATAATAATGATTTATTGTAAGCCTTGGAGCAGTTGTATCTTTTACTAAAACTATATATTCATTATTAACCTTTTCTACAGTTACATCTGGTGTTACATATCTTACATCCCTACTTGAACTAAATATTCTACCAGGCTTAGGCTCCAAAGTTTTTATGAAGTCCCCAACCTCTTGTACTCTTTCTACAGATGTATTTAATTGTTTTGCAATATTGTTTATCTTATTATCAGCTATATCATTTAAATGATTGGCAACAATTTGATATATTATTTCATCCTCTATATTATTCTGTCTAAGTTGAATCAGCAAACATTCCCTTAAATTTCTTGCTCCCACCCCAATAGGATCAAATGTTTGAATAATATTGATTATGTTTTCTACATCTCTCTCCTCTATTTTAAATCTATTGCATATTTCTTCATTGCTAATATGCAAATAACCATTTTCATCAATATTTTCCACAATATATTTTCCTACTATTTTCTCTTTACCCTTTAATAAGGTAAATTGAAGCTGAAATAGCAGGTGGTCTATTAGAGTTGTTTCTGTTGATAAATAATTTTCAAAGGTTGTTTCCTCTTTTTCTTCATAGTTGCGTATTCTATTCTTGTTTTTATAGCCATCATAGTCTGAAAATAGTTTTTTAATATCAATAATGTCATCATATTCCTTGGCTTCTTTTTTCGGTTCATTCTCCACTTCTACCTTTACCTGTTCAGGTTCAAGAACTGGATTATTAATCAGCTCTTGCTGTATAAAACTTTCTAGTTCAACAGAATTATATTGTAATATTTCTATTGCTTGTTTTAATTCTGGGGTCATAACAAGCTTTTGAGTTTGTTGTAAATTTAAATTATATGACAGTCTCATATATAAACCACCCTACACATAAGTATATTCAACATACTTTTTACAATTTAATTATACCAAAAAAACGTTATCAAACAAAGTGGCATTCATGATTAAAACGACAATTATCGATTAATTTTATCATAGTTTCTCCTTCAAATCACTGATTCTATCATTTTTTTACATATTTCGAGAAAAGTTTTAAAATAACATAATTTAACTAGTCAAGCTAGTAAATATACTTTATATTATGTTTTTTTAAAGCCTTTTATAAAACTTTATAAAAGACTTTAAACCTGTTTTTCCCTTAAAATTCATGTGAAAAAACAGGTTTATTTCTTAAATGAAAAGGAAATATTAGAGTTCCATTAAATAGAAACTATCACAATAGGTTAAGTTAATTTATCTTTCGCCCTTCTCATATGGTTTGCCTGCAGCTCTTGGTCCTACAGATTTGCCTGAGAAAGCTACTAATGCAATTACAGTTAATACATATGGAAAAGCCCAGAAAAATTCTTGGGGTAATTCAGCAAGAAAGGGTATTTGATAGGCTATTATACCTAACGCTTGTGAAAAACCAAAAAATATCCCTGCACCAACTACTCCCAATGGATGCCATTTACCAAATATCAATGCCGCCAATGCTATAAAACCCGTTCCATGGATTGTAGCATAGGTATACTGAATATCCTGAGTCAATACCATTATTCCACCACCGAGTCCAGCAAACATTCCAGATAAAATAACTCCTATATATCTCATCTTATAAACATTTATACCCATTGAATCTGCAGCCCCAGGGTGCTCTCCTACTGCCCTAAGCCTTAATCCAAATGGGGTTTTATATACAATATACCAAACCAATATTGCAATTAATATTATCATATATGATGTAATATGAACTTTTTTAAATAGTAGATTCCCTAATAAAGGTATATCTGAAAGCACTGGAATATCATCTTTTTTGATTCCATTCATAAAAGCAACTGTTCTCTGCTGATTAAAGATAATCTCGCATAAATATATAGTTAAGCCTGCTCCCAATAGGTTAATTGCAGTACCACTGATAACTTGATCAGCTCTTAAATTTATACTAACGTAGGCATGTATAACAGAAAATAATCCACCTGTTATTATCCCTGCCAACATTCCAATCCATGGACTAATTGGACCAAGACTACTTTCAACAAGTACAGTAACTGTTGCTGCTGTAAAGGCTCCAACCATCATAAGCCCTTCTAATCCTATATTAAATACTCCTGATCTTTCACTGAAGAGTCCTCCAATGGAAGATGAAATAATAGGAGCTGCAGAAGTTAACATTAAAGGTATTATTATACTAATAAACTGCATAAAATCCATATTATTTCTCCTCCTTTCTCAAATAAAGTATCAATCTCTTAATACCATAATTCATAGCTGCAAAAAGCACTATAAACGCCATAATAATTTCAGCAATTTCCTTTGGAACCTTAGCTAAAGCCATGGCACTTGAACCAGCCTTAAGAGCACCAAATAAAAAGCCAGATATCAATATGCCTAATCCACCATTATTGCCAAGTAATGCCACTGCTATTCCATCAAGTCCATATCCCTCAAAGCCTCCAATAACCCTTGCATAATTAAAGGTTCCTACAGAAATCATGGCGCCAGCTAGTCCAGCAAATGCTCCTGATATCATCATGGAGTATACTATATTTCTCTCAACCTTCATACCAGCATACTCTGAAGCATGGGGATTAAACCCTACAGAACGAAGCTCGTATCCAAAGGTTGTTCTTTCGATTATATACCAGAATATCAATGCTCCTAAGAAGGCTATAATAAATCCCCAGTGAAGCCTAGAATGTTTTGTTATGCTTGATAAGAATTTACTACTTAAATTAGCTGATTCGAAAATATCAACAGTTTTTGTATTTGTACTTCCTGGTAAAATCTTTATTGCATAATTGACTAAATGAAGTGCTGTATAGTTAAGCATAATTCCAACTACTACTTCATGAACTTTAAATTTAGCCTTTAAGAAGCCTGGGATTAAGCCCCATAATGCTCCTGCAATGGCTGCTGCTAACATTACCATAGGTAAATGTATGAATCTAGGTAATTCTATTAATATACCCACTGCTGCTGCTGCAAAGGACCCTGCTATAAGTTGTCCCTCCACACCGATGTTAAATACTCCTGTTCTTAATCCAAACGCTATGGCAAGACCTGATAAAATAAGGGGCGTAGATGCAACTATCCATTCTCCAAATCTTCTTGGGTTTCCAACAACTCCTTTAATTAAAGCCCTATAGCCTTCGATTGGATTTATACCAGTAATCATCATAATAATTGCTCCAGCTATAAATCCAAGAAATACTGACACCAAGGGTACTATAAATCTTTGATTTTTTTCATCTGTTATAAATTTTAGCATTACATATCACCTTCTTCCTTGTCATGAGTAGACCCTGCCATCATTAATCCAAGCTGTCTTTCAGTAGCTTTTTCTGCCTCTACTATTCCAACAATTTTCCCTTCAAATATTACAGCTATTCTATCACTTACATTCATAATTTCATCAAGTTCTAGTGATACCAGCAATACAGCTCTTCCTTTATCCCGTTCTTCTATAAGCTTTTTATGGATAAATTCTATCGCTCCTACGTCTAATCCTCTAGTAGGCTGTCCTGCAATTAAAAGAGCAGGGCTTCTATCTACTTCTCTGGCAATAATTGCCTTCTGCTGATTGCCACCTGACATAGCCCTTGTCATGGTATTTATCCCCTGCCCACTTCTTACATCAAATTCATCAATCAATTCCTGAGCCTTTTCATTTATTGCAGCATCATTTAATAATCCATTTTTTGAATATGGTTCTTTATAATAAGTTTGTAAAATCAGATTTTCCGATAGTTTAAAATCCAAAACTAATCCATGCTTATGTCTATCTTGAGGTATGTGACCGATTCCAGTTTCGGTTCTATTTCTAACATGCATGTTAGTAATATCCTTACCAAGAAGCTCTATTTTACCTTCTTCTACCTTCCTAAGACCTGATATTGCTTCTAATAGTTCAGTTTGGCCATTTCCATCTACCCCTGCAATACCTAATATTTCACCTGCATTAATTTCTAAATTCAATCCATCTACTGCCTTTAATCCCCTAGAGTCTCTTACAACCAAGTCAGAAATCCTGAGTACATTTTCTCTAGGCTTAGCTTTGTCCTTTTCTACTTTAAAGCTAACTTCTCTACCCACCATCAAGGAAGCCAATTTTTCCTCTGAAGTGGTTGCTACATCCACCGTATCAATGTACTTACCTCTTCTTATAATAGTGCACCTATCTGCAACTTCTTTTATTTCCTTCAATTTATGGGTTATTAAAATTATTGATTTACCTTCCTCTACAAGTCTTCTCATTATTTCCATAAGTTCAGCTATTTCCTGTGGTGTAAGAGCTGCTGTAGGTTCATCAAATATGAGTATTTCAGCATTACGGTAAAGCATTTTAAGTATTTCCACACGTTGCTGCATACCCACAGTAATATCCTCAATTATTGCATAGGGGTCTACTTCAAGGCCATATGTCTCAGATAACTTCTTTATATCTTTAGCCGCTTTTTTTATATTTATTCTGCCCCTTTCTGTTGGTTCTTGTCCTAATATAATGTTTTCAGTTACTGTGAAATTGTGAACTAATTTGAAATGCTGATGAACCATACCTATACCTAGAGCATTAGCAACATTAGGGTCAGTAATATTTACCCTTTTTCCTCTTACTCTTATTTCTCCAGCTTCTGGTTTATACAATCCAAATAGTACACTCATCAAGGTAGACTTCCCTGCTCCATTCTCACCTAATAATGCATGAATTTCACCTGGCTTTACTTGCAATGTTATATTATCATTCGCTACTATGCCAGGAAATTCCTTCCTAATATTTAGCATCTCAATAATATACTCCATTTCTGCAACTCCTCACTTTAAAAATAAGACTTAATTTATTATACCAAAAATCTCTTATTACTGTAATAATTAATGTAATTGCCTATATATTAATTTTATGGTTCTTATTTAAATTCATAAAAAAATAATCAAATCTTCTAAATTCTTTTCTTTGAAATTTATTTAACATTGAGGTTGTTTATATCTATTATCTTGTGAATTTAATTCAAAAAAAATAAGCCTATTTTTATAATGGGCTTATTTTTTTTTGAATTGTTTTTAATTTATTTCAAATTCTCTTCAAAGGCTTTTAAATCTTCCATATTATTTGGAACTGTTATTTCACCTTTTACAATTTTTTCTTTATACTCATTAATTGTCTTAATTATGTCATCACTTAAATTTGGATTTTCCTTTGGTATTCCAACACCATCATCAGCTAAAGTTAATGCTGTTACTTTACCACCTGGAAATTCTCCTTTCTGAGCTGCTTCTATTATGTTGTAGGCAGCAACGTCAACTCTCTTCATCATGGAAGTCAAAACAACTGATTTATTATTCTCTTTATCATATATACCATCTGCATATTGATTCTTATCAACACCAATTACCCATACATTTTCTCCATTTGAAACTCTGTTTTTAGCCTCATTAATTACACCGTTACCAGTTCCACCTGCAGCATGATAAATAACATCTACACCTTGCTCATACATAGTTGATGCTATTTGCTGACCAGTTCCTGGGTTATCAAAGGCACCAGCATATTGGTCTACTATTTCGATAGACGGATCAACTGAATGTACTCCTGCTGCAAATCCAGCATGGAAATGTCTAATTAATGGAAAGTCCATTCCACCTACAAAACCAACTTTCTTAGTTTTTGTAGTCTTAGCTGCTGCTACACCAACCAAGAAAGAGCCTTGCTCTTCTGCAAATGTTACTGACGCAACATTAGGCTGCTCAACAATTGCATCAATTATTGCAAAATTAGTATTTGGATATTGTGGTGGGACTTCCTTCATAGCTTTTTCAAATAAGAATCCAGCAGCTATAACTAAATTGTAATTATCATCTCCAAAGGCACTTAAGTTAGGTATATAATCTGCTTCTTCATTTGATTGTATATACTGATACTCTGTTCCTTCTGTCCACCCTTTTTCTTCAGCATATTTTACAATACCTTCCCAAGTTCCTTGATTGAAAGATCTGTCATCGATTCCACCTGTATCAGTAACAAATCCAACTTTAAAATCCTCTGTAGCTTCTTTTTTAGGTTCTTCTTGCTTTTCTTCCTCAGTAGCTTTTGGCTCTTCTTGCTCTGGAGCTTTTGGCTCTTCTTTTTCTGGAGCTTTTGCACAGCCAGCAAATAAACTAATTGCTAACATAGCCACTAATAATAGAGATAATATTTTTCTACCCATTCTTAATTTCCTCCCTTAATTAAATTTCAAATAATCCAAAGTATATATATTCTACAAAAACTATAAAACTCCTTTTTTTAATATCTTTTTATTGTTAATTTATTGTAATAATATCCCTAATATGTGTATTTTATAGTAATAACCCGTGAATAATTAATTCACGGGTATAAATATATCTATATTAGCAGTCACTGCCTGCTTTAGCAACAAATCCTGCCTTTGAAAGAATTTCGGTAGCAGTGCTTAACTTTTCTTCGTTTACAAGTACTATAGGACCTGTACATCCCATACCGCTTTCCGCATAGATTTTTTCCTTCCATAATGCCTTTACAGCATCTTCTAGATCCATTATATCTATACCAGAGATTTGTCCTGTTACTACTTCCTTTGGAGGAGCTGTAACTTTTTGTGCTTCATTGTCAGCTTTTTTGGTATCCTTT
>NZ_FRAG01000092.1 GCF_900142245.1 Paramaledivibacter caminithermalis DSM 15212 | reverse complement strand
AGCTTTTCCAATAACAATTTTCAAAGGTGATACCTTAGTATCATCTTCATTTATATTTTCAGTTTCATATCTATTAAGAGTAGCCCACTGTACCTTTGAATCTTTAGTCTTTTCTTTAGAATCTTCCTTTCTAAATTTTTTAATCCATCCATAGAAAGTACTTTTTTTGATACCATTATTATTACTATACTCTCCTATAGATAACTTACTTAAAATCCAGTTATCATAATGGGTTCTCCACCAATCTTTTGTTTTTTTCATTTCCTGATATGCCTCCTTTAAAGGCATTATCTCACAGGAAATGGTCTGTTAGAAGGTGGGTAGGGTTTTACGCTTACAAAATGACAAAGGTTTGAGTTTGGCACAGCTTTCTGAGATCATTGGCGGAATAATGTCGGTTAATTTGGAGAAGATAGAAAAATACAACGAATGGTAATATGAAGTAATGATCAGACATCGTGATTATTTTAAAGATTCAGTACTTACAGTTGCAATAACTGATAGACTTAAACATAATTCATATGGACCTAAAGAAACAAAAGATTAGATTCAAAAACTGCTACTTGTTGTAGCTTTCTAGCAATATACTTTTTACTGCCTTTTTCCACACAAAGGTATACTTATTGGCATTGGCTTCAACTTTGGCTCCATCAATAAAGATAGCTTCCCCTGAAATTTCACCGAGATCATACAAGAAATCTGTAAACTTAGCCATGATTGATTTGCTAATTGGTGTGAATTGCAAGGTTTCAAATCTTGAAATTGTAGTATAAGCTGGAGCAGATTTACCTTCCAAAAGAAACATGAAATTAATATCTCTTTGACAGGTACGCTCTAATGATCTAAAGGAATAAATATTATTCATATAACCGTAAATCATAAGTTTTTTTATTCGCATTAAAAAGAGACTGTAGACTAACTTAAGTTAGCGTAACAGTCCCTTTTGATAATTAACTATTTCCATTCAGTATGTTTCTTAAAGAAAGCATCCATTGCATCTACTGCCGCCTTTACGTGCTCGTCAATATCGTAAAGACTTACGTGTGAAGTACCTGGCACAACAACCATTTCTTTTGGTTCTGAACAAGCATCATAAAAAGCCTGAGTTAGAGGACCTGTGTGTAGTGGCGATGGTGTTTCTCCTTCCTTTGGAAATGATTTTTCTCCAACGATACCAATATATGGTGTGTATAGGTACGGAGCATAATGCACAGCGTCAGTCATAGGTGCATCTTCCATAATGGTTTTTACAGTCATATGCGTGTAGTTGGGGTATCTAGCTGCACCAGCTCTGTCGGTCATGTAATAGTCATAACCTTCATTGCCTTCTCGAAGTGCTGGATCATTAACTGCAGCTTCCATTCCTAGTGCATCATAGTATTCAGTTACGCCTGTTTCATATTCTTTTTGGCGTGCATCGTTTGCCATATTGAAGAGCTGCAGCAGCATTTCTTTTGGCATTGATTTGAAGTAGCTACTTAGATTGCTCATCATGCCACTTACAGTTGCAACAGCTTTAATACGCTTATCTGTTGTTGCTACGAGCGGCATGTATCCACCACTTGCACAACCACCTAGACCAAACAGACGGTTTCTATCTACGAAATCCAGTGTTCTTATATAGCTTACTGCATCTCTAATACCTTCAGCCTTCCAAGAGAATTTTTCATTATTACGGATTGCACCTTCACTGTCCCCATAACCAATATGATCAAATGATAGAAATACATAGCCACGTGATGCCATTTCACGGCCATAATTAGAACCCATTTGCTCTTTGATTTGATTAAACGGACCAGAAAATACAACTGCAGGGTATTTCTTCGCTGGATCAAAATTATCTGGTGTAAACAGTAGACCTGCCAGATTAACACCTTGACTCTTAAAAGTAACTTTATTAATTCCTGATTTCATATGATTCTCTCCTTTCTAGAGAGTGATACTCTTTAAAATCTAAAAAAATAAATTTATTCTTATTCTTTCAGAGAGCAACACTCTTTATATTCATAGAATATCATCTATTTTTTTGCTTGTCAACATATTTTTTTTATTAAATTGACATTTTTCTTTAATATAGTCTATAATTAAGAGAGTAATACTCCTAGGAGGTGATATGTATGACAATAAAAGAAACCATCATGACAACCGCTGCACAACTTTTTCTAGAGAAAGGTATTCATGGTACATCTATAAAAGCAATAACAACAGCTGCCGGTGTTAGCAATGGTGCTCTTTTTAACTATTTTGCAAATAAAGATGAACTGGTTCTTGCTATATATAGTATGTATAAAGATGATCTTAGAAACACTCTTTATTGCAATCTAAATCAGGATGATGGTATAAGAAAATTCCTTCAAGATTACTGGAATGCTATGATCCACTGGGCACTAAATAATCCTGACAAAAAGAAATTTATAATGACTTTTGCACTCCAACCTAATGTAGTTCATTGTATGAGAAACTATGACCGATCAAAATATGATTTTTTGATTCCTAAAATCACAAAAGCAATAGAAGATAAAGAAATCATTGCAGAGAATATAGACTATTTCTTTTTCATTTTCTCTGGAGTTACAGATGGAATCGTGAATTACTTAAATTACAATACTGAAGCGGATCGTGAAACAGTGATTTCTAATGGTTTTCAGCAGTTTTGGAGATCAATAGTGAATTTCTAAGCTAGTTAGAGTAGAAGATTGATTTCGAAAAGTGACCTTTATAAAAGCGCTTTCTTAATTTCAAACTACACTCATAATAAATCACTAGTTTCTGATCCTTTAGGTGAAGTGGAAAATAACCAATTTTTTTATCGACTACAAAGAGTTTTATAGATTGTTCTACTGAATTGTCATCTGATTCTAAAGAACTTTCTTCTAGAAAGACTTTTTTAAAACTTTGAAGTATAATTTTAAAAATTATTTGACATATATAGTCTTAATAAAATCTGAAAATCAGTAAGTCATCAAGTGATTATTCACTCAAAATTTACTGATTTTTATTTTTAAATTACTGTTCTTGCTATAGAGTATCTTTTAATAAGATTCTGAATTTTTATTCTCTCCTCTGAATCAAGACCGACTATAGGCTCATCCATAATTAATATTCCTGGTTCATTAATCATTGCACAAGTCAATCCTAATCGTCTCTTCATTACTCAGAAGTTTTTTGTCTTTCTATACATTTGTCTTGTTAAACTTAATTCTTCAAATAATTCTTTTATTTTACCATCAATATCCTTTTTTCATATTTCCTAATAAACACATACACCCTAGCATTTCGTAAACAGTAAAACTTCCATAAAATCCAAATTCTTAAGGCATAAATCCAACTATTTTTCTAATTCTGTGATAATTTTTATTTTTAGTTTCAATATCATTTATCATTATTTCTCCTTGTTTTATACTTTGCAAAGTAGCCATCAGTCTCATGAAAATTGTTTTACCTGCTCCATTTTCGTCTGAAAGATCGATCAATCCCTTATTTATTTCTAAGCTTAAATCAGTGCCATCTTCAAAATTGGTTATATTTCTATTAACTATATAAATAAGCGTATCTATGAATATAATTTCATCCCTCGCATTACAAAATTGAAAATATTTTCCTTGGCAAAATAGCAAAATTATATGTTGCAATATTATAATATAAAAAACCAATCAGAGTAATTACAATGTTACTCTAACTGGCTTTTCTTAACTTCTTTATTTGATTATGACTGTAGCAAAAAATTATCTATTTTACTTCTAAGAGTTTCTAGAGATACACTAAGGTAGCTACTTAAGGACTATGAGATAAGAACTGTTTCTAAGTTTTAACCTATCAACTTAAATTTTTTTATTATTGACCTTTTAATAGTTGACATTTCTATATTAAAGCTAGTGTATTTCAGAAACAGCAATATCTTTATCTGTAAATCTTATAACTTCAATGTTTTTTAGTGTATCTATACCATCACGGTTTAAATTATTTTTTACTATAATGTTATTTCCTTTTTTCGTTATCTTATAATCTACAGAAGCTCCAGTAAATTGAACAATGTCTACACCTTCTTTTCCGTCAATTTTATTATCTCCACTATTACCTATTAAAATATTGTTTTCTGAATTTCCAACGAGTCCTGTATTTTTATTTCCTAATAACCTTGCATTTTTTAAATATTTTGATTTATGTGTATAAGGTTCTTTTTCATCATAATACATTTTAAAAGTACCACTAAATTCCGCATCAATTCTAGCCATATATGTAATATAGCTTGGTAAGAATTCGCTTACGATTTTATAACCCATAGGATCATTTTTCTTAATATCTTCTCTAGTTTTTGAAGTATATATTCCCCACATACCACCATTATTTTCTGTATATGGTGCCCAAAGCCCATAATAAGAATCTACTACAGATGCTAAATATTCTTGTTCAAGACTTCCTTCTTTTTCAAGTTCTAATAACCAATCCTTTGAGTCAAGGCCCCACAACCCTTTTTTACCCCAATCGTTTTTGTTTTTAGGGAGTGCATTTTTCATAGCTTTGTAAATTTCTTTTTGTAAATTAGGAAGTGCTCCTGGATTCATTTTTGTTCCAATACCATAATCATGAACCATATGAAGTATTTCCTCATAAGATGCATCTCTGTGTTTGTAGTCATTTTTTATATACCATTGGCTACCTACAGTTGGTACTTCCATTTGATATAAAGGTTGACCTTGCAATGCTTCTTCTGGAATATGAGATTCTCCATCAGCTCCATTTGGCATAACTAAAACTGCATCATTTTCAGCCATTTTATTTGCAACATGACCTTTTTTATAAGTTCCAAAATTCTCTAAATAAAAGCTTAGTAGGTTATAAGCCTTTAAAACTTGTTCATCAGTTACTTTATCCTGAGCTACAATTGTAATAGGTTTTCCATTTGGTGCAATATATTGAATGTATTTAGAATAATACTTCTTATATATTCCACCAAGCTTGGAAGTATCTCTAATAATATCTTTAGCACTAATGTATTTTTTATAATTTGGATTTGATATCTCAATTTGATTTTTAGTATTTAAACCTTCTTTATCTTTCAAATCTGATGCCAAATTGTTATTATATGTGCAACCTGTGCAAAATAAAGCTATACATATAATTTTTATAAGTATTTTTTTCATTTTTTTTTCTCTCCTTTTATTAATATTAAAGAAATCTACGACTTTAAATACAGTTTAATTGAATTATGTATCCATCGTGTATCAATATTAAAAATTTTTATTCTTTTATAAGATGTATTTAAGTATGTAACTTTTGTACAAAGATTTAATACTAAATTGGTTAATTTATCCATTAAAATATATCAAAAAAATAACTAAAGATAATACCGTAGGCTTGTTGAAGTAGTTTTTTTACCAAAATACTCTACGAAAGGCGGTATTACCTTGTGAATAAGAGAAAATTTCACCAGAGTAATTGCAAGGAAGAAACTGCTTCAGCATGGTTAGTTTCACTATTAAAGTTTGCTTCTGAAATTGAGTATTTTAAAGCTCTAAAAGGTTTTTATCTTTCAATGATTAAGAAGCATTACATTATTTACTAAAAGTTAATGACTTTGATTTCTTCCATGTCCGTAGGCTGTGAGTCTACAAAAGATACCAATGAAAGACTTCACCCTGAGAAAGTGGTTGCAAATATTTTAGGAATGGAAAAATTTCCTGACCAATCTCAGATTAATCACTTTCTACAGGTTATGGATGAAGAAAGCATAAAACAACTCAGGCAAATACATCATGAAATTTTTATAAAACATAGCAATAACCTTTCTTATAATGAAGAAATAGTCGTCGATTTTGATTAAACAGGACTAATAGCCAATGGAAAGACTTATGAATGCTCTAGCAAAGGCTATTTTCCAAAGAAGAAAAACCAATCAGGATATCAAGTAGCTGCTGCTTTCGCAGGTAAAAACTCAGAAACTGTTCCTCTTTTTTTAGAAACAGGCAACACCCATTGTAAGAATCGAGTAGAAGCTTTACTTACTACTATATTATCAAAATTTAGGTAGTTAGCATAGGTTCTTAAAATGGAATATCATCATTTTCTTCGAATGTCGTTGCTATTTCAAATATACTACTATTATTTTGTTTTTCAAATTCTTCCCAAGGCTTTAAAAGTTCTTCTTTAAAGAAAACAGTACGTTGGCCACAAATCTCGCAGAACCTAGCATTACTATCGTTTTTGTGATAGTGAGTGTCAATAAGATTACCATTATAATCGTATTCTGGGTCGCCTTCACAATAGTTAAAAAGCATAGTTCCACAGATTTTGCAATATTAAGCACTTGAACTAAAGCATTCATTTTCGCATTTTGGACAGATGACTACCCTCATGTTTTCATCCATTTCGATACCATCATTATAAATCATATAAGTACCCCACTTCTGTTATAATTGTTTGGCCATATTTTCTAATAAATTCTATAAGTAAATCCTTATGCTTTAAAATGATATCTGCACTCATAGCATAAAAAGCAAAAACAATAAAAGAACCCTCATCCCTTATTGCTTTAGAACCAGTTAGTGCAGTATAAAGTTCTAGATTATTTTCAAAAAAATAAACAGTAGTGATAATATAATTCCAATATTCATACTCTATGTAATCTTCATATGTACCATTTTCAAAAGTTAGAAGATCTGGTATGTCCACTTCTTTTAAATTATCAAATAAATTTAATTCTCCAAACTTAGTAATTTCTCCACAATCAGGGCAGTACCGACAGTCTCCTGATACTTCTTTATTTTCATGTAAACAAATATTCTTAAGTGGTGTACCCCAAATCTTACAATAAGCCGAACCTTTAAAAAAATCATGATTCTTACATACTGGGCAGAAAAAAGCTTTGTTAGAATCATCTGTTTCAATATAAGGATAAAACTTCCCTTTTAGGTATTCAGGCCAGTCTCTCCAAATTCCGTTTTCAGGTAGTTCTTTATATGGCAAATCCCAGTCAGGTATTTTTTTACCACAAATGTGACAGTAAGTTTGGTTTTCATTAACTATATAAGCATTACAGCTTCTACAAATACGACATATTTTGTAAAATTCATCGTGAAAATGTTATAAGCCTGCCGTGAAAATTGGAGGTGTGAGATTATGAATATAACAAAAGCAAATGAAACTAATATAGAGCAAGAGAAACCTGAGGAGAAAAAAATAGTTTTTATCTGCAGTCCCTTTGCAGGAGATATTGAAGGGAATACAGAAAGGGCTAGACGATATGGAAGATTTGTAAGCGTCAATTCTTCCCCACGTATCAATAACGTAATAGTCATGGTATAATCTCCACAAGGAGGTTTGAGAATGAGTAATAATGATAGATTAATATGGGAAAAACGAATCAAAGAATATAAGGATATTGGGCTATCAGGAACACAGTGGTGTAGAGAGAATAATCTTAGCTATCATCCATTCAAATATTGGCATTATAAAATAAGCGATAAATTAAGAAATAAAGAGCATTTGAAACAAAGTAGAGAGAGGATAGCTGTTACTACTGATGCAAACAGTAGTAATAGTTTTGAACATAGTGAAACAGAAAAAGCTGAGCTGATTTATTGTTCTTTGTCACCGTCTAT
>NZ_FRAG01000017.1 GCF_900142245.1 Paramaledivibacter caminithermalis DSM 15212 | reverse complement strand
TTCATCTGCCTTACGTTGTACATACCAATTCTTTTTCCTATTAGAAGATTCTTTTATAATTTCATCACATATCTTCAATGCTTCTTCTACTATAGCTATTCCTATTTCATCAAGCATTTTCTTAGTATCTAAAATATATCTTGAAATGTCCTTATGCTCTGTAAATAGTTTTTCCATATTTTTATTGTTATCTTTAATGATTTTTGTCATAATTTCCTGTATAATATTATTCATGAGAATAGCTCCTTTCATATGTTTTGATGTGTTGCTTATACACTTCCATCTTAACATAAGAAGCTATTCTCTTTTTATTTTTTTCCTACAATAATTTTACACTAAGTTTTATTTTTCTTTTCCTTAGCAAATAGTTTAGGAAAAAGGCGTCTAACGACGCTTTTTAATTGCAAGTTACATTTTCCAAGTTTCAAGTATTAGGATATTTCTAATAAGTTTTTTTAAAAAAAACAATTTGTACTAATATTTTAATGTTAATAGTTTATAATTTTTTGTCTCAATTGAGTTTACTCGTTTAACAAATGTATTTTTTTTAAATTTGAGTTTCTTAGGAAAAAACAGCCAAATAATGGCTGTTATTTTTTAAGATTTTTTAATTCATCTAATAGCTTATCATTTAATATTTTTATGTGTGTGCCTTTCATACCTAATGATCTAGATTCAATAACTCCTGCACTTTCAAATTTTCTTAGTGCATTTACTATAACAGATCTAGTTATTCCTACTCTATCTGCTATTTTACTTGCAACTAAAAGTCCTTCTGAGCCATTTAATTCTTCAAATATATGCTCTACTGCTTCTAATTCAGAATATGACAAAGTTCCTATTGCCATTTGTACTATTGCTTTCTTTCTAGCTTCTTGCTCAATTTCTTCACTCTTTGATCTCAAAATTTCCATTCCAACAACAGTTGCTGAGTATTCAGCTAATACAAGATCTTCATCAGTATAAGTATTACCATGCCTTGCCAGAACCATAGTTCCTAATCTCTGTCCACTACCATTGATGGGAACTATTGTAACAAGCTTATTATAACTCTCAATGTCATATTTAAATATAGATAATAATTCGTCTCCTGTAATATTGTATTTTGTTTCAGTAATTTTTAGCAATTCTTCATTGTATTCTTGTGGGAATTTTTTGAGATTCGTTTCTTTATCAATAATAATTGGACAATCTGAAGCATCAGCAAGGCTAACACCAAGGACTTTACCTTTGCTACTTGCAACATATACATTTGCATCTAATATTTCGCTTAAGGTTCCACATAATTCTGAGAAAGAAACAGGTGTATTTCCTGACTGTTGAAGGATTCTGTTTAATCTTCTTGTTTTTTCTAATAGAGTATTTGACATAATCTTCCTCCTTAATTTATATATAATTTATATTCAAATTGCATAATCAATTCTAAACATCTAATAAAACATCAAAATCTATCTTTAATATTAGATTAACATATTGTGCTTTCTATTTTAATAACAAAATAAATCGTAAGATAATTTATTTCAAATAGAATATCATCTCATATCCACCTGTTATGCAATTTGCTAAGGCACTAATAATATTTTTACAGTAGTATTTTCAGTACAAAATAATACAAAACTTGAATAATTCATATCTTTTTTATTTTAATTCTTCCCAAATTTTTCATGTTTTAAGCACAAACATAGAAAATATTAGACGTAAATACTGAAATTCTATACCTGCTCTTCTTTGAATTTACAATCCTTACTGGAACATTTAATAATTTTTTTCTTTTTAGTATTGTAAGTAACCAATATTGAATTACATTTTGGACATTTTCTATCAATAGGTTGGTTCCATGTCATGAAATTACATTTTGGATAATTATTGCATCCATAGAAATATCTACCTTTTTTTGTTTTTCTAACTACAATATCCCCATTACATTTTGGGCATTTAATACCAGTTTTATTTATTATAGATTTGGTAAAATCACATTCAGGATAGTTGGAACATGCTAAAAACTTTCCAAATCTCCCATGCTTTATTACCATATAGTTTCCACATTTTTCACAAATTTCATCTGTTTTTTCAGTTAAATCAATTTTTTCAATTGATTCTTCTGCTTTTTTTAGAACCTTCTTAAATGGCTTATAAAAATCATCTATAATTTTAATCCAAGATATATTTCCTTCCTCTACCTTATCTAAATCAGACTCCATATTAGCTGTAAAATCAACGTCAACTATATCAGCAAAATGGTTTTCCAGTATATCGTTAATTAGAAATCCAAGATCAGTAGGCTTAAGTGCTTTAGCTTCTCTTTCAATATATCCTCTGCTTAATATGGTAGATATGGTTGGAGAATAAGTGCTGGGTCTGCCAATTCCTTTCTCCTCCATTTCTTTTACTAATGTAGCCTCTGTATATCTTGGTGGTGGCTGTGTAAAATGCTGTTTGGGATTTATTTCTTCATCTTTTAAAACTTCACCAGTCTTTACATCTGGAACCTCTTTTTCTGTTATTTTAGCAAAGGAATAGACTTTAAGAAAACCATCAAATTCTTGCTTTACTCCCTTTGCTTTAAATAAATACTTGCCATTTACAATATCAACATTATATGAATTATAAGTTGCATCGGCCATTTGGCTAGCCACAAATCTTTCCCAAATCAGCTTGTATAAATTATACTGATCATTAGATAGTGAATTTCTAATAGCTGTTGGTGTCCTTAAAACAGATGTTGGTCTAATGGCCTCATGGGCATCTTGGGCGTCTTTTTTATTCTTTACTTTCCTTTTTTGCTTAGCTAAATATTTTTCTGTAAATTTATCTACAATATATTTATCTGCCTCAGATTTTGCTTCATCAGATATTCTGGTTGAATCTGTTCTAATATAGGTAATTAAACCAACAGTTCCTTCACCCTCCACATCTATTCCTTCATATAATTGTTGAGCCAGTAGCATAGTCTTTTTTGTAGAATATCCTAGTTTATTTGAGGCTTCCTGCTGTAAACTACTTGTTGTAAATGGTAAATAAGGTTTTCTTCTTTTTAGTTTCTTTTCTATATTACTAATATCATAACTATTATTTTTAATATTGTCTATAATACTCTGCACTTGCTCAGAATTTTCTAATTCAATTTTCTTATCATTTGTCCCGTAGAAACTTGCCTCTATTTTTTTTGAATCATCTAAAGATTTAAGTATTAAATCTATTGTCCAATACTCCTTTGGCTTAAAGTTTAAAATTTCTTTTTCTCTATCACAAATAATTTTTGTAGCAACAGATTGTACTCTACCAGCGCTAAGACCTCTTCTTATTTTCTTCCATAATAAAGGACTGATACTGTAACCTACTAACCTATCAAGAATTCTTCTAGCCTGTTGGGCATCAACTAATTTTTTCTTTATTGGACGAGGATTTTTTACAGCGTTTTTAATGGCCTTTGATGTAATTTCATTAAACTCTATTCTACAATTTTCTTTTTCATCTATAGAAAGTATATTAGCTAAATGCCAAGATATGGCTTCTCCTTCTCTATCAGGGTCAGTTGCTAATAAGACTTTATCTGCTTTTTTGGCTTCAGCCTTTATTTCTTTAATAACTGGACCCTTTCCCCTGATTGTTATATATTGAGGATTATAATTATTTTCAACATCAATCCCTAACTTGCTTTTAGGTAGATCTCTAACATGACCGATGGAGGCTTTCACCCTATAATTTCTGCCAAGAAATTTACCTATAGTCTTAGCTTTAGCAGGTGATTCTACTATAACTAAAGTTTTTGCCATTTTTTCACCTCCGAAATTACTTTACAATGACAGTTATTATATCAAAAAATTTAAACAATTTCAAAACTTATTATTATTTTCTTTGTTAAAAATTATTATAGGAATTTAATTAAAGTCTTTAATTTATATATCCACAACACCCAGAAACACTTGATATTTGTGTATATACAAATTAAGTTTTGTTTGTAAAACCTATATACATATTTTTTATTTCAAGCTACTGTAAATTATTAAACTTCTGCTCCCTTAAGCTTCTTTACTTCTAAGTATAGTCGAAAATACAAATACTATATATATTTATATTATTATCAAATAAATCTATATATAGTTAAGGAAATTGCATAATACATTTAAAGAATTTAGGAATGTAAAATGTAGTAGAGAGAGTCAAGAAAGCTATCTACACATATTGCATTGAAAAATTATTAATGTTAATTATGCAAGTTTCTCAGTTAATTTATACTTCTATTAATTGATGTAAAATCCTTCTTTTTATGAAATTATCATATAGATATTCCAGTAAAACAGTTAGTTTATATACATCAAAAATCCTTAAAAATCTAGATATTTTAATATGTACAAATTAAGTTTTACTATTGGAAATCTATATATAAAAACAAACCGCTATAAATAGCGGTCCCAGATTTTTTCCCTTTGAAACATCAAAAAAGAAAATAAAAACTTCATTGCTAAGGCAATGTTTATAATAACACAATAATAACACTATTTCAACAAATAAGAATCTTTTTTTGTGATATTATAAAGAAATTTGTCTTATATTGACAATGATTTATTTCAATATGATAATCTTACCTGGCAATTGTTCAACTAAATCCTTTATTTCTAAAATTGTAATTAAGCTGTTTACTGTTGAAGGGGCTAAATGTAGTATTGAAGATATCATGTCAATATGAATTGGCTGCTTTCTTTTTATAACTTCTATAACTGTTCTTTCAGAATCACTAAGGTCATTAAATTTAGTATCATAGTCCCAACTTTGTTTCCTAATATTATATTCTTCTAATATATCTTCCACACAAGTTACAGGCTTAGCACCTTCCTTAATTAATTTATTAGTACCCTTGCTAACACTACAATTAATATTACCTGGTATCGCAAATACATCCTTCCCCTGCTGCAAAGCATAATCAATTGTTATTAATGTTCCACTCTTTAATCCTGCTTCTACTACTAAAACCCCTTTACTCAAGCCTGCTATTATCCTGTTTCTTGTTGGAAAATTGCCTGGTCTTGGCTGGGTTCCTAATGAATATTCAGATATCACTGCACCATTTTCAATAATTTTTTTCATTAAATTAACATTATTTTTAGGATAGCATATATCGACTCCACATCCTAGGACTGCAATAGTTCTTCCTCCTCCATCTAGAGCACCTCTATGAGCAGCTGAATCTATTCCATATGCCATTCCGCTAATTATTGTAATCCCATAGCCAGCCATCTCCTTAGCAAATCTGTATGCTATATTTTTTCCATAGGAAGTACATCTCCTAGAACCAATTATAGCGATTGCATTACAATCTTCTTGGATTATATTACCCTTAACATATAAAATCCGAGGTGGTTTTTCAATATTTTTCAGTCTTTCAGGATATAATATATCACTCTTTATAATACATTTTACTTTGTTAGATAATAATCTTTCTTTATACTTATTTATATATTCTATTCTTCTAGTTTCTATAAGTTTATCGGCTACTTTTTTTGTTATGTTAGGAAAATCATATATCTCATTTGCAGGAGCCTTCCATAAGTTATCAAGAGAACCAAAATATTTTATAAATCTCTCTATAGTTGCAAGGCCTATTCCATGAATTGAGTTAAGCCAAATAATATAATCTATATCCTTCATTCTATTTCTTCTCCCTATATTTTAAAAATTTATAACTTTAAACATTCCAAAAGCTTTTATCTAAACTCCTATATTGAATAGCTTCTGATATGTGTTTTACCTCAATGTTTTCGCTACTATCAAGATCTGCGATGGTTCTGCTTAATTTAATGATTTTATTGTATGAACGTGCACTTAGTTTCAATTTCTTAAAAGCTATTTCCAGCAGATCATTTTCCTCTTTACCTAGTTTACAAAATCTCTTTATCAGCCTTGGAGGCAGTTGTGAATTGTATCTTATCTTTTCATTTTTATATCTACTAATCTGAACCTCCCTGGCTTTATCTACCTTCTCTTTTATTTCTTTAGAACTTTTATTTTTTGTTTTACTTGTCAAATCCTTATATTCTACAGGAAAAACTTCTATATGCATATCGATTCTATCAAGCAAGGGTCCTGATATTTTTGACAAATATTTTTTCACTTCATAGGGTGCACAGCTACATTCATTTTTAGGATCATTGTAATACCCACAGGGACAAGGATTCATACTAGCCACCAATATAAACTTTGAAGGGTAAGTTATTGTTGCGTTTGCCCTGGATATAGTAACTTCTTCATCTTCCATAGGCTGTCTTAGAACTTCTAAAACGCTTTTTTGAAACTCAGTAAGCTCGTCTAAAAAAAGGACTCCTAGATGTGCTAATGAAACATCCCCTGGCTTTGGTATTTTTCCTCCTCCCACCAAGGAGACTCTCGAAGCAGTATGATGAGGTGCTATAAATGGTCTTGTTTTTATTAATGCTGCATCGCTTGGTAAAAGTCCTGAAACACTATATATTTTTGTTACTTCAATTGATTCTTCAATATCCATATCGGGAAGAATTGTTGGAAATCTCCTGGCTAACATGGTTTTTCCTGAGCCTGGTGGTCCTATAAGTATTATGTTATGTCCACCAGCAGCTGCTATCTCCATGGCCCTTATAACGCTCTGTTGTCCTGATATCTCGCTAAAATCTACATCATAAACCTTATCAACCCTTTTTAAGCTTTTTGACTTATGTCTTAAATTCATTCTCATTTGCCCATTGAAATATTGGATTACTTCTGCTAAGCTATGGAAGGGATAAATCTCAATATCCTCTATAATCCTTGCTTCATCATAATTTTCCATAGGAAGTACTATCTTTTTGTATCCCTTTTCCCTAAGGGAAATCACTATGGGCAATACTCCTATCACCCTGTTAAGCTTACCATTAAGTGATAATTCTCCGATAAAGGCATATTTAGATATGTTCTTATCTTCTATTTGATTAGAAGCACTTAGTATTCCCATTGCCATAGGTAAATCTAAATGGGTACCTTCTTTTTTCGTATTAGCTGGAGCTAAATTTATTATTATCCTCTTTATAGGAAAGCTAAATCCAGAATTCTTTATAGCTGCTCGTATTCTTTCCTTTGATTCTCTTACTGCTGTGTCTGGAAGTCCTACTATTGAAAATGATGGTAAACCATTTGATATATCTGTTTCAACATCTACCACTTCACCTTCAAGTCCTACAAGTACACAGCTTATAATATCTGATAACACCTAAAAACCTCCTTTAACGCTTCAATATTACATATAATTCAATATAGATATTCAATTTCCTTCATCATTTTACATTTTTTATTGTTTTTGTAAATCAAAGGGTCAGGGTTGAAAATTTGCTTAACTATAAGTCTATACTTTATACCCTTAAACCCTTTATTACATAAAATTTGAGCTTCACATGATATTTATAACATTCTAACCATGCAAACCTCAATCTTTTAATAATCTTAAATCTTTATTCTATAAGACTTACATAGTAAAACTTAATTCAACTAGCACAACGAGTTAAATTAGTCTTTAGAATACTCTTTTTATAGGTCTCAATATCTTAATGAAGTAAAGAAAGTCGTAGAATATAGTAAAAATCATAGAATATATAATTCTACGACTTTTACTATATTGGGTCTCACCAACATTTCCTATAAAAACCATGCTTTAGAGCTAAATTTAAAATACTATGAGTCCTGCCAATATTAGTTGGTAAAACCCATAGTATTAATAGATTAAATATTTTTCTTGAAAAATTGTTTTAATAAATCCAGTAGTTTAGGAACTATTATAAAATATAATTGCCCACCTGCTAATAGTAGTACAACAATGATAATTGTTTTTAATGTTATTGAAGATACACTATTTAACATTATATATGCTATTTACATTCATGGTATGCAGTTCCAGTCATCTGTTGCTTATGAATTTTTATCCAGAAACCTGCTACCCAAGCATAATGTTGTAGTGTAACTTTATAAGTTTGTACCATTATTGTACCATCACCTTGTTTAATTTCTACAGAACTAGATTCCACTCTATGTAATCTTGTAAAACCTTTATTAGAATATTCTGTTACAGATGAACCAGTTGCTTCTGTCCAAATTTTAGTACCACTAGTATTTGTAGTATATTTACCTGAAGCACTAAGTCTTAGTTTTAAATTGTTAGCTGATTCAACTATCTTGTATACAGTTGTCGCACCGCTACTCGCAGCCATTGGAGTTGTGATTGATCTTGTCATAGAAAGATTATTATCATCTTTACCTATTATCCCTAAATCAACATGGCTTGGCATATTTAAATGCTCTATTATAGTGGCTTCTAAATCATCTAGTGATTTTATTCTGTCATCAGGAATCATTCCTTCTGGTAGTTCATCTTCAGGAACAGTTTCCAAATTATATTTTTCTACCATTTTCAGAATATTTTTCTTAGTTAAATCACCACTATTCGATAATTCTTTACTGCCTGCAAAAGCAGTAGTTAAACTTGAGAAAACTAACATCAAAGCAAACAATAAGCAAAACATTTTTTTTCATTTTTTACATTCTCCTTAAATTATTATTTTATTCAATTTAAAGTATAACAAGTTAAACGCAAAAAAATGTAGTATTTTGAAGTATATATAAATTTTAATAATTTTGTAATAAAACTAAAAATTCCAACATTTTATATTTTTTCCCTTTTTTATAAATATGGATTGGATGAGCTGTTAGATAAATTCACTAATAAATAGATTAAAGTGGTTTTTGTGGGATATGTTGTAACTATTCCTAATAGCCCTTCTTATATGTGATGACAGTTTTCTTCCACCATAAAAAATAATGTTTGTGAAAATGGTCGTTTAAGATTTGTATCCAAGACAAATCTTCACGCAGCACATCCCAAAATCGAGGTGAAACACTAACAATATTTTTTAGGAATATTCATAAGCTAGTATTTTCAAGCTTTTAATGTAGAAAAACGAAAACTTTTCTCCACTTGATATAAAATTTATCCACAGAATACATATATGTTTCAATTTTAAGTATCGCTAAAGCTATTTTATTAACTTGCTATCTTAGTAGATACAGTATTTTCAATAGTCAATATTTAAAAACTTAAAAATTGATTGTGGATAACTCTCTAAATAGTTTCGCAATCGTCTAATATTAATTTCCTTAACATATTGGCATCCCTTAGAATATTATACTATTGAGCGAAAGATAATTTTTAAAATTTATGGGAGGTGAGTAAATGTCTAGTAATTTATTTGATGGTTTATTAGGCGGTTTTGGAGATGATAATAATCTATTGCTTTTGATACTTTTGCTTTTTTTATTAAGTGGCGGTAATATTTTTGGAAATCAATCAAAACATCATTGTGGACCTCATTGTTAGTAGATTTTTTTTTAGCAGAAGATAGATATAAATTTAAGGATTTTTACTTAGACTTAAGAAGTTATAAATCCCCTTGTAGTGGTAAGCGCCTTATTATTTAACAAAATAAATAATATCATAAAAGAGCTGAGACTAATATCTCAGCTCTTTTACTAGCTAAAGCCCCCCTCTATAGAAACTAGTTTGTTGAGTTACCTTAACATTTTTATAGGTTTATTCATAATATAATATGAGAACTCTTTTAAATGGAGTGATGAATATGTACCGTAAACCTTTAAAACCTAGGAAGCCCCAAAAATGCTTTAACCATTGTGCCATTAAATATACTATCCAACCAGGAGATACAATACGTAAGATTTCATCAAAATTTAGAGTAAATATTTATGATTTGAAAAAATATAATAATCATATTCGTAATCTTAGATACCTTATTCCTGGTGATGTTTTATGTATTCCAAAACCAAAGCCATATTGCTCTTTTATACCTCCTACTGCCAATGCCCCAAAGGATTCATATATCATTGTTGCAGGTTTAAATGGAATATATGTCTTGGCAAACTTACCTCCAATTGAAAAATTAGATGGGAATTTTCAAAGCTACTATGCTTACGCTGTTACTCCCTTTAATTTCAATTATACTAAACTATCCTGTATTGGAAAAAATCCTACTATCTGGTCAGGTCAACTCCATAAAGTAGAATTAAATCCTATAACAAAAATATATGTTAGCGCAAATAATGATGAAAATAATTTGAAGCCTCCTGGTGACCTTATACTTTTTGAAAGCATCTGATGAGAGGTTATTAGTTGCAAGTTCCAAGTTTTAGGGTTATTCTCATGTGTATCTAGAATAAAATTTAAACTATTTGCAGTAAAATAATGGATTTAGATTTTTTTATTCAAACTGATTCGGAATACCTTAATACTTGGAAATGTCATAGATGATTCTCTTTATTTTTTTCATTTTCTATCTGAGTTCTTTTATTTCAGCGGCTATCCATATAATGACTGGCAAAACTATTTGAAATGGAAAAAAATAACAGGACCAAATATAGGAATTAAATCTAAAGTAATGCATTACATTATCGTATTGAAAATATGATAAATTGATGATCAATAGAATAATGGGAGTTATGATAAATCTATAATCCTTCAAACCTAATAATTTTACAAGCCCTTTAATTGTTGATAAAATCAATATACTTATTTTAACAAAACCACCTAAAACAAAAACCATAGCAATAATCACCTCTAATCTTTGTAAAAAATCTCCAATATTCATCCTTGATACAGCTACATAAGAAGGATAATATGTTCTTAATGCTTCTTTTGGACCTATGACTAGAATATTTGTTACTGCTATTAGTAATGTCAATAAACCACCAATAAATAACCCTATAAAATACACTCTATAGGAGGATTTTTTTGTTTTAAAACTAGAAAAGACCATAGTAAATGCAGAAATCTGCACAAAAGGCTGCATAAATACACTAATAGAACCCTTTAATACTGGCTTTATTCCTTTAACCATAACAGGTTTTATATTATTCATATTCATTTTAGGAGATATAAGTACTATACTAATCAATATACTTATAATAGAGATTATAATAAAAAACTCAGACCACCTTCCTAAAACCTCAATGCCCTTTTTCAAACAAAAAATACATAACATTGCCAGCATTATGATTGTAACTATGGTTGGAGTTTCTACTAAACTAACCTCTTTCATGAAAAATCCATAATTATTTAATACATCAGCAGCCCAAAAAAAAGAATACCAAGTAAATACAATCATTACTATTTTTCCAATATATTTACCCAAGCATTTTTCCATAATATCAAATATATTTTCATCTGGATATATATGATGTAATCGGGCAAATATGGTTATCATTGGCAATACCATAACCATTGCTAAAATAATTGCCAACCAAACATCCTTTTCAGCCTCTAATCCAGTCACAAATACTGATGTAGAGCCTGATAAAAATAAAGCTACAATTGCAATACCTTGCTTATCAGAAATTAATTCTCTTCTCAATCATTACCCCTCCAAGCCTATTTATAAATAGTATTCTATATATTAAAATTGTTATACATTCATTTATAGAACAATCTATTAATAAAGCTGTCAATAATATTGACAGCTTTCCAGACTATATTAAAAATAAACAATATTCTCAATATGATTTATTTGTATATCCTTTGAATTTTTAATAAATATCTCGATGGCATCTATCCTCATGTTGCAATCATGTATTTTTTTGTGGGATAAATAAAAATTAACTGTCTTCATTATCCTATTAATTTTTACTGAATTTATAGCTTCAGCTGGTCTGCCATAACTTATAAAACGCCTAGTTTTAACTTCAATAAATATATAATAGTCCTTATATTTAGCAATAATATCAATTTCTCCAAATCTACTTCTATAGTTGCGATCTAATATTATGTAGCCCTTTTCCTCTAAAAACTTAACAGCCAGCTCTTCCCCTATATCCCCCACTCTTTTAGTACTCAAAAACAGTTCCTCCCCCTATTCATTATCTAATCTTGCTATAAAAGTTAAAACCTCTGCAACTACATTGTAAAGCTCTGGCGATATTTCTTCTCCAATTGATAAATTATATAATTGTTTTGATAGTTTATCATCTTTATATATAGGAATATTATTTTCCTTAGCTATATCCTTTATTTTTTCAGCAGTAAGACCCATACCCTTAGCTATTACTTTAGGAGCTATATCCTCCTTAGAATTATACTTTAAAGCATTAGCAATTACTTTTTTCTTCATCCTCTACACCCTTATATCTAAAGTATTTAATTTAACTTGATGATTGTTTGATTCAATATTCATCAAGTTAATCCTTTCAGTAGATACACTATATTTAAATATAATGTTATTAAATTCATATTTTTTAAGACTATTTAATAACATTTCTTCATTAGATTTCATTATATTTTTTATTTTATCATTGCATACTCTAAAATTTAAATTTATGTCCTTTTTATTTATCTCAATCAGTACTTGAACTAAATCTAAATTATTTGTATTTAGAGATATAAATATTTTAGTGTTTTTTTTGTTTCTATTTTTACTTTTCTTTGAATCCTTATTCACATATATATCAAGATTTTTAAGTGAATTATTCATATTTAAAGGAATTTGAATAAAAGATATATTATCATTTAGTTTATTCACAAAATCTAATGAAGACTTTATTTCTTCAAAATATTTATTTATTATTGAATTGGTTTCCTTCCCTAAGCCAGCATTTTTTATAGAATCTAATGTTTCAAAAAGTTCTTTCATAATAGAGTTTAATTTCTCTTTTTCCCTTATATTAGTTATATCAAATTTGTGCAGCGCCTCTAAAAGCTGATCTTTAGTTTTTGCTTTTATTTCTTTGTTTTCATCTATAACATCATGATTTATAGCTGCTTCAGTATTTTTTTCAGCATTTGCTTTAGTAGTCAATTTATCAGCTGATTCTAAAATAACTTCATTTTGCTCTAACTCCATTATAAGATTTTGTATTTGATTTGTTATAGTTTTTTCTCCTAATATTATATTGTTTAACAATACAACATTCTTAGCATTAAAATTCAGATTGTTCTTCATCATAAACACAAGTTTTTCCAAAGAAATATTATTACTATTTAAAAAATCCTTAGCAAAAGAATTATTAAAAGAATCATTATTACTAAGCTTAATAATATCAGTTAAGTTCTTAGACTCTTCATTTTTATAACTTGTTTTATATGTAAGAGCTTCATAATCTTTTTGAATAAGATATCTAAGGACTTCTTTAATATCATCATTTACGATTTTAGAATCTATTGGTAAATCGTTATTATTAAAATCATTAATATAATCAATAAGTTTACCATAATATTTTTTTGTAGACAATATCGTTTCAATGTTCTCCTTCGTTATTGGTACTTGATTTTTATATAAAAGATTAATTAATTCCTTATTGTCTTCATTTATCTTAATGCCCATTTGTAAAAGTCTATCTTCTAATGAATTTAATCTTGAAATATTGCTTTTTATAAATAGCTTACCATCAACCTTGTCATTAACAATAAACTCTATCATCTCTCCGATATTATAATTGATTGCTGAAATATCCTTAGCTTCAACAGTAAAGTTATTGTTTATTTCTAAAGTTATTAAATCTCCAACTATGGCTATTACCTTTGCCTTCAATGTATCTCCAATATTTAATCTTGAAAGCAAATCATTATTAATATTAGTATTACTATTATATATAGAATTAATTAAATTTTGTATTTCCATATTTATCACCTTTATGTGAATTTTTTATAAACCTTTGGAATTAATGGTTACAGTTAAGGGCTAAATACAAGAGCAATTGTAACTTTATTTGTAGAATATATATCTATAGTATATTCTTTAGAAAACTTTTTCTATGTAATGGTGTTATCCCATACTTCTCAATTGCTTCATAATGCTCCTTCGTACCATACCCTTTATGCTTGGAAAACTTGTATTGTGGATATTCTATTTCATATTTTTTTACTAAATTATCTCTAGTAACCTTCGCTATTATTGATGCAGCAGCTATTGAAATACTCTTACTGTCCCCTTTAATTATACTTTGCTGCTTTATATTTATATCGGTAATTTTTAAAGCATCAATTAGTAGAAAATCTGGCTTTATTTTCAAAGAATCAATAGCCCTTTTCATAGCAAGCTTTGTAGCATTAAATATATTTATTTTATCGATTATATTACTATCTATAATCCCAACTCCAATAGCTAATGCAGATTCTTGTATCCTCTCGAATAATTCATCTCTTTTTTTCTCTGATAACTTTTTAGAATCATCTACACCTAAGATCATCTCATTTTTCGGTAGGATTACCGCTGCTGCTACTACTGGTCCTGCTAAAGGCCCTCTGCCAGCTTCATCTAAGCCTGCTACCATATTGTAACCTAAAGCAAAGATATTGTTTTCTATTTCCCAAAGATTTTTTAATCTCTCAATTTCATTATGTATTCTTTCCTTCTCTTTTTGAAGCTTTAGGGCTAAGCCCTTAACGTTTTTTCTACTGTCTTGTTCTAGAATATTGATGTAAGAAAATCTTTCATCCTTATCTAATGCTTTAATATGCTTTTCTATTTCTTTAAAAGACATTTTTGAAAAATCCATATATAAATTATCCTTTCTAAATTAATTCGCCAGACTAGTAAATAAAATTTATTACTTTTAAAATCCCTTAGGGGATTTTAATATTTCATTTGAGTGATTTTTATAAACCTGTTTTGCCCTTAAAAGTCATATGAAAAAACAGGTTTATTACATGAACGAAAAGGAAATATTAAAAGCCCTGCGAAAGATACTAATACTACTGGCTAAATTAAATTGTTTTGATATGAAAATTATAACACAAAGGAAGCACATTTTTGTGCTTCCTTTTCTATATCTCTTCTTTTAAGCCTCTATAGGAATACCATAAAACTTGGAACCTGCAGCTTACAACTTTACATATCCTCAGGACTTTCTAGGGTTATCCTTCCAAGTATTCCTTTTCTAAATTCATCAAGTACTATTTTAGAAACCTTGGAATAATCTATTATTCCACCAGCTTTTATACAGCCCCTTTTCTTCCCTATGTATTCCATATTTATAACTGGGTCTTCCTCCAGCTTGTCAAGCTTATATCTATTCTTCAAATTCTCAGGATACCTTATGCTAAGCTTTTCCAAAAGTTTAACACATATCTCATCAATATCCAATATTTCGTCCTTGATTGCCCCAGTAAAGGCTAAATTCAAACCTACATTTTCATCTTCAATTTTGGGCCAAAGTATTCCAGGAGTGTCAAACAGTTCTAGATCTTTCCTAATTCTAATCCACTGCTTACCCTTTGTTACTCCAGGCTTATTACCAGTCTTTGCAGTCTTTTTACCAGCCAACTTATTTATTAATGATGATTTGCCCACATTAGGTATTCCAACAATCATAACTCTGATGGGTCTCACTTTTCTTCCTTTACTTTTCATATTGTCAATCTTTTCTTTAGCTGCACTTTTTACAGCATCGATAAGGTTATTCATTCCTTCACCAGTTATAGAATTAATTGGTATTGACTTTATTCCTCTTTTTTTATAATATTCTATCCAATTATTTAATACTTTAGAGTCTGATAAATCTGATTTATTTAGGATAATAATTTTTGGTTTATTACCAATAATATTATCAATATCTGGATTTTTACTGCTAATTGGTATTCTAGCATCTAGTAGCTCTATAACAACATCTACAAGCTTTAAATTGTCTTTTATAAGCTCCTTAGTCTTCTTCATATGTCCTGGATACCAATTTATTATCATAAACATCACCACTCAAGAATTATTTTTCCAATTATTTGACTTCTATCAACAAATCCAATATCTTCATACCTACTATCTACACTAATTCTCCTATTATCACCAAGAACAAAAAAATTATGAATAGGGATAATTCTTTTGTAAAAACTGTCACTAATAGAAGAATATCCATAACATTCATGCAGTATAGCATTATTTATATAGATTTTACCAAATTTAATCTCAATAGTTTCCTTTTCTAAACCAATAATACGCTTTATAAAATATTTTTTATTCCTATTTAAATTAGGCAAATCAAAAACTATAATATCGCCTCTTCTGGGCTTAGAAAATATATATGATATCTTACTTACTAAGACCCAATCTCCATCCTTCAAAACTGGATACATTGAATTGCCTTTAACTTTAATTGGTTTTAAAATAAAGGGGACAATCAATATTATCATTATTATAGTTGTCAAACCATATCTCAATGCTTTTTTAAACATAGCTTATACACCATTAAATAAATTTAAAAAACATCTCCCTAATATATAGATTTCCCATAGCAAAACTTAATTTATACATATCAAAATATACAAAGCTTTTGGGAATATTTTTGATATGTATAAATTAACTGTTTTACTGGAATATCTATATAATATGACATTAGAACTAGACCTTAATACTTACTATATAACTTGAATACTAATATTCATTCTACTATAATGTCGTTTTCAAAAACAATGAGCATTAATATAAATATAACAAAAGGGACTGATAACAGCCCCTCTTAATCTTAGTAACGTCTTTTTTCTTTGATTTTAGCAGATTTCCCAACTCTTTGTCTAATGTAGTTTAGCTTAGCTCTTCTAACCTTACCTTTTCTTGTAACTTCAATCTTGTCAATTTTTGGTGAATGAAGTGGTAAAGTCTTTTCAACACCTACACCATAAGAAATCTTTCTTACAGTAAATGTTTCTCTTGCTCCGCCATTTTGTTTTTTAAGAACAACACCTTCAAAAATTTGGATTCTTTCTCTTTTTCCTTCTTTTACTTTTAAGTGAACTTTTACAGTATCACCTACTCCAATTTCAGGTAAATCGCTTTTAAGCTGTTCTTTTTCAATTTCTTTAATGATTTCCATATTCATAATGCCTACCTCCCTCCATCATAGACGTTCATTTTACTAATCTGTAAAAGAGGACCGCCCGTATTGCCACAAGTTATTATATCATAGCTTGAAATATTAGACAACAATAATCTAGAAATTTTTCTTTTTTTCATTGCTTATTTCCTCTATGTATTTCCTTAACTTTGATTTTCCTTTGATATCAATATCATCTCTTTGGAACAACTTAGCTATTAAATCTGGTCTTCTTTCAATGGTTATTTTTATAGACTCCTTTGTTCTCCATTCATTAATTAGCTTATGATTACCAGATAAAAGAATTTCAGGCACACAATGCCCTTTATAATCCTTTGGTCTCGTATAATGGGGATATTCTAAAAGACCACTATAAAAGCTCTCATCAATAAAAGATTCATTCTTATTAAGCACTCCTGGAACTAATCTCACTATTGAATCTATAAGAACCATGGCAGGTAACTCTCCACCAGTAAGAACGTAATCTCCTATGGAAATTTCATCAGTAACCCATTCATCAATAAATCTTTGGTCTATACCTTCGTAATGCCCACAAATAAAAATTAGATTTTTTTCGAGTGATAATGATTTGGCTATTTCTTGATTAAAGGTTTTTCCTTTAGGAGTTAAATAAATAATTTTACTATTCTCTTTATCCCGTGTTAATAACTCCATAGCATCAAATAATGGTTGATTCATTAGAACCATGCCTGAACCACCGCCATAAGGATAATCATCAACTCTTTTATGTTTATCCTTTGAAAAATCCCTAATATTTATAGGGTTAATCTCAATTATACCTTTTTCCTGTGCTCTACCAACAATACTTTCATTCATTATTGCAGTGAACATTTGAGGAAAAAGTGTTAAAATATCAATAATCATTCTATCATACCCTCTATGAGCTTAACTTCAATAGTTTTTTCTTCTATGTTCACATCCTTAATAAATTCCTTAACGGCAGGGATTAGCACAGGCTTCTTGCTTTCCACATGTTCAACAACATAAATATCCTGTGACGTATTTTGCATAACATCTATAAGCTTCCCTATCAAAGTATTATTTTCATCTAAGACCTTAGAACCAATCAAATCAAAAATATAATAGCTATCCTCAGGTAATTCTCTTATGTCTTTTTTATCTATAGCTATATATTTATTCTTTAAATTTTTCACAGCATTTATGCTATCCATCCCTTTAAATTTTAAGATGATAAGCTGTTTTTTATATCTTACCTTCTCTATTTCAAGCTTTGAGTCTATATTATCTTCTATATATACATATTCTAATTCTTCAAATCTTTCTTTATAATCAGTAAATGGATATACTTTAACTTCACCCATTAGACCTAGGGTATTTACTATCTGCCCTATCCTTATTTTTTCCTCCACCTAATCACCCTTTCATATGATTAAGTTTAAACCTAGGGTTATAAGTTTATATAAACATTTTATCCAAAACCATATAATTATAATCAAAAAGGATTAGGGCTACCTAATCCTTTTTGACTCTATTGGATAATTTCAACTACTACTCGTTTGTTTTCTCTAGTAGCAGCAGCTTTTACAACAGTTCTAATTGCTTTTGCAATTCTGCCTTGTTTACCTATTACCTTGCCCATATCTTCAGAAGCAACCTTCAGTTCAATAATAACTGATTGAGTTCCTTCGATTTCATTAACCTGCACTTCTTCGGGATGGTCAACTAAAGCTTTAGCTATAATCTTTACTAATTCACCCATAAATACACCCCCTAG
The DNA here is from genome assembly GCF_900142245.1 of Paramaledivibacter caminithermalis DSM 15212. Classification (GTDB taxonomy): domain Bacteria; phylum Bacillota; class Clostridia; order Peptostreptococcales; family Caminicellaceae; genus Paramaledivibacter; species Paramaledivibacter caminithermalis. The sequence continues at coordinate 50,671 of NZ_FRAG01000017.1, read as the reverse complement.
AAGCCTAATTAGGCTTTCTTAGCTTCTTCAAATTTTTCAATAACACCATGCTTTTTAAATAGATCTTTAACAGTATCAGTTGGCTGTGCACCATTTTTAAGCCATTTAACAGCTTTTTCATCATCTATTTTAATTTCAACAGGTTCAGATATAGGATTGTAGTATCCAATCTCTTCAATACATCTACCATCTCTTGGTGAACGTGAGTCTGCAACTACTATTCTATAAAATGGTCTCTTTTTAGCTCCCATTCTTCTTAATCTGATTTTTACTGCCATGTAATTCACCTCCTTTTGAATCTATTTGTATTTATTCTTAAAAGAACGGCAATTTAAATTTACCGCCTTTTTTAAGCCCTTTTCCCATACCAGATAATTGTTTCATCATTTTCTTTGTTTGCTCAAATTGCTTAAGAAGTTTGTTTACCGCCTGAACACTTGTTCCACTACCCTTGGCAATTCTTTTCCTTCTACTACCTTTAATAATAGAAGGATTTTTTCTTTCTTCAGGCGTCATTGATTGAATTATTGCTTCTATATGAACTAATTCCTTTTCATCAACATTTAAATTCTTAAGATGTTTATTACTTACTCCAGGCATCATTTCTAGAATTTGATTTAATGGTCCCATATTCTTCATTTGCTGAAGTTGATCTAAAAAATCTTCTAAATTAAAATCCTGAGTTTTAATTTTCTTTTCTAATTTTTTGAGCTTATTTTCATCAAAACTGGCTTGAGCTTTCTCTATAAGACTTAAAACATCGCCCATTCCTAATATTCTTGAAGCTAATCTATCAGGATAAAAGGGTTCTAAATCTGTAAGTTTTTCTCCCATACCAATATATTTTATTGGCTTACCTGTTACTGCTCTGACGGATAAAGCTGCCCCACCTCTAGTATCACCATCTAGCTTAGTTAATATAATACCATCTATACCTAATTCTGAATTAAAGGTATCGGCAACATTTACTGCATCTTGTCCAGTCATTGCATCAACTACCAACATAATCTCATGAGGCCTAACTTCTGATTTAATATCCTTTAATTCATCCATGAGCCTTTCATCTATATGAAGTCTTCCTGCAGTATCTATTATCACAACATCATTTCCATATTTTTTCCCATGTTCAATACCTGCTTTAGCTATATTTACAGGGCTTACCTTATCACCCATAGAAAAAACAGGTATATCAAGCTTTTCTCCAACTACATGGAGCTGCTTGATAGCTGCAGGTCTATAAACGTCACAAGCAACAAGCAAAGGTCTTTTTCCAAGCTTTTTTAGTTGTGCACCAAGCTTACCACCCGTAGTTGTTTTTCCAGCACCTTGCAAACCAACTAATAAAATAATTGTAGGAGGTTTAGAAGAAAACATGATTTTACTTTGGGTATTACCCATTAAATTAGTTAATTCCTCATTAACAATTTTTATTACCTGTTGTCCTGGTGTTAAACTTTCTAGCACTTCATGCCCAACAGCTCTTTCAGTAACTTTTTTAATAAAATCCTTTACAACCTTATAACTAACATCTGCTTCAAGTAATGCAAGCTTTACTTCTCGCATTGCACTCTTTACGTCTTTTTCAGATAACTTTCCTTTCCCCTTAAGTTTCTTAAAGGTTCCTTGAAGTTTTTCGGAAAGACCTTCAAAAATCATATTCTAACCTCCTTAAAACTCTACCTACAGTCCCTCATCTAAAATTTCAACAAGTAATTCTTTTACCTCATCTATTTTATTCAACATCTTATCTCTATCCAAATTATCATTTATAATAATTCTAAAGCTATCTATAGACTTTATTAATTGATTTACTTTATTTCTAGTATTAGAAAACTTACTTAATAAACCAAGCTTTCCCTCATAGTCTTCCAATATTTTTTTAGAACGCTTTAATGTATCATAAACGGCTTGCCTACTAATATCCAAGTTTTCTGATATCTCACCTAAAGAAAGATCATGTATACAGTATAGTCTTAAAATCTCTTGCTGCTTTTCTGTAAGCAAGCTACCATAGAAAGCGTATAAATTGCCTAATTTAATTTTTTTCTCAAACATAATAACACTTCCCAAAAATACATCTGTAAAGGTCTTAACCTTTACAGATGTATTTTATACTACTATTATTTCATTGTCAATAGAAAATATTAAAGATATTGAATAAATATTATTCATTGTACCAATTTCAATCATAGAAGTTTCAATATTTTCTTTTAATTAAGAAACTTGCATAATTAACACTGATAATTTTGAAATACAATATGCAGATAGCCTTTTTGACTCTATCTACTACATTTTGTACCCCAAAATTCTTTAAATGTATTATGCAATTTCCTCAATTTACATTATTATATATCTAAAAGAATGACCTGATTTTAACCTTAAGAGGTTTAACATCAAAATCTCCTACTTGCAGCTTGGAACATGGAACTTGTAACTTTAAAAGTATCATTAAATACTTTTAATTATCACTTAATAAAGCCTCTACAAAATCCTTTGGATTAAATGGTTGAAGGTCTTGTATGCCTTCTCCAACTCCTACAAACTTCACAGGTATATCTAATTCCGATGTTACTCCAAGAATAACTCCACCCTTTGCTGTACCATCTAATTTTGTTAATACGATTCCTGTTATATCAGCAACTTCCTTAAAGGTTTTGGCTTGTTGTATAGCATTTTGACCTGTAGTTGCATCTAAAACTAAAAGTACTTCTTTTCTAGCTTCAGGATATTCCCTATTAATTATTTTAAAAACCTTACCCAATTCATTCATCAAATTCCTTTTATTGTGTAGTCTTCCAGCTGTATCACAGATTAATACATCAGTTTTTCTTGCTTTAGCCGCTTGAATTGCGTCATATATTATAGCAGCTGGGTCTGAACCCTCCTGTTGGTGAATTACATTTACACCTACTCTTTCACCCCATATTTTTAGCTGATCGATAGCCGCTGCTCTAAATGTATCACCTGCAGCAAGCAATACTTTCTTACCACTTGCTTTAACATTATAAGCTATCTTACCTATAGATGTTGTTTTACCAACGCCATTTACTCCTATAACAATAATTATGGCAGGAGAAGGTGATATGTTTAAATCGTTATCCTTTGAAGTAGTTAATAATTCTTCCATAATATCCTTTAATACAGCTTTAACTTCTTCTGTATCCGATATTTTTCTTGTTTTTATTTCACTCCTTAGCTTGTCAATAATTTCCATTGTCGTACTCATTCCTACGTCGGATACAATAAGAATTTCCTCTAATTCTTCTAAAAATTCTTCATCAACCTTAGTATATATCTTCATCAAAGAATCAATTTTTTCAGTTATACCTTTTCTGGTTTTTGTTAGCCCTAATTTTAATTTAGAAAAAAAATTAACAGAATTTTTTTTTGACTCAAGTTCAATATTTGCATCATCTTCTGGATTTTGCAATGGACTTTCAACTGCTTCTTCTAATTCATCATTTAGATGTTTCAAATCTCCTTTATTATTATCTTCTGAAATAGAGGCTTTTTTAATATCCTCGCTAATAAATTCACCTTCACTAATTTCCTCTTGGCTTTTATCCTCTTCGCCCATACCCTTATCAATCAACGTTTCTTCATTATTTTTCTTGATTTTACCAAATAGTTTCTTTAACATTTTTTACCTCCTAAATATCGTAATTTAAATTCTTTACCCTTGAAAATAATTTGTATCTAACTAGACCATAAAGGATTACCCTATCTCTCAACCTTAAGCTATACACAAAAGAGTTGACCCCAAACAGAACCTCAATCTAACAAAACACCAAATGTATTTTACCTTAGCTGGCTACTTCACTTAATTTAACTGAAACAACCTTTGAAACACCATACTCTTGCATTGTAATACCATATAAATAATCAATAATCTCCATAGTTCCTTTTCTATGGGTGATTATTATAAATTGAGAATTTTTAGTGAATTCCTTAAGAAATTCTGCAAATCTAAATATATTTATATCATCTAAAGCCGCTTCAATTTCGTCTAATATACAGAAGGGAGTTGGCTTAGTTCTCAGAATTGAAAATAATAATGCTATAGCAGTTAAAGCCTTCTCTCCTCCAGAAAGGAGATTTAAATTTTGAAGTTTTTTTCCTGGGGGTTGCGCTACAATATCTATGTTACTTTCCAATACATTTTCATAATCATCCAATAGGAGTTTAGCCTTTCCTCCATTAAAAAGCTGATTAAAAATTTCACTAAAATTTTCATTTATTTGTTTAAAGCTCTTGACAAATTGCTTATTCATTGTACTTTCTAATTCTTTAATTACTTGATTTAAAGATTCCTTTGCTTTAATTAAATCTTCTCTTTGCTCCTTTAAAAAAGCGTATCTTTGATTTACTTCTTCATATTCTTTTATAGAACTTATATTCACTTCACCTAATTTCTTAAGTTCTCTATTTAGAGAACTTATTCTTTTAGATGCTATATTGAAATCTTCTATATCACTTTTATGATTTAAGGCATCCATATAACTAAGCTCGTATTTTTCCCATATTTTCTTAATAAGATTATCATTTTGAAGTTCAAGTCTTGCCTTTTTAACTTCGATTTTATGAAGGCTTTCCTTTAAATCATTTAAAGCATTATCTATGGTTTCAATCTTCATTATTAGTTCCTTATTTCTTTTAATCCATATATCCTTCTCATTTGTATATTTGTTTATATTATATTCAATTTGTTTACTTAAGACGTTATTATCATTAATTTTCATCATTATATTATCAGTTTTTTTAATCAATCCTTCCTTTTCTTTTTCTAGCTGCGATAATTCCTTTTCTTTGTTTAATCTATTATTTTTCCATACCTCGATAGAATCTTGTATCCTTTTTATTTCCATTTTATTATTATCCCTTTTCTCCTTCAAAGAAGCTAAATCAATTTTTATTGAAGTTATTTTTTCCTTTAATAAATTTATTTGATTTTGCTTTTCATGGGCAATCCTAGACATATTTTGTATATTATTTTCAAGTTCTTCATTTTCTTTTTTAAGGGATAAAACAAATGAATTCTTTTTGCTGATGGATTCATCTATATCCTTTAATTCACTTTTAAGCTCCTTTAGTTCTTCATCTAAATTACACAAAGATACATCAAGGGAATGACCTTGATTTTCTATATTAGTCAATACATTTTCTTTTTTTAGAAGAGTCAACTTAATACTTTCAACAGATATGGAATTATCCTTTAGCTTATTATCTATGCCTTCAAGTTTATTCTTCAATTCTTCTAGGTCATTTTTATACTGAGTCGTTAATTTGTTTAAATCATCGATTTTATCATCAAGCTCCTTTATTTTTCTCTTTCTCCTAAAAACATTAACTGTTTTTGATTTGTAACTACCTCCTGTAATTGTGCCACCTGGATTTATAATATCTCCATCAAGTGTTACAATCTTGAATTTTTTTACTGTTTTTGAAATGTCTACTGCAGAATCTATATTATCAACTATAATTGTATTGCCAAGTAGATAATTAAATAGGCTATCATATTTATTTGAGGTTGAAACCAAATTACTGGCTATTCCAATAAAACCTTTATGCTTAATAAGTTTCGATTCAATATTTTTCTTGTTTTTTTGGGAATATACATTAGATAATGGAAGAAAAGTAACTCTTCCTAAGTTATTTTCCTTAAGATGTTTCACTATCCTTTTTGCATCTTCTTCATTATTACATACAATATACTGCATAGAATATCCTAGAGCTACTTCCATTGCTATTTCATAGTCCTTTGGTATAGTCATAAGTTCAGCAACAACTCCATGTACGCCCTTGCCTAATGTGCTGTTTTCCTTACATAGCTTCAGGGTTTTCCTTACACTGCTGCTAAATCCTTCGTAGGATCTATCCATAGCTTGAAGAAGTTTTTTCTGTGATTGCAGGTCTCTTAAATTATTTTTTTCTTTTTCATATAAATTTAGTAAATCTTGATACTTATTTCTATATTCATTATTTTTCTTAATTAATTCCTCTTTTTTTAGAAGCATTTCATTATAGGAAGCCTTTGTTTTTTTAATCTCATTATTCACTTCCAAGAATTTTTCTGTATTATCCTTTTTTTTATTACTTAGGCTCCGTTTTTCATGCTCAATTCTCTTTATTCTATTTATTAGATTTTCCTTAATTGTATTCATGCTATTTGCTTCACTTTTAATAGAAGACATGGAGTTAAGAACTTCTATATTTTTGCCTTTTAACTCTTCAAGTTTATATTGATACTTATTTATTAAATTGCCAAGCTCCTCATATTTCTCATTTTCCTTAACCAATAATTCATTTTTTTTGGATATAAGTGTATTAAACTCCTGTTTTTGCAACAGTAAATGTGACAGTTCAATATTGATATCTTTATCTTTATCTGATATGCCTTCTATTTCATTTCTAATTCTTGAGACATTCTTATCAATGTTTTGTACTTTCTCTTTGTAAAGTATTCTCTCTCCTTCTAATTTTTTTAATAAATTAGTTGTCTCAAAATAATTTTCCTTCATACTTTGAATATCATTGTTAAGCTCTTCAATTTTTTGCTGACATTTTAACTGTTCACTTGACACAGATTGTTTTTTGCTTAAATAATCTGCGTGTTGATTATTAACAACATGGAATTGCTCTTCTTCAGCTTTAAGCTTTAGTTTTATATCTTCTATTTCTCTTAAAAAAATGTTGATCTCTAATTTTTTAAGTTCTTCAGATAAATCTAAAAACTTTTTTGCTTTTTCACTTTGTATTTTTAGGGGCTGTATTCTCGTTTCAAGTTCTACTATAATATCTTCTATTCTTACAATATTTTGATTTGTATTGCTAAGTTTCTTTTCAGCCTCTAATTTTCTAGATTTATACTTTACAATTCCTGCAGCTTCTTCGAAAATTTGTCTTCTTTCATCGGGCTTATTACTTAGTATACCGTCTATTTGACCTTGACCAATAAGGGAATATCCATCTATTCCAATTCCTGTATCCATTATCAATTCACGAATGTCCTTTAGTCTGCAAGGAGTTTTATTTATAAGATATTCGCTTTCGCCAGAACGATACAGTCTTCTAGTTATCGTAACCTCACTATAATCTATAGGTAAAAATTTTTCACTATTATCAAAAGTTAATGATACCTCCGCCATGCCTAAAGGTTTTCTATGGCTTGTCCCATTAAAAATAATATCTTCCATTCTGCTTCCTCTTAGGGTTTTAGGACTTTGCTCTCCAAGTACCCATCTTACGGAGTCAATAATATTACTTTTCCCACTGCCATTTGGGCCAACAATACCTGTTATACCATTTCTGAAATCAATTGTTATCTTATCTGCAAAGGATTTAAATCCGTGTATTTCAAGTTTTTTAAGGTACAAAGCATACACCTCTTTTTATTTTAATCCATAATTCATAGGTCTAGCCAAAGAAATATTTCAAATATATTTCTTGTTAGCTGACAGCCACTAGCTAAATATCTACTGATGCACTTAAATATTTTATCATAACTTTTTAAAAAAGAGAATAACACCTTTAATCTAGGTGTTATAATATCATTTGCTTGATTATTATTTTATCATTTATTTTAATTTTGACTTCATTTTTTTTGAGTTCTGAATCCTTGATTATTTTAATATTTTTTATATTATATTTAGACTTAAAATAAATTGTATTGCTTTTGTTAATCCCAACTAAATTAGAAATGAATTTTGGATTTAATGTAAATTCAACTTTTTCTACTTCATGTTTATAGGATGCTATTACTTTATCAATGGCTTCTCTAAAAACCTCTGATTCTACTAATTGTCTAAAGGCTGGATGAAAAGGACCTGCTACTACATCCTTTCCTTCCATGATATTTTCAGTTGGTTGAAGTCCTATACGAATAATAGGTATATCATTTCTATAGAATAATTTATATAATTCTCTACAAATAAGTACTGCATTATCAATACTTAAAGGTTTATATTCATTTTTAAAAAATAATTCCTCAAGTTTAGTTCCTTTTATAACAAGGGTTGGATAAATCCTCACAAAATCTGGCTTATAGGAAATCATTTTTTTAGCAGTATTCATTGCCTTTTCAAAGTTATCCCCTGGTAATCCTATCATCATCTGAAGACCTAGCTTAAAGCCCATCTTTTTTATTAAATATGAAGCACTTAATACGTCATGGGCAATATGACCTCTACAGCTTTCTCTAAGCACTTCATCATCTAATGACTGAACACCCAATTCAATAGTTGAAACATTATACTCTTTTAAGTTTAAAAGTATATCTTTATCAATATAATCCGGTCTAGTAGAAAGTCTTATATCATCAACATATCCACTCTTATACCATTTATTTGCTATACTTAAAAACTCCTTTTGCTTTTCACTATCTATTCCAGTAAAGCTTCCTCCAAAAAAAGCTATTTCAATATGTTTATCCTTCTTTTCTCCAATAGATTCAACATATTCCTTGATTTGTTCTTCAATCTCCTGACCCGTCAAGGCTGTATCCTTTCCTGTTATTTTTCTTTGATTACAAAAAACACAATCAAAGGGACACCCATGATGTGGTACAAAAATAGGTATAATATAGTTTTTTTTACCCATTTTTTATAACCCCTAAAGCCATTTTAGCAGCATTTTGTTCTGACTCTTTTTTACTCTTTCCTTTACCATGTCCTAATACATTGTCATTCTTTTTAACTTGAGTATAAAAAGTTTTATTGTGGTCAGGACCCTTTTCATCGATTATTTCATAGCTAATCTTAACATTTGGATCATTTTGAATCAGTTCTTGCAAACGAGTTTTATAGTCAATGAAGATTTTACCATTAAGGGCGTCATTTATTACTTCTTTCATTGTCCAAAGTATAAATTTTTTAGCACTTTCTATTCCTCCATCTAAGTATATTGCTCCTATGACTGATTCAAATGCATCAGCTAAAAGAGATTGTCTTTCTCTTCCACCAGTAGCATCTTCTCCCTTACCAAGCATTATATAGTTGCCTAAGTCAATAGCCTTTGCACAGTATGATAAGGTTGGCTCACAAACAATTTTAGCCCTTGTCTTAGTAAGCTCTCCTTCTGGTAAATCTGGATAATTAATAAATAGATAGTCACTGATGATAAGTCCAAGTACAGAATCTCCAAGGAATTCTAGTCTTTCATTATGTTTGTATTTTTTGTTTTTCTTTTCATTTGCATATGAACTATGGGTAAGTGCTTCATTTATCAATTCCTTTTTTTTAAACTCATAGTTAATTAATTGTTCAAATTTCACAAAATTATCATTGTTCATAAAAATTCCTCCTAATATTATAGAAGGGATTTCGAATGTATTTTATGTTATAATATGTTACCTGAAAATAAAAAACATTCGAAAAACCTTCGAAAATTGTACATAATTATTTTATACTTTTTTTATATAAAATAAAAGTATTATTTAATATGTAAGATATTAAAACTTTTGAAGTATTAAAAATTTAACCCCTTATTGCTAGACAACAATTAAAAGCACCCCATATGGGGCGCCTATTTATTAGTTATTAATCGGTATATTTCTTTAAAACTATTGCAACATTATGTCCACCAAAACCTAGGGAATTGGAAAGAGCATAATTCACTACTTTATTCTTTCCTTTATTTGGTACATAATCTAAATCTAGTTCTGGGTCTGGGGTTATTATATTTATTGTTGGATGTATAAAATCCTCTTTTACAGCTAATAAGCATGCAATTGCTTCTATTGAGCTGGCTGCACCAAGCAAATGACCTGTCATAGATTTAGTAGAGTTTACTGAAAGCTTATATGCATGTTCGCCAAATACTGTTTTTATTGCCATGGTTTCAAATTTATCATTATAAGGAGTTGAGGTTCCATGGGCATTTATATAGTCTATCTCCTCAGGCTTTATACCTGCATCGTTTATAGCGTTTTTCATAGCCCTAGCTGCACCTTCACCTTCAGGAGCTGGAGCAGTTATATGATAAGCATCGCATGACATACCATACCCAACTATTTCACCATATATTTCTGCTCCGCGTTTTTTAGCGTGCTCTAATTCTTCTAAAACAATTATACCTGATCCTTCACCCATTACAAAACCATCTCTATCTTTATCAAAGGGACGACTAGCAGTTTTAGGATCATCGTTTCTAGTTGACATGGCCTTCATAGTACAAAAGCCTGCCACAGACATAGGTGTTATAGATGCCTCAGCACCACCTGTAAACATTATATCTGCATCGCCTCTTTCAATAATCTTAAAAGCATCTCCAATAGCATTATTGGATGAAGCACATGCCGATACTGTTGTGATACTGGGACCCTTTGCCCCTAGTGCCATCGAAATATGTCCAGCTCCTATATTTGAAATCATCATTGGTATAAAGAAGGGACTAACTCTTCTAGGACCTTTTTCATTTAACTTATTATGCTCTCTTTCCAGTGTTTCAATACCTCCAACACCAGATCCAAGAGATACCCCTAATCTTTCTCTATTTATCTCATCTAAATTAAGTTTTGAATCCTCTAAAGCCATTTTTGCAGCAGATACTGCAAATTGAGTAAATCTATCCATTCTTCTTGCTTCTTTTTTATCAATATAATCATGGGAATTAAAGTCTTTAACTTCACCTGCAATCTGAGTAGCATATTCTGATACATCAAATTTCGTTATCTTTCCTATACCATTAACACCATCTCTTAATGCATTCCAATAATTTTCTTTGCCAATACCAATTGGAGAAATTACACCAATCCCTGTTATGACTACTCTTCTCTTACTCAAATTAATTCCTCCTATACTTGTATAGAATTTTCAAATTTACTATTTTGTTTTTTCTTCGATATATTTTGCTATATCTCCTATATTTTTGAAGTTTTCAGCATCTTCATCAGGAATTTCTATATCAAATTCGTCTTCTAGTGCCATAATTACTTCAACAGCATCAAGTGAATCTGCTTCCAAATCATTCATTAAGGAAGTTTTTGGAGTAATATCCTCTACATTATCAACATCTAATTGTTCAGCTATAATTTTAACAACTTTATCAAATACCATAATTTACACCTAACCTTTCTTAATAATAATTATTTTTTAGTATACTACATCACCATTCCACCATCGACATTTATAACCTGGCCAGTTAAATAATCTGATTCTTCTGAGCATAAAAATGCTACTACATTTGCTACATCTTCTGGTTTACCCATTTTGCCCAAAGGAATGCTCTTCGAATAGTTTTTTACTACTTCTTCTGAAAGCTTTTCAGTCATATCTGTCTCAATAAAGCCTGGAGCAACAGCATTGACATTAACCCCTCTAGATGCTAGTTCCTTAGCAGAAGACTTCGTAAATCCAATAACTCCAGCCTTTGAAGCAGAATAGTTTGTTTGTCCTGCATTTCCAATAATTCCAACCACAGACGTAATATTTACTATTTTTCCACTTCGTTGCTTCATCATCTTTTTCCCAACAAGCTTGGTACATAAAAATGTTCCCTTAAGGTTCACATCCATTACCTTATCCCAATCATCATCCTTCATTCTTATTAGTAATGTATCTCTTGTAATGCCTGCATTATTTATTAAAATATCTATGCTTGAGAAATTTTTTTCTACTTCTTTTACTAAATTTTTAACATCCTCTGAATTTGAAACATCAGCTTTTATCGCCAATGCTTCCCTGCCCATCTTTTTTATTTCTTCTACAACTTCTTCAGCCTTATTAGAATTACTAGTATAATTGACCACTATATTAGCACCTTTTTCAGCTAGCTTTATAGCTATAGCTTTTCCGATGCCCCTTGAGCCACCAGTAATTATTGCTGTTTTGCCTGATAAATTCATAAAACTACCTCCATAGTATGCAGTTTTTTTCTAAATTCCTTTAAGCTAAAGCCTTTAGTGCTTTTTCTAATGATGTCATATCTTCAACATTTAGTATTTGCACATCACGAGAAATTCTTTTTATAAACCCAGATAATGCTTTTCCTGGTCCTACTTCTACAAAAGTATTTACTCCATCCAATATCATTTTCCTTACTGAATCTTCCCAAAGAACGGAATTACTTACTTGTCTAACCAGCAATTCATTTACAGATGAAATTGAATCATAATAATCTGCTGTTACATTAGCAACTACTGGATAGATGAAATCATTCAATTCAATTTTATGTAGCTCCTTTGCTAATTTTTCTCCAGCACCATATAGCATACTTGAATGAAATGGTGCTGAAACCTTTAAAATCTTTGCTTTTTTTGCTCCTAATTCCTTTCCAATTTTTACTGCCTTTTCTACAGCCTTTACCTCACCTGAAATAACTATCTGAATAGGAGAATTAAAATTAGCAGGCTCTACTACTCCAAATTCAGAAGCTCTATTACAAGCTTCTATAACTTTTTCTCTATCAAGTCCAATAAAGGCAGCCATTGTACCTACCCCAATGGGTACTTCTTCCTGCATATATTTACCTCTTGCTTTTACAACTCTAACTGCATCTTCAAATGCCATTACCTTTGATGCCACAAGGGCTGAAAATTCTCCCAAACTTAAACCAGCTACAATCTTAGGTTCAATGCCATGCTCCTTTAACACCTCATATGATGCTATACTTGCAGTTAAAATTGCTGGTTGTGTGTTTTCTGTTTTCTTAAGTTCCTCTTCAGGTCCTTCAAAGCAAAGCTTTTTCATATCATAGCCCAGAGAATTGGAAGCTTTTTCAAAAACGTCATTTGCTATTTTAAAATTTTCTACAAATTCCTTACCCATTCCAACATATTGTGCACCCTGTCCTGGAAAAACAAAAGCTATTTTTCTCATCATTCACCCTCCTATATTACCACTTAATTACAGATGAACCCCAAGTAAGACCTGCCCCAAAGCCAACTAGAACAACATTATAACCTTTTTTGATTTTTCCCTTTCTTATGGCTTCGTCTAATGCTACTGGTATAGAAGCAGCCGACATATTACCATATCGGTCAAGATTAACATATACCTTTTCCATTGGCAATTTTAAACGCTTTGCCGATGCAGATATAATTCTAGTATTGGCTTGATGTGGTACTAAATAATCTATATCATTGACATCTAAATTACATAGTTTGAGGGCTTTTTTTGAAGCATTTCCCATTGCTCTTACAGCAAATTTAAATACTTCACTTCCATCCATCTTTATATAATGTAGATTCTGTTCAACTGTCTGAACTGACGCAGGCATCCTTGATCCACCTGCAGGTAATGTTAAAAATTTGCCACCTTCTCCATCAGCACCTAAGTAAGTAGAAAGTATTCCTGTTCCTTCTTCTGTAACCCCTAATACTGCAGCTCCTGCTCCATCACCAAATAAAACACAGGTATTTCTATCATTCCAATTCATAATTTTAGATAGGGTTTCAGCTCCAATTATAAGTATTTTATTATATACTCCTGTTGCGATGAATTGCTTAGCAACAGCTAATTCATATATAAAACCAGAGCATCCTGCCCCTAAATCAAATGCCGCTGCATTTGTCGCACCAATATTTTTTTGAACGATACATGCCGTTGAAGGGAATGACATGTCTGGAGTAACAGTAGCAACAATAATTAAGTCCAATTCCTTAGCTGACACCCCTGCAGCCTCCAATGCCTTTAGTGCTGCTTTTGTAGCTAAATCTGAAGTAGCTGTATTATCATCAACAATTCTTCTGCTGTGAATTCCTGTTCTCGTAACAATCCAATCATGTGAAGTGTCGACAATTTTTTCTAAATCGTAATTAGTTATAACATTTTCTGGAAGGCAGCTTCCAGTACCTAGTATACCAACACTTCTTAAACCACTATTCAATATTATCAGCTCCTCTAATATTTTCTTCGATTTTCTTAATTACACCCTTCTTAATAAATATCTCACTGTACTTTATTGCATTTTTTATAGCTTTTTCATTTGAACTTCCATGGGCTTTAATTACTGGTTTTTTTACACCTAATAATGGAGCTCCACCGTATTCTGTATAGTCAAGTCTTGATTTAAAATCCCTAAGTCCATCCTTTAAAATCAATGCACCAATTTTACTGATAAAATTTCTTGTGAAAATATCTTTAAGTATTGATGCTAAGTTCATTGCAACGCCTTCTGTAAGCTTTAGTATTACATTGCCTACAAAACCATCACATACTATTACGTCTACTATACCATCTGGAACATTACGGGCTTCTAGATTACCATAAAAATTCAGATTTGAATTCCTCATAAGTTCATATGCCTGGGCAACTAGTTTATTACCTTTTCCTTCCTCAGTTCCAATATTAACCAACCCAACCTTTGGGGTTTTTATATTTAATACATTTTCTAAATATATTGATCCCATAATTCCAAACTCAAGTAAATTTCTTGGTTTGCAATCAGCATTAGCCCCTGCATCTATTAAAATAGAAAAACCTTTTTTGGTTGGATAAATTGGAGCTAAGGCTGGTCTATCAATGCCCTTTATTCTACCTATTCTTAGTAAACTACCTGCTAATAATGCTCCCGTATTCCCAGCAGATACAAAAGCATCTACTTCATTTTTTCTTAATAAATCAAAACCAACAGCCATGGAAGAATTTTTTTTCTTTCGAATTGCTTGAACTGCTTTATCATCATTGGAAATTATTTCATCTGCATTGATAATATGTATTCTTTTGAAATCCTTTGTATTTTTTTCAAGTTGATTTTTTATTATTTCTTCTTTACCCACTAATAGTATTTCAGACTCTATTTCATTTAATGCCTGCAAACTTCCTAATATTATAGCATGCGGTGCATTGTCGCCTCCCATTACATCTATTGCAATTCTCATATTTTTTCTCCCCCTAAAATATGATTATACAGAACCATATAAATCCTTACATTTTCATTTCTTCAATATCTTTAAAACACTAGCTACTCAAAAAATCAAAATGTAGATCTATAATACGCTCTATATGGATACCAATATAAATTTTCCTCTAAAAACCTGCTCATCTTTAACTGTTATCTTGACATGCACAAAATAATTTTTCCCTCTAATCCTTGTTACTTCTGCCTTAGCTATAAGTTTTTGTCCTGATAATACTGGAACCTTATATTTTATATTAGAAACTCCAGTTAAAGCTACGTCTGCATCTATCACTGCCATTGCTAAAGACTCTGCCATAGCAAATATAAAATGACCCCTAACGATTTTTGTTTTTTTAAAAACCATGGTTGAATCCGTTTGTAAAATGGAAATTGCTTTTTTATTTAATTCTAAATCAATAAGCTCTCCTACTATTTCCGCTTCACCTATAGTTCTGACCTTTTTATAATTTAACTTCGCAACATTTCTTACTCTTTCTCTTAGCTCTGGAATATTGAGACATAATCTATCTAGTCTTATTGTTTGTATGCTAACATTGAAGAGTTCACATAATTCCTCATCTGTTATAAAGGGATTATCTTCAATCTCTTTCTTTAATCTTTCTTGTCTATCCTTCTTACTATATCTTTTTGAAGACATATGCCCACCCCTTAGTGTTATTAGTGCAAATATCTTAACTGCTATTAGTACCTACTACTAACAATAAGTATAAATGATTAATTAGATTTATGCAAGGTCTTTTTTAAATTTCTAAATTCTTTATAAATATTTACATCAAAATCTTTCAATAAAAAAATAGTAGCGACATAAATGTCGCTACTATTTTTTTATTGAATTAATATATTATTTGTTGAATATTAGTCAACTTTTACTACTTCCTTGTCTCCATAATAACCGCATGAGTCACATACTCTATGAGGCATCTTTGGTTCGTGACATTGAGGACAATTTACATAATTAGGAGCTGTCATTTTTATATTAGAAGCTCTTCTCTTATCTCTTCTTGCCTTAGAAGTTTTACGCTTAGGTACTGCCATAATTACACCTCCTCATTTTTACTAAAAAAATCTTTCAGTTTCTCTAATCTGGGGTCAATATAATCTACATCACAATTACATTCTTTTAGATTAAGGTTTTGTCCGCAAATCGGACACAATCCTCTACACTCTTCTTTGCAGAGTGTCTTCATAGGTAAAGAAAAAGCTAAAGCTTCCTCTATAATGGTAGATAGATTTAAATAATCACCTTCTATATAGGTATTATCGTCATCTTTTTCTTCCAAGGGAATATCAAAATTCATATTGCCAGATACATTCTTTTTGAATTCCTCTAAGCATCTACTGCATCTAAAAACTGCTTCTCCAGAAAAAACAGCATCTACAATTATTCTTCCATTATTTTTATATACTTTCCCTGTAACCTTTAAAGGCTCCACTTCTAATATATTCAAATTCTGCAGAAGCTCTGAATTGTTTAATTCGTAATTCAAACTAATATCAATAGGATTAGTTTTTTCACCAATAAGCTTTGATATATTGATGTTCATCAGTTCACCCCATAGACCGGACAGATTTATTATACAAACCTCTACCGTATTTGTCAAGTAAAAGTACTTGATAACAAAATATTAAATGTTCCTAAAGTTTATTATAAAAGTTCTACTGTGTCCTTTGCAATCATTAATTCTTCATTTGTTGGAACAACTAATACTTTAACCTTAGAATTATCGGTACTTACTATTGCATCTTTGCCTCTTACATTATTCTTTTCCTTGTCTATCTCTATGCCCATAAATTCAAGACCAGAACATATCGCTTCTCTATTTGAAGCTGAGTTTTCACCAAGTCCAGCAGTAAATACAACTGCGTCTACGCCTCCCATAACTGCAGCATAAGCAGCTATGTATTTTTTAACTCTAGCATTAAATTTATCTAAAGCTAACTGTGCTCTTTCATTACCCTCTGAAGCAGCTATTTCTATATCTCTAAAATCACTGCTGACACCAGATATTCCAAGAACACCTGATTTCTTATTTAAAAGATTATTGATTCCATCGATATCTAACCCTTCTTTTTCCATGATAAATGTTACTATAGCTGGATCGATATCACCACATCTTGTACCCATAGCTAACCCTTCTAGTGGAGTAAAGCCCATACTTGTATCAACTGATTCTCCATTTTTCACCGCTGCTAAGCTTGCACCGTTACCTAAATGACAAGTTACAATCTTTAAGTCTTTTAAATCTTTACCAAGAATTTCTGCTGCCCTTGCAGAAACAAATCTATGGCTTGTACCATGGAATCCATACTTTCTTATACCATATTTTTCATACAATTCATATGGTAATGGATAAATATATGATGATTTAGGCATAGTTTGGTGAAAAGCTGTATCAAAGACACCAACCATAGGTACTCCTGGCATTAACTCTTGGCAAGCCCTAATACCAATAAGGTTTGGAGGGTTATGTAATGGAGCCAATTCAATACATTCCTCAAGGGCCTTTATTACATCATCATCAATAACTACAGAACCGCTGAATTTTTCACCACCATGTACAACTCTATGTCCTACAGCATTAATTTCTTTAAGATCTTTAATAGCTCCATGCTTTGTGTCAACAAGGGCATCAAGAACAATTTTTAAAGCATCCTTATGATCTGTCATTGGCTTCTCGATTACTACCTTGTCCATGCCCAAAGCTTCATGCTTTACTCTAGCACCTTCAATTCCAATTCTCTCGGCTAAACCTTTTGCTAAAACATTTTCATTGTTCATATCAATTAGCTGATATTTTAATGAAGAACTACCACAATTAATAACTAATACATTCATTTGTACTGCCTCCTTAATATCAATAATAATATAAATTTTATTTTACTGCTAAGTAAATATGTACTAACTATATTCATAGGTTTGTGAATAGTTTAAACAATTAATATATATTTTACTTATCAGTTTTGAAACTTCTTAAAATTAGTATCGCATAAGTATTATTATTTTACATGTTCTCAACTGAAAGCTACATATTTTTTAAAATATCAACTTATTTTTCAAGTACACATTTCAGAACCCAAATTATTTATCATAAAAATTCCCCAATCATAATAATTATAAAATATTCAAGAAATTTTTCAAGGTTTTATTATATATTTTTTGATTTTTGATTCTTTTTTCGATTATACTATTTGATTATACTATAACCATATAGTAATAGTTTTTCAGATTTTACTGCCTCTATAGTGTCTTAATATTTTAAAATTAATGATATAATACTTATATCAACTCATTAAGCCAGTTTTCACCGCAAGGATTTTAATATTTTCTTTTTATTTGGGAATCATACTTTTATAACATAGAAGGAGGTCATATGAAGGTTGTAGGTCTGATTACAGAATATAATCCATTCCATAATGGACATAAATATCATCTTGAGAAATCTAAGGAAATTGTAGGAGCAACTCATAGTGTAGCTGTCATGAGTGGAAACTTTCTTCAGCGAGGAGAACCTGCTTTATTTGATAAATGGGAACGAGCAAAGGCTGCTGTAAAGCAAGGTGTTGACTTGGTCTTAGAATTACCTGTGATTTTTTCATGTAATAGTGCAGAATTTTTTGCTTTAGGTAGTACTAGTTTATTAAATTCTTTAAATATAGTTGATTATTTATGCTTTGGAAGTGAAGATGGAGAACTAAAAAACATTAATTTAATATCTGATTTATTGGCCGATGAACCATCTAAATTTAAAAAGCTTTTAAAGGAATATCTTGATAAGGGATATACTTTCCCTGCAGCAAGACAAAAGGCTATAAAGGATTATCTTGGTTATAATGTTGATTATATTGATATTTTGAACTTTCCTAATAATATTTTAGGTATAGAATATGTAAAGTCACTGAAGCTTTTAAAAAGTAAAATCAAGCCATTAACAATTAAAAGAATTAAGGCAGATTATAATTCACTAGAAATTAGAGATAACATATGTAGTGCAACTGCCATCAGAAATATGCTTCAAAAAGATTATGAGGATATAAGCATAATTAAAAGTGTTGTGCCTAATGAAAGCTATAAAATAATAAGAGAAGCTATAAAAAATAATAAAGGTCCTATATTTATAAAGGATTTAGAAAAAATTATACTTTATAAGCTACGCATATCTTCAATAGAACACTTGAAAATTATCCATGATATCAATGAAGGTTTAGAAAACAGATTAAAAAATGGAGCCATTCTATCAACCAATTATGATGAACTAATTAGCTATGTAAAAACCAAACGCTATACTATGACTAGATTACAAAGAATTTTTATAAAAGCTATATTAGATATATCTAAGAAAGATGTGAAGGTGTTAGTAAAAGAATTAGGTCCTCAGTACATTAGAGTCTTAGGATTTAATAATAAAGGTGCAGACTTGCTGAAAAAAATAAAAAAAGTTAGCTGTCTCCCAATAATAACCAATTTAAAAAGATATAAACCTGAGAATGATTATGCGAAAAGAATGATTGAAATAGACATAGCTTCAACAGATATATATTCTCTTTTATATGGAAATAAGGAATTTGCAAAAGGAGGACTTGATTTTATAAAAACTCCATATATCCATAACTAAAAAGTAATAAATTGCAAATCTCAAAATATATATAAGTATATACCATTTTGGGAGGATACAACATTGATTAACTTCATTGTAATCTCATTGATAGCATTTGCTTTTATCGTTTTGAGGGTTAAGTACAAAGATACTTTTATGAAATTTAAATCATTTGTTTTTGCTCTAATAATTTTTATAATGGTTTTATATATAGTTCTATATCCTAGGGAAATAATAGATGCCACTCGTGATGGTATTATTTTATGGGCTAATGTAGTTCTGCCTTCCTTATTACCTTTTTTTATTGGAGCTGAGCTTCTAGTTGGACTAGGTATTGTAAAATTTATCGGAGTACTAATAGAGCCTATAATAAGACCTATATTCAACGTACCTGGTGAAGCCTCCTTTGTTTTTGCTATGAGTATAACATCGGGGTATCCCATGGGGGTAAAATTAACTTCTGATCTAAGAAGAAACAATATAATTACAAAAAATGAAGCTCAAAGAATCATTTCCTTTTGTAGCACCTCGGGTCCTTTATTTATGATTGGTTCGGTAGCCATTGGAATGTTTAATAACCCTAGTATCGGTCCCTATCTAGTACTCGCCCACTACTTAAGCGTTATAACTGTAGGTATAATTTTTAGATTTATCTATGTTGACGAAATACAAGTTTCAAAAAGATATACTGAAAAAAGAAATATTTTTAAAGAAGCGGTAAATCAGATGTTTAAAAAAAGGCAACAGGACAGTAGAACATTTGGAAAACTATTGGGCGACTCTGTTAAAGAAGCTATATCTACATTGGTTTTAGTCGGCGGATTGATAGTCACTTTTTCTGTTGTAACAAGGGAGTTATACTTAATTGGACTTATAGATTATTTAATATCAGCAGTTAAGTTTATTACAAAAAATACAATACTTATTCCTAATGAATGGATAGAAGCTACTGTTATAGGATTTATTGAAATCACCATGGGCTGTAAAATAACCTCCGATGCTTTAACTATACCCTTAACCTCACAAATCATTTTAGCAACCATGATAATTTCATGGAGTGGATTATCCGTTCACGCTCAATCAGCCAGTATCATTAATGGCACCGATATAAACATGAATTCTTATATTCTTTCAAAATTTTTTCATGCTATCATTTCAGGCATCTATGTGCATTTTATGTTGAAGCTAAGTAATTTTACTCTTAATCCCATACCAAAGGAAGTTTTTTCACAAGGAATTAGAAATATTGCATATTATTCTTGGGTAAGCAAATTACTTTTTTCAAGCTATATGTTATTGACAATTGTTATTGTTTTAATTTTTATAGGCTTTTTTATTGCTTTAATAAAAAATAAATAAAAAAACAGCAAAAGCTTAAGGATATAAATCCTAAAGCCTTTGTATATTACGCTTATTTAAGTATAGATAATAACTATCCATTCATTTTTTTTATTTCTTCTCTATTCTTTTTAAGTGTTTCCATTATTTGCAGTGTGTTTGTCTCTAACTGTTTTAAAATATCATCGGCATATTGAATCGATCCAATTCTAATAGTTTTTGCCTTTTCTTCAGCTTTATATATAATTTCTTGTGCCTTCTCCTTTGCCTTTTTTACTATTTCATCTTTATTGGCCATTGCTTCTATCCTATCCTTTGCATTGTTGATAATTCTATCTGATTCTTTTTGTGCTTCAACCAATATTTTATTTCTTTCTTCCTTTATCCATTGAGCTTGCTTTACCTCATCTGGAAGTTGTATCCTTATGTCTTTGATTAATTCCGTAATTTCCTCCTTGTCAAGTAAAACCTTCCCAGAAAAAGGTATAGAAGATCCATTTTCAATCAGATCTTCAAGTGTATCTAGAAGACTCAATACATTCATGATGGTTCCCCCTTTTTACAGCTTACTACGCATTTTTTCTATTACAATTTCTGGTACCAGTCCTTTAATGCAGCCTCCAAATTTAAATACTTCTTTAACTATACTGGAGCTAAGATAAGAATACTTGCTACTGGTAGTCATAAATAATGTTTCTACATCTTCATCAAGCTTTTTATTCATTAAAGCCATTTGAAATTCATATTCAAAATCTGAAACTGCTCTTAACCCTTTTATTATAACATCAATTTTCTTTTCTTTAACATAATCTACTAACAACCCCGAAAAACAGTGTATTTCAACATTTTCAACATCAGCAGTAGCATATTTTATAAGTTCAACCCTTTCCTCAAGGGAAAACATAGGATTCTTATTTGGATTATTTAAAACTGCTACTATTACTTTATCAAAGATTTTTGCTGACCTTTTTATAACATCTAAATGTCCATTTGTTATAGGATCAAAACTTCCTGGATAAACTGCGTTTTTCATTTTAGTCCTCCTTATGATAAAAAGAAATCATGGTACCGCCATATTTCCTCTCTTTAAATTTAATTAGGTCGTCTATTGTTTCTGGTATTATATCCTTAATATCATGCTCTGCTACTATTATTCCATCTTCATTTAATAAATCAAGCTCCTTTATTTCCTTTAAACAAGTTAGAATATGACCTTTTAGATATGGTGGGTCCATAAAGATTATATCAAATTTTTCCCCTATTTTACTAAAATTTTTCAAAGTAGAATATACATCCTTTATTATTATCTTTATTTTATCATTTAATTTTGTTTTCATAATATTTTTCTTAATAATATCATAACATTTTCTATTTTTCTCTACTAAAAAGGCACTTTCAGCCCCTCGACTCACTGCTTCAATTCCAAGATTACCTGTCCCTGAAAACAAGTCTAATACCTTTGATTTTTCTATATATGGAGCTAATATATTAAATATTGACTCCTTTACCTTATCACTAGTCGGTCTAGTATCTGTACCTTTTAATGTGCTTAACCTTATACCCTTTGCTTCTCCACTTATAACTCTCAATTTATACGCTCCTTTCAAGATAATATTTTAGCACAAAGGAAAAGTATGAACAAATTTTTTGACTCTAGATTCGAAACCCTTAAGTAAATTATTAGCTATTAAACCAAAAAAGCCTTTTGGAATGTTAAATTTTATGACTAAGGACCTAGAGTGGATATTTCCCTTTAATATTATAAAAAGAAGAGATAGTATAGATCTACTATCTCTTCTTTTTATAATATATTATTTACCTGACATTTGCCTTTCAGCCATTTCTACTAATCTCTTAGTCATATAACCACCAACATAGCCATTTTGCCTAGCTGTCAAGTTCCCTTTATCAGTTGTTTGGTAGTTAGATAATCCTAGCTCACTAGCAATCTCATATTTCATTTGGCTAAGAGCTTGTTTTGCTTCAGGAACAACTTTTTTGTTAGCCATCATATTCACCTCCTGTACTATTAATTTCTCCACTAATTCCAAAGTATATGCTAGTAATTTTTTCATATACTGTAAACATAGAGTAACCTACAGGAGATAAAATAATTAAATAAAATAAATCTATATCGAAAACTCTCTAAAGAAATCTCCAAACAATTCATTAAGTTTTGCTTTTAAATTCTTTTTTTCTTTATCACTTAATTTATCAAATTCTTTAATAGTTTTAAATGCTTCGTGCTGTGCTTTTTTAAGTATATGTGTATGTCTTAATAAATTTGCAATCTTCATCTGAGGTAACCCATGCTGCTTTGTCCCAAAGAAATCACCTGGTCCCCTTAATTCTAAATCTTTCTCAGCAATTATAAATCCATTATTTGTACTTTCCATTATTTTCATTCTTTCTAGGGTTGCATTATTCTTGCCTTCACTAATAAGAAAACAGTAAGACTGAAATTTTCCTCTACCTACTCTACCTCGAAGTTGATGAAGCTGAGATAAACCGAATCTTTCTGCATTTACTATTACCATAATTGTTGCATTAGGTACATTTATACCAACTTCTATAACTGATGTTGAAATAAGTAAATCAATTTCTCCCCTTTGAAATTTCTTCATGATGTTGTCTTTTTCATCAGCCTTCATCTTACCATGGATCAGAGCTAAATTCCATGATTTGAAAACAGTATCTTTGAGATTATTATACAACTCAACTGCAGATTCTGCATCTACTTTTTCTGATTCCTCAACTAAGGGGCAAACAATATATCCCTGTCTTCCTTCATTTAGTTGATCTTTAATAAATTTGTAAAGCTTTGATATTTTATTATTTGTTATATGATAAGTTTTTATATGCTTTCTTCCTGGTGGTAATTCATCAATAATAGATATATCAAGATCTCCGTACAATATTAACGAAAGTGTCCTTGGTATAGGAGTAGCCGACATAACTAACATATCAGGATTTGAACCCTTCTTTTTCAAGACACTTCTCTGCCTTACTCCAAATCTATGCTGCTCATCAGTAACAACTAATCCTAGTTTTTTAAATTCTACTCTATCTTGTATAATAGCATGGGTTCCTATAACTATATCAATCTTCCCTTCTTTAATTTCTTCTATTATAGCATCTTTATCTTTAACACTCCTAGATAATA
This sequence comes from Paramaledivibacter caminithermalis DSM 15212, assembly GCF_900142245.1. GTDB lineage: Bacteria > Bacillota > Clostridia > Peptostreptococcales > Caminicellaceae > Paramaledivibacter > Paramaledivibacter caminithermalis. The sequence goes on along the minus strand of NZ_FRAG01000017.1, from coordinate 26,719 downwards.
TACCAATTTTAACTCCAAGATGCTCTAACATATCTCTAAAGCTTTTAAAATGTTGCTCTGCCAATATCTCAGTTGGTGCCATTAATGTACTCTGATAGCCATTTAAATAAGCTAAGTACATGGCTAATAAAGCTATTATAGTTTTTCCTGATCCAACGTCACCTTGAACAAGTCTATTCATTTCCTTTGGGCTTATCATGTCATTAATAATGTCATCGAGGGTCTTTTGTTGAGCCTTAGTCAATGTAAATGGCAAGCTATTAATTATCTTTTTAAATTGTGGCATGATTTTATATTTTATTCCATCATTAGCATGAAAATACTTTTTCTTAATCATCATTAATCCAAGCTGCATAAAAAATAGTTCTTCAAAAACCAACCTATATTTTGCAACCTTTAAGGCTCGTGGAGAAGATGGAAAATGAATATTTTTTATAGCATAATTTATGTCACACATTTTATTGCTACTAATTACATCCAATGGGAGAGATTCAAATGTATATAAATATTCTTGAGATAATAAACTTTTTATATATTTTATGATTTCTTTTTGATTCAAACCCTTTGTTAAGCCATAAATGGGTCTAATACTACAAAAACTATCTATACTTTCTTTATTTATATTGCAAAATTCGGGATGACTTATTTCTATTTCTCCACCTTTATTATTTACTGTTCCATAGAAATAATAACTTTGATTTTTTTTGAAAGTATTCTTTAAAAACATTGAATTAAAAAAAATTACATATCCTCTTCCAGTATTGTCTTTAATAGGCACTTTCAAAATCTTAATCCTTTTTCTGCTGTTTATCTCTTTTACTTCGTCACAAACTGTTCCGATTATTGTAGCTTTTTCCATATGTCTAACTGAATTCAAGGTTTTTATATTTCTTCTGTTCTCATAGGAATTTGGATAATGATACAATAAATCCTTTATTGTAAATATATTAAGTTTTGAGAATAAAGTAAGCTTTTTAGTTCCTATACCATTAATTTTTGAAATTGAATCTTCAAGTGACAACATAATAACACCTCATATGGATAAAGGCACCCGTAGGGCGCATTTTGAGTTACAACTTCCAAGTTGCAAGTATTAGGGTCTTTCTAATAAGTTTTAAAAGAAAACAATTGTTTGACATATTTAAAGGCTAATCAATGATTATATTTTACACATTATAACCAATATCTTAGCCTTGATTTCTTATTTTATATAGGATGAAAATATATAAATCGATCCACGAAGCTAGCAAATATTAAAAATCCCATAATAAAAACCATAAAAATTATTCAAATAAAATTTAAAATTCCATAATTATGATAAAATTCTACTCAATAGAAAAAATATAATAATATAAAGGCTGACCGCCATAATATACTTCTATATCTATGTCTGGATACCTTTCTTCAATTAACGAAGCAAGTTTATCAGCTTCTTCTTCAGTCACATCATCACCATAGTAAATAGTCAGTATTTCCTTATCCTCACCAAAGGTATTATCTAAAACATCTAAAGCAACTTCTAATACGTCACTACCAACTGTATTAATCTCACCATTAAATATTCCCATAATATCATCTTTCTTTATATCCAAATCATTAAATCTAGAATCTCTTACAGAGTAAGTAATCTGTACAGTATCAACATTACTTAGTGCTTTTACCATTTTTTCCTTATTTTCCTCTGGACTAACTAAAGGATCAAATTCTAGCATTGAGGCTATACCCTGAGGTATAGTTTTAGAAGGAATAACAATTACATTCTTTTCACTTAATTCCTTTGCTTGATTAGCAGCAAGTATTATATTGCTATTATTAGGTAAAATAAAAATGCTTTGTGCATTGATTTCATTGATAGCTTTTAAAATATCCTCTGTACTAGGGTTCATAGTTTGACCCCCTTGTATAACCTTGTCAACATTTAGATCTTTAAAAATATTGCTAAGACCTTCTCCCATGGCAATAGTTATAAATCCGTATTCTTGAGGTTTTTCTGATACACTTTCTTGAAAATTATACCTATTAGTATGTTGATGTCTCATATTATCTATTTTTATATCAATCAACTCTCCAAAGTTCAATCCACATTCTAGTATTTTACCAGGATTATTAGTATGTATATGGACTTTAATTAAATCTTCGTCTCCAACAACCAAAAGACTATCTCCAAATCCCTTAATGTTATCTTTAAACTCTTCTGAATTCAATTCATTTCCTTGGATAATAAATTCTGTACAATATCCAAATTCTATATCATCACTACTAATATCCCTTTCGTTACCGTCATGTATTTCCCTTTTTTGCGGTTGTGAAATCTCTTTCCCTGAAAGGGCTTCCCAGAAGCCTTGGAAAATATATATTAAACCTTTTCCTCCAGCATCAACAACTCCTGCTTGCTTTAAAACATCTAACATTTCTGGTGTTCTATCAAGGACTGACTCAGCATGTGAAATAATTGCAGAAAAAAAATCATTTAAATCAATACTATCATTTGATACTTGCAAAGCTCGGTTACTAGCTTCCCTTATTATTGTGAGTATAGTACCTTCAATTGGTTTCATTACAGCTTTATAGGCAGTATCAGATGCTTCTTTAAGGGCATTGGCAAAATCATCAGCAGTAAGAATTTTTTTGCCTCTACAGCCCTTTTCAAAGCCCCTAAGTATTTGGGATAGTATAACCCCAGAATTACCTCTGGCACCCATAAGTGAACCCTTTGCAGCTGATTTAGTAACATTCTCAATAGAAGGATTTTGTATTTTAGAAATTTCATTTGATGCTGAATCAAGGGTCAATGACATATTTGTACCTGTATCACCGTCTGGAACTGGGAAAACATTTAGTGCATCTACTGCATCTCTATTGTTATATAATAAATTATTACCTTGTATGAACATTTTCTTCAGCATTTCGCCATTTATCTGCTTTATCTTCAAGATAAACCCTCCCTTAAACTTCTTGAACTCTTACCCCTTCAACATTAATATTAACACTTTTAACCTTCATACCAGTCTGATTCTCTACATTATACTTAACTTTATCTATTATATTATCAGCAACTGTAGAAATCTTTGTCCCAAACTGAATTATCACATATAAATCAATTACTATAGCATTTTCATCTAAATGAATTTTCACTCCCCTATGCATATTATCTCTTTTTAATAATTTAACCAATCCATCAGCAGCAGACTTTGATGCCATCCCAACAAGCCCATAACATTCCATTGCAGCCGCTCCTGCAATAGTAGAAATAACTTCTGCATTTATATAAATAGTTCCTATTTCATTTTCAAATTTTGCTGACATATAATTGACCTCCTTTATTTTTTGAGGATATATATTATATTTTATAGTAATATTAGTTCTTATTCAATTATTACTTAAATTTTCTCCAGTTACTTAAATTTTTTATAATAAAATATAATTTTCACAAATAGCAATTTACTCATATGTAAATAATATTTTATATAAGATAAAAGACTTTGGCAATACTTTTATTTTAAAGATTATATTTTTAAAGCTCTCATATTATCATTTTGGATATTAAAATTCTAATAATACTGGGCTATTATCAAAAAGTATTGACCGATAAGATTATTTTATGATACAATTAATATTGTTTTATTAGGAAATTTAACCACTCGGGGAGGTGTTATATATGGCAAAGCAATGTGCAATTTGTGGAAAAGGTAAAATATCAGGAAATAAGGTAAGTCACTCTGTACGTCGTACAAGAAGATCTTGGTCACCTAATGTAAAAAAAGTTAAAGCTTTAATTGATGGTTCACCAAAAAGAATAACCGTATGTACTAGATGTTTACGTTCTGGAAAAGTTGAAAGAGCTATCTAGTATTCATAAAGGCCTACCAGCTATGTAGGCTTTTTTATTTGCATAAAAATAGCCTATAACCAGCTATTATAAGTGCAACTCCAAAAAATACTATCCACACGCTATAAGGCAATACCATGACAGCTATAATGGTTATACCAATAGCAACCAATATAATACCTAGAATCTTCTCATTTCTAATCTTTATTCTAAAAACTCTCTTTTTACACTTACCCATTAAAACACCTCATATTCCTTATAAATATAAGAAGAGGACAATAAAAAAACATATTATTAATCCACATAAAACTATATACCAGATTTTTAGAGGTACAAATTCTATCACTATTATTGCACCTGTTAACCCTAGAATTATGCCAAGAATTTTCTTAAGCACCAACTTCCTACGTAGCATAAAACCACTCCCTAGGCTTATTAATATTATATTATGCCTACTCACAGCATTATGACACAAAAAATACCCACAGTCTTTGCAGGTATTTTTTATCTAGAAATTAGAACTATTATTATATAAATAATTTTTAGTTTTATTTTTTTAATCATGAAAACATCCCTAAAACTTGCAACTAAAAATCCTCATTCTAGTTTAATCCATACTCAAAAGGTAGATCAAATACGGAACCTTAACCTAACAAAGTACCGAAAGTATCTTTGTTCCTCAGTCTCTAGCCTTTATCACTAAAAGCAATCCTTCTTTTATCTTAATTCTTACCCCATCATTATTAAATTCATTACTAATGCCTAAAGAAGATCCTATAGGGATTTCTGCATCTTTTAATGGAAATTTAGCTCCTAGAATAGTAATGCCTTTGACTTTGTAAGATAAAGGTATTATAGATATATAATCATTTTCTTCACCATATAAAATAATTTCATTAAATTCATCATTTAACATATGTATCTCGTTATTTTCATTTATTACTTTTCCTCTTATGCCATTATCTAATATTTTCTTTAATAATGTAATATTAGCAATAGAATGATCCATCCTGCTACCAATTGCTCCTAGGAGTATGATTTCAGATGGCTTATTAGATAGTGCAAAATCAAGAGCTAATTCCGTATCAGTAGCATCCTTATCCGATGGAAATTTATAAAACTTAACTTTTTTTTCTATATATATTTGTTTATGCTCTTTATCAATTGAGTCTAGGTCTCCAATTATTACATTAGGAATCACATTCATTTCAATTAAATGCTTGGCACCGCCATCAGCACAAATAATATAATCTGAAGTGTTGAATATGTTTTTATAAAAGCTATAATCGGAAATTCTTCCATTAGAAACTATAATATATCTCATATCTTGTTCCCCTAAATATTATTAATTACTTCCTTAAAGGATAATACATTTTCCTTTACATTATTACTATTAAATATAGCTGAACCAGCCACGATTATATTTGCTCCAGCCTTTACAATCTCTGCTACATTATCTAATTTAACTCCACCATCCACCTCAATATCTATATCTAATCCTTTAGCATCTATCATTCCCTTTAATCTTCTTATTTTCTGTAATGAACTTTCAATAAATTTTTGACCTCCAAACCCTGGGTTAACCGACATTATGAGTACCATATCTAATTCTTCCAGAATTTCTTCAATAGAATATAAGGAAGTAGCTGGATTCAAGGAAACACCTGCCTTTATACCATATGACTTTATGTTTTGTACTGTCCTATGAAGATGGGGACAAGCTTCTGCATGAACAGTTAATATATCTGCTCCTAACTTAGCAAATTTTGGTATGTATTTATCGGGATTTTCTATCATAAGATGTACATCAAAGGGTAATGTTGTTTTGCCTTTTATACTATCCAATACTACTGGTCCTAAACTAATATTAGGAACAAAATGTCCATCCATTACATCTATATGCAAAAGTTCTACTCCAGCTTCCTCTACAGCTTTTACATCCTTCAGCAAATTTGAGAAATCAGCTGATAATATAGATGGCGATAATTTTATCATGCTAGTACCTCCTGTTATTTATTTCTTTAATTTGTTCTAAAAAGTCTACATAATTATTATAACGTTCTTTGCTTATATATCCTGTTTTTAATGCATTCTTCACTCCACAATTTGGTTCATTAACATGAAGACAATTAGTAAATTTACAATGATCCATATATTGCTTAAACTCTGGAAATAAAAAGCCAAGCTCTTCTGGATCGATATATCCTATATCTAATGATGTAAAGCCTGGAGAATCCACAACCCATCCACCAAAGTCAAGCTGCAAAAGCTCAGAATGCCGAGTAGTATGTTTCCCTCTCTTAATTTTACTGCTTATCTCTCCAGTCTTAAGCTTTAATCCAGATTGTACTTTATTTAATATACTTGATTTCCCAACACCAGAAGGTCCAGCAAATACCGATATTTTATTTTTTAAAACTTCTTTAATCCTATCAATTCCAATATCTTTTTTAGTACTACATAATATTACCTCATACCCAGTATTCTTGTAAATTCCTATTATTTCATAAAGCAACTTTTCATTATCCAAATCAATTTTATTTATACATATTTTAAGTTCTAAATTATGATATTCTGACATAACTAATATCTTATCAAGTAATTTGATATTAGGATCAGGATTTTTTAGTGAAAATACTATTATAGCCTGCTCTACATTGGCTACAGGTGGTCTTATAAGCTCTATCTTTCTATCCAAAATATCCTCTATAACACCCTGTTTTGTGGTTTCATCATATGAAAACAATACATAATCTCCAACTAAAGGAATAATCCTTTTACTTCTAAATTTCCCCCTAGCCTTACATTCAAAAACTTCATTTCCCTTTTTTATATAGTAAAATCCCCCTATTCCTTTAACAATAATGCCTTTTTCCATTCACTTCCTCCTTATTCAAATAGCATTTCCTTTGAATACTTTAAATCTTCTCCAAAATAAATGTCTATTTTTACCAACCCTCTGCCAGATATTGTTAATCTAAGTTTTTCTTCTGATTTATCATGAATTTTTTCATGAACTGTAGTAGAAACACCATTTTCAGTTTTAATAACCTTAACAACTTCTTGTTCCTTATCAAAATTTAAAGGAATAATAAAGTCATTCATTACTAAAGGTAATTCTTGTTCTTCTGGAGGTTGTTCTATCTTTTCAGGTCCTTTACTAACCACTACATTAAATACAGAATTTTCTTTTATTTCAGTCCCTGGAGAAATGTTTTGGGATATCACTAAATCCTTTTCATACTCATCACTAAATTCATAGTTAATGTTTTTAAGTATTATTCCTAAGTCTTTAGCGGTTTCTTTAGCATCTTTTATATTCTTACCTACCATATTTGGCATCAGAAAAGTCTTTATTTCTCTTCCTTGGCTTACTATGATGTTTACCGAAGCACCTTCTTTAATTTCAGTGCCAGCTTTAGGTTCTTGTTGAATAATGATACCAATTGGTAAATCATTATATTCATATTCTATATTTCCTAGGATTAAATCATTATTATCCAATTCAACCCTTGCTTCATCAATCTCCTTATGGATAATTTCTGGAACATATACTGTTCTTTCACCCTTACTTACTACTACCCTAACTGTATATCCTTCCTTTACTGATTTTCCTGCTGCTGGATTCTGGCTAATTATAAAGCCCTTTGGAATCTTATCATCATAAAGCTGCTTTTCAACCATAACCTTTAAGCCTAAATCATTTAATTTATTTTTTGCAATCTCTTGGGATTGATTAGTTAGATCTGGTATTTGTACTTCTTTTATAATAAACTTATCCTTAAAAAAGTTTAAAAATATTGCTGATACAAATATAATCGAAACTATTAATGCTGATAATATTCCGATAGTTATAGTTAGTTTACTCGTCTTTTTTTCTTCTTTTTCATAATCTTCTATATCTTCTATATCATTTATTGCTGGCATTATTCTAGTAGGCGACTCATCATCATCTATAAAGTCAATGCTATGATCTGGATCTTTTTGAGATTTATCCAAGTCATTGTATACTTCATTAGCATTATCATATCTTTTATTTTTATCTTTTTTCAAACATTTCAATATTATATTTTCTACACCATTACTGATATCAACATTTATCATTGATGGAGGAAGGACTTCTTCCTTAAGATGCTTTAATGCAACAGTTATGGGAGTACTGCCTGAGAAAGGAACTCTTCCTGTTATCATTTCATACATCGTTACACCAAGAGAATATATATCAGATTTTTCGTCTACAAATCCACCACGTGCCTGTTCAGGAGAAAAATAATGCACAGAACCAATTACATTTCCCGTATTGGTTATCGTTGATGAAGTTATAGCTCTAGCTATTCCAAAATCTGTTACCTTAACTCTACCATCTTCAGTGATTAGAATATTATGTGGTTTAATATCTCTGTGTACAATATGATTATTATGGGCATGTTGAAGGGCTAAGGCTATTTGTTTTGATATGTTAATGAACTCGTCATTTTTTAAAAAACCTTTTTCTTTAATATACTTTTTTAGAGTTTTCCCATTTACGTATTCCATAACAATATAATGAATATCATTATCCGTTCCTACATCATAGATGTTTACTATATTGGGATGTGACAAACTTGCTGCGGCTTGAGATTCCTTCTCAAACTTATTGATAAAATCTTCATCACTAATAAATTCAGGTCTAAGTATTTTCACAGCAACAAATCTATTTAAAAGATGGCATTTAGCTTTGTAAACTAAAGCCATGCCCCCTCCACCAATCTTTTCTATTATTTCATATCTTTTACCCAGTATTTTACCAATCATAGTTTCAACTCCCTCATTAACTATGCCTATATCTGATAGCAATTAAAGTAATGTTATCAACTCCACCTCTATTGTTTGCTTCATTAATTAAAAAATCACAAGCTTCTTGAAGATTTGATTTTTTAAGAAATATATCTTTAATCATGTAATTATCAACTGCATTTGTTAATCCATCGGTACAAAGAATAATTATATCTCCATCATCAACCTCTATACTTAATATGTCTGGTATAGGATTTATCTCTGTTCCGAGGGCCTTTGTAATAACATTCCTTTTGGGGTGGCTTTTAGCTTCAACCTCTGTAATGCTTCCATTTTTCACAAGTTCACATACAAGGGTATGATCCTCTGTGAGTTGTGTTAATTCGTTATCCTTCAATAAATAAGCTCTACTGTCTCCAACATGTCCCAAATAGACCTTGTTATTCACAAATAAAGCCATTGTTATGGTTGTACCCATACCATCCCAATTTTCGAAGGATGAAGACTGTTTATATATCTCTATATTTCCTTCATTAATTGCATTTTCTATTAAACTCGTAATTTCATTTTCATTTTGTAAAGAGACATTATTAATATTATTATCAATAAATTTGCTAACTTTTTCAATAGCCATTTTACTTGCAACTTCTCCTGCGTTATGTCCACCCATACCATCAGCTACAATAAAAATTCTGCCATGCTTTTCATCAACATAAAAAGAATCTTCATTTTTATTTCTAATTTTTCCTATGTGAGTTTTTGATCCCCATTCCATTAAATCACCTCAAAACTTAAATTAGCCATAAAAAAACTAATTATTTCCTAGTAAATTAGATTATACATATCTATAATTAACTATCTATGGTTATTTGACTCTTTTCATTTTACAAATAAAAAATCCATCGGCATCTAAAACGTTTGGATATATTTGCATATACTTTTCTTCTGAAAATAGATTTTTAGGTAAATCCATATTTATATCTAATAAAGTAAAGTCATGTTTTTTTCTTAAAAACTCCTTTATAATATTCTTATTTTCTTCTTCCATTATAGTACAGGTACTATAAACTAGTACTCCTCCTTTTTTTACATAATTTGAACTTGTATCTAAAATTTTAATTTGTAATTTTGAGAGTTCAACTATATCCTTGACATCTTTAAAATATCTTATTTCTGGTTTTCGCCTTATGATTCCAAAACCTGAACAAGGTGCATCGACGATTACCCTATCTGCTAAATTTACAAGCTTTTTGTCAAGCTTAGTAGCATCAAATTTTTCTGTGTCAATAATAGAAACATCAAGTCTATTAGCATTTTCCTTAATTAAATCCAGCTTATGCTCATGTATATCCCGAGATAATATTCTTCCCTTATTTTTCATAAGCTGTGCAATATGAGTAGATTTTCCACCAGGAGCACTACACACATCTACTATAAAATCTCCTTCTAATGGGTCCAGTGCGTGTCCTACTAACATTGAACTCTCATCTTGGACTTGAAAAAGTCCATTTTTAAAGGATTTTAAGTTATCTAAACTACTCTTCATGGACTCTATAATGACTGATTCAGGTGATAACTCACCTTTTCTACAGACCACACCTTCTTTTATTAGCTCACCAATTAGGTTATCTCTATTAATTTTCAAGGTGTTAGTCCTAATTGTTAGATTTGGGGTTTTATTATTTGATTCCAATAATTCCCTTGTAAAATCATATCCATATTCACTAATCCATCTATCTACCAACCATTCTGGATGAGAATATTTTACAGACAAATATTGGCTTGGGCTATCTTCATATGATGGAAGATTAATATTATCTTTATTTCTTATAAAGCTTCTTAATAATCCATTTACAAAGCCTGATAATCTAAAATTGATTTTCTTTGCCATCTTTACAGATTCATTAACCGCTGCTGAATCTGGTATCTTTGCCAAAAAAATAATTTGATATAACCCTAATCTTAATATATTCAATATATCGATTTCAATTTTATTTATTTTAGTTTTAGAAAGATTTTTGATTATATAATCTAAATATAGCTTATTTTCTAGAACTCCATAAACCAACTGACTAATGAAACGTCTATCCAGGGATGATATTTCCTGCTTCTTAATATATTTGTTTATAGCAATATTAGAAAAAGCTTTATTCTTTTCTATATCAACTAATATATTTAAAGCTACTCTCCTAGGATTAATATTCCTCATAGTTTTCCTCCTAAAATACCTGTAGAGCGAGTTTTTATGGTCAAGATTAAGATTGAGGTTAAGGTTAAGGATTAGGGTCATATCTTTTTATAATTGACCCTAACTTTTTATCTTAGTCTAAATCTTAATCTCTATCTCTTAATGCAAGTAGTCTCAACAATTGAGCAATTGAAACAGCGGCAGCGGCTAGGTATGTCAATGCAGCGGCATTTAAAACAGACTTAGATGACTTTACTTCTTCATTATATATCAAACCATTCCCTGTTAGCTGCTGGACTGCTCTAGAACTTGCATTATATTCAACGGGTAAAGTAATTATATGGAATGCTATTGCAGCAATATATATATATATGCCTAAATCGATTAAATTTGATGCTCCAAGAAAAAATCCTAAAAATGCTAGGGGTAAAGCAAATTGGGAAGCTATCGATGCCACAGGAGCAATTTGATTTCTAATAGTAAGTGGGGCATATCCCTTTGCATGTTGTATTGCATGACCAACTTCATGGGCTGCAACACTAATTGAAGCTATTGATGTACCACTGTATACGTTACTTGAAAGTCTTACTACTTTTTTTCTTGGATCGTAATGATCAGATAGATAGCCTCCTATATGTTCTATGTGGACATCCCTTAATCCATTCCTGTCCAATATCATCCTAGCTACTTGAGCCCCTGTATAGCCTCTCATATTTCTTACTTGTAAATACCGATTGAATGTTCCTTTAACTTTACTTTGTGCATAAAAAGCAAATATCATTGCTGGTATCAATAGTATCATACTAGAGTAATACATTCCAGAGTAATACATTTTATTACCTCCTCAAAAATTGGTTTATAGCCTTTTCTACTTTATTAATCTCTACACAAGTATTATAACATGGACCATTTGGTCTTTCATTTTTTATGCCTATAACTGGTATAGATTTTACATCTAGTATTCCATGGGATAAATCCCTTTCACAAGCTATTGCTATTACTCCCTTTGGTCTATAATCTTTAATAATCTTTCTCGCTAAGGTCCCACCCGTTACAACCTGTAGGTTAATATTATAGCTTGTACATAAGTCAAGAAGCAAATTTATATCACATGCTCCACATCTATTGCAATTATTTATATTCCCAGTTATTTTATGTTTACAAGAAGAATTTTGTAAACAATGGGGTGCTATAACCAAAATATCTTCAGGCTTTAGCTTATCAATTTTTTGAATTACTATTTTATTATTGAGCTCAGAAAAAAACCTTCGAATAGGGTCTTTTTCAATCTTTAATAAATTTGAAAAGGTAATCATTATTGGATAAACAAATTTTATAGAATTTTCAAAAAGAGATATAAGAAACCTTGGAATATTTTTGTTTTTTACAATTCTAATTACCAATAATAACATTCCTAATAAATATATAGTAGCTGCACTAAAAAAAAGTATTAAAACAGTTAAAATTGTTAAGTATATATTTAATCTACTACTTTTAATTAATAGGAATAATCCAGTAGCTAAAGATGCGGCAAATATCATAATCAAGGTTAGCATATTCAGAAAAATATTCTTGTCTTTATTTGCTATAATTTTCATATTATTCTAAACTCCCAATTTTATTCCAGTTTCTATGGTATTTCCTCTAATATATTCATCCACACTCATTTTTCTACTATTAGGAAACTGGATTTCATCGATAACAATTACTCCATCACCTGTAGCAACAAAAATACCTTTCTTATTAACCTTGATGATTTTTCCAGGTATTTCATTGCTCTTCAATTCTCCGATACTGCACTTCCAGATTTTGAGTTTCTTACCCTTGTACATAGTATAAGCAACAGGCCATGAATTTAAACCCCTCACTAAGTTATATATTTTTATAGCACTATTATTCCAATCAATACAACCAGTGTCCTTATTCAACATTGCAGCATAGCTGCTTTCACTATCATTTTGAGGAGTCCTTGGAGCTTTATTTATTTCTATAAGCTTTAAAGTTTCAATCAATACTTTGGCTCCTTTTACCGATAGTATATCATGAAGCTCACTGGCTGTCATGTCTTTAGCAATAGTAACTTCTTCTTTTAGTATCATATCTCCTGTATCTAATCCTTCATTCATATACATTGTGGTAATACCAGTTTTCTTCTCACCATTTATGATAGCCCAATTTATAGGAGCTGCACCTCTAAACTTTGGCAGTAAAGATGCATGTACGTTTATACATCCTTTTTCAGGTAATTCTAATATTTCCTTTGGCAATATTTGTCCATATGCCACAACTACAATACAATCTATATTCATATTTTTTATAACTTCAATATTTTCTTTGTCCTTTATTCTCTTGGGCTGTAAAACCTTTATACCTAACTGATTTGCCTTAGCCTTTACGGGAGGAGGTAAAACCTTTTTACCCCTTCCCTTTGGTCTATCTGGTTGAGTAATAACTGCTACCACATCATGATTATTCTTAACCAATGCTTCTAAACATGGAACAGCAAAATCTGGGGTTCCCATAAATAGAATATTCATTTTATAAACACCTACTCTTCAATAATCTTATCTATAAATAGTATTCCATTTAAATGATCTATTTCATGACATAGAGCCCTTGCTAGTAATTCTTCACCTTCAACATATATTTCCTTTCCTTCTCTATTGAGTCCTCTCACCTTTACAAACCGTGGTCTTTCAACATTACCTGTCTTATTTGGTATGCTTAAGCATCCTTCTTCATCAATCTGTGAACCACTTTGACTTACAAATTCAGGGTTTATAAGCTCAATTATTCCATCACCAACATCTATAACAATGATTCTTTTTAATATACCTATTTGAGGAGCAGCCAATCCAACTCCATTAGCTTCATACATAGTATCTATCATATCATCAATTAGCTGAAGTATTCTATCATCAATTTTTTCTACGGTTCTTGATTTTTTTCTTAATATAGGATCGTCATCAATTCTAATATTTCTTATAGCCATAATACATTCCTCCAATATATAATTGAATTTTTTATTATCTTTCCACAAAATCTAATCTTAATCTCATCCCTTAAAGCCCTACCTAAAAGATACTATAGGGCTTCATATCAAAAATTAAACCTACATTATTTTCTATATATCTACTCTTATTAATATTACATATATTATTAATTATACTCTTTATATTTTCATGGTCAACACTTTGATACTTTAATAATATCTGCCACCTATAATTTCCCTTTATTCTACCTAATATTGCAGGATTAGGCCCTAACAACTGAACATTATTTAAACTCTTATCTTTTATGATTGTTCCTTGTATTTTTTGAAATAATCTATTAGCTGATTTTATTACTGCCATTTCATTCTTCCCTAGTATTATCACATTGATTATATTATAAAAAGGTGGATAGCTAAATTCTTTTCTAAGACCTATCTCTCTATCATAGAACTCCTCATAGTCATGTTTTTGTGAGGCATTAATAGCATAATTATTAGGGCTGTAGGTTTGAATAATAACATTGCCTTTAAAATCATGCCTGCCAGCTCTACCAGCAACCTGTGTCAATAGTTGAAACGTTCTTTCATTGGCTCGATAGTCAGGAAGATTTAAAGTTATATCGGCTGACAGTACCCCCACTAATGTAACATAAGGGAAATCCAGACCCTTTGTTACCATTTGTGTACCTATTAAAATATGAATCTCCTTTTTTTCAAAGGCTTCTATAATCTTTTCGAGACTTCCCTTTTTAGAGGTTGTATCGATATCAAGCCTTCCTGTTCTATAAGAAGGAAATAACTTATTTACATACTCTTCAACCTTTTCTGTCCCTAATCCAAAAAATTTAATATATTTACTTTTACATTCAGGACAAATTCTAGGAACAACACTCTTATGTCCACAATAATGACATTTTGCTATATTATCCTTCTGATGATAAGTTAATGATATATCACAATTTGGACACTTTAATACATAACCACAGCTTCTGCATGAAACAAAAGTAGAATATCCTCTACGATTTAAAAATAGTATAACTTGTTTATCATCAAGTAAACTATTTTTCATTAAGCTATATAGCTTGCGACTAAATATGCCCTTATTACCCTCTTCGAGTTCTATCCTCATATCTATAACTTCTACCTTCGGAAGTGGGTTTTTATTAAATCTCTTCTTAAGTTCTAAAAGTTTATAGCTGCCATTCTTAGCTTTGTAATAGCTTTCTATTGATGGAGTAGCTGTCCCCATAACTAGAACTGCATTATTTGCTCTGCATAAATACTTTGCTACATCTATAGTATGATATTTAGGATTCATTTCAGATTTATAGGATGATTCATGCTCCTCATCTATAATTACTAATCCTAGATTATTACATGGAGCAAATATTGCTGATCTTGCACCTATAACTATTGATATTTCATTGTTTTTTATTTTTTTCCATTGGTCATATCTTTCTCCTAATGAAAGCTTACTATGAAGCACAGCTACGTTATTGCCAAATCTTTTTAAGAACTTATCCACTATTTGAGGAGTTAGAGAGATTTCGGGTACTAAAATTATTGCTTGCTGGTTATTACTTATAACATAGTCTACAAGCTGCATATATACTTCCGTTTTCCCACTCCCTGTTACTCCATGTAAAAGGAATGTTTCATAGGCTTTTTTCTTTATTGAATTTATTATATCTCTATAAACTCTTTGCTGTTCATTATTAAGTTCCTTTGGTTTATCTTTTTTTATATCATCAATATCAAAAGGAGTTCTATAATCTATTTCGTTACTGATTTTAATAAAGTTCTTTTTGATAAGACTGTTTATGACAGCCCTAGAAGTTTTAGTATCTTCAATGAGCTTGCTTAATTCTATTTTCTTTTTCCTTGCAATGTATTTTAAAACCTGAACCTGTTTAAAAGCTCTTTTATGTAGCCCTGCTATTACTTCATCAATTTCATCGGAATTAAAATTAATTTTAGCTACCCGTTTATATTTTATACTTATGTCACTGTAAAATTTTTCTTTCATTTCTATGATATTATTTTTTAATAATTTATTTAATTCTTTGCTGCAATCATAGCCTAGTTTTTTTGTCAATTCTTTTTGGGTAATAGACCCATTGTCCAAAAGCACCTTTATTATTTGATTATTATCATTATAATAGTCTTTAGAAATGTTTATAGAATCTAAAGCAGCTTCATTTATCTTATATACTTTTTTCTTCTTTAGGGTTGTTCCTCGAGGAATTAAGCATTGGATAGCTTCATAATAGCTGCATAAATATGTTTTTCTCATCCATCGGCATAGCTCAATTTGTTTCTTAGATAAATTGATATCATCATAAAGTACATCCTTTATTGCCTTTATACCCTTTATATTCTGTATATCATCATTTGAATTAACCTCAAGCACAAAGCCTTCAAGTAATTTATTGCCTTGCCCAAAAGGAACAATTACTTTATCACCAATTTTAACTTTCCCAATAAAGCTATTTGGAATCTGATAAGTATATAATCTATCTGTTGCTCTAGTTCTTGTATTAACAACTACATTACAATATTCCGTATAACCCATTCTAATTGCCTCCACCAATATAAAGGAGTAGGTTACCCTACTCCTTCAATTTTATCAAATCGTATGCTTTATCTAAAATAATATCTGCTATTTCTTCCTTTTTCATTTTATCATATTTTTCTACGTTTCCCAAACTGTCAATAATGCTTACTATATTAGTATCACTCTTAAAACCAGCATCTTTTTCAGCTATATTATTAGCAACAATAAAATCTAAATTCTTTCTATTCATTTTACCCTTTGCATTATCCAGCAAATCCCTTGTTTCTGCAGCAAACCCAATTAAAACTTGGTTCTTTTTCATTTTCCCAAGCTCTAATAATATATCTGGATTTCTTGCAAATTCCATTGATAAATTAGAATCACTTTTCTTAATCTTATTGTCGGCTACTTCCTTCGGTCTATAATCTGCAACAGCAGCAGCTTTTATTATTATATCTGCTTCACCAAAATGGCTAACTGCTTGGTCATACATATCTCTAGCTGTTATTACATCAATCACCTTGATTCCATTGGGCCTTTCTAGATTAGTTGGTCCAGAAATAAGGGTTACATCAGCACCTCTGTTTTTTGCTTCAATGGCAATGGCATATCCCATCTTTCCTGACGAGTGATTTGTTATATATCTTACAGGATCAATAGGCTCTTGGGTAGGTCCAGCAGTAACCAAAACCTTTTTACCCCTTAAGGGTTTTTTTGATGCTTTACCTATTATTTTAGTTATTGATTCTACAATATTTTCAGGGGAAGCTAATTTTCCTATACCATAGTCTCCACATGCAAGTCTTCCTGATGCAGGATCAACAAATCTATATCCTATTTCCTTTAAAATTTTAATATTCCTTTGTACAATAGGATTATTATACATATTTGTATTCATAGCTGGAGCTATAAGAACAGGAGCTTTAGTTGCCATAACCGTTGTAGACAGCATATCATCTGCAATGCCGTTAGCTAATTTACCAATTACATTAGCTGTAGCTGGAGCAATTACAAACAGGTCAGCTTTTTGAGCTAAAGATATATGTTCAACATCCCATGTCTTAGGCTCTGCAAACATGTCGGTAACTACATAGTTTTGTGATAATGATTGAAAGCTTAATGGCTGAACAAATTCTGTAGCAGCTTTAGTCATTATAACATCTATATTTGCATTTAATTTCTTCAATCTACTTACTACATCTAAAGCTTTATAAACTGCAATACCTCCACTAACACCAATTACTATATTTTTATTACTTAACATAATGCACCTCTAAATATCTTCTTCTATTTTTTTGTAGGTGATTTTACCCTGCATGATTTCATTAGTTGCTATGGTTACTGGCTTATTGGATTCTATATCAATAAGCTTCTCACTACCGTCTATTATTTGTCTAGCTCTTCTAGCCGTAGCAATAACTAAAGAATATCTGCTGTCAACCTTTTTCAACAGTTCATTAATTGATGGTTCAAGCATTATTATTCCTCCTTATATTTTCTCACTATTTCACATATATCCTCTTTAACTCTACATCTTTCTGCCTTAATAATTGAAGCAAGATTATTTACAGCCTTTAATAAATCATCATTTATTATATAATAATCATACTCTTTAATGAAGTCAATTTCTTCATAGGCACACTTTAACCTTTTTTTAATATTGTCCTCTGAATCCCTTCCTCTTCCAATGATTCTATTTTTAAGTTCCTTCATGCTTGGAGGAAGTAAGAAAATAAAAATTCCTTCTTTAAACTTTTCCTTAATCTGCATTGCTCCTTGTGGATCAATTTCTAATATAACATCCTTTCCAATATTAAGTTGTTCTATAACATATTTTTTTGGTGTACCATAAAAATTATCATAAACCTGAGCATATTCTAAAAACTCATCATTTTCTATCATTTCTTCAAACTTATCTTTATCTATAAAATAATAATTTACACCCTCTACTTCTCCCTTTCTTATTTCCCTTGTAGTGGCAGAAATAGATAAATCAATTCCAGATATATTTTTTAGTAACTCTTTACAGACAGTACCTTTGCCTACACCTGATGGGCCACATATAACAAATAATGTACCCTTTCTTCTCATATCAATTCTCCTTTTTTGTCATTTATTTCCTTTATATCCTTGGTATGAAATCTATTGGCCATTGTCTCAGGCTGAACAGCTGATAAGACTATGTGATCACTATCACATATGATAACTGCTCTCGTTCTCCTCCCATATGTAGCATCTACAAGCTTACCTTGATCCCTTGCTTCATTTATTATTCTCTTGATAGGTGCTGATTCAGGTTTAACAATAGCTACTATCCTATTAGCTGAAATTACATTGCCAAAACCGATATTAACTAATTTGAAATCCATTATAATCCCCCTGTTATTCAATATTTTGTACCTGTTCTCTAATTTTTTCCAATTCGCTTTTTATTTCTATCACTATTCTAGATATATTAATATCAGAGGATTTTGACCCTATTGTATTTATTTCTCTATTCATTTCTTGAATCAGAAAATCTAATTTTCTTCCAATAGCACCAGATTCATTTAAAATTATATCCAACTGGTCAATATGACTATATAATCTAACTATCTCTTCCGTTATATTACTCTTATCAGCATATATAGACACTTCTAAAGCAATTCTATCTTCATCAATTTCAACTGTATCCTCTGTTAATTCTCTTATCCTTTCAAATAATTTATCTCTGTATTCCTTAATTATTATTGGAATACGAAGTTCTATCTCTTTTACTTTTTCACGTATTTTTTTTCTTCTAAGTCTTATATCTTCAGCTAATTTTTCTCCCTCTGCCTTTCTCATAGCAACCAAGGATGAAATAGCTTGATTTAAGGCTATACTTAAAGATTCCCAGATAACATCCTCTTGGGCTTCTTTGTTTTCAATATTAAAGATATCTTGAAAACCAATTAAATGAGATAGCTTTATATCATCCTTTAATTGCAGATTGTCTTTTATCTCTACCAAAGAATTATAATATTGCTGCATAATATTTAAGTTTGGCTTTATTATTATGTCATCATCTTTAGCTTCATCCAACGTAATATAAACCTCTACTCTACCTCTCTTTACAGAGTCTTTAATTAATTTTCTTATCCTTTCTTCAAAGGCCGATAATTTTTTAGGCATTCTTATAATAATATCATTATATCTATGATTTACTGATTTTATCTCTATGAGAAAACTCCTTGATTCATCATTAGACTCCCCTCTACCATAACCTGTCATACTGCTAACCATTAAATCAGTCCTTCCTTGCATACAGCAATTAATATCTACCAATTCCATATTATATCATTAAAATTATAAAATTTTAAGGACTAGCTTGAATAATATTTCCCATCGCAAATAAATTTAGCAGTTCCCTCCATAAAAACTCTATTATCATCATCAATATAAATATTAAGCCTTCCACCAGGTACATGCACATCAACACTTTTACCTACGTATTTCAAATGGTAGGCGGCATATACCGATGCACACACTCCCGTACCACATGCCAAAGTCTTTCCTGCTCCCCTTTCCCATGTATCTACTTCTATAAATCTATTATTGATTACATTAACAAAGTTAACATTGGTATTTTTAGGATAGATATCATGCTTCTCTATTTGAGGTCCTAGCTTATAAACATCATTCTCCTTTATTTCATTAACAAATATTATAGTATGGGGTACTCCCATCAATATGCTTGATGCTATTATTTTAGAATCTCCAACTTTTATAATTTCATTTATAAAGATTTCCTTTTGTGTAATAACAGGAATACTTTCAGCCTTAAGTATTGGTTTACCCATATCAACCAATATTTTTTCAACTAAATCATCATCTCCTATGGTCAGCTTAACCTCCTTAATACCTGCTAAAGTCTCTACTAAAAAAACATCTCTTTTTACAATCCCTTTTTCATATACAAATTTCGAAAAACATCTAATCCCATTGCCACACATCTCCCCTTGAGACCCATCTGAATTGTAATAAATCATTTTTATATCACTTCTTTGTGAGTCTTCAACAACCATCATCCCATCGGCTCCTATACCAAAATGTCTATCACATACCTTCCTAGCCAGCATAGAATAATCGACACCCTTTATTTCTTCAGCCTTAATAATAATAAAGTCATTTCCAGCACCATGCATTTTACTAAAATTAATCATCTTTAACCTCCTTGTATTATTAAAAGCGCCTTTGGCATTTTATTTGTTTTAAGATCCAAGTTGCAAGTACTTTTCTCATTTTTTAGACAGTTAATAAAATTATACCCTAAGGGATTTTAATATTTCATTTGTATAAATTTTCTCTAATAGCCTCAAAGCTTTTTTATAATACTTATTATATATCCTAACAGCATTATATTTAATAATAATTTATATTGCCTTTTAAAATTTATCATTTAATGTTATACTTTACAAAGAATTTTATAGATATCTTTTATGTAATGGAGGGATAATATGCCTTTTGATGGTTTAGTAATAAATTCTTTGGCTTCAGAATTAAAGGAAGCCTTGTTAAATAAAAAAATCGAAAAAATATATCAACCTGAAGCTGACGAAATAATAATCAAATTCAGAAACGCAAGCAATACTAACAAGCTATTTATATCAGTAAATAGTAGTTTCCCACATGTTAGTCTATCAAACATTCAAAAAAACAATCCATTGCATCCACCGATGTTTTGCATGCTTATGAGAAAACATCTACAAGGAAGTAAAATTGTGGATGTATACCAAGTAGAACTCGAAAGAATACTAGTACTGTCTATTGAAAGTTATGATGAATTAGGAAACATCAGTATTAAAAAATTAATAATTGAAATAATGGGTAAACATAGCAACATAATTTTTATTGAAGATGATACCAATGTTATTATTGATAGTATCAAAAGAATACCCTCTAGCATTAGTAGACAAAGACAAATATTGCCTGGACTTAAATATGAATATCCACCTTCTCAAAACAAGATAAATATATTTAAAGCAAATTATAATACTTTTATAGATAAATTAAAAAATGTTGAAAATGACACTAAAATCTTCAAAGCTTTGTACAAATCCTTCCAGGGTATAAGCCCTGTTATTGCCAAGGAAATTTGCTTTAGAGCTTCAATAGATATTGATAAACCAATTTCTACTTTGACTGATGAAAATTTCCAATCTATTTGGAAAGTTTTTATAGATTTACTTTCAAAACTAATAAAAAAAGAATTTTCTCCAAATATAATCCTCGATTCAAAGGAGAAAAAAAACATTGATTTTTCCTCATTGAAATTGAAAATGTATGAAAACCAATTTTTTTCATATGTTTTCTTTGATACGATGAGTGACTGTATTAATAAATATTATTTTGACAAAGATAAATATAATCGTATAAAACAAAAATCTACTGATATAGTTAAAATCATTAATACTAGACTTGAAAGATTATATAATAAGCTTCAAAAACAGAAAGAAGAATTATTAACTGCTGAAGGTGCAGATAAATATAAGCTTTATGGAGAATTAATACTAACAAATATGCATAAAATAACCAAGGGTATAGATACCATAACTGTACAAAATTACTATGAAGACCATATGCCTAGTATTACAATTCCCCTTGATTCTAGATTAACACCATCAGAAAACAGTCAAAGATACTATAAAAAATATAATAAATATAAAACCGCACAGGAGAAAATAACTAATCAAATAAAAGAAACAAAGGAAGAAATACAATATTTGCAAAATGTTTTAGCCAATATTGAAAACACTGATGATATAAATAATATAAACGAAATCAAACAAGAATTAATTGAGCAAAATTATATTCGAAAAAGAAGTACAATTAAGAAAACAGAAAAAGCTTCAATTTCAAAACCTCATAAATACTTGACTGATGAAGGCTTCACTATATTAGCTGGAAAAAATAACAAACAAAATGATTACTTGACATTAAAAATGTCTTCTAAAAAAGATATATGGCTGCATACGAAGGATATTCCAGGATCTCATGTGATAATTAAGACAGAGGGAAGAGATGTACCTGAAAAAACCATTAAAATCGCTGCCTTGATAGCTGCTTACCATAGTAAAGGCAGAAACTCAAGCAATGTTCCTATAGATTACACATATGTTAAATTTGTAAAGAAGCCTTCTGGTGCAAAACCAGGAATGGTTATATATGATAATTTCAAAACTATTTATGTAACTCCCTATGAAGATGAAATTAAGAAATTAGAGGCACAGAGCCATTGACTCTGTGCTTTTTATTTCTCGAATATTTCTACTTTATTTTCTTTATCAACTTCATCAAGTCTTACACTTATTATCTCTTTTTTTGATGTTGGAACATTTTTCCCAATATAATCTGGTCTTATTGGTAACTCCCTATGTCCTCTATCTACTAAAACTGCTAACTGAATAGTTTTGGGTCTTCCAATGTCTATCAAAGCATCCATTGCAGCTCTAACTGTCCTTCCTGTAAAAATAACATCATCAATAAGAATAACATTTTTGTCATTTATATTAATATCAATCTGATTTTTGTTTATTATTGGATTGTCATCTATTTTGGATAGATCATCTCTATAAAGGGTAATATCTAATGAAGCTACTGCAACATCCGCATTTTCTATTTGCTTAATTTTTGAAGCAAGTCTTTTAGCTAAGGGAACACCTCTAGTATGTATTCCAATTAACACTACATCTTCTATACCTTTATTTTTCTCAATTATTTCATGGGATAATCTAGTGATAGATCTGTTTATTGCCTTTTCATCCATTATTTTTGCTTTAAACTTCATAATTACACCTCCAAATAATAAAAAAACTATAGGAAATATTAAACTTCTCTGTTTGCTTTTAATATCCTTTTATTTTTTTTAGTAAAGATTTAAAATAATATGGAAGCTCACTATTAAATTCCATATATTCTAATGTTTTAGGGTGTCTAAAGCCTAATAGCTTTGCATGCAAAGCCTGTCCCTGTAAATTAAATTTCTTTTTCTTTATGCCATAAAGTGGATCACCTACTAAAGGATATCCAATATAAGACATATGTACTCTAATCTGATGAGTGCGACCAGTTTCTAGTTTTAGTTCAACCAAACTATAGTTAGAATATCTTTCTATGACTTTAAAGTGGGTAACAGCTTTTTTTCCATTTTTCTCTACAACTGCCCTTTTCAGTCTATTGACAGGATGCCTTCCTATAGGTGCATCTATTGTGCCACTATTAGTTTTAATATTTCCATGGACTAGAGCATTATATATTCTATTTATGCTATGTTCCTTAAGCTGAGCAGCAAGAAAGTTATGGGCTATGTTATTTTTAGCTATCATTAAAAGACCTGATGTATCTTTATCTATTCTGTGAACAATTCCAGGTCTTATTATTCCATTAATGGAAGATAAGTTTTTAGAGTGGTAAAGTAATGCATTTACCAGTGTTCCTTTATAATGCCCAGGAGAAGGATGAACAACCATTCCTTGGGGTTTATTTACTACTAAAACATCCTCATCCTCATATACAATATCAATAGGAATATCTTCTGGTTCTAATTTTAGTTTTTCGGGTTCTGGGATTTCTATTTCAATTTTATCATTCTCATTTAACTTTTGTTTTTTTGTCACAATTATCTCATTATTTACCTTCACTTTTCCATCTTTAATCAATTTCTGAACATATGATCGAGAAATATTATTTAACTGCTTAGATATATATGAATCTAATCTGCTACCATTTTCTAAATTCTCCACAATCAACTTAATATCCTTCAATATATCTACTCCTTTTTATAACAAAGGCGTCTGGAGACGCTTTTCTAGATTAAGATTCCCTTTAAGCCCCTAAAACTTTGACCCTAACACTCAATCTTAGTCTTAATCTTAATCTCAATCTTAATAGACAATAGTATTATAACATAGAAATAGAAGCAAAGCTTAGGCCTGCTTCTATTTTTCTCTATCTTTTTTCTTAAAATCATCAACTTGTCTTTTATAATAACTATAACTTATATCATCTACATTTTCCACTTTACCAGAAATATTATCATCATACATATTATTATCATACCAGTCTAAAGCCATGTTTTTGTAATCTGTCTTATTATATCTAGCAACGGCTTGCCAGGAATCCTCTCCATCAAAACCATTGAATTTCGACTGATCTTTGAAGGTTCTTCCAAAGGGATAGTTAAGGGTTTCTTCTTCTACAGGTCGTGTATTCATTTTTTCTACTAAATCTAATGCAGATTTTTCATTACTGCATTTTGCACATATTTTTGTATAGGGTATAATTTCTAATCTATCGATTTCAATGTTTTTACCACAGCTATTACAAATACCATATGTACCCTTTTTAATTCTTTCGATGGCATCATCAATATCTCGTAAATGTCTCTTTTCATTTTCTTCTAGATTAAACTGCATTTCTTTTTCAAAGGTTTCACTTCCTATATCAGCTGGATGATTATCGTAAATAGACAATTCACTGTAATAATCCTGCATGGAGCTGTGAATTCCACTATCTTCTTCATGCGCGATGGCATTTAATACTTCCTTTTTTTCTTTTAAAAGTTTATTCTTAAAATATTCAAAATCTTTATTATCCACCCTTAGACCTCCTATCTATAATTTTCGATTATATTTATTAGTTCTGCAATATATTTGCCTATCAATGGAAGATTTACCATCTGTTTGATAACATAAATTAAAACTGCTGCAAGCAATGTAAATCCTATTGCCATTCCAAATCCTCGTGCTAAACCACCAATAAAATTTACCATTAATAGCCTTTTGGGATTATTTATAATCTCTGTATACTCAGAAATTTTCGTCTTTTCTAAAGTTATAGAAATATTTTCCAGTTTGTTTTCCAGTGAATCCTTTCTCTTGTCAGTCATTTTGCAGCACATCCTATCAACATACAGAGGTGTTTTAGACATATTTATGATTGTAAGTTCTAAAATTTCTTAACCATTTCTTGGATGTTATCTTTTTAATAATCGAGGAAATTGCATAATACATTTAAAGAATTTTGGAGTACAAAATGTAATAAAAAGAGTAAAGAAAGCTATCTACATATTGTATTTCAAAATTATTAGTGCTAATTATGCAAGTTTCTCAATCAATATTATTTTGCCCTTTTTTAAATAAAAATATAAAAACAAAAGCAAATCAACTACTTTTGTTTTTATCATTCTACTTTGTTATAAATTGTATAAAAAGTTTTTAGATTTACATAAAACAATTATGGTATATCACTATTGCAACCTCTGAAAACCGCAAAACATGGGTTAAAAAAACATGCTTAAATGTTCTCTATAATATTCATTACAATATTGCTAGAATTACGGGCTGCTTGAAGAACAAATTCATTAAAGTTAATATGAGCTGTTCCATCAGCTTTATCTGATATAGACCTTATTATGACAAAGGGAATATTATTTAAATAACTTGTATGTCCTATAGAGGCTCCTTCCATTTCTGTACAATATCCCTTAAAAATATTCCACAACAGCTCCTTTTTATCAGGACTAGCTACGAATATATCTCCTGACAAGATTCTTCCAACCTTTGTACTATGCATTATAGTTTCACATTTACTTGCTTCATAGGCTATATTAATCATTTCTTCATCAGCCTTAAATATATATGTATCCATTCTCGGTATTTCTCCTAATTTATAGCCAAATCCTGTTGCATCAAAATCGTGTTCAATAACATCTGAAGATATTACAATATCACCAATCTCTAAATCCTCATGTACTGCTCCCGCTACACCTGTATTTATAATGTGGCTTACATTAAAATTACTTACTAAAATTTGCGTGCAAACTGCTGCATTAACTTTTCCAATACCTGAGCGAACAAGTATAATCTCTTTATTCTTTAATTTTCCAATATAGAAATTCATTCCAGCAATATTTTTGGTATCTTCCATTATCATAAAATCCTTTAATATTTCAATTTCTTCATCCATCGCTCCTATTATTCCTATTTTTGTCATAAAAACCCTCCTTATAATTTATTACGCTCTGTAAACTTAAATGAAAATTGAGGACTTCAATCCTCTGTGGTACAATGTTTTTGCTAAAAAAACTATACCTCCCAGAAA
This sequence comes from Paramaledivibacter caminithermalis DSM 15212, assembly GCF_900142245.1. Classification (GTDB taxonomy): domain Bacteria; phylum Bacillota; class Clostridia; order Peptostreptococcales; family Caminicellaceae; genus Paramaledivibacter; species Paramaledivibacter caminithermalis. The sequence continues at coordinate 258 of NZ_FRAG01000017.1, read as the reverse complement.
GGGTGAAGTCCTCATGCAAAAAATTGTACCAATTAAATGTACAAAATGCAATAATAAAGATTCTTTTTACCGTTATGGTAAAGATAAAGATGGTTATCAAAAATACCTTTGTCGCAAATGTAATCACCAATTTGCTCCTGATAAACCAATATCTAAAAAGGTACCTAAATACCCTCGCTGTCCCCTTTGTGGAAAGGCAACTTTTCTTCACCACGATTATGAGTATTACTCTAATTATCGTTGTTGTGATAAAAAATG
>NZ_FRAG01000111.1 GCF_900142245.1 Paramaledivibacter caminithermalis DSM 15212 | reverse complement strand
GAAGAAAAGTTGCCTTTCCACAAAGGGGACAGCGAGGGTATTTAGGTACCTTTTTAGATATTGGTTTATCAGGAGCAAATTGGTGATTACATTTGCGACAAAGGTATTTTTGATAACCATCTTTATCTTTACCATAACGGTAAAAAGAATCTTTATTATTGCATTTTGTACATTTAATTGGTACAATTTTTTGCATGAGGACTTCATCCTTTCTGGGAGGTATAGTTTTTTTAGCAAAAACATTGTACCACAGAGGATTGAAGTCCTCAATTTTCATTTAAGTTTACAGAGCGAATAATATAGATAGGAGGAAATTATATGATCAAAGGGACTGAAAATCAGAAAAGAACCAACGGTATGATTAAATTTATTTTTTATAGTCTAATAGGTATATTTATGTTTTTTATACCTATAAGTGTGGGAGGAAAATCTACAATACCTCTTGATCACATTGTTACAGGAATTAAGACTGGGTTTCCAACCCTAGCACCAATCTACGCACTTATTGTCATAATAATAGGCGGAATATATCCCTTTTACAAGAAAACTTGGAATAAGGATAAAGTAACTGTGGTATTTTCAATCTTAAAGCTTATAGGAATTGTAGTTGCCTTTATGGCTTACTTTAAATTTGGTCCTCAATGGCTATTTGAAAAGGATATGGTACCATTTTTATATAATAAGTTAGTTATCCCTGTAGGACTTATAGTTCCTATAGGTTCAGTTTTTCTTGCATTTTTAGTTGGCTATGGATTATTGGAATTTATTGGAGTACTAATGAGACCGATAATGAGACCAATATGGAAAACTCCTGGGAGGTCTGCCATAGATGCAGTAGCATCCTTTGTAGGAAGTTATTCTATAGGCCTTTTAATTACAAATAGGGTGTTTAAAGAAGGGAAATATACGATTAAAGAAGCATGCATAATTGCAACTGGATTTTCAACGGTTTCTGCTACATTTATGATTATTGTTGCTAAAACCTTAGGGCTTATGGAAATATGGAATACTTTCTTTTGGACTACATTAATAATTACATTTATCGTAACCGCTATTACAGTAAGGATTAAACCTCTTAGCAGTAAAGAAGATAAGTATATATCAGGAGAAGGAGACCCAGAACCTAAGATTAAGGGTAATTTATTCAAAAATGCATTGGATAAAGGGCTTGAGGCAGCAGCTATATCTCCATCACTAGGGAAAAATATTCTAGATAATCTAAAGGATGGATTTAGTATGGCTATGGGAATATTGCCATCAATACTTTCAGTAGGGCTCCTTGGATTAATACTTGCCAAGTATACACCAGTATTTGATATCATAGGCTATATATTCTATCCCTTTACCTTAATATTAAGGGTTCCAGAGCCAATGCTTGCAGCAAAGGCAATGGCAGTAGAGATAGCAGAAATGTTTTTGCCAGCATTATTAGTGGTTAATGCTCCAATGATTACTAAATTTGTTATAGGAATAATATCGATATCCTCTATTTTATTCTTTTCGGCATCAATACCATGTATATTATCTACAGAAATTCCTATTGGAATTACCGAAATAATAATTATCTGGATAGAAAGAACCATATTTACTTTACTATTGGCTGTTCCAATAGCATTTATGATATTATAAAAAAAATAATAAAAACAAATAAAGGAAGGTTTCACATGTCTTTTTATCAGAACATATGAAACCTTCCTTCTCAATTTATATTACTTTTTTATCTAAGTTATGTAAAATCAAATAGATTTTTGAGGAGCAAAAGGGGTCAGGGTTGAAAAGTTGAATTGTTATGGGATAGTTAAAGATGATGAAAAATCTCAAGAAAACCAAGGATTTGTTATAAGAGTACATTTTATAATGTAAGGTTGATGGTATAGATTAAAGCTTACTGGAGCAGATACAGTTATATACTCTATTTCATGGTGAAATATTGAAGTAGAAATTTAGGCAACTGATAGAGCCTATAGAAATTGATGTCTGTTGTTATTATATATATAATAAGGTATAATATTTAAAAAAAGCAAATCATTCCGACAGGAGAAACACCACTTGCTTTGCAAAAAGCAGTTGATAATATAAATGACAAGGGGACGAAATGACAAGGGGACGTTTCGTTTGGCATATAATTTATACCCGATTTGCTGGACACAAAGAAAAGTATGTATAATATAAATAAGGAAGGGTGTTCAGCAATGGAAAAAAAACAGAGGGTTTACCTCTGAATACAAGAAAGAGATAATAAGATTAGTAACAGAACAAGGTAAAAGATGTAGCAGCTGATATAGGTATTGCTGAAACATCAGTTAGAAGATAAATTAAACAACCCTGCACTGAAGTACAGGGTTGTTTAATTGTGTCATCTGGTGGCAATATGCTAATAGCATCTGCAATAATTTGGTTCATTAAAGGAATAAACACCTCAAAGTTTATATTATTATTGTAATTAGACAATGATCCTAGATTAACGCCTTTTATTACTTGTTTTAAATCTGAGTCGGATTGCATAAAGTCATTGATATCTCTTAAACTTTTTAGCTCCGCTAGATGAAAATAAATTAACGTTTTTAAATGATTTTGTGCAATCAGATAGTTAGTATTTAACAAAAAAGTAGATTTTTTTAATATATCCCAATCAATAATATCTAATAATTTTTCAAAAATAGTGATATAATTATCCCTAGACATAGCTTGTGCCCTCCTTGCTTGTAATTATGGGTATAATTATATTAAAGCAGAGGTTACAAGCTATTTTAATGCTAAATTTATGAAAACTAATGAATTTTTTACAATTTATATTTTGTCAATGGATTTTATACCCATTTATTGAACACTAGTGAGAATTTGTTATAGATAGAAAGGAATGAATAATAAATATGAAAAAAATCAAATATTTGTTCATTGTATTGATATTATATGTTTTGTTAGCAAATCTTTATCAGAACTACATATACTATCTAATTCCTTATAATCCTTTAGAAGACATCACAGATAATCCGTATAGTTGTCATTTTACCATAAATTATTCTAATGATGGGATAACCAATGCTAGTTATAATTTAAATACTAATACTCTTATTTTTAAATATTTTAGTGATTTAAATTTGATACCTTTAAAAGAAGAAACAAACAAAGAAGAAATTTTTAAACATGATAATGATATTAATTTTTCTTACAGATTTAGATTTCATCCACCAAAATCATCAGCATATTATTATATAACTATTGATGAAATATGGTTAGATAATTTATCTGTTCTTTATATTAGATCTAATAAACCGGGATTCCATAATGGATACTATAAAATTATAGATTCCAAATTTGATTATAAGTATGTTAATGACTTAATCAATACTTCTCAAAAATAACAAAAGTGGGCTGAATCTCAATAAAATTGTAAAACAGCCCACTTTGTTGATTTAAGTTTTTACAATAAAATCCATCCACTTCCAGCGTGTACTTTAGTAACTATTCCTTCACCCTGAACAATTCTAAACCCTTCATCAATAAATTCAAGAAATGGCAATTTTACTTCTACAAGATCATACTCTGGATTATCGTACAGAAAATCATAAACTTCATCTAAAAAATCCTCTCCCATAATAGAAACGGTAGTTAAAGTATCAATTTCACTTGGGAGCATACCTCCTACTGCTGAAATAACCCCCGCCGCTAACGTTACTGGAGTCGGTAATTTAAACATAAGCGATAAAACTGTTGCAAAAGCTGTTAAGCCTTCTACAAGTTTAGACTCATCTGGCTGACTAAAACCATCTTGTCTTATTTCAGCTTGTGCTCTTCTAGCTTTATATAGCTCATCTTTTGTTAACGTAAGCGTATCAATATATTCTTTTCTTGTACCCATAATTAATCTCTCCTTTATAATTTTATTTTATAAGACTTCTATCTGTTGGCCAACATTTTCGTCTTACACTATATAAAAAGAAATAAGCTATGAAAAAATCAACCAATCACACTAAAAAACAAAAAAATTTCAAAAAAAATTTTTTCTATAAATGGTTGATTTTTGAATTAGTAAAGCCTTCTTAAATAATAGGGAATAAAATATTATACCTGAATTATTCATAACTCAATGAATTATGATGAAAATTAATGTTAAAAGGTAAAATCTTATATCTGAAGTTCTGGTTTCATTAACAATAGAACCAAAGATTATAATTTTAATAAGATACCAACTCAAAATCTTATGTTGTAACCTAAAAAAGAGCAGACTAATCCCTTGGTTATTGCTTTAAGGTTTTCAAATTTGATTTTATAAATTATGCAAAAGTAATATTATCAATGTTTTTCATAATTATTTGAAATTTGTCTTTATAAGGATAACTACTACTCATTCTAAAAGTAGTCTTTCTTCCAGATT
>NZ_FRAG01000052.1 GCF_900142245.1 Paramaledivibacter caminithermalis DSM 15212 | reverse complement strand
CAGCACAAAATAGCCAGCTTTTCCTTTAAAACAGTAGGTAGCGAAGCTATAATATAATTCATAAACTCATTTAATTGTTTCTTTGTAAGCGATAGCTTTTCAGTTAAAGCATCTTTTAATAAATCTAAGATTAAGCTGATAGATTCAAAGAATTTAATATCTTCCAATTCATCACAACAAAGATAACATAATCTTCCTATTGAACGATGGTCAGCACTCTTTCTATTTTCTACAGATAACATGATGTATCTTGTAAATACAATGGTTGTATGAGCTATCATACAGTCATAAGAACGTCCTTGAAATTCTTTCAAGAAAAGGGAATGTTCTTACTATATTTTTTGAATTTTTCATTCAAATCTCAGTTTTTTGAATGATTTTTACGTGCGAAAGTTGAGTTATATAATTAATAAAGAAAGGAACTTATTAAAAATGAAAGGATATAAATTTTTAGTATTTGAGAAATTTGCATAATTAACACTAATAATTTTGAAATACAATATGTAGATAGCTTTCTTGACTCTTTCTACTACATTTTGTAATCTGAAATTCTTTAAATGTATTATGCAATTTCCTCATTTATTTTTTAAAACTATTTTATAAAGATAAAGGAGGTTAAATGTTTGACTGAGGAAAGAAGAAAAAACATTCTGGATATTTTAAAAGCTAGTGATGAACCTATCATAGGATCGGATTTAGCAAAAAAATTTAATGTCAGCCGACAGGTTATAGTTCAAGATATAGCAGTATTAAGGGCGAAGGGGATTAATATAATGGCTACATCAAATGGTTATTATATATCTAAAATTGATAATAATAACAGAAATATAAGAACTATTATTTGTAAACATAAGGGATATAACTCTATAGAAAAAGAGCTTACCATCATAATTGATATGGGGGCAAAAGTACTGGATGTAATAATTGAACATCCTGTATATGGAGAAATAAGATGTCCTCTTATGATAAATAGCAGATATGATTTAGAAAAGTTTATTCAGAAGGTAAAAGAGGAAAAGGCAGAGCCATTGGCTTCTTTAACTGGTGGAGAACATATTCATACCATAGAAGTTCCAAATGATGAAATTTATGAGATTATATTAACTAAATTAAATAATATTGGTTTTTTAGTTAAGGATTGATATATAATGTTTTTTTATATATAATAGTGACAAGACAGGTGTAAATACACGTAAAAAATAGAGCAGTGCAAAAAATATTAGTGTTAACAGTTTTAATGAGAGGAGAAAAAATAGTGGAACAACAAATAATCATAGAAGAAATAAATAGACTTAAAAAGAGAAAAAATGCAGTTATATTGGCTCATAACTATCAGATACCAGAAATACAGGATATAGCAGATTATGTTGGAGACTCTTTAGGATTAAGTAAAAAAGCTTCTGAGACAAATGCGGATATTATAGTTTTTTGTGGAGTACATTTTATGGCTGAAAGTGCTAAAATACTTTCTCCAAATAAAAAAGTACTTCTTCCAGTATTAGATGCAGGTTGCCCAATGGCAGACATGATAGAAGCAGATCAGCTTAGAATATTTAAGACGGAATATCCAGATATTCCAGTAGTTTGCTATGTAAATTCTTCAGCAGAGGTTAAGGCTGAAAGTGATATTTGTGTAACTTCTTCAAATGCTTTAAATATAGTACAATCATTAGAAAAGGATAAGATATTATTTATTCCAGATCAAAATCTTGGAAATTATATATCAAAAAAGATACCAGATAAAGAAATAATATACTGGGAAGGCTTTTGTATTACCCATCATAGAGTTAGACATAATGAACTTGATATGGTTAGAAAACATAGAGGAGAAACAAAGATTTTAGTACACCCTGAGTGTAATCCAGATGTAGTAGAAAAAGCAGATTTTGTAGGAAGTACATCTCAGATAATTGAATATGTTAAAAGCTGTGATGATAAAAAATTTATAATAGGTACAGAGATGGGAATACTTCACAGTCTTAGGAAACAAAATCCAGATAAAAAATTTTATCTACTCTCTCCTTCATTGGTATGCTACAACATGAAAAAAACATCATTAGAAGATGTATATGAAGCATTGAAGGAGGAGAAAAATGAGATAATTGTTGATAAGAAAGTAATGATTAAAGCATATGAAGCCCTCGAAAGGATGTTAGAGTTTTCTTAAAGGAGTTAGACTTATGATAAATAGATATTTAATAGATTTTAATCTAGATAAAATAATTAAGAGATGTTGTGATGTTGTAATAATAGGTAGTGGAATAGCAGGATTATATACTGCATTAAATATTAATAAAGATTATAAAGTTATTGTATTATCAAAGGATGAAATCGAGGAGAATAATAGTAGCCTTGCTCAAGGAGGAATAGCAGCTTGTATAAGTGATGAAGATGATATAGAGCTTCATATGGAAGATACTTTAAAGGCAGGAAGCTATTATAATGATAAAGAAGCAGTAAGAATACTTGTAAGTGAAGCTAAGGAAAATATCGAAAACCTAGTTAAGCTAGGGGTTGTATTTGATAGAGATGAAAAGGGAAATTTAATGGTTACTAGGGAAGGTGGACATTCTAAAAGAAGGATTATACATTCAAAGGATCAGACGGGTAAAGAAATTATAAGAGCATTAAAAAAAGCAGTAGAAAATAGAGATAATATTCAATTGATTAAAGAAGCTTTTGCTATAGATATACTGACAGATAGAAAAAAAGCTAGTGGAATTCTTGTTAAGAATAATAATGAAGTATATGCAATACTAGCAAAGTCTATTGTTCTTGCTACAGGAGGGATAGGACAGATATATAAAAATACAACAAATTCATTGATTGCAACTGGTGATGGAATTGCTATGGCATATAGGGCTGGGGTTAATATTGTTGATATGGAATTTGTTCAATTTCATCCTACAGCATTTTATAGTAAAAAGGATAGAAAAAGATTTTTGATATCAGAAGCTGTAAGGGGAGAAGGGGCTGTACTAAGAAATAGCACAGGTGAAGCTTTTATGAAGAATTATCATGAGTATAAAGATTTAGCACCAAGGCATATAGTTGCAAAGGCTATTTTAACTGAGATGAAAAAGGAAGAAAAGCCAAATGTATATTTAGATATAACGCATAAGGATGAAGAATTTATAAAAAATAGATTTCCATATATCTATAGTGAATGTTTAAAAAGGGGAATTGATATAACAAAGGAATATATTCCTGTATGCCCCGTACAGCACTATATTATGGGTGGAATAGAAATAGATTATACAGGTAGAACAAATATTGATAATTTATATGCTTGCGGAGAAGCTGCTTCTGTAGGAGTACATGGTGCAAATAGGCTTGCAAGTAATTCACTATTAGATGGAATAGTATTTGGAAATAGGGTAGCTAAGGATATCAATAATAATAGGAGAAATATTTATGATTTCGAATTAAAATATTCATATAACAAAGAAGAAAAAAAGCTGGATTTAAAAGAAATTAAAGAAAAAATAAGAGAAGTTATGAATAAATATGTATTTATATTTAGGAATGAAGAAGGGCTAAATAAAGCTCTTATAATAATAAAGGAGATAATAGAAGAGTTAAATAGATATAGAAAAGATAGCGTAGAATATTATGAATGTGTAAATATAGCTACCGTTGCTTATTTGATAATTATTTCGGCACTTAAGAGAAAAAAGAGCTTGGGGAGTCACATAGTAAGCCATAGTATGGAGGTAGGAACTTTTGTTTAATTGGACTTTAATTGATCAAATAATAATTAATGGGCTTAAGGAAGATATTAATAATATTGATATTACAACAGATAATTTAATAAATGATGAAAGTATATCAGAGGCGTATATGATGGTCAAGGAGGATGGAGTAATAGCAGGACTATCTGTTGCTAAAAGGGTCTTTAATATTATCGATAATAAAATTAACGTTACATTTAATGTAAAAGATGGTGATGAAGTTAAAAAAGGAACTAAGATTGCATATATAAAAGGAAAAACTAAATCTATACTTAAAGGAGAAAGATTAGCATTAAATCTTCTTCAAAGAATGTCAGGAATAGCTTCTATATCTAGAAAATATAAGGAATTAGTAAAAGATTATCCCGTTAGGATAGTAGACACAAGAAAAACTACGCCAGGACTTAGAATACTAGAAAAATATGCTGTAAGAATAGGAGGCTGTCATAATCATAGATATAATCTTTCGGATGCTGTTATGATAAAGGATAACCATATAAAGGCTACTGGAGGAATTAAAGAAGCAATTTCTAAGATTAAGGATAAAATTCCTCATACAATTAAAGTTGAAGTTGAAGTAGATAGTATTGAGGGACTCAAGGAAGCTATAAAAGCTGGTGCAGATATAGTGATGCTGGATAATATGGGATTTAAGGAAATGGAAAAGGCAGTTGAGATAGCAGCTTCAAGGGTTATACTTGAAGCATCTGGAGGTATAACTATAGATACTTTAGTTGATATTGCTAAAACAGGTGTTGATGTAATTTCTATAGGAGCTTTAACTCACTCTGTTAAGTCTATGGATATTAGTTTGAATATATACTAGAGGGTAAGGTTTTGAGGTAAAGGTTAAGGTTTAGATTAAGATTAAGAAAGTAGGTCATTCTTTTAAGCTTAAAAAGAAGATATGTAATTTAAGTAAAGATTTTAATTTAGTTAAAATAAACATTAAAGAGGTGACATTGGTGAAAAAAAGTTTTAAAGAATATATAACTAAAGCTTTAAATGGAATGGCATTAGGTTTATTTGCTTCTTTAATTATAGGACTCATACTTAAACAGATTGGTGATTTTACAGGTACAGATGAGCTTATAACCTTTGGTAAGGCTGCACAATTTATGATGGGACCTGCTATAGGTGCTGCTGTGGCCTACAGTGTAGGAGCTTCACCTCTAGGCATATTTGCATCTTTAGTAGCTGGAGCTATAGGAGCAGGAACCATAGCTATAGCAGAAGGAGGAGCTTTTATAGTTACCATAGGAGAACCGGCAGGATCTTTTATAGCAGTATTATTAGCAGCAGAATTTTCAAAATTAATATCAGGAAAGACAAAGGTAGATATAGTATTGGTTCCCGCAGCAACCATTATTGTAGGAGGATTGGTGGGAGTATTTATAAGTCCTGTTATAGCTCATCTTATGAAGGGATTAGGACAAATAATCAATAGAGCAACTGAGCTCCAGCCTATTCCTATGGGAATTATAGTAGCTGTTTTAATGGGAATGATACTAACATTACCAATAAGCAGTGCAGCTTTGGCTATATCCCTAAAATTAAGTGGATTAGCTGCAGGAGCTTCCGTTGTTGGATGCTGTGCCCAAATGATAGGCTTTGCCATAGCAAGCTATAGAGAAAATGGATTTGGAGGATTTATAGCCCAAGGTCTAGGTACTTCAATGCTGCAAGTACCTAATATAATAAAAAATCCCCTTATCTGGGTACCTCCAACCTTAGCTAGTGCCGTAATCGGACCACTATCAACCTATGTATTTAAAATGGAAAACAATAGTATAGGTGCAGGTATGGGGACTAGCGGCTTAGTAGGTCAGTTTGGAACCATAGCAGCCATGTCAGAAAAGATGCCAATAGAAAGGATAATTATGAATATAGGATTACTTCACTTTATTTTACCAGCTTTAATTACCCTTGTTATTTCTGAATATATGAGAAAAAAGGGATATATAAAATTTGGAGATATGAAAATAAATCAGTAAGATATTAAATATACTCAATATGAGAATTAGAAATATAAAAAGTAGTAAAAAAGTTAAATAATTGTTTCACTTTCTTCTTTTTTGGTATATATATCATTGTAAAAATAAATTGAATGATAGGAGATGAAATTAGTGGAAAATAGAGATTTGATTATAAAGGCTTTAGATGAAGCGGGTAAATCCTTAAAGAGTGGAGAAATAAGTGAAATTACTGGTATAGATAAGAAAGAAGTAAGTAATATTATTAAAAAATTAAAGGAAGAAGGAGTAATTTATTCTCCAAAACGCTGTTATTACGATATTAAAAAATAAATTAACATAAGGGAGACATGATATCATGAAAAATTTAGCTGGAACAAGAACAGAACAAAATTTACTTAAGGCATTTGCAGGAGAATCTCAAGCAAGAAATAGATATACTTTCTTTGCAAAAAAGGCAAAAGAAGAAGGATATGAGCAAATAGCAGCATTATTTTTAGAAACTGCTGAAAATGAAAAATATCATGCTGAAAAATTCTTTAATTTTTTAGAGGGTAGACCACTAGAAATAACTGCAACATATCCTGCTGGTAAAGTTGGAACAACTGCTGAGAATTTAAAGGCAGCAGCTATGGGGGAAAAGGAAGAACATGCTGAAATATATCCTGCCTTTGCTGAGATTGCTAAAGAAGAAGGTTTTTCACAAATTGCAGCAGCATTTAATCTGGTTGCTAAGGTTGAAGTAGAACATGAAGAAAGATATTTAAAACTACTTAAAAATTTAGAAGAAGGAAAAGTATTCAAAAAAGAGGATGTTGCTAGATGGAAATGCAGAGCATGTGGGTATATACATGAAGCTAAAGAAGCTCCTATAAAATGTCCACTATGTGGAGTAGAAAAGGCTTACTTTGAAATTAAAGAAACTAACTATTAATAGATATTAAAGTTATAAAGAAACACCTATTCTTGATGGATAGGTGCAATTTTTTGCTAAAAAACTCAAACATTTTTTGCCCAAAATTGCATAGCTGAAGCAGAGTAAAATAGAGTACTAGAAGGAAAATTAAAGCTATTATCAGTAAAATATTGGTACAAACTATTTTCTTTTAAAACTTAATAGAAAGACCCTAGTACTTGCAACTAAAACGATAGATAAATAGCTAGAATATTTATAAATTTATAGCAAATATAAACTTGTGATGTTAAAATAAAATTATTAATATTATATGAAAGTTATAAAATAAGTTTTATATATAAAATTTTTATAAAGGTTTTTTTAATTTAGTATAGAAATATATATCTAATGAAAAAAATAATAAATATGGTAAAGTTTATTTAAATTATATAGAGAGATTAGCTTATAAAAAATCTACTTAATTAATCCCAGAGAATCCTTTAAAGGAGAGAAACCAAAGTGGTGGAAAAAGCTATTAAGAGGGTAATAGAAATAATGAAATTAAAGGTTTGGGATATGGATACAGTTCCAGAATCCTATAGTTCTAAGGTATGTAGTCTGGTTTTACAAAGCAATGAAAAGATTATACTAAAGATACCCTATAATAAGGAAAAGTTGGTAAAAGAGTATAAGATGCTACAGCTTCTAGAAGGAAAACTTCCTACCCCTAAAATATTGGATTTTTGGGAGGGTGATGATGAAATACCAGGAGCTATACTTCTGTCATATATTGATGGAGAACCAATTACTCATAATATAACTGATAAAATAGCATATCAAATGGGTGAGCTTTTAGCAAAGCTGCATGATATCAAAATAGAAAAAAATAAGCTTGAAGATACATACGAATTAATATATACAGAAAAAGATCAATGGTGGCAGACTATTAAAGAGTGGTTTGAAGATTGTGTAGAAGATTGTAAATATATTTTAAATGCAGAGATAATTGATAGATGTATAAAATTATTTAATTTTTATTATAATGATTTACCTGAACCCGATTATCCTTCTGTAGTTCATATGGATTATAGGCCTGGAAATATACTTATTAAGGATTCAAATATCGTAGGCCTTCTAGATTTTGAAAATTCTAGAATAGGTTCTGCTGATGTAGATTTTTCAAAAATGAAGCTTTTTGTCTGGGATATATACTCGAATACAAGGGAAGAATTTTTAAGTGGATATAGTACAATAAGAAAGTTACCCGATTTAGAAAGAACTTTACCGTTCTATATGCTATTTAACACTTTTACAGGAGTTGGATGGTGTGTTAATAGAGGTAAGACAAATGATAATTTTTGTAATCAAAATATTGCTAAACTTAAAGAGATAGTTAAGAAAAGCACACTATAAAATAGAAAAAAAGGAGATAGGATAATGATAACAGATAAAGTAATTTCAAAGAAAAAGAGAGTATATTTTGACGAGAATTTTAAAGCTGATGAATGGAGTCATGTTGAAAAAGAATTAAAGAAAATAGAGAATCAAGAGATTAAGTCTAAAGAAGATTTAGAAGGATTAATTGAAAAGTACAGTGAACTTACATACATAATTGAGGAAACCTATGCATGGAAATATATTAAAATGACATGTAATGCAGATAATCCACAATATTCAAAGGAATTCAATAAATTTTATGCCGAGGTTATATCTAAAAGTCAGCCCTATGATTTTAGATTTAAAAAGAAGGTTTATGAAAGCAAATACAAATCAAGATTACCTGAGGAAAAATATGGACACTTTATAAAGATAATATCAAAGGATATAGAGATTTTTAGAGAAGAGAATATTCCTCTTATGGTAAAGGAAAATGAGCTTTCCAATAAATATGGAGAAATTATGTCCCAAATAACAGTAGAGTTTGAGGGAGAAGAAAAAACCATAATACAAATGAAAAAATATCTAAAAGACCCCGATAGAAAAAAAAGAGAGAAAGCGTGGAAAATAATTTCTAAGAAAATGCTTGAGAAAAAGGAAATATTAGATAAATTATTTGATGATTTGAAGGAAATAAGAATAAAGATTGCTAAAAATGCAGGATTTGATAATTATAGAGATTATATGCATAAGGCAAAAGGAAGGTTTGATTATACACCTGAGGATATATTCAGATTTCATCAATCAGTAGAACAAGTTGTAATACCATTCCTGAAGGAATTAAATGCAGAAAGGAAGGAAAAACTTAAAGTTAAAACTTTAAGACCTTGGGATACTGAAGTAGATATAGATGGTAAGGTTTTAAAACCCTTCGATGATGTAGAGGAACTGGTAGATAAAGCCATAAATATTTTATATAAAGTTAAGCCTGAATTTGGAAGAAAATTGGAAATAATGAAAAACAGCAAATTTCTTGATTTGGAAAATAGAAAGGGTAAAGCACCAGGAGGATATAATTTTCCCCTTGCAGAACATGGAGCTGCATTTATTTTCATGAATTCAGTAGGACTTAATTCTGATGTAAGAACCCTGCTTCATGAGGCAGGTCATGCAATACATTCCTTTGCAAAGGCAGATGAAAAGATAAGTCAATATAAAGATGTTCCAAGTGAAATTGCAGAGCTTGCATCTATGTCAATGGAGCTCCTTACATTAGAATATCTTGATGAATACTATAAAGATGAAGAGGATTTAAGAAAAGCTAAAAGACAGCAGCTTGAAGGGACTATACAATTTTTACCTTGGGCAATGATTGTGGATGCATTTCAGCAGTGGATATATACAAACCCTAATCATACGATAGAAGAAAGAACCGAGTACTTTAAATCCCTCATGGACAGATTTAATGCAGGAATAGATTGGTCAGGATTTGATTCGGAGAAGGGATCAAAATGGCTTACACAGCTTCATATTTTTGAAGTTCCTTTCTATTATATTGAGTATGCTATAGCACAGCTTGGTGCCATAGCCATATATAAGAATTATAAAGAAAAGGGAGTTAAAGCTATTGAAGAATATGAAAATTTCTTAGAGCTTGGATACTCCAAATCTGTTAGTGAAGTATACAAGGCTGCTGGTATAAAATTTGACTTTTCTGCACATTATTTAAAAGAAATAGTAGATTTTATAAAAGAAGAACTAAAAAAAATTTAAAAATAACCCCAATCCTTTATTATTAATAAAGGATTGGGGTATATTAAAAAAGAATGTTTTGTATTTATTTTTAGTATAATTGATATATATATTTATAGTCAGTGAATTTGAGAGGGTGGTGATTTTTTTGACAAATACACGTAGAGTTATCATTGGTATAGTAATAATATTAATCATTATGATATCTACTTCCTTTAATACTATAATAAACTTTATAACAGAATATAAATGGTTCCAAGAGCTGGGATTTGAAAAAGTATTCTTAACAAAGCTAATAACACAGCTTAAAATAGGAGTTCCAGTATTTATAGTAGCAACAATTCTTATTTATATTTATTTAATATCTATAAAAAAGGATTATTATAAAAAGGTAAATGTAGTACATACTGGTATATCTGAAAAGAGAATAAATCAAATAGCTCTTATAGGTGCAGTATTTCTTTCATTTATATCTAGTAGTACCATAGCAGGTAATCTTTGGTTTGATATCTTAAGATATTTCAATTCCACAGATTTCAAAGTAACGGAACCAATATTCAATAAGGATATATCCTTTTACATATTTAAGTATCCTATGATTACTAAAATATACTATATGCTTATAAGCTTTATAGTACTATTAGCTGTTACAACTATAATATTCTATGTAATTATGATGATACTTAGAAGACCAACACTTATTGAAGTAGATTCTGAAAACCAATTTAGTACTAGACAAATGAATTTAAATAATGGGAAAAGGATATTTGATATTGCATTAAGACAATTAGTAGTATTAGGAATAATATTTTTTCTAGTATTGGGATTGGGATATTATCTAAGGGCCTATGATTTGCTTTATTCTCAAAGGGGAGTGGTATATGGGGCAAGTTATACTGATATAAAGGTTATTCTTTTAAAATTTAGGGTCATAATGATTGTTGCATTTATTTCAGCAATACTCTTATTTTTAGGGGCCAGAAGAAAAAAACTAAGACTGGCTATTTCGGGACCTGTTTTGATGATTGTAATAAGTATAGTAGGAAATTTAACTGCTTTTCTGGTACAAAGCTATATCGTTTCTCCCGATGAAATATCTAAGGAAACAAAGTACATAGAATATAATATTAAATATACACAAAAGGCATACGGGCTTGAAGATGTAGAAGAGAGAAAATTCCCCGCAGACACAACTCTAACTCTTGAGGACTTAAAGGAAAATGAAGAGACCATATCAAACATAAGAATAAATGATTATAGACCAACAGAATTAGTTTATAATCAAAAACAAGGAATAAGACATTATTATAAATTTAACGATGTGGATATAGATAGATATTATATAGATGGTAAATATAGACAAGTATTCTTATCGCCAAGAGAGTTGGATCAAAGCCAGATAAAAGAAGAAAGACAGACCTTTATTAATAAGCATTTAATATATACCCATGGATATGGTATAGTAATGTCTCCTGTAAATAAAATAACATCTGAAGGACTTCCAGAAATGCTAATAAAAAATATTCCTCCTATTACTAATACTGAAGGCTTTAAGATAGAAAGACCAGAAATTTACTTTGGTGAATTGACTAACGATTATATAATAGTGAATACAAAGGAAAAAGAGTTTGATTATCCAAAGGGAAATTCTAATGTAGAAAATATATATGAAGGAAATGCGGGAATTAAGTTAAGGGGTTTAAACAAGCTTTTATATGCCTATAAACAAGGAAGTCTTAAGATGCTTTTAGCTGGAAGCATTACTTCCGAAAGTAAGATAGTTCTTAACAGAAATATACATGATAGAGTAAGGAAAATAATGCCTTATATAGAATACGATTCAGACCCATATATAGCTTTATATGATGGAAAAATTTATTGGATTATTGATGGATATACCGTTAGCAGTAATTATCCATATTCAGAACCTATTTCAGATTCTAAAATAAATTATATTAGAAATTCTGTTAAAGTTGTAATAGATGCTTATAATGGTGATACAACATACTATCTAGCAGATGAAAATGATCCAATAGTAAAAACCTATTCAAAAATATTTCCACAGCTATTTACATCTATTGATGAAATGCCAGAAGGCTTAAAAGCTCATATAAGGTATCCACAGGTTTTATTTGATATCCAAGCAGATGTATATAGAATATATCATATGGAGGATCCAAGGGTTTTTTATAATCAAGAGGATGAATGGTATATAGCAAATGAGAAATATGAGAATGAAAATCAGCTTATAGAGTCAAATTATCTATTGATGAAGCTTCCAGAGGAGGAAAAGGAGGAGTTTATATTGTCAATTCCTTATACTCCTAAAGAAAAGCCAAATATGACTGCCCTTCTTGTAGGTAGGAATGATGGCGAAAATTATGGTGAATTAGTTGTATATAAGCTTCCAAAGAGTAAAAATGTCTATGGTCCTATGCAGATAGAAAATAGGATTGATTCTGAACCTACAATATCTAAGGAATTTACATTTTGGAATCAACAGGGTTCAAGTGTTATTAGGGGGAATTTACTTACAATCCCTATTGAAGATTCGTTACTTTATGTAGAGCCTATATATTTAAAGGCAGATGCTAAGGATAGTTTACCAGAGGTTAAAAGAGTAATAGTTGCATATGGAGAAAAAATAGTTATGGAACCAACATTAGAAGGAAGTTTAGAAAGGATATTTGGGAAATCAGAAGAAGAACCAAAACCAGATATACCTAAACCTACTGAACCTATAAACCCATCACAACCAACTATACCAGCTGAAGATATTGATGATATAAGTCAATTGATAATAAATGCAAATGATGTATTTGAAAGGTCAATTGAGGCTCAAAGACAAGGTGATTGGGCAGAGTATGGAAGATTTATAGAAGAGCTTAAAATTATACTTAATAGATTAGATGAACTTA
This sequence comes from Paramaledivibacter caminithermalis DSM 15212, assembly GCF_900142245.1. Lineage (GTDB taxonomy): Bacteria > Bacillota > Clostridia > Peptostreptococcales > Caminicellaceae > Paramaledivibacter > Paramaledivibacter caminithermalis. Next base: position 10,693 of record NZ_FRAG01000052.1, on the reverse strand, counting down.
AAGGTACTCAAGGCATGGAACATTAAAAAAAAACCTCCAAGGATTTGGAGGTTTTTTAGAAAATGAAATATTTCTATAGTTGATATTGATATGATATAATATATAAACATGGATTTAAAAATTATAGTAAATAGTGAGATTATTTTTAAAGCGGTGGTGTAAAAAATGATGAATGATGAAAATCTTGCTATAGGCATATTTGATTCAGGAATGGGCGGCATAAGTGTATTAGCTGATATAATTAATCTTTTACCAAATGAAAAATATATATATTATGGAGATTCTAATAACGCTCCTTATGGTATAAAAACTCCAGAGGAGGTAAAAAAGCTTTGTATAGAGATATGTGATTTTCTTATTTATAAAGGAGTAAAGGCTATAGTTGTAGCTTGTAATACAGCAACTAGCGCTGCAATAAAGGAACTTAGAAAAAGGTACAGCATACCTATTATAGGAATGGAACCAGCTCTAAAGCCTGCAACTTCCATACAATCAGATGGTAAAATAGTTGTTATGGCTACCAATATGACCTTAAAAGAAAAAAAGTTCAAGGGGCTTATGGACAAATATGGAAAAGCTAGAGATATAATTAAGCTTCCTTGTCCAAAGCTTGTGGAGCTTATTGAAGACGGGATTACAGAAGGACAAGAGGTTGAAGATAGTATAAGACAATGCTTTAACGGTATAGATATAAATGAAGTTTCTTCAATAGTTTTAGGATGTACACATTATATATTTTTGAAGGATTATATAAGAAAATTTACAGGAAACAATATAAAAATAATTGATGGTAATGAAGGAACGGCGAGGCATCTTAGAAATGTACTAAAACAGAAAAAACTTTTGAAAAATACTATAGAGAAAGAAATTTTACTTGATATCTATAATTCTAAAAATGATGAAGAAATAATCAACCTTTCAAAAAAGTTGCTTACGTTTAGCTTAGAAAAGTTGGAATTTTAGTCAATATGAGATAATATTCATTGTACTAATCATAACAATATATATAGAAATAGAAAGGTGCGTGCTATGAAAAAAATATTATCATTTATAAAATCATTGTTTTTTATAAGAAATATTAAAGAACACGATTTATCTTCTTATCTTATTCAGTCACATATTATGATGACTACATCAAAGAGATACAATAAGTTAAAATAAAATACTTTTGGAGGCGAAACAATGGCTAGGATAAAACCTTTAAAACCTAATGAAGTTAATAATGAAGCAAAGAAAATTTTTGAAGATTTTTTAAAGGAAAGAGGTAATATTCCTAATATGTTTAGAACACTTGCATATAGACCTAAGCTTTTAAAAACGGCTTTTGATCATTTTAGAACAGTACTAAAAACAGGGACCGTAGACTTTAAGTTAAAGGAAATGATTGCTGTTAGAGTTTCTCAAATGAACGAATGTGCTTACTGACTTTCATCCCATACTGCCATTGCTAGAGGGGCAGGGGTATCGGAGGATACCATAATAGAAATGGAAAATAAACTTAAAAACCCTGAATTATTTACAGAAAAAGAGCTTATAGCCTTAGAATTTGCAGAAGTTATGACCACTGATTCAAATAATGTTTCCGATGATCTATATAATGATATGAAAAAATATTTTGATGATGGTGAGATTGTAGAAATAGCTTGTGTAGTAGGAATATTCAATTATTTTAATAAATTCAATAATGCATTAAAAACTGATATTACCAAGTAAAGTAAGAGGAGAATAATTATGGAAAACATTACTCCAGAAGCTTTGGAGACTATTAAAGAAAAGATCAATGAAATTATAAATAAAAGTTCTGATATAGATGAGAGAGAAGAAGAAATAATTAGACTTAGATTTGGTTTAGATGAAAATAAACCAATAAATATTAAAGATTTATCAAAAAAGTTTGATATGTCTCCAAGAAAGATGAAAAAAGAGATTGATGCTATAGAAAAGAAAATATTTAACAAACTAAAAAGAATAATTTAAAGCCCTGAATTTATCAGGGCTATGTTTTTCTTATGTATCTATCTGTTTAAAGATCTAAAGCTTTTTAATTCTTCAGTGGACATATTATCTAAAATATAAGCTTTATGGGAAAATTCTTGCCTAGTTATTATGCCTTTTTCTACTAAAAGCTCAACAAGAGTTGCTATGGCTAGAGTATTTCTATAGTCTATATCTTTTAAATCTCCTATTTTTGCATAGATATCAATTTTATCAAAGCTATTCATGCTATCGACCCCTTTATCATTTATTTATATTTTGAGTATAGCCTAAAAGCAAAAAAGGTATACAGATATTAGAAGATATAGTTTATTCAAACTTTCTAGGGGAAATTAATTTAATTCCCTTGAAAAATACAATTAATTATGCTAGAATTACGAAAAACATGGTATAATTAATATATCAAAGGCTGTGAAGGGAAGTAGTAAATAGAATAGTTTTTTAAGAGAGTCGGCGGTTGGTGCAAGCTGATATAACTACCTATTGAATCCGTCCTAGAGTCATTAAGCTGAAAAATTATTAGGCTTAATCGGTTAGCAACCGTTAATATGCTAAGAGCTGGACTATTTTAGTCAATCAGGGTGGCAACGCGGGAAAATATCTCTCGTCCCTATGTAGGGATGAGGGGTTTTTATTTTTGTTGTAATTAAAGTAAAAGGTTAAGATTAAAGCTAAGATTTTGGTTTTTAAGACCTATGAGATATGACTTTTTATTCAACCTCAAACTTAACCTTAATACTCGACCATTAACGAATACCTATAAGACAAGAAGGAGGTTTTAAAATGTTAGATATTAAAAGAATTAGAAATGATTTTGATGAGGTAAAAAAGCTTATTGAAAAGAGAGGAAAGGGTGATTTTGGACTAGAAGAGATAATAAAGCTTGATGAAAAAAGAAGAAAAATAATAGCAGAAGTTGAGCAGATGAAGAATAGACAAAAAATTGTTTCTAAGGAAATACCTAAGCTAAAAAAAGAAGGCAAGGATGCAACAGATGTACTTAATGAAATGAAGGAACTATCAGGAAAAATAAAGGAATTAGATGCACGACTAAAGGATGTGGACGATGAAATAAGGCAGACCTTACTTGGAATACCCAATACACCACGTTACGATACACCAGAAGGTAATAGTGATGAGGACAATGAATTAGTTAGAACATATGGAGAACCTACAAAATTTGACTTTGATAAAAAAGCTCACTGGGACATAGGGAGTGATTTAGGAATTTTAGATTTTGAGAGGGCTTCAAAAATTACAGGATCAAGATTTACAGTTTATAAAGGATTAGGTGCAAAACTTGAAAGAGCGCTTATTAATTTTATGCTAGACCTTCATACAGGAGAGCATGGATTTGAAGAGGTGTTGCCACCATTTATGGTGAATAGAGATAGTATGACAGGAACAGGTCAGCTTCCTAAATTTGAAGATGATATGTTTTATCTACCAAGCAAAGATTATTTTTTAATACCTACAGCAGAGGTACCAGTAACTAATTTATACATGAATGAAATAATAAATGGAGACAGCCTTCCTATCTATCATACAGCTTATACACCATGTTTTAGAAAAGAAGCAGGTTCCGCTGGTAGAGATACAAGGGGACTTATCCGTCAGCATCAATTCAACAAGGTAGAATTAGTTAAATTTACAAAACCAGAAGATTCATATAAGGAACTAGAAAGTCTAGTCGCAGCAGCAGAGGAGGTTTTAAAGAGATTAGAGCTGCCTTATAGAGTTGTAAGGTTATGTGGTGGAGATTTAGGATTTAGCTCAGCGATGACCTATGATATCGAAGTGTGGATGCCAAGCTATGATAGATATTTAGAGATTTCTTCTTGCAGCAACTTTGAAGATTATCAAGCAAGAAGAGCAAACATCAGATTTAGACCAGAATTAAAGGCTAAGCCTCAGCTTGTCCATACATTAAATGGTTCAGGACTTGCAGTTGGAAGAACCTTCTCAGCTATACTTGAAAACTATCAGAGGGAAGATGGATCAGTGGTGATTCCTAAGGTGCTTAGACCATATATGGGAGGTCTAGAGAAAATAACTAAATAATATTTATGAAGACCGGAAAATCCGGTCTTTATTGTTGATTTTCATAATTTCTTTTATAGATAAACAACATTAATATTTAAAATAAATTTCAAAGAAAATAATGAACGCTTCTACATTTTTTCTTTGAAATTTATTAAACCTTACAAGTTGTTTATCTCTATTTACAAATTAAAAGTCAACAAATTTTCCAACAATATACATAGAAATGATATATTTATACACAAGATCCTTGTTATTATAGGATTCTTAAGTCCCTTGGAAATTTATTTAAAATTTCATAAGAGTTTTCTGTTATCAATACAGTATCTTCGATTCTTAGACCACCCCAACTTGGAATATAAATTCCAGGCTCTACGGTTAAGATCATGTCCTTTTCAAGTTCAAATTTAGAGTCGTGAGATAAGCTTGGATCTTCATGAACCTGTAATCCTACCCCATGACCTAAACCAGGATAATAATAATCTATATATTCTTGTGGAATGATTTCCCTTACTCTTTTATCAGGAATCCTAGCAGATATTCCAGGCTTTAAGGATTTTATTCCCTCCATTTCAGCACTTTGAATTATTTGATAAAGCTCTTTTTGTTTATTATCAGCTTTTCCAAGTATAAAGGTACGACTTATATCTGCATGATAGCCTTTATATAATGCACCAAAATCAAATAATATATAATCACCATTTTCTAATCTCTTACTATCTGGACGGCCATGAAGTAGTGATGTTTTTGCCCCAGATAAAACCATAGTATCAAAAGACAAGCCCTCTGCACCGTTGGACTTAAGATTATATTCAAGTCTTGCAACAATTTCCATTTCAGTTACTCCAGGCTTAATATATGGAATAGTAAGCTCAAGAGCCTTATCGGAAATTTCACAAGCAGTTCTAAGAGCTTCTATTTCTTGTTTATCCTTTATCATCCTGATTTCTTCTATGATGCCACTAAGAGGAACAAGCTCTATTCCATTTAAACCTTCATTAAGTGATTTATATGTTGAATAAGGGATTTGTGTAGCTTCGAATGCAAGTCTCTTTATACCAAAAGCTTTAACTGCATGGCTGTAGGATTGAATACCATTTCTTTTATTCTCTAACCACTTAATTATTTCAATTCCTTTATGACACTGGGCTTCAGCCTGTTCTGTATACCTTCCATCCGTAAAAAATGCACAGCCCTTAGGAGATACAACGAGATAAGAAGAGTCTCCTGTAAAATTACTTAAATATGTAACATTAGCTTCAGAAGATACTAAGAATCCGTCAACTTCTTTTTCTTTCATAATTTTTAAAAGCTTTTTTATTCTTTCCATATATACACCTCCAAAATATTATTCATATATATAACTTTACATGAAATTTTTCAAATATCAACAATGTTTTTAATATTTATGAAAATAATTCTTTGTATAAAAAATTTAAAAACAAATATAAATTTTAGAAGATATAAAAATACTTATTGAAATATATATTATTAAACTATATAGTAATAGATGTGGAGTAATGTTAGGAGGAGATTATATGTTTATATTTATTAAAATTATAATAGGAGTCGTCGCTATAATAATTTTGAGTTTAGGAATAATGATGCTGCGAAAAAAACCAATATTTATTAAGGGATATTTAATGACTATATTACTAGGTACTTGTTATTTTCCTACCCTTATGTTGAACTTTATTAGACCTATTTTCTGGGGAGATTTTGATCCAATAGGCTTATTGTTTGTAGCATTATTTATATTTCTAATCTTTGTATTAAAAAAATCCTTTGGAGATTATATGATATTCAATATTGAAGAAGATATATTATACGAAGCATTATTTACGGCATTAAAAGAAGAAGGTATTGAATATGAAGATAAAAGAGGAAAAATCATTATACCATATCTTAGTTCTGAAATAAAAATAAGTACTCATTCTATTTTTACTACTGCCAATGTCCATCTAAGATTTAAGGATAATAAAGAGATATCTATGAGAATAATTGATAGGGTTAAGAATATATTGTCTAGAAAAACGATGGATAAAGTACCTTTAAATGCAATTGTATATATTGCCTGTAGTATATTTCTAATTATACTTTTGATTTGGATGATAAGCTTTTAATGCAGATTTGGTATTATCAAATCTGTTTTTTTATGTAATTTATGTATTTTGCATAATAATAATTGATAAAAAGCAAAATAAAGTGTACTATTATAGAAGTGAAAAAATTGAAAGGAAAGATACTATAATGGAAAAGAAAAAAATAATAAATATTGCAGTAATTGCCCACGTAGATGCAGGAAAATCTACTTTGGTTGATGCACTGCTTAGTCAAAGTGGAGTGTTTAGAGAGAATCAAGAGGTGGTAGACTGTGTAATGGATAGTAATGATTTAGAAAGGGAACGTGGAATTACTATCTACTCTAAAAATTGTTCTATACAATACAATGATGTAAAGATAAATATCGTTGATACTCCTGGCCATGCCGATTTTTCATCGGAGGTTGAAAGGATTATAAAAACAGTAGATACGGCAATACTGTTAGTTGATTCTAGTGAAGGACCTATGCCCCAGACTAGATTTGTATTGAAAAAATCCCTTGAAAGAGGACTAAAGCCAATTCTTTTTATAAATAAAATAGATAAAAAGGACCAAAGAGCGGAAGAAGTTGTTGATATGACCTTTGATCTTTTTGCTGATTTAGATGCTAGTGATGAGCAGCTTGATTTTCCTATTGTCTATGGAATTGCAAAGGAAGGAATAGCAAAAAGAGAAATGGATGAAGAAAGCGATAGCCTTAAGCCGTTATTTGAATTGTTATTAGAGCATGTTGATGTATATCCTGATAAGGATGATGAAAATTTACAGCTTCAAATTTCTTCCCTTGCCTACGATGATTATATAGGAAGATTAGGTATAGGAAGAATAACAAAGGGTAAAGTAAAAGCTGGCCAACAAGTAGCTATATCTAGAAGAGATGGTAATGTGGATAATGGTAAGATATCTAAGCTATTTGTATATGAAGGCTTAAATAGGGTCGAGAAAAAGGAAGCCTATAGTGGAGATATAGTTGTGGTAGCAGGAATAGATGACTTGTCTATAGGAGAAACAATTTGTGATGTAGATAAGATAGAACCACTTGAAATGATAGAGATTGAAGAACCTACACTATCAATGAACTTTCTAGTCAATGATTCTCCCTTCTGTGGGCAAAGTGGAAAATATGTAACAACAAGACATATTAGAGCAAGACTTGAAAAGGAATTAGAGGTTAATGTAGGGCTGAGGGTAGAAGAGCTAGAAAACTCTGATGGTTATAAGGTCTCTGGAAGAGGTGAGTTGCATTTATCGATTTTACTTGAAAATATGCGTAGAGAAGGCTATGAGCTTTCTGTATCTAAACCAGAGGTGCTTATGAAAAAAATAGATGGAAAATTGCATGAACCCGTTGAAAGAGTAATAGTATCTGTACCCGATGAATATTCAGGGACAGTAATATCAAAGCTTAATCTCAGAAAAGGTATTATGGAATATATGGAATCAGAAAATGGCTACACAAAGCTGGAGTTTTTAGTTCCAACTAGGGGGTTACTAGGATATCGTAGTCAATTTATTAATGATACCCGAGGTGAGGGAACCCTTGTAAGATCCTTTGAGAGATATGAACCCCATAAAGGTGACATCCCAAAAAGAAGCAATGGAGTACTGATTTCACAGATAAATGGGACTACTATGGCATATTCACTGTTCAACCTAAGTGAAAGAGCTGTTATGTTTGTAGAGCCTGCAACTGAGGTTTATGAGGGTATGATAATTGGTATGAATAGCAGAAAAGAAGATATGACAGTCAATCCTTGTAAAAATAAAAAGCTTACAAACACAAGAGCATCGGGTAGCGATGAAGCAATAAAGCTGCTTGCTCCAAAGCGCTTTACCCTTGAAGAGGCACTTGAATTTATTGAAGATGATGAACTTGTGGAAATCACTCCCGATGCCATAAGACTTAGAAAAAAGATATTAAATGAAAATGATAGAATAAAGGCAATGAGAAGAATACAGTAAAATAAAGGTGAATCATAGAAATTTTTTCTATGGTTCTTTTTCATTTTTGTGAAATACTAATTATAAATATTCTATATAGCTATAATATTTTTTTAATTAAGGGAGATAGTAGCTTATGAGTAAAAAACTAATATTCATTATATTTATTTCTTTATTCATTATCACAGGATGTGTCCAAAAGGAATGGATACAAAATATGATTGTTAAAGACACTTGTGATAACAGCTATGAAGTAAATATGAAACGAGACCTTCTATGTCTCATGATGGCTTATCCAGAGTATATTGTTAATGTAGAAAAAGGGAAAGACGGTAAAGTATATGTAGTAATGAAATCAGGAACAAAAATTTTATATGATGATAAAGCTACAAAGAGCAATAAAGAAAAGTTAGCTAATCCAGATTTACAGGATATGATGCAGCAGCTTTATCCACTTAGGGATATTAAGGGTTTAATGAATGAAGATTTTGATCCTGGACGTATAAGGGTATATCCATTGTTAAAAGAAGTCTATGGAAGGTCCAAACAGCAGATTCAGTTAAATCTTTATAATGTTAAGATTGGATATAAATACTGTCCCTTTAATAAAAACAACAAAGCGGCTGATTCATTAAAAGTAGTTATGAAGGAGCTTAATGTTTTAGCAAAAAATAAGCAGCAAATATATTCCTTTGTATATCCAGTAAATGGTACATTTAATTATCGCTATATCTCAGGAACTAATAGATTAAGCCCTCATTCCTTCGGTATCGCTATTGATCTTAAGAGTAATAAAAGTGATTATTGGAAATGGGCTTCAAGGGAAGCTGGGGAAAGGAGACTGCGTTCATATCCAAAGGAAATTGTAAAAATCTTCGAAAAGAATAATTTTATTTGGGGAGGCAAGTGGAATCATTTTGATATACTTCACTTTGAATATAGACCAGAGATAATATTAAAGGCACGATACTTTTCTAAAAAGCCTAGTTTAGGTAAACCATGGTATGATGGAATCGGTTCTTTAGATAATACTTTAAAGAGCTATATTCAGTTGATTAATGAAAAATTAAGATGATAAGAAAAATGGGGTCAGGGTTGAAAAGTTGAATTTATATAGTATGCTAAAAACAAGTAATAAAAATGGCAAGAAAACTAAGAATTAATTGTAAAAGGTACATTTCATTATGTGCTTGTAATAGACAATAATCCTTCAAGAATATTTGAGGACAAAAAATAAGCTGGAGTATTTATTAAGGAAAGGATTAATTCAACTTTTCACCCTGACCTTTAATTTATTATGGTATAATATGAAATATAGTAAATTATAACCATTAAAAGGAGGTTATGGGTGAATTGAGTAAAGGGAATATAGTTTGTATTTTTCTATTTATTTAATATTTTCTGTTTGCACTAGTGTTCAAAATTTAGAAAAACTTTCTATTGATTTTTGAAGATTTCCTGATCTTCACTGATAAAATTAGATAATCTAGGTTTCAGGAAATATATTCCATCAAAAATGGATAGAAATATCCTTTAAATCAGTGAATTTGGATTTTTATGGAATTATCTATTTCTTAACTTCCAAGCCAAATCGCCCAGTTAAATGTCCTATTATCTACGTGTTTGGTTATGGAATGCTTAATCAATCGCTTTATTTTTAATAACCCTAAGGATGATTTAGCGATTTTTTGAACCATCTTAATCATTATAAAAGCAATGATAGCTGTTATAATCTGATTCATTACTGCATTTAAGCTATATCCTATGAATTTTTTGATTTTTAAGTGCTGTTTTATCCATTTAAAGAATAGTTCTATTTCCCAACGTTTTTTATATAACCAGGCTATTTCTTCACTGGATAAATGAAATACATTTGTTACAAAAATTAGTTCTTTTCCTTTAGCGTCAATAATTTTAATAATTCTGTACTTTTTCTTGGTTTTGTTTATATATTCATTACCAAGATATACAACTTTATCATATACAATTGTTGTGTCTTCATCTAGTAGTTCCATTTGTGAATAGGTGATTTTGAGAGTCTCAACTTCTTCTGTTACTGCATTATCTTTAAGCCTTGTAATAAAATATTTTCCGTCGTCAGTGAATTTATCAAATTTTTTATAGTCCACATAAGCTTTATCAACCACATAAATGCAGTTTTTTTCAGTCATTAATTCTTCCATTTTCTTTTTATCGTGGACCTTAGCATTTGAAACAATTACTAGTTCAGGGACACCTTTACCTAAGTCATATTTGGTATGAAGTTTTATGCCTGCTTTAGTCTTTCTAAATTCTGCCCATTTAAAATAGGATAGAGCCATACTAACTGTTGAAGAATCAATGATTTTAACAGATCCGAACTCCTTGATTTTATGGTCTATAGATAGTTGATTCATAGCTGTAGCGATAATTTGATTCAACAAAGGGATATATACTTCGAAATTTATGTTATTGTTGTAATTTGATAAAGAGCCAAGACTAACAGGATTTATCAGTTCATTTAGGTCTGAATCAGATTCCATAAAATCATGAATGTCTCTTAAACTATCTAGCTGAGCTAAGTGAAAGTAAATTAGAGCTTTTAAATGATTCTGAGCAATGTAATAGTTAGTAT
>NZ_FRAG01000006.1 GCF_900142245.1 Paramaledivibacter caminithermalis DSM 15212 | reverse complement strand
GATTGGCTATGTGCAGTAGTAGATTTAAGATTTCCAGAAAATCCATTAAAGATAAACAAAGACGTATGGGACAGTGGAGGAACTATACAAATTCCATACATACTAGATGCCAGTGAATCAGGACATGATAACAGAATTGAATATAAAATATTTGGAATTTCGGCTCTGAAAGATGAAAGTATAAAAGATAGAAAATCATATAATCCACCTAATACAGGTACAGAAATTCATTACGGCATACTTAATGTACCCAATGCTAAAGATTTAATAGAAGAAGATAGCAATGGAATATACATAGAATTTAAAGGGACAATTGGTGTTGTAGTAGATGCCCCAAGCATTGAAGGATATGAATTAGATACAATTAGATCTAGGCTTTGGGATAAACCATGGTGAAGTATTTTGGTACAATTTATATGAAAATCTCTTTGACGATTTGATCTTTGAGAGAACATGGTAAATTAGGAGATATATAATTAAAAAAATAAATGTTGGGGTTATAAACCTTAACATTTATTTTAACATTTTAGGGGCTTTTGTACTAGTTTTAAGGTTTTTAAAAAAAATGAAGGAAATAACTGTTATTTGTCGAATAAATAAATTATACAGCAACTAAATTTCAAGTTATAGCATTGAAATATTTGTAACTAGTCAGGAGGAATGAAGTTGAAGTTTGAAAGAAAAGGTATTAAAAGAAAAATCATTGTTACTTTAATATTAATTTTCTTGATGGGATGCAGTTTTTCATTTGGTGTAGGCTATAGTAAACAAATAACAGCATGGTTTTATAATATTCAGCTTAAGATTAATGGAAGCTATGTGAAGCTAACGAAGGAACCCTTTGTTTATGATGGCTATATATACGTTTCTATAGAAGATGTTTCTAATTATTTAGGATTTGATACTTCATGGGATGATAATGAAAAAACAATAAGTTTAGTTAATAAAGGCTTTCCTTATAATAATACAAATTATAGTTATCAATATAATGCTCCCAGCTATAACTATCCCTATGTCATAATTAATGGGAAAAATATTAAGGATATGGAAAATGAACTTAATACGGATTATGAAAATTATACAGAAGGAAAAGAGGATCTAGAATTTGAATATGATTTAACTGAAAAATCAAGCTACATAAAGCTGACAATGGAAGGACAAAATTTCAAAAAATATTCTACTGAATGGAAAAAAAGAAATGAAGATGATTTCGAGAATTTTGTTGAAGATATTGCTGAGATGATCGCCCATCAGTTTAATAAAGATGTGAATGTTTATGTAAATGATAAAAATTCCAAAAGCGTTGCCAAATATGAATATGATGAAAATAAAAGTAAGTTCAGTGTAAAGTATGAATATGATGATGACATGGACATTGATGATATAGAAGATAAACTTAATGATGATTATAAGGAATATACACAAGGTAGTTCTGATTTGGAATTTAAATATGATTTGAAAGAATATACTAGCTATGTTAAAGTAGATATGGAAGGTCAAAACTTTGATAAAAAATCATCAAAATGGGACGATAGAGATGACAGTGATTTCAGAGATTTCGTTGAAGATATAGCCGAGGAAATTTATGAGGTAATAGATGATAAAAATGTTAAGATTAAGGTGCTAGATGATGATAAAGAGAGAGTAGCCGAGTATAGATATGATGAAGATGATGAAGAATTCGAAAAAGTTTATGAGTATGATGATTAATATTATATAATGAATATGATTCCTCCTGTAGTGTGGTCTTAAATTAAGCTCAGGAGGATTTTTATATTTTAATAATTTAATCCTTTGTGATAGTTTATATTATAGAGGTTTTAATATTTTATAAACTATGTTGTGAACAGGAAATTTTATTTTGTAGAATAAAGGATGGATTTATAATATGATTTAAACTAAAGATGAAGTATAAAATAATAAAAAGAATAAATATACATGATATATATTTTATGGGAGGTAAAATGAATGAACAACGAAGGATTATTATTAGGATTACCATTTAAAACATGGGTTATAGTGGGTGGATTGTTTATCATTTCTGCATTAGGACCATCGATTGTTGCACTGATTTTGAAATATAAGAAGGTGATTTAATAAAATGAATAAAAGTTTAGTCTATTTAATATATTTTACTTTTTATACCTTTGTATTATTATGGGTGGGCAAGGGTGGTTTCAAAAGAACAAGGGATATAAGGGATTTCTACGTTGCTGGAAATAGCCTTGGTTTAAGGGCAAGTATTTTTACATTTGTAGCTACCTGGTTTAGTGCGGCTTCTATGCAAGGTCTAACAGGCACATTGTATGCTTATGGATATTCAGTTATTTTATATTCCGTTGTAGGATGGTTTTTAGGTGCAGTATTTTTAGTATTTATGTCAGTAAAACTAAAGGATTATGATATATTAACGGTTCCAGAATATTTTAGAATTAGATATGACAGTAGACTTCTTCAGGTATTGGGAGGTTTAGTAATTGTAATTTCTTATATTTTATATGTTATTATTCAAATACGGGGATTCGGAATAGTAATGTCTGAGCTTTTAGATATTAATTATACATTATCAATTTTTCTTGTATATCTATTCGTAATATATACAACCTTTGGAGGACTGTTTTCTGTAGCTAGAACCGATGGATTGAATTTTATCTTATTATTTATGGGAACAATGATTGCGGCTTCAATTATATTAAAGAACATTGGAGGATTAACTTTGATGAATGAAAAAGTGGCCCTTATAGCTACAAAACCTTTTATAGATTTTCCATATGTGATAGAGAAGGGTGGTCTTTTAGATCCTTTTTGTAATGGGCTTCAAAGACCTATTATGGTTTTTACAATTTGTCTTGCTTGGGGATTAGGACTGGCAGCAAATCCACAATATGCTATTAGAATATCCTCTGCAAAGGATAAGAAAACTGCTATAAAAATGATATGTCTATCGGTTTTAATATTAGCAGTAATATATGTAGGAATAATAATAATAGGAATAGGGTCGAGGGTTTTAGAGCCAGCCCTTAAAAGTGTGAAATCAGTAGACGAGGTTTTTCCATATATAATTAATAATGTAATATATTCTCCCTTAAGTGGCTTTATATTGATCAGTATAGCTGCAGCAGCCATATCGTCCGCAAATTCACAGCTTCTTATATTAGCAAGCGGTTTTAGCTATGATATTTATAAAAATCTCTTTAAACAAGATATAAGTGAAGAAAAATTATTAAATGTAAATAGATTATTTATATTTTTAGCTGGTACCATTTCATTAATACTATCTATAAATCCTCCTAACAGCTTACTTATATATGGAAGCTATGTTTGGGCTATATTTTCTGCAACTTTTTTATTGCCTTTATATGGTGGATTGTACTGGAAAAAAGCTACCAAGGAAGGAGCTTTGGCTTCTTTTATAGGAGGTCTGGTAATAATAATTTTATTTTTTATAATTAATACGTTTTTAGATTCTTGGACTATCGCTCTACATCCAGTATTGCCAGCTGTAGTTGCAGCATTAATATTATTCTATGTAATCAGTAGAATTACTTATCAGAAAAAAGGTGATTAGTGATGAAATGGGATATAGAAAATAAGATACTTATTCCCTTTATGATTCTAGTAATACTACCAATTTTAATAATAGGTATAGTATCCTATTGGAATGGATATCAACTGCTTTTAAATGATAAAATAAAAAATATTGAAGATAATTTAAATGAACATATATTATTTATTAATACAATAAATGAGGAAGTGGAGAAAAATAATATATCTATTGAATTGGGAAAAGAAAAAGCAATTAGTTATTTCAATGGACTTAATAAAAATGGTATGATTATTTTTGAGGATGATGAGGTGATTCTAAATAATCTCAATGAAGATAGTGAATTCATTAGAAATATCATGAACAATATAATAAAATCTAAAAATAATATTTATAAGAATGATGATATATTTTTTACTTATAGAAATTTTGATAAATGGCAGTGGAAAATAGGATATGGATTGTACAAAGATATTTTCACCGATGAACTTGTAGAAATTCAGAAGCATATTCTTCTGATAGCAATTATTTTTCTTGTGTTTTCTATGCAGGCAACTATTCTTATATCCCATAATATTTCTAAACCCATAAAAATGCTAGCAGAAACATGTTGTAAAATAGGAATGGGAAATTTGAAGGAAAAAATAAGCATAAATAGGGAAGATGAGATAGGTATACTGGCAGAAGCATTTAATAATATGGTTAGCAAGCTTGAAAAAAATACGAAAGAGCTTGTGAAGGTTAAAAAGTTTAATGAAGATATTCTGAGAAGTATTTCAATTGGTATTATAACCGCAGACAAAGATGGTAATATTTTGTCAATAAATAAAACTGGAGAAAGAATTTTAGAACGTAATAAAAGTTCAGAAAGCCTTAAGGAAGCCCTAATGGATCAATTGATAGAAACCCTTGAGAATGAAAAAAGTAAAAATGAAGTTTTAGTGTTAAATAAAATGGATGATCGTAATAGACGTTATTGGGATGTCACTACCTCTTTACTTAGAACTGAAGATAATAAAACGAATGGAGCTATTTGTACCTTTAATGATATTACAAGGAGAAAAACAATAGAGCAAAACATTGAAAGAATAAATAGATTAACGTCTACAGGAGAATTAGCTGCTGGATTAGCCCATGAAATTCGTAACCCTCTTGCGGGGATGAAAATGAGTATTCAAGTTTTAAAGGGAAGATTATGTAAAGAAACGAATGAGTCAAATCTAAATCTATTTAATAGCGTTTTATATGAAATAGATAGATTAAATAATCTTATAACCCAGCTTCTTGATTTTGCAAAGCCCCATGTGTCGAAATATGATAAGACAAATATACTAGAAATACTAAATAAATCATTGGACCTTACTAAAAAGGAACTGAAAGAAAAGGATATAAAGACTAATATACATATAGAGACCGATGAGTTATCGGTATTTATTGATAAAGCTCAAATTGAACAGGTGTTTATAAATATAATAAAAAACTCAATAAATGCCATGAAAAAACAAGGTAAATTGCATATAAAGCTGGAAAATAGTATTAGAGAAAAAATAGAATTTTTAAGCATAACCTTTGAAGATAATGGTTGTGGTATTAAGGAAGAGTACTTAGAAAAAATATTTAATCCATTTTTTACTACTCACTCACAAGGTACAGGTCTAGGATTATCTGTTGTACATAAACTAGTAGTTGAAAATAAAGGAGAAATTGAGGTGGATAGTATTGTTGGTAAAGGAACTAAATTTATTATCAGATTCCCTTTATATGGTGGTGAAATAGATGAAAAAAAGAATATTAATAATTGATGATGAGAAAACTATTTGTTTATCCTTAATGGAGGGGCTAAAAGATCTTGGATATGAAGTAGATTGTGCTCTAGATGCAGGTAGTGGTATTAAAAAAGCTTTTAGTTTTAAGCCACATGTAATATTCCTTGATATGAGATTGGGTAATGAGAATGGTCTTGATCTTTTAAAGAAAATAAAAAATATTGATAATGATACAGAGGTTGTAATTATGACGGCCTATGGAAATATTGAAACAGCAGTTGCTGCCATAAAATATGGTGCATTTGATTATATAAAAAAGCCCTTTGATTTTGAGGAAATAGATATCATCATATCTAAAGCTTTAGATAATTTTAATATGAAAAAGAAGATATATTTGTTAGAGAAAGAAAAAGGGTATGGCGGTAATGCAATTATTGGAAATAGCTTTGCTATGAAGGAAATACATCAAAAGATTGATATACTGTCTAAAAATGATAATGTAACAGTACTTATAAGGGGAGAAACAGGGACAGGAAAAGAGTTAGTAGCTGAAGCAATACATAATAAAAGTGTTAGAAGAGATGGGGCAATGGTTAAGATAAATTGTGGGGCTATTCCAAAGGATCTTGTAGAAAGTGAACTTTTTGGATATGAAAAGAATGCATTTACAGGAGCTGCTTCTAGAAAAAAAGGGCTTTTTGAAATTGCCGATGGAGGAACGGTATTCTTAGATGAACTAGGTGAGATACCTTTGAGGATGCAGACAAAATTGCTTAGATTTTTAGAAGAACGTAGATTTAAGAGAGTTGGAGGGCTTCAGGATATAGATGTAGATATAAGAATAATAGCTGCCACCAACAAAAATCTTGAAGATGCTATAAAAGAAAAGAAATTTAGAGAGGACCTATACTATCGATTGAATGTGATTCCCATAAATTTACCTCCATTACGTGATAGGATGGAAGATATTATATTGCTTGGAGAGTACTTTTTAGACATATATAATAAAAAGTTCAATAAATCAATTAAAGGCTTTAATAATAAAGTAAAGGATAAATTTTTAGCCTATAATTGGCCAGGAAATGTAAGGGAATTAAATAATGTCATAGAACGAATAGTTATTTTATATAATATAGACTTTATTGATATTTGTCATTTACCTTCTGAAATTCAAAATTATAATGAGGATATTAATAGGTCTTTACCAATTAAAGATTTAGATAAAGAAATTTTTGATGAAGAATTTTGCTTAGAGGATAAGATTCAGAAAATTGAAAAGAGATATATAACTATTGCATTAGATAAAGCCCATGGAAATTATTCAAGGGCAGCAAGGCTTTTAGGTATTAGCAGATTTGCATTGAAGAGAAGGGTGAAAAAGTATTTTGAATAGAATGTTTTTTCTAAAACACCTTAGAATAAAGGCTTGAAGACCATGGGGATTTCTAAATTCTGATTAGGTCTTTTAATAAGGATGATGTCTATGAAATGAGCGATTATGCACAAAAGTTGCGAAATCGCTCATTTTATTTGTTCGTAATCGAACACTGTATCTAACTTGCAGTATTCAAACTATTCGCAATATATAAAATATACTTGGCACAAATATTGCGTTATTCATTATAGAAATATATTAATTCAACTTATTGTGCTAGTAAATAAAATTTCGTGTTATTTATCCATACATGAAGGAAAAGGAAATATTAAAACTCCTAAGATAGAAACTGGCACAACAAGTTAATTTAGGGGAGGTATAATATGGAGAAGTCAATAGAAAAAAAGAAGAGTTTTATGGAAAGGTTAAAAACCATGGGACCAGCTGCAATAGTTACAGCTGCCTTTATAGGTCCTGGAACAGTAACAACGTCTTCATTAGCAGGAGCTGGATATGGATATGCATTGCTTTGGGCTATGGTGTTTTCGGTATTTGCTACAATCATACTACAGGAGATGTCAGCTAGACTAGGTATAGTTACTAGGATGGGACTTGGTGAGGCTTTAAGGGAGCAGTTTGAGAACCCTGTAATGAAGTACGTAAGTATTTTTCTAGTTATTTCAGCCATTGGCATTGGTTGTGCTGCCTATGAAACTGGAAATATTCTAGGCGGAGCATTGGGTCTAAAAGCGATTACTGGAGTATCTATGAATGTTTGGGGACCTATTATGGGTATAGGTGCATTTACTCTATTATACACAGGAAGTTATAAATTGATTGAAAAGGTACTTATTGGTTTAGTTGTACTTATGAGTTTGGTATTTATAACTACTGCAATTGTAGTGAGTCCTGATTGGGGGCAGATTATAGCTGGTATGCTTATTCCTTCTGTACCAAAGGGTTCAGTATTTATTGTAATGGCACTTATTGGAACTACGGTAGTACCTTATAATTTATTCCTTCATTCATCAGCTGTTCAAGAAAGATGGAAGGATGCTTCAGGGCTTAGTGAATCAAGGTCAGATATTCTTATTTCAATAATTCTTGGTGGACTTATTACATTATCAATTATTATTACTGCCTCAGCAGCATTCTTTGGAACAGGTATTGGTATAAAAAGCGCAGGAGATATGGCAAAGCAGCTTGAGCCTTTATTAGGACAATGGGCTAAATATTTCTTTGCCTTTGGATTATTCTCAGCTGGCTTATCTTCATCTATAACAGCACCACTTGCGGCAGCATATGCTACATCAGGAGCATTAGGTTGGAAAAAAGATTTTAAGGATAGCAGATTTAAAGCTGTTTGGATGATAGTCTTAATTATAGGTATTATTTTCTCAGCAATAGGGCTAAAGCCAATCTCAGCTATTATTTTTGCACAGGCTGCAAACGGAATACTACTTCCAATAGTTGCAATATTCCTTCTATATGTAATGAATAACAAGAAGAGACTTGGAAAATATGTTAATAGTGGAATAACTAATTTATTAGGCTCAATCGTTGTACTTGTTGCCATCGGACTTGGACTTAGAAGTATTTTAAAGGTTTTAGGATTAATGTAAGCCTAATTATATGCTGGAGATAAGAACCTCCAGTATATATGATTTTTTAAAAAAACTTAAAATTTTGCAAAAAAGTCCTATACCTAAAATATAGATGAAGTAAGTTATAAAAAATTTATAAAATATAGATATTCCAGTAAAATAATTAATTTATACACATCAAAAATCCTTAAAGCTCTGGATATTTTGATATGTATAAATTAAGTTTTGCTATTGGAAATCTATATTATCAGCAATATTTAGGAAAAAGGCGTTAAGGCTTTAATACTTAAAGGGACTATCCAAAAACCTTTAACCTACAACTATAAAACGTCATCACACGCTTTTATCCACATAGAAAGGAGATTAGTAGTATGACTGACCTATCCTTTGAAAAACCTGTTAAAGTAAGGCAACGAATAAGAGAAAATATATTAAAAAAACCAACTTCGGGATTGTGCAGAGGTTATGCCCAAGGTAATTTAGTTATTTTACCAAAGAGCTTAGCTTATGATTTTCTATTATTCGCCCATAGAAATCCAAAGCCATGTCCAGTATTGGAAGTTACAGATGTTGGACAGAGAGAACTAAAATCTATTGCTAAAGGTTCTGATGTAAGCACTGATATTCCAAAATATAGGATATATAAAAAGGGAAGGCTTGAAGGAGAGTATTTAGATATTAAAGATTTTTGGAGAGAGGATTATGTTTCTTTCATATTAGGATGCAGCTTTACTTTTGAATCAGCTCTAATTGATGCAGGAATTTCAGTTAGACATATTGAAGCTGGAAGTAATGTGCCTATGTATATAACTAATATGGAATGCAGGTCTGCTGGTATTTTTTCTGGACCGATGGTGGTTAGTATGAGACCCGTACATGTAGATAATATAGTGAAGACGGTTCAGATAACATCTAGATATCCCAAGGTTCACGGTGCACCTATACATATAGGTGCACCAAAGCTAATAGGCATAAAAGATATATTTAATCCTGATTTTGGAGAACCAGTGGAAATTAAGGAGAATGAAATACCAGTATTTTGGGCTTGTGGGGTTACACCCCAGGCAGTAGCCATGAAGGTGAAGCCTGAAATTATGATAACCCATGCACCTGGTCATATGTTTATTACAGATATTAAAAACTATGAATTAGGAAATTTTTAGTTAAAAGCCTAAATATACTATATTATTAAAAAATAAGATAAAAATTTAGAAGGTGATAACATGTTTAGAGTAGATTTGAATTGTGATCTGGGAGAAGGTTTTGGAAATTACAAAATTGGTAATGATGAAAAAATATTAGATTATGTAACCTCGGTCAATATAGCATGTGGATTCCATGCAGGTGACCCTGTAGTAATGGAAAGAACAGTGAAAATGGCTGTAGATAAGGGAGTAGCAATTGGAGCCCATCCTGGATATCCTGATTTAATGGGCTTTGGAAGAAGAAATATGAATATAAGCTTAGAAGAAGCAAGGGCATATATGATTTATCAAATAGGAGCACTAAAGTCATTTGTTGAAACCTATGGAGGAAAATTACAGCATGTTAAGCCCCATGGAGCCCTTTATAATACAGCGGCAAAGGATTATGAACTTGCAAGAGCTTTAGCAGAGGCTATATATGATGTAGATAAAAATTTAATTTTTATGGGATTGGCAAATTCAGAAATGATAAAAGCAGCAAAGGATATAGGTCTTAAGGTAGCCAACGAAGTTTTTGCTGACAGAGCGTATAACAACGATGGAACTTTAGTATCAAGAAAATTTAAAGGTGCCGTAATACACGATACTGAAGTATGTATAAGCAGAGTACTGAATATGGTAAAAAAAGGATTGGTAAATGCCATAGACAATACTGAGGTAATGTTAAAAGCAAATAGTATATGTGTACATGGAGACAATGAAATGGCTGTAGAATTTACAAAAAATCTTAATGAGAGGCTTGTGGAAAATGGAATAGCTTTAAGAGCTCTAAAGGATATTATATAATAATATTTTTGCCTAAGAGAATGACCCCTTAACTCTCAATCTTAATCTATACTAAAAAGGATTGACCATAAATGGAATCTTAATCTGACAAAGTATCGTAGGTTACTTTGTCGTCGAGAAAGGATTGCTTGCAATGTATGAGAAAATAAAATTTGTGCCATCTGGAGATAGTGGATTAATTCTAGAGGTTGGCAATGAAATATCAAAAGATATAAATAAGAAAATAAGAGCTTTAGGCTATTGTATAGAAGAAAAGAAACTTGATGAGATAATTGAAATTATTCCTACTTATACAACTATTTTAATAATCTACGATTCTATAAAGTCGTCATATAAAGAATTAGTTGAAAAATTAAATGACATAGAAAAATCAATAAATAATATTAAGCTTCCTCCAGCAGAAGTAATCCATATACCAACATTATATGGTGGAGATTATGGTATGGATTTGGAAAATGTAGCTAAGCATAACGGATTAACAAGGGATGAAGTTATTGATATCCATAGCAGTCCCAATTATTTAGTATATATGCTTGGATTTACACCAGGATTTACTTATCTAGGGGGAATGTCTGAAAAAATTTCTACACCTAGGTTAGAAATACCTAGAGAAAAAATCCCTGCTGGATCAGTTGGGATAGCTGGAAGTCAAACAGGTATATATCCTATTGACAGTCCGGGTGGATGGCAGATAATAGGACGAACTCCCCTAAAATTATTTGACCCCGAAAGGAATCCTTCTGTACTCTTAAAGGCTGGACAATATCTAAAGTTTGAACCCGTAAATGAAGAAGAATATCATACTATTTGCAAGAAAATTATAGAAGATAAGTATGATATTAAAAAGACAATATTGAAGGGGGAAGAATAAGATGAGCAGCTTGAGAGTAAATAATCCTGGTTTACTTACTACTATTCAAGACGATGGAAGGATAGGCTATGAGAAATATGGGATGCCCACAGCTGGAGCCATGGATATTCTTTCATTACAGCTTGGAAATATATTAGTTGGCAATGATCGATATGAAGCTGCCGCTGAAATCACATTTATAGGTCCAGAAATAGAATTTTATGAAAACCTTATCATTGCAATAACAGGAGCAGATATATCTCCAACAATTAATGGAAAAGAAATTGAGATGTATAGTACTGTTTATATAAATAAAGGTGATATATTAAGATTTGGCACTCTTAAAAAAGGATGCAGGGCATACTTGGCAGTATCTGGAGGATTTGATCTTCCACAAATTATGAATAGTAAATCCACATATCTTAGGGGAAAACTGGGAGGAGTAGAAGGCAGAAAGCTTAAAAAGGGAGATATTCTTCAAGTTAATATAAATAAAGGGTATAAATATTTAGGTGTCAGAAGAATTCCTAAGAATTTTATACCCTATTATGGAAGTCAATATACAGTTAGAGTTATTATGGGACCTGAGGATTATAGATTTACAGGGAAAGGGATTGAGACATTTTTAAATAGTGAATATACTTTATCTAATCAATGTGACAGGATGGGATATAGATTAAATGGCCCTAAAATTGAACACAGGAACGGAGCAGACATAATATCAGGAGGCATTACCCTTGGCGCAATACAGGTACCTGGTCATGGGGAACCTATAATCATGATGGCTGATAGGCAGACTACAGGTGGATATACAAAGATTGCAAATGTTATTTCCGTTGATATACCATATCTTGCTCAGCTTAAGGCAGGTGATAGGGTAAGATTTCAGCAAATTAATATAGAAGAAGCTCAGACACTTTTAAAAGAGAGGGAAGAGAAATTGTTAAAGCTAGTTTATGATTTTGAAAAAACTACTAAAAAGGTAATAGTTAAAAACAGTATAAACTTGAAAATAAGATCGAATGGTAAGAAATTTAATGTAGGAATTCAAGAAATAGAGTGAAAATTTTAAAAAAGTATTGACAATTCTTTAAAAGGACAGTATACTTATAATCAATCACAAAATTGAATATTTAATCTCTTATCCAGAGCGACTGAGGGAACTGGCCCTATGAAGTCCAGCAACCAGTACAAATATGTACAATGGTGCCAAATCCAGCGGTGAAAATACCGACAGATGAGAGCAAAAGGTAAAAAAACCTTCTCTGATGTCAGAGAAGGTTTTTTTAATAGCCAAAGAACTCAAGCTTTTTTGTAAGAAATTACATACTTGAATTTAATTAAATTCAAATAACAGAAAATAAATGCAAACTATTACCAGTAAAATTTTAAAAGCAGGAATTAAGGTTTTTTATACCTAAAAGAATGACCTTAAAACTTGGAACATGGAACTTGTAACTAAAACGCATTGTCAGATTCCTTTGTCATAGCAATATAAATATATAGAACTTAAACTTTACAGCTTACAACTTCATAGAAATTCTTATCCAGAGTGACTGAGGGAACTGGCCCTATGAAGTCCGGCAACCAGTACATTTTGTACAATGGTGCTAATTCCAGCGGTGTTATACCGGCAGATGAGAAAGCTGAGATCAAAGCCTTTTCCATTGTCGGATAAGGCTTTTATATTTATAAAGAGGTTGAAGGTTGTATGTTATTAGGGTTAAACTCTGAGGTTATTAATAATTTCAGATATATTTTTATAGTTAGCTATAAACTATACTTAGAATTAAGGAGGAAATTGATGTGACAGTTAAGAAATCTTATGAAGAAATCAACGAAAAGATAAAAAGTGGAGAGGCAGTAGTAGTTACTGCTGAAGAAGTAATCGATATTGTTAAGGAGAAGGGAATGAAGGAAGCAACTAAGTATGTTGATGTTGTAACAACAGCCACCTTTGGACCTATGTGTTCTACAGGAGCATTTCTAAACTTTGGTCATTCGGATCCACCAATAAGAATGTCTGAGATATATTTAAACGGGGTATCAGCCTATGGAGGATTGGCAGCAGTAGATGTTTATATTGGAGCAACAGAGGAATCAAAGGAAAAGGGTATGGAATATGGTGGTGCCCATGTAATATGTGACCTTATAGATGGGAAAAAAGTTCATCTTATGGCAACTGCTAGGGGAACAGACTGTTATCCATGTAAGGAGGTAGAAACATATATTACTAAGGATTCTATAAATGAAGCCTACTTATTTAATCCACGAAACTGCTATCAGAACTACAATGCAGCTATAAACACTTCTGATAAGAGAATATATACCTATATGGGAATACTACAACCTAATAAAGGAAATATTACCTACTCAACATCAGGACAGCTTAGTCCACTTTTAAATGATCCTCTATATAGAACTATAGGCATAGGAACAAGGATTTTTTTAGCAGGGACAGTGGGATATGTCTCATGGCAGGGAACACAATTTAACTCTGGAGGTGCTAGAGATGAGAGGGGTATACCACTAGGTGGAGGTGGAACTCTGGCATTAATAGGGAACTTAAAAAATATGAGTACAGAGTATATAAGACCAGCAGTATTTGAAAAATATGGCACATCTATATTTGTAGGTGTAGGGATACCAATACCTATAATTGATGAAGAAATGATGAAACACGTGTCAATTGAAGACAAAGATATATATACAAATATTATTGATTATAGTGTAAAAAGAAGAAGTAAGCCGAGTTTGGGAAGAGTAAGCTATGAAGAGCTTAGAAGAGGGAAAATAACACTGGATGGCAAGGAGATTAAGACAGCTCCATTGTCAAGTCTTCAAAAGGCACGTAAGATTGCTGATGAGTTAAAGACATGGATAAAGAAAGGTGAATTTTTAATACAAGAGCCTGTTCAGACCTTTCCAACTAATAATAAATTAAAATCCCTTGAAATAGTAGAAGAAGAGGAGGTTTAAAATGAAAAAGCTATTACTTTTATCTTTTCCATCAAATTTGACAGGTGAACCTATTACATATACATTAATAAAAAACTATGATTTGAAGATAAACATATTAAGAGCATCTATAGATTATAATATTGAGGGTTCCTTATTTTTGCAAGTAGAAGGATTAGAGGAAAAGTTAGATTTGAGTATAAAATATTTAAAAATTAAGGGTGTTAAAGTGAAGGTGATAAATACAGCAATAACAATAGATGAGGATAAATGTGTTAATTGTGGAGCATGTACGGCTATTTGTGAGGTAGGGGCCCTTACTATGGATGAAAGTTGGAAGGTGACCTTTAAGAAACATAGGTGTCTTGATTGTAAGCTTTGTATAAAGGCATGTCCAGTAAGAGCTATAACTAGTATAGTTTAGTAGGAAAAAGATATACTTTGTTTTAAGTTGGTGATTAGATGTATGAAGAAAGATTTTACAGGGAGTATATGAAGTCAGACAAGTTTGTAAACTTTACAGTGATTGATAAAGAATCTGACCTGCACATATCTGCAAAAACTAATCTGGAGAAGGAAGCTAAAAAGTATCTAAAAAAATATAGAAATGCTATTAGAACTTATGGAGATGATAATGCTAATTTCTATAAAAGTTTATCACCTATAGATGTGGCAGATACAGCGGCAAAAATAGTTAAACACATGGCTGAGGCTGCTAAGATTGCTAATGTTGGACCTATGGCTGCTGTGGCTGGCGCAATATCACAGTATGTAGGGCTTGATTTATTAAAACATACCGATGAGATTATTATAGAAAATGGTGGAGATATTTTCATAAAAACCAATAAGGAAAGAAAAATATTGATATATGCAGGAGAATCTCCATTTTCTGAAAAGCTGGCATTATTAATATCTCCAGAGGATACACCTATGGGTATATGTACTTCAGCTGGAACAATAGGCCATTCCCTGAGCTTTGGTAATGCTGATGCAGTTGTAGTATTATCTAAGGATTCATTGGCAGCTGATGCTGTAGCAACTGCAATTGGAAATATTATAAAGGAACCAAGTGATATAGACAAAGGAATCCAATATGGAAAGGCTATTAAAGGTATAGAAGGTATTTTAATAATAATCAAAGACAAGATGGGTGCTTGGGGTAAGGTTGAATTGGTAAAACCGTAATTATATATGATGGGAGGTATGGCAATGTTAATTAGAGATAAATTTAAAAATAAAAATCCACTTATTTCATTTGAAATATTTCCACCAAAGAAGGATTATCCTGTAGATACAATTTATGGAACGGTAGATGCTTTAAATGATCTAAGACCTGATTTTATCAGCGTAACTTATGGAGCGGGAGGTAGTACAAAGGATACTACCGTGGATATAGCTTCATTTATAAAGAATAAGTATGATTTATCGGCCTTGGCTCATCTTACATGTCTAACATCTACAAAGGATGAAGTAGAAGAGACCTTAAATTCCCTTAAGGGCAAGGGTGTTAGAAATATACTTGCACTTAGAGGTGATTATCCTGAGGGAGCTGGAGCTGATTATATAGGTCCTAATCATTATAAATACGCAAAGGATTTAATTGCACATATTAAGGAAAATGATGATTTTTGTATAGGTGCTGCGTGTTATCCAGAAAAGCATTTAGAATGCCAAAGTCTAGATAAGGATTTACTTCATTTAAAGGAAAAGGTAGATGCTGGAGTAGATTTTCTAATAACACAACTATTCTTTGATAATGAAACCTTTTACAGCTTTAAGGAAAAAGCCGATAAATTAGGCATAAATGTGCCTATTATAGCAGGTATACTACCAGTACTTAATAAGAATCAGGTAGAAAAAATTATATCCTTAACGGGCTGTACATTGCCTAAAAAGTTTTTAAGGGTGTTAGAAAAATATGAACATAAGCCAGAAGCATTAAGGGAAGCTGGAATAGCCTATGCTATAGCACAAATCATAGATCTGTTATCCTGGGGAGTAGATGGAATACATGTTTATACCATGAATAGGCCTAAGACAACAAGAAGAATTATAGAAAGCATCACAAATATAAGAGGAGTACTAGCTAATGAGGAAGCATCTTGATTATAATATTATTAACAAAAACTATATAAAATTAGTAATTAATAAAAATGAAATCTTGCGTTACCTTGGATATAGAAAAAATAAAGTAGATGATATAACCGAAGAAATAATAAATGAATGTATAGAAGAGATGTTTGAAATAGCTAGAACAAACTTTGTATATAATATTTATGATATAGAAATAGAA
Source organism: Paramaledivibacter caminithermalis DSM 15212 (assembly GCF_900142245.1). Taxonomy (GTDB): domain Bacteria; phylum Bacillota; class Clostridia; order Peptostreptococcales; family Caminicellaceae; genus Paramaledivibacter; species Paramaledivibacter caminithermalis. The sequence continues at coordinate 103,440 of NZ_FRAG01000006.1, read as the reverse complement.
GAAGACAGTATTAATTTTAGAAATTCAAGCTTCAAAATAAAGGGAAAGGACATATATAAGCATTTACAGAATTCAGAAAAATGTGCTATTATGGCAGTAACCTTAGGAAGTGAAGTAGATGAAAGAATTATGTATTATAGCAAGGTGGATTTAACCAAGAGTGTAATATTTGATGCTTGCGCTACTACAGGAATAGAAGCCCTATGCGACAGAGTAGAGTCCATAATAAAAAAACATGCAATACAAGATGGATATAACACCACTTCCAGATATAGTCCGGGATATGGAGATTTATCTATAAAAATTCAACCTAATATACTAAATATTCTAGATGCTCAAAAACATATAGGACTTACTGTAACCGATAGCTATATATTAATCCCTCGAAAATCTGTAACTGCCCTTATAGGTATAGGTAAAGATGTAAAGGATAAAAAAGTAGGTTGCATGGACTGTAGATTAAATCAAAATTGTTTATTTGCAAAGGAAGGGGATAGTTGTGGGAATACAAAAATTATTAAAGGATAATTTTTTGATCTTCGATGGAGCAATGGGAACCATGCTTCAGAGAGAAGGTTTGAAAGCAGGTGAATTGCCTGAAGCCTATAATATCAATTTTCCAGAAGTTGTATACAATATTCATAGGAAATATATTGAAGCAGGGGCTGATATAATAACTACCAATACCTTTGGAGCAAACAGGTTTAAGCTCAAGGATTCACCATATACCGTTGAAGGTGTAGTTAAAGCAGCCGTAAATATTGCTAAAAAAGCAGCAGAAGATAAATTAGTAGCATTAGATATAGGGGCAACGGGAAAGTTAATGCAGCCCTATGGAACTTTAAGCTTTAATGATGCCTATGATGTTTTTAAGGAACAGGTAATAGCGGGTAAGGCCGCTGGAGCCGATGTTATATTGATTGAAACAATTTCAGATATATATGAAGCAAGGGCAGCTATTTTGGCGGCAAAGGAAAATAGTGATTTGCCAGTTTTCTGCACCTTGACCTTTCAGGAAAATAAACGTACATTAATGGGTACCGATGCTACTACAATGGTTCAGGTTTTTGAAGGTCTTGGAGTAGATGTATTGGGTGTGAATTGTTCTTTAGGACCAAAGCAGATTCAGCCCATAGTTGATGAAATCTTAAAAATTGCCGTTATCCCTGTTATGATACAGCCAAATGCGGGACTTCCTAAATTAATAGATGGAGAAACTATCTATGATTTAACAGCACCAGAATTTGCTAAAGAAGTAAATATAATGGCTGAAAAGGGAGTATCAATATTTGGAGGCTGTTGCGGGACTGATCCTAATTTTATAAGGACAGTAAAGGAAAATCTAAAGGGGCTAAAGCCTAAAAAAATAGAAAATAAGAGATTAACAGCGGCTTGTTCCTCTAAAAAAACAGTTATTCTTGGAGAAAGTGTAAAAATAATTGGCGAGAGAATAAATCCTACAGGAAAAAAGAAGCTTAAGGAAGCACTTCGTAACAATGATATTGATTATATAATATCTGAAGCTATAGTTCAAAAAGAAACTGGTTCTGATATCTTAGATATAAATCTTGGACTTCCAGAAATAGATGAGAAGGAAATGATGAGAAAGGTTGTAATTGAGCTTCAATCTTTAATAGACCTTCCCTTGCAGATAGATAGTGTAAAGGCCGATGTAATTGAGGAAGCAGTTAGAATTTATAATGGCAAGGCTATAATAAACTCAGTGAATGGGAAAACATCAAGCATGGAAAAAATATTCCCTATAGCTAAAAAATATGGTGCTTGTGTTATTGGTTTGACATTGGATGAAGAGGGACTACCCAAAACTGCTGAGAAAAGACTTAAGATAGCTTCAAAGATTATAGAGACAGCTAAAACCTATGGAATACCAGAAGAAAACATTATAATAGACTGCCTAGTACTTACAGCATCAGCAGCTCAAGAATCAGTAATGGAAACTCTAAAGGCAATACCAATGATAAAATCAAAGTATAATGTAAAAACCGTACTTGGAGCTAGCAATGTTTCCTTTGGACTTCCCAATAGAAAGATAATAAATGCTACATACCTGGCATTAGCATTGGGATATGGATTAGATGCACCAATAACAGATTCTACATCAGAAATCCTCATGGATACCATAAGATCCTTTAAGATATTAGCAAATCAAGATAAGGAATGTAAAGAATTCATAGAATTTTACAGCAAGACTCCTAAGAATGATGAAAAAAAAAATCGTATTGAAAAGGATTTAAAGCAGATAATAATAGATGGAATGAAGGAGGAAGCTCAGACAAAGACAAAGGAGCTTCTTGAGAATACTGAATCCATGGAAATAGTTGATTCCTATCTTATTCCGGCTCTGGATATAGTTGGCGAAAGATATGAAAGAGAAGAGATATTTCTTCCACAACTGATTAGAAGTGCAGAAACCGTTAAAGGGGCATTTGATGTTATTAAGGACAAGTTGATAATAGATGGTAAAGATAAGATATCCAAAGGCAGGATAATCCTTGCAACAGTTAAAGGAGATATCCATGATATAGGGAAAAATATAGTAAAAATACTCCTTGAAAATTATGGCTTTGAGGTTATTGACCTTGGAAAGGATGTGCCTATTGAAGATATAGTAAATACTGCTAAAAAGGAAGATATAAGACTAGTAGGATTAAGTGCCCTTATGACTACTACAGTTAAGGCCATGGAGGAAACTATTAGAGAATTAAAAAAACAACATCCTGACTGCTTTGTAATGGTTGGAGGTGCGGTTCTAAATAAGGAATATGCAGAAATGATTGGTGCCCATTATTATGGAAAGGATGCAAGAGAATCAGTAAATATAGCTAAGAAGTTTTTTAAGGTTTAGAAGGAAAATCAAGAATGCTCATAATGAGATTATTCTTGATTTTTTTATTGAAAGTAAAAAATGACACAGGAAATTTAAGTTTTATTAAAGAAATTTTTAAATGGAGTAATTTTTGTGGAAGGTTATTTAAGGATAGGCTTTGCCAATAATCCTAAAATCATCGAAGAAGGCTTGGAAAAAATATCTAAATTCCTTATATCACAAGGATGGAATTAGAATAATTAAATATCTTCTAGCCGTCCCAGTGATATACTTGTCATGAAAAAATCTAGGTTCTTTGTTTTACTGTTATTGCATATAAAATGTAGTAAATAAGAATCAAGAGAAATTAGTTTAATATAGAAATAATAGTATTTAACAAATAGGAAAAGGGAGGATGAAGATGACAAGTAGGAGAAAAAACTTAATGAAAGCTAGATTAAAAAGTATGTTAGTTAGAAGGAGAAAAAGGGTTATAGGTCTAAAAGTTATTATAATTCTTTTTTTAATTATTCTAATTCCGATAATAGTAACGTCAATTATGACAATAATAATGCAAGACTTAGATAAGGATGAGATTAAATCACAGAGAGAATTGCGTATACCCTATGAATACTTAAAAAAGGCATATATAAAAGCTAATAAGGAAGATATATCTTTTTCAAAGCTTCTTACTTACTCAGCCAATGAAGCTAATTTTACAACTGCTGGATATACAGATAAAGCATTACACAGAGCTGTAATATTAGTGAAAAAAAATGAAGGGATGACTAAACCTCAAAAAGCCCTTTATGATATTTATTCAAAGGTATTTGATGATCTAAGGGTAGGACCAATACCTGAGAAGAAGGAAATATATAAATGGAATAAAGAGAACAAGAAATGGAAAAAGGAAGAAGAAAAGCAATATAGTTATACATCTGTCGATGATTTTGGAGCTGTTAGAACCTATGGTGGTGAGCGAAGTCATGAGGGAAATGATTTAATTGCCGACATGGGAACGCCTATAGTCACTATGACGGATGGGGAGATAACCAGATTAGGATGGAACGAGTATGGTGGACAAAGAATAGGTATTACCTCAAGTAAGGGTACATATTTCTACTATGCACATATGGATAGATATGAGGATGGGATTATAAAGGGCAAGAGAGTTAAAGCTGGTGATGTAATAGGGTATATAGGGAATACGGGTTACGGTCTTCCTGGTACAAGGGGAAAACTCATTCCACATTTACATGTTCAAATAGGCTTTAAAATGGGAAGATTCACCAAGGGTTATACTTGGTTTAATCCCTATGATATAGTTAAGTTTTTAGACGATTATAGGATTACGGTGGTTGAAAAAAACATTTAAGTGGTTTCAATAATTATCAATTTTAAAATATAAAAAATAAAATTTTATATTGCAAACTTTTGATTTATATGATATACTTAAAAAGTTAGTTTATTATTTGGGAAAATCTGGTTAAAGCATAGCTGAATAATTTTTTAAATAATCTTATCATTATTTTAGAGAATTATTATAATGCTTTTCATCGTATTTCTATGGATTATTTAAATGAGCAATTACATAATTATTCTTATTAATTTTTTATATAATATGCCATGTTACTGTCTGATGATAGAATATACATATTTTATGTGAAGGAGTTAAGTGTTAATTATCGAAAATATTTAAATAACTGATTGTTTACTAACATACTTTTTAATATGTTAGTTTTTTTGTGCAATATTTACTTTGATACTTACGAAAAGAAAAGTGTACTAATTATTTTTTAACTCGGATAATTGTTTATCTATATGTTTTGCAAAATCTTATTTTGACTTATAATGTACAGAACTAAGAATTAATATAGATGCTATTAATGGTAGATAGCTTTAAGATAAATAATATACTAATAAAAGAACATGTTTAATTATAAAAACATAACAAAGAATATAAAGGAGGTAAAGTAATGACAGTAAGTGTTATATTTCCACTGATAGGTCTATTTCTAATAACGTCATTCACGAATATTTTAGCAACTTTAAAAACTATATTAATATCAAAAAAAATTATGAACCCAGTTTATTTTGTAGTATTTATAGATGCAATGATTTTTGCAACAGTTGTTACTAAAGTAACTAGTTCCAAGGGACTTCATTTCACAATGGCATATGCTCTAGGTAGGACCATGGGTGTATTTATTGGGAATAAACTTGAAGAACGGTTAGCACTTGGCATTTTGGAGGTGGATATATTTTTAAATAGTAAAAATAAAATGATCCAGATAGCAGAAAAGCTTAGAGGCGAAGGCTATACTGTTAATAATTTTTTAGCCCGAGGTAATAATGGGAATAGAAGGTATAAAGTTGAAGTGGTAATTAAGAGAAAAGAATTTACAGTGCTTGAGAACATTATGAATGAATATGGTGTAAGTAATCCAACTTTAAAGATTAAAAATCTAAGCAAAGTAAATGGTAAAATAAGCACAACAAGAATTAAAGCAACATAATCTATATGATGATTATAAAAACTAATGGTGATGAAGAAACTATTAGTTTTTTGTTTTAACATATCTACAGACTAGCTAACTAAAAAAAGGAGATATACCTTTTCTATAGAATATAAAAATGAGATATTGATTTAGAGACATAGGGGGACATAGTATGAATAAAAAATTTATAATGACAGTGTTAGTAATTATTACAATAGGATTTGCATTGTATAGCCATGGTGAATTAAAAGAACAAGAAAAGATTATTGGTATATTAGAAGCTAAATTACAGAAGCTAGAGGAAGATAATGATAAAAAATCTAAAGAACATGACGACTTAAAGCAAAAACTAAATATGACTCAGATAGAATATGAAAATTTTGATATATATGATGTTTTTTTGAAAGAAAAAAATAAGATTAAAAACGCCTATCCATGGCTGGAAACTGAGAAATGGGATAAGATAGTGATAGCTCCCCATGATTCCGATGATAAATACATTTCCGTTAATGATTCTAGAATTCTTAATAGTATTGGTGACTTTTTACATTTGAAATATGAAACCCATGAGCCGCCTTCAGGCTTTACTCCCGATATACCTACATATTTATATACATTTATAAAGGGTGATAAACAATATGATATAGAGGTTGTAGATAGGGGTATAGTAGAAATTGAAGGTAAATATTATGTGGCAAATTTAAACATCCATAAGCTGGGAGAAGCACTGATACCTAGTTCTTCATGGAATAAACCAGGCAATATCGATACAAAGATTGCCAGTGGAGGTATACTGATTGCTAATCAAGGGGTTTCCTATTCAACCTTTAGGATGACAATGTTTGCAAAGACTTTATCAGAGGGAAAGCTGCTTAATAATGCACCAAGTGATAAAGGAGAAAAAAAGGGTGAAAGCACGATATTTTCCCATGGTGAGGAGATTAAATTAGAAAGCTATGATTCATATTTACATATAATTAATAATGAAAAGGAATATTGGTATAGTCTTAAGGATGCATCCTTTTATCTGTATCATATATTTTTCGGAATGGGATAGAAATAATTTTTATGAACATGTTTTATTATAGGAATTTAAGTAAATTTAGGCAACAGAGGTTAGATGCAAACTATTACCAGTAAAATTTTAGAAGCAGAAATTAAGTTTTTTTAGACTTGAAAAAATGACCTTAAAACTTGGAACTTTGGACTAAAATGCGTTGTCAGACGCCTTTATAAATATATAAATTAAGTCTTATTATGCAAATCCCTATCATGGGATTGCCGTGGCAACTGTAATAACAAATATTGACTAAACTGTGTAAAAATATTATAATATATATAAAATTTTATAATTGCTAAATATTTTAATTAAAGATTTAAATATATTTTTCTATAGAATAATTGAGGGTGCTAAGTCCTATATTTTATAGCAAATAGTTTGAAACAACTAAGTGCACCAACTCATATTAAAAAAATTGTATATAAAAATATTATTATGTCGAACAATGTCAGAATATTTGAAATAAAATGAACATAACATTGAAGGGGGGCGATATGAAGAATCTATATAATACATTATTTAAGCATTTTTTAGATTATTATTTTGAATTGAGGGGGATTAAAAGTGTTTAAAAGATCATTAGTGTTTTTACTTGTATTTTGTTTAATTTTTACATTAGCTTTATCAGGATGTTCAAAGGAAACTAATAGCGATTCGCAAGGCTCTGGAGAAAAGCAGGTAGCTGATCAAATAAGTGAAGCTGGACAACAGGATGCTCAAAATGTTAAGAAACAAGAGAGTGATAGTACAGTTCCTAACCCTGCAAAAACGAGGGATTCAAGTAATACATTTATAGTGGGTGATTCTGGTGGATTTAAGGGGCAATTCATTAGTGCTTACAATTCATCAGTTACTGATGCATATGTTATGAGATTATGTTTTAGTCCATTATTAAGATATAATAATAAGGGTGAAATAGAAAATGTTGTTGCGAAGAGCTATGAGGTTTCAGAAGATCACAAAACATTTACATTTCATTTAAGAGATGATGTAAAGTTTTCCGATGGAACTCCTCTTACAGCTAAGGATGTTGCATTTACATATCATACAGTGGCAGATCCAAGCTATGATGGTCGACATATTGCTGTTGTTCAGGATATAGTTGGATTTGATGAGTACAATAAGGATAAGGAAGGTAAAATCAAATTCATGGAAGGTATAAAAGTAATAGACGATTATACTATATCCTTTACTTTTAAAGAAGCATTAAGAATAAATATTGAGAACTTTATAGGACAATTATATATTATGCCTGAGCATTTTTATGGATTTGAAAAAGGTCATACAGAAGAATTGAAAGCTAAACAACATGAAATATTAGGTAGTGGACCATATAAATTAGTAAAATTTGAACCAGGACAATTTGTAGAGATGGAAATAAATGAAAATTATTTTGGTGATAAGAAGCCTCAAATACCAAGAGTCATAATTAAACAAACTGAAGATTCTACTCAAACAGAAGAATTAGTAGCTGGTCAAATTGATATGATAGCTGGAGAGATTGACCCTGATAAGCTTGAGATAGCTAAAGAGGCTGGCTTTATTGATTTTTATAAATATCCAAGATCAGGGTATGGATATCTTAAATTTAACTGTCAAGAAGAACCGACAAATGATAAGAATGTTCGTAAGGCTTTAGTATATGGCTTCAATCGTAAGGCATTTGTTGATACTTTCTTCAAGGGCTTAGCAAAGACCCAAGATGTACCTATCAATCAAGTTGCTTGGGGATATACTAAAGAGCTTCAAGAGAAACTTACAAGTTACGATTACAATCCAGAAAAAGCAGCTGAGCTTCTTGAACAAGCAGGTTGGAAATTAGGTGATGATGGATATAGATATAAAGATGGGAAGAAGCTCACTATTCATATAGCATCAATAGCAGAAGCAGAAATGTGGGAAATGGTTGCGGGTTTAATGGCTGAAAATTATAAACAAATTGGTGTTGAACTTGAAATAAGTATGATGGATTTCAACTCATTACTTACTAAGGTTTATGATGAAAGAGAAGGCTTTAATATGTATAGTATGGCAGTTAATTTCTATACACCTGACCCAGCACAAGATTTGTATAGTAATTGGCATTCAAAGTTTGATATACAAGGTGGAGATAATACTGCTAGATTCCGCAACGATAAGAATGATGAGTTGTTAGTAGAATTAAGGAAAGAATTTGATTTAGATAAGGCTAAGAAACTATATGAAGAATGGGCACTAAATATAAATGATGAAATGCCGATATTGATTTTATATGCTAACCTTTATACAGACCTAGTTAATAACAGAGTTAAGGGATATAATCCTACAGCTATTTATAACTGGTCCCATGATATAGTTAATATGTATATAGAAGAATAGAACTCTGTACTTTTATATTCGTATATATAAATATAATGCCCGGTTTATTACCGGGTATTATTCAATATATCAGAAAATGTTAAGTTTTCTTAATTAAATAAATTAAAAGGAGGAGATATATTGCTAAAGTACATTTTAAGAAGATTACTTCAAATGATTCCAGTAATACTTATCATTTCTATGCTTTTATTTATTTTAGTACAGGCTATGCCTGGAGACCCAATACAGGCTTACTTAGGAGTAAATAGCAAGGTTAATCCTGAGGTAAAAGAGAGAATAAAGGCAAAGCTGGGACTTGATAAACCAATACATATTCAGTACATAATGTGGTTAAAGCGTATGCTGACAGGAGACTTTGGAGAATCAATAGAGTATAAAAGGCCTGTAAGTGAAGTAATAAGCCAGTTTATATGGAATACATTTTTACTAAATATAGTTGTTTTTATATTAGCATTTGGTATTTCCATACCCGTTGGGATAATATGTGCTGTTAAAAAATATTCAAGGACTGATAATTTTTGGACTGTATTTTCACTAATAGGTATTTCTATGCCATCCTTCTTTTTTGGACTGTTGTTGATTTTTGGTTTTGCAGTAAATTTAAAGATATTCCCTATAAGTGGTATGATTACTGCTGGAAGTCGGTACACAGGTCTAGCTTATGCTTTAGATGTAGCTAAGCATATGGTTCTTCCTACAATTGTGCTTACAATTGGTAGTTTAGCAAGCCTAGTAAGATATGTTCGTAATAGTATGCTTGAGGTTATAAAGCAGGATTACATAAGAACAGCTCGCTCAAAGGGTTTAAGTGAGAAAGTTGTTATATATAGACATGCATTTCGTAATGCTTTGATTCCTATAGTTACTTTAATAGGTATTTGGATACCTACATTATTTACAGGTGCAATTATCACAGAGAGGGTATTTGTTTGGCCTGGAATTGGTAGAGTATTATATCATGGAGTTATTATGAGAGACTATAATATAGTAATGACTCTTAATATGTTTTTCGCTATACTCATGCTTATGGGGAATCTATTACAGGATATTGGATATGCCCTAGTTGACCCAAGAGTTAAAGTAGAATAGGAGGCTAAGGTTATGAAGTCAGAAGCAATTAAAAAGGCTGATGCTCAAAAGAAAAATGAAGAGCAAGAAGTTGTTGGACTATGGGAAATGGTATGGGCTAACTTTAAAAAGAATAAATTAGCTGTATTTGGATTGATAGCAATTTCTATATTGATATTATTAGTTATTTTAGCACCGATTATTACGCCCTATGAAAGAGATGCTGTAGATTTACTCAATGCTGAACAGCCGCCTAGTATGAGTCATTGGCTTGGAACTGATGAATTAGGTAGGGATTACTTTACTCGTATATTATATGGTGGACGAATTTCGCTTAAGGTTGGATTATTTTCTGTAGGGGTTTCATTAGTCCTAGGAATATTATTTGGGGGAGTTTCAGGATTTTATGGTGGTTGGATAGATAACATTTTGATGCGCATAGCAGAAATAATTTACTCTTTTCCATTTTTGCCTCTTGCTATAACATTGTCTGCTATTCTAGGCACGAAGGTTTCTACGGAAAATAAGATGTATATGGTTATGGTTATTATAGGTGTTTTAAGATTTCCAGGTCTTGCCAGAATGATAAGGGGACAGATACTTACTTTGAGAGAACAAGAATTTATGCAAGCTGCAACAGCTTTAGGATTATCGGATTCTCGTAAAATATTTAGACATTTGATACCGAATACATTTGCTTATATAATAGTAAATGCAACTTTAGGTGTTGCAGGAGCAATAATGTCTGAATCTGCATTATCCTTCTTAGGTCTTGGAGTAGTTCCTCCTATACCCACATGGGGAAATATGGTTACATATGCAACAAGATCATACGTTTTGAAGAATATGCCGTGGCTTTGGATACCACCAGGGTTTTGTATATTTATTGCAGTTATGAGTATTAACTTAATGGGTGACGGCTTAAGGGATGCAGTTGATCCAAAATCAAATCGTTAGGAGGGATAAAAGTGTCAGAATTTCTGTTAGATGTAAAAAATGTAAAAACTCACTTTTTTACTGATAAGGGAGTTGTAAAGGCAGTAGATGGTGTTGATTTTAAGATAAAGAAGGGAGAAACTCTAGGAATAGTTGGAGAATCTGGTAGTGGTAAGAGTGTAACCTCAATGTCGGTTATGCAGTTGGTGGAAGAACCTGGTAAAACTATAGAAGGGGCAATAAAGTTTAAAGGTGAAGACTTACTGCAAAAAACAACTGAAGAGATGCAGACCATTCGTGGTAATGAAATTTCTATGATATTTCAGGAGCCAATGACTTCATTAAATCCTGTTTTTAAAGTAGGGGAGCAAATAATGGAGGTTTTAATGCTCCATCAAGATATGAGCAGAGAAGAAGCAAAAAATAAAGCTATTGAAATGCTAAAGATTGTTGGAATACCTAGAGCAGAGAGGGTTGTAGATGATTATCCTCACCAGCTGAGTGGAGGTATGCGTCAGAGGGTTATGATAGCCATGGCATTAGCATGTGAACCGAGTTTGCTTATAGCAGATGAACCTACAACTGCTTTAGATGTTACAATACAAGCGCAGATTTTACAGCTTATGAATGAATTGAAAAAAAAGCTTGGAACAGCTATAATGCTTATAACCCATGACCTTGGAGTTGTTGCTCAAATGGCAGACCATGTAATAGTAATGTACTGTGGAAAGGTAGTTGAAGATGCTCCAGTTGAAGAACTTTTTGAAAATCCAAGTCATCCTTATACAAAGGGTTTAATGAAATCAATACCAAGTCTTGATGATGATAAACGAAGACTTGACAGTATAGAAGGAATGGTACCACATCCGCTTCGCCTACCAAAGGGATGTTATTTCGAACCAAGATGTCCTTATGCAATAGAAAAATGTAAAACCCATAAACCAGAATTAAAGGAAATAGCATCAGGACATAAGGTGAGCTGTTTTGTAGCAACTGAGGAGGTGAGATAATGGGCCAAGCATTATTAGAAGTAAAGAATTTAAAAAAATATTTTCCAGTAACGGGTGGTTTTTTTAAAAAGACCGTGGGGTATATTAAGGCTACAGATGACGTTTCATTTAAGATAAAAGAAGGTGAAACCTTAGGTTTAGTTGGAGAATCAGGTTGTGGAAAATCTACAACTGGTAGAGCTATATTGAGATTGCATGAGCCTACTTCTGGTGAAATTTATTATAAGGGAAAAGATGTAATTAATGCTTCTAAAAACGAAATGAAAGAATTAAGACGAGAAATGCAGATAGTTTTTCAAGATCCATATAGTTCCTTAAATCCAAGGATGACAGTTGGACAAATAATCAGTGAGCCTATAGTACAACATGGCTTTATGAAAAAGGGAAAAGAGTTAGAAGACAGGGTATGTCAGCTATTAGAAAAATGTGGATTAGCAAGATACCATATTAATCGTTATCCACATCAATTTTCTGGTGGACAAAGACAGAGAATAGGTATAGCTAGAGCATTGACTTTAAACCCATCATTTATTGTTGCTGATGAACCAGTATCAGCTTTAGATGTTTCTATTCAGTCACAAGTATTAAATTTAATGATGGATTTACAGGAGGAGCTTGGACTTTCATACTTATTTATTTCCCATGATCTTAGCGTTGTTAGACATATAAGTAATAGAGTAGGAGTTATGTATCTAGGGTCGTTAGTTGAACTTTCAAGTAAAAAAGAATTATTTCAAGATCCTAAACATCCATATACTAGGGCTTTGCTATCGGCTATTCCTGTTGCTAACCCAAAAACTAAAAAGAAACAGATTATATTAAAGGGAGATATTCCAAGTAACGTTAATCCTCCATCTGGTTGTAAATTCCATACACGTTGCCCCTATGCTGAAGATATATGTAAGGAACAAGTGCCTGAATTCAGGAAGCTAGGAGATGAACACTTTGTGGCGTGTCACCTCGCAAAATAAAAGACATAAGGAATGGGTTGAAGAGCGTAAAAAGCAAATAGATGAGGAATATAAAGATAGACCACTAGATGTTGGATGGAAAGATATACTTGCTATGATAATTGCTGCTTTTCAAGTTTTGACTCCAGTTTTCTTCCTTGTAGCTATTTTTATAACACTGGTTTTTGTAGGCTTTAATTTTCTATTGAAATAATAGTGAAATAATAAGATATAAGTATATACAATTATGTAGAATCCTGAAGATTAAAAAACAGTAATACTCCTGATTTTATGCTGTTAACCTTAAAGAAAGGGATTTTAAGGCTAAGTAAATCGATCAAGTAAAGACTTTAATTTATACATGTCCAAAATGTCCAATAATATTGTGTATTTGTACATGTATAAATTAAGTCTTATTATGTAAATCCTATATATAATTATAGATATAGCTTTTACAAGCTATATAATGAATATAAATACTATCATATCTATTTTTGGGAGTTAATCATTTTTTCTAGAGTAATAATCCATAATAGCCTCACCAATTGACTTTGCACATTGAATCTTACCTTCTTCCGACATCAAAAACTCTATATCTTGTGGATTGCTCAGATAGCCTAATTCAACTAATACTGATATGGCTTTAGTGTTTCTTAATACATATAGAGGGCGATCACGTTCATATTTTAAACCCCTATTTTTTGTATAGCCTATGCTTGAAAGTTTGTTACTAATTTTTTTAGCAAGGACTTCAGCTTCAGTATTTTCAAATCTACACCATACTTCAACACCTCTAACATCTTTAGATTTTATAAAGTTATTAGCATGAATTGATATAAAAATATCAGCATTAGATTTATTAGAAATTTTACATCTTCCTTTCAAAGATTCTTTTTGGTTCTTCCACGGTATCTTGTCTTTTTTACGGGTATATATGACCTTCACATTCTTTTTTTTCAAAATTTCACCTAATTTTAGAGAAATATCTAGAACAATATCCTTTTCATTAACTTTATAGGTTTGATTTACAGCGCCTGAGTCATATCCACCATGACCAGGATCTATACAAATAGTGAAAATATAATCTGGTGAACACTTCATAAAAACAAGGAGACTTATGATAGTTATGGTAATAGTTAGTACTGTTAATACAAATAGGCGTCGGTAGAAACGTCTTTTTATGAATAAGGATTTTTTTTTGTAATTTGCTTCCATAAAATTAACTCCTTCTAAGAACTGTATAGTTTAAATGTATGAACCTTTATAAATGAATCATATAAGACAATATTAGAGATAAACAACTTCAAGGTTTAATAAATTTCAAAGAAAAAATGTAGAAGCATTCATTATTTTCTTTGAAATATATTTTAAATGTTAATGTTGTTTATCTATAGATAAATAATCACATCAAACTTAATTATACTACAAAAACTTGCAATATAGTTATATATGTCCAAAACTTAATCTATAAAATATACAAAATCAACAAAGAATATTAAATATTTTGGTATAATTAAATGAGTAAATTCCATAGTTACCATTTATAAATAGACTAGTGCCTTGAAGGGTAAACCAAAAGATTTATTAACAATCAGGATAGAATTTTAGAGTATCAAATATGTATAAACTACATTGTTTCTTTATGGATATAAAATTAGTGATAAAATATATGTAAAGAATTATTTATTAATGTCAGCAATATATATCCTTTAAAGGAGTGAAAAGAATGTTTTTACATTCGAAAAAATTATTGGCTAAAGATATTATGTCTAAGGAATTCCTTATAGCTAATGAAAATTATAGAGTCAATGAACTTATTAGAGCTATGCTTAAGGAAAACATAGAAGAAGTATTTATTGTAGATAAAAAAAATAAATTGATAGGATTTGTTAGATTCATCGATATAGTTAAAATGATAGGAGAAAATCTGAATCAAGATATACCTATAAAAAAATATATAGATGATGCAATAAGTGTTGATAAAACAACATCTTTATTAGTTTGTAAAGACATAATGTTAGAAAATAGAATTAGAAAATTACCTGTAATAGAGAATGGAGAAATAATAGGGGTTATAAAAAAAGATGAAGTATTGAATTATTTATATACTAATTTAAAAAAATCACAAGCAAAATTAAATCATATACTTGATAGTATACATGAAGCCCTATGTGTTATAGATAAAGAGGGACAGGTTGTTTTTTGGAATGAAAAAAGTGAAAAATTATATGATGTTTCATCAAAAGAAATTGTTGGTAGGCATATGAAGGACTTTTTTCCAGATGCCATGATATTAAAGGTTCTTAAAAGCAGACAAGCTGTTAAAAATGTTTATCATATGCCTAAGAAAGATTACCATATTATTATTAATGTTGAACCCATATGGATAGATGGAGAGTTTTCTGGGGCTGTAAGTACAGATAGAGATATATCAGAAGTAAAAAAGATGTCTAGTGAACTACAAAAAGCAAATGAAACCTTACAGTACCTAGAAGAAGAAATGAAGAGAGTTATGGGCGATCAATTAGGAGAAATTATTGGTAAAAGCGAAAAAATAAGAAAAAAGATTGAAACTGCTAGACAAATTGCAGCAACTGAGGCTAGCATACTTCTTACAGGTGAGAGTGGTACAGGAAAGGAAGTTTTTGCAAGGTACATACATGATCATAGCGATAGAAAAGGTCTCTTTATTCCTATCAATTGTAGTGCAATTCCCAATGAATTATTTGAAAGTGAATTTTTTGGATATGAGAAAGGTGCATTTACAGGGGCTAATAATATGGGGAAAATAGGGTTATTCGAATTAGCAGAGGATGGAACTATATTCCTAGATGAAATTGGAGACTTACCCTTATCCATGCAGGCTAAGCTTTTAAGGGTATTACAAGAAAAGCAAATAAAGCGTGTTGGAGGAAATAAATATATCCCTATTAATGCACGAGTTATTTCAGCAACTAATGTGGATTTAAAAAAATTAGTAGAAGAAAAAAAGTTTAGACAGGATTTATATTATCGTATTAATGTAGTAGAAATAAATTTACCGCCTTTAAGGGAAAGGGAAGGAGATATTCCTTTACTAATCGATTCTTTTTTGAAGGAATTATGTAAGAAAAATAAAAAAAATATTCTAGGAATAGAACCAGAAGTTCTAAAAATATTAGAAAATTACCACTGGGAAGGTAATATTAGGGAGCTAAAAAATACCATTGAGAATTTGGTGGTATTATGTAGACAAGATACTATAACCATAGATTTGATTCCCAAATATATTATTAATAGAGTAGGTGAAAAGAGGTTTATGGGAGAAAATAGCCTCGATTTAAATAAATCTATTAAGAAATTTGAAGTTGATATGATTCGGAAAGCTTTGGAATTAGCAAATGGAAATAAGGTTAAGGCTGCAAAATTATTAAATATACCTAGGACTACATTATACTATAAGCTTGAAAGCTATAAAATAGAATGTCGATAATCCGACAAATGACGGATTATCGACATTCTATTTTATTTTAAAAATATTGTTAGTAAAATCACAAGAAATAGAGATTAAAAATTTAATAGGTATCTTGATAAAATAAAAAAATGTCGGAAAACAGACAAAACTTTTATCAATAAAGTGAATTTATTATTATGATAAAAAGCATAGATTTTCTTTATAGTTTGTGAAAAAGCGCCTTTAGAAGAAAAAAAGCATTTCTATATAATTTTTGGCACAATTGTTGCTTAATATAATTATGTGAAAAAAAACACAAAGTAAAGGGGGGAAAAGATGAATATTACTATATTATTAAAGCAACACATAGGCAAAGAAGCAAAGCCAATAGTGAAGATAGGTGAAGAGGTGAAAAAGGGACAGTTGATAGCAATGCCTCAAGGATTAGGTGCAAATATACATTCTAGTGTATTTGGAAAAGTAATAGAGATAGATGATTCAAGGATTATTATAGAGGCATATGAAGATCAATCAGGAGATTATGTAAAAATAAAGGATACAAAAGATAACCTTGAAGCCATACAGGATGCTGGAATCGTTGGAGCAGGAGGAGCAGGCTTTCCAGCCCATATAAAATTTAATGCCAATTTAGAGGGCGGATGTATTATTGTTAATGCTGCAGAGTGTGAACCGACACTAAATCATAATATCCTTTTGCTTGAAGAGAATCCAGATATCGTAATTAGAGGACTTAAAATAGTTATGGAAATCACAAATGCTGCTAGAGGATATATTGCAATCAAGCCTATTCATAAGAAAGCTTTAATAGCAGTTGCTAAAGCATGTAGGAATGAAGAAAATATTGAAGTAAAATTTTTACCCAATATGTATCCAGCAGGAGATGAAAGGGTCATTGTAAGAGAATTGTTAGGAATTGTTTTAAATCCAGGACAATTACCTATTGAAGCAAATGCCATCATATCTAATGTTGAAACCCTTAAAAACGTAGCATTAGCTATTGATGAAAGAAAACCAGTAATTACGAAGGATATTACAGTAGGAGGAAGATTAAGAAATGCTTCTAAGGGGAAGGTGTTTTTTGATGTGCCAATAGGGATACCTGTTAATTATTATATAAAGGAATGTGGAGGTTATATTGAACCCTATGGTGAGATTGTAATAGGAGGGCCTTTTACAGGAAAGCATGGTGAAGAATCGACTCCTATTACTAAAACAGTAGGTGGAATATTGGTAAGCATGCCTTTTCCAAGAGAAAAAAGAAAAATCGGAGTTATTGCTTGCGAATGTGGTGCTCAAGAAAAAAGGTTAGAAGAAATTGCCCACTATATGGGTGGCGAGGTTATAGCCACTACAAAATGCAAAAGAATGATTGAAGTAAATGGAAGATATAGATGTGATAAGCCCGGTACTTGCCCAGGTCAAGCTGAAAAGGTTCTTTATCTAAAAAAACAAGGGGCAGAAGTGGTACTTACTGGAACATGTCAGGATTGAACTAACACAGTTATGAATGTAGCTCCTAGGTTAGGAGTTTCCGTATATCATAGCACCGATCATGTTCTAAGGGCTTTTGGTCACAAGCTGTATAGAAAAACAGAATAATAAATTTAAGTAAATAAGGAGGAAATCATATGTCTATCACATTAGAAACTGCCCAAGAACATGCCAATGATATTGCTGTTACATGCTGTAGGTTCGAAGCAGGGACTGTTATTGAACCGTCTAATTTAGAAGATCCAAATATCATTCCAGATCTAGAAGCTTCAGGATTGCTAGAAATTCCAGATAATTGTTTGAAGATTGGTGAAGTTTTAGGAGCAGTTTTAAAGGAAACGGTTGATGCATTAACTCCACTAACATCTGATTTAGTAGATGGAGTGAAAACTATTGAGGGATCAGAAAGCACTAAAGTATCTGATGAAGATGATGGAATTGAAGAAAAAGAAGCTAGAGAAGGAATTGAGGGTGCTGCAATTCCTGTAGCACCTATAGGAAGCTTTACTGGAAGTACAGTAAAAATTCATATTGGAGAAGGAAAGGATATCAATCTTGAAATTCCTGTATCAATAGCTGGTGGTATGCCAGTAGCACCATTATCTCATACATCCAATAAAATAAAAGAGATTCCAGTGGTTGAAGAAACAGAAGAAAAAGGAGAAAAGAGCACAGAAAAAATAGTAAGAAGCCTAAAAAGAAAGCACTTTAAAATAGATACTGTCGAATTAGGTGAAGAGACAAAAATAGAAAAAACAAAGCTAACTATTAGAAAAGATGTTCTAAAGGATGCAATTGCGTCACAGGATTTGGTTGTGGATATGAAGCTAGATATTATAACACCAGAAAGATATCAAGAATATAGTGAGACTATAATGGACGTTCAACCCATTGCTGTTAAAGAAGAAGGAGAGCTTGGGGAAGGAATTACTAGGGTTATAGATGGTGTTATTGTTATGGTGACTGGTACAGATGAAAATGGCGTTCAAATTGGTGAATTCGGTTCTTCAGAAGGAATCCTAGATAGAAATATTATGTGGGGAAGACCAGGGTCACCAGATAAAGGTGAAATATTCATAAAAACAGAAGTGAAAATAAAAGCTGGGACAAACATGGAAAGACCAGGTCCTATGGCAGCCCATGAAGCTACTGACATTATTACTCAGGAAATAAGGGAAGCTCTAAAAAAAGCAGATGATAGTCTTATCGTAAATGAGGAAGAGTTCAATCAAATCCGTAGACCAGGCAAAAAGAAAGTAGTAATAGTCAAGGAGATTATGGGACAGGGTGCAATGCACGATAACTTTATTCTACCAGTAGAACCAGCAGGAACCTTAGGAGCAAAACCAAATGTTGATTTAGGAAATGTACCTGTTGTTGTATCGCCTCTTCAAGTATTGGATGGGTGCATCCATGCGTTAACTTGTATTGGACCAGCTTCTAAGGAAACTACTAGACATTATTGGAGAGAACCTTTAGTGAAAGAAGCCATGAATGATGAAGAGATAGACTTAGCAGGGGTAATATTCGTGGGTTCTCCTCAAGTAAACTCTGAAAAATTCTATGTTTCAAAGCTGTTAGGAATGACTGTAGAGGCTATGGATATTGATGGAGCTATAGTAACTACAGAAGGTTTCGGAAATAACCATATTGATTTTGCAAGTCATATAGAACAAATTGGAATGAGGGGAATTCCAGTAGTCGGTGTTACCTTTTCAGCTGTTCAAGGGCAATTAGTTGTTGGAAATCCATATATGAATACATTAGTCGATAACAATAAGTCAGCTCAAGGTATTGAAAATGAAATTCTTGAAAATAATTGTCTTGCACCAGAAGATGCAGTAAGAGCAATATATATGTTAAAGGCAAGAATGGCAGGAGAAGAAATAAAGGAAGCTGAAAGAAAATGGAATCCAAATGTTAAACTAAACAATATTGAAGCTATAGAAAAATCAACTGGAAGAAAGATAGAACTTGAACCTAATGAGCAATCATTAGAAAAAAGCAAAAAAAGAAGGGAAATTTATGAAGTAGAATAAAAAAATAAGGTGATAGAGATGAATAGATTAAAATACATATCATCTGAAAGATTTTTTGAAGGAGTAGTTGTTGGAGTAGATGATGGCTCCGTGACAATAGATCTTAAAGGAAGAATGGGTCAGCTTAAGGTTCCTAGGAGGTTAGTAATAACAGAATATGAAATATTGGTAGGTCAAGAAGTTGGTTTTATGATGACTTATCCAGAGGTATTGGGACCAGATATAGATGAAGAATATGCAAAACATGCTATGAGGTAAGAAGAGATAAGAAAAAAGTTAAAAATAAAAGAAGAGGAGGAAAATTATGAGTTTAACTGTAGTAAAAGGACTGCAATCTGAAATTTTTGTTCCAAATACCCCTCCAGTGGTATGGACTCCCGTAACGAAACCATTGAATGAAATGGTTGTAGCATTGGTTACTGCTGCTGGAGTACATTTGAAAACAGATAAAAGATTCAATTTAGCTGGAGACACAAGTTTTAGAGTTATTCCAGGAGATACTCCAAGCGACCAATTGATGGTGTCTCATGGAGGATATGATAACGCCGATGTAAACAAGGATATTAACTGTATGTTTCCAATTGATAGAATGAGAGAACTAGCAGAAGAAGGAGTTATCAAGGGACTTGCTCCTGTAAATTTTGGATTTATGGGTGGCGGTGGAGATGTTAAGGTTTTCACTGAAGAAACAGGTCCCCAAATAGCTAAGCAATTAAAGGAAGAGGGTGTAGATGCAGTATTGCTTACAGCTGGCTGAGGGACATGCCACCGCTCTGCCGTGATTGTGCAGAGAGCAATTGAGGAAGCTGGAATACCTACTATTATTATTGCAGCTTTACCTCCTGTAGTAAGACAAAATGGTTCACCAAGGGTATCTGCTCCATTGGTTCCAATGGGTGCAAATGCAGGGGAACCTAATAATCCAGAAATGCAAAGATTAATCACAAAAGAAACTTTAGAGGCATTGGTATCTATTGAAACACCAGGAAGAATCAAAAACCTTCCTTATGAATATATAGCAGAGATATAGCAAGAAATCTTCCCGTTCTATTTAAGGACGGGAAGAAAAACAAATATATTCTAGTGGAGGGGAAAGAGATGAAAGATACTATTTTAAGAAGGCTTGTCATAAAATCCTTTCATATAGAACAAGTTATGTTTGGAAAGAAAACTACCATTCATGAAAATACTCTTACTATTGATAAAAAAGAGATTCCTTTGTTAGAAGAATCAGAAGAATTAGTAAAAAGTATTCAGATAGATATTTTAAAACCAGGAGAATATCATAAGTATACAAATACCATAATGGATATTATTCCTATTTCTGCTAAAGTATTAGGAGAGATAGGAGAAGGTATTACCCATACGCTCACAGGAGTATATGTGATGCTAACAGGTGTAGATGAAGATGGCAGGCAAATGAGTGAATTCGGTTCTTCAGAAGGATTTCTTGATGAGCAGATGGTATTTGATCGAGCAGGGACTCCTTCGATAAAGGACTATATTATTCATTTTGATGTCACTTTAAAGGGTGGATTGCCATTTAGTAGAGAACTTACACTAGCTACCCATAGGGTCTGTGATAGATTTATTCAAAACTTAAGAAATATACTTAAAAATATGGATGGAAGAAAATGTAGTGAAGCAAATGAATACTATGACAGAATTAGAAGTGGGAAAAAAAATGTCTTGATTATAAAACAAATTGCAGGACAAGGGGCAAATTACGATAATCAAATACTACCAAGTGAGCCTAGTGGATTTAGCGGTGGACGATCCATAATAGATATGGGGAATATACCTATTATCCTATCTCCAAATGAATATAGAGATGGGGCAATAAGAGCTATGACATAGAGGATAGGTGATGAAAAATGGGAATAGGACCATCTACTAAAGAGACGACACTGCATCATTTTAGAGATCCTCTTTTAGAGGTTGTTTCCAATGATGAGGACGTAAATTTATTAGGGGTTGTAGTTGTAGGAACACCTCAGAGTAATAAGGAGAAGTATTATGTTGGTAAGAGAACAGCTGTTCTTGCAGAAGCATTAAGAGCCGATGGAGTTATTATTTCAGTTGATGGATGGGGGAATTCTCATGTTGATTATGCAAATACCATAGAGGAAATTGGGAAAAGAAAAATTCCATTGGTTGGACTGAGTTTTATCGGTACACAAGCAAAATTTGTGGTAACCAATAAATATATGGATACCATTGTTGATTTTAATAAATCAAAAGAGGGCATTGAAACAGAAGTTGTTGGTGAAAATAATGTGAATCATATGGATTGTAAAAAAGCTTTGGCTTTTTTAAAGCTAAAGATGAAGAAGAATGAAAGATGACTATATAATGCTGTAAAATTTTTAGTATTAAAAAAGGAGTGGAGAAGATGCTAAAGATTATCCTATCATTACTGGGCTTGTTGGGTTTATGGTTTTCAATAGTATTTGTTAAGGATTTTACTAAACATAAGAATCAATTGGAAGATAATTCATGGGTAATGGTTTCTATTATTGGATTTGTTACTAATTTCTTTGACGCTTTAGGGATTGGGTCCTTTGCTACTGGTGCGGCACTACTGAAAACCTTTAAGCAGTCAAATGACAGGGTAATACCTGGAACACTAAATGTTGGATATTGTATTCCAGTAATAGTGGAAGGCTTTATATTTATGACAGTTATAGAGGTTGAGACAGTAACGCTTATTAGCATGTTGACCTCAGCAACAATAGGAGCCTATTTGGGTGCGGGCATTGTTTCTAAGCTTTCTGAAAAGAAAATCCAAGGAATTATGGGGTGTGCTTTATTTGTCACTGCACTTCTAATGTTTGCAGGCAAAGTAGGTTGGATGCCTAGCGGTGGAGAAGCTATAGGACTATCTGGAAGCAAATTGATTATTGCTGTAATTGCAAACTTTATATTAGGAGCTTTGATGACTGCGGGAATAGGGCTATATGCACCTTGTATGGCACTTGTATTTTTCTTAGGTATGTCACCTAAGGTTGCCTTTCCTCTTATGTTTGGCTCCTGTGCCTTCTTAATGCCTGTAGCTTCTGTTAAATTTGTAAAGGAAGGTGCCTATAATAGGAAAGCATCAATGGCTTTTTCTACTGTTGGGGTTATAGGTATTTTTGTAGCCACTTATTTAGTTAAAACTTTACCAATTAGTACATTAACTTGGATTGTTATAGGAGTTGTATTGTATACATCCATATCTATGTTAAGATCTGCTCTTAAAAATAAAGAAATACCAGAAAATATGGTTGCTAAAGTGCAAGAATAGTATATTGATAAAAACCAAGGAGCTGTCTTAAAAATGAGGCAGCTTATTTTTTATGTAAAAAAGAAAAAATTGGTCAAAGCTTATTTATAGTCTTTTTTATCTTTGACTTCCAATCTGTCTAAAGATATCTTTAACTCCTTTAATTTTTCTATTACATTACCAAGTATTTCTAGATCTATATCCTCATCAACCATTTTTTTTACAAACCGAATTTGCTTCATATTTAGTTTTCTGAAAGCTTCTCTATATTCTTCAGGAACAAGCTTTGAAAGTTCTTGAGCAGTATATATTTCTTCTACAGATTTAATATATTCATGATAACCAGCTAACACAAGTAATTTATTAATGTTCATTTCATATGCTTCACTTATAAGCTTTAAGGTTTCAAAAGTTGGTTTAATAGGAGCATTGCTTCTAGGATCGTGTGCTTTCTCAATTATTGATAAATAATTATGACTTATACCAATTAGTTCAGCAGCTTTTCTTAATGATAATTTTAATTCTAATCTTCTATTTTTTAATATATTACCAAGTTTAATTAAATTCATTACATCACCTTAAATTTATTTATTTTAAATAGAAATTGCTTATAATACATTACTTGTATAATTAAATTGTAATACAGATTTTACAATTGCTCCTATACAAAATACTTGACATTAAGTAATACTTGAATTGCAATATAGGCGTAAATGATTTCAACTACATTTATCTTTGTGTTATAGGATGCCCTCAACCTACAACCTTCAATCATAAAGCGTAAATAGCCCCTTTTGTCCTATATGCATCCCTGTAATATATAAATAAATATGAAATAATAGTTGAAAAACATAGACTAATTGTGTTAAAATATACCAAGAGATATTCCGAACATTTGTTTGTATGAATTACCATTAAAGTCATGAAATTATACTTTGGGGGGTGTGCTAAATGAAAGAAGTAAAATTTGATGATAAACAAGATATAAATAATCGAATCAATGAATTACGATTTAAATTAAATGAAATATATAAAACCCAGGGACATACCAAGGAAGTAGTAAAATTAAGTCAAGAGCTTGATAAATATATTTTTTCTATTCAGAGGCAAATCTTAGAGAAACAAAAAAAAGATAAGGACTAGACACATCCATAGGATGGACAAGAACTGATAAAAGAACCAATTATTAATAAAGATTTTTTGAAGTTCATCTTTTTTAATTTAACCTACCAAGTTAGTAAATAAAATTTTTTTGTTTTGAGATGCTTTAGAGAATTTTAATATTTCATTTAAGTAATTTTATAAATCTGTTTTTTCCTTAAAAATAAGGGATTGATATAGGAAATGTTTATATTACTTTTAATGTATAGGGGGTAAAATATATGATTGAGATACCAGAGGCTATCACATTATCAAATCAAATTAATGAAGCTGAAAATGAAAATTCATCGAGTCTAGCTGACTTGGTATATGGAGTTGTTAGGTGCTAAGGTTGTAGCTGCTACAACGGGAAGAAAAACCTTAAAGGATGCTGTTGATGCAGCTCTAGATGATTTTGTTAGGAATTGTGATAATACCTTCTATTTATTGGGTTCTGCAGTTGGTCCTCATCCTTATCCAGTTATGGTAAGAGAATTTCAAAGCATAATTGGAAAGGAAGCCAGACAGCAAATATTAGAGAAGGAAGGCAGACTTCCAGATTATTTAGTAGCATGTGTTGGGGGTGGTAGTAATGCAATAGGTCTATTCCATCCCTTCTATGATGATACACAGGTAAATATAATTGGAGTAGATCCTGCTGGGTTGGGAATTGATACACCAGATCATGCTGCTTCTATTACTACAGGAAAAGTGGGAATAATCCATGGCTTTAAATGTTATGCAATCCAAGATGAAGATGGTAATGATCTACCGGTACACTCTATAGCCGCTGGACTAGATTATCCTGGTGTAGGTCCTGAGCATTGTTTTTACAAGGATTCTAAGAGGGCAGAGTATGTGACTATAACTGATGAAGAAGCCTTAGAAGCTTTTAAAATACTTAGTAAAACAGAGGGTATAATACCTGCTCTTGAAAGCTCCCATGCACTGAGCTATACAATGAAGCTAGCTAAAACTTTGCCAAAGGATAAGATTATTATAGCTAATCTTTCAGGTAGAGGTGATAAAGATGCAAAGCAAATCAAAGAAATGCTGAAAGGTTAATATATAAAGATATATAATCTTTAGAGCTGATATAACACAAATTTAAATATAGAGCAAAGCTTTAAAAATTCCCTTAATTCTGTTTGAATAAGGGAATTTTTAAAGCTTTGTTTTTTTCATTAACAATATTTTAATTCATGAATATATTGATACTGAGATAAGACAACCTTATGATTAATCATCTATGGAAATCTCTATAGAATTTTTCACCCATTTTAAGGGGGAGGTGATAAATATGTATTATGGTTATTGTAGAGGTGGTTACTTATTGCCATTTCTATTTCTATTTGGAACTGGTAGTAGAGGGTGTTATCCATATAGATATAGATGTTACCCCTATAGAAGAGGATGCTATTGTAGACCTCGATATAGAAGGAGATGCTATTAATAAATAATTAGAAGTTAAATACCTCGTCATAAAAATTAATATTTACGACGAGGTATTTTTTAAATGTAGGTTGTTGAATAACTATTTTTACCGAAAGTAAAATGCTATATTTTAGCTATCAAAAGTATTTTTTATAAAAATGATTCTAATTTTATAATGTAGAGAATTAGCGGAATTACCAATTTCCAAATTTAGTTATTCAACAACCTATAAATGTATAAAAATATTTCTTCCATAATAATATTTAAATTATTCTTGAAATTTGGAGAGAATTATATAATATTAATAGAGAAAATTCATAAAATTACTATAATAAGTAAATTAAATAAAGAAAATTATATGTAGAAAATATTACAGCAAGAGGTGGATTATGGGGAAAGATAGTATTTTTAGTGAAATAGACAAGCAGCATAATAATTTATCTAAAAACTTCAAATTGATATCAGATTTTGTTAATGACAGTTATTCAACTATATACTATAGTTACCCAAAGGATATACTAAAAAAATAAAGGAGGACTTCTATGTTAAGAAAAAAAATCGATGATATAATAGAGGGTGTAGATGGAGATGTAGGTGTAATTGTTAAAAATTTGGAAACCAATGAGAGTATAATGATCAATGAAGATACAGTATTTCCAGCTGCAAGTGTTATAAAATTATATATTCTATGGGAATTATTTGAAAGAATAAAGAAGGGTGAATTTACATTAGAACAAGAAATATTACTTAAGGAGAGTCATAAGGTAGG
The DNA here is from genome assembly GCF_900142245.1 of Paramaledivibacter caminithermalis DSM 15212. Classification (GTDB taxonomy): domain Bacteria; phylum Bacillota; class Clostridia; order Peptostreptococcales; family Caminicellaceae; genus Paramaledivibacter; species Paramaledivibacter caminithermalis. The sequence goes on along the minus strand of NZ_FRAG01000006.1, from coordinate 77,141 downwards.
AGGATTCGGTGTATTAAAGGAATTACATGAGGGAATAAATTTATCCTTAAAGGATATAGCTACTTTAATGATTATTTTAAGTGATAATACAGCTACAAATATACTTATAGATTTACTAGGAATGGATAATATTAATCAAACTATTAAGAACAATAAAATGAAGGACACTGTTCTTCAAAGAAAAATGATGGATGGAGAAGCCAAGGCAAAAGGATTTGATAATTATACTTCCCCAATGGATGTTTTAAGTATCCTAGAAAAGTCCTTACAAAGGGAAGAAATAATAGATATTATGAAAAGACAGCAATGTAATAACAAACTTCCTGCTTTAATAGATGATTCTATTGTTATAGCCCATAAGACAGGAGATTTACCTGCTGTTGAGCATGATGTGGGAATAATGTTTATGGAAAACAGTTCTATAATTATCATTGTTTTAACCAAAAACCTTAAAGAGAATATAGAAGGAATTAAGTTAAACAATAATATAGGAAAAGCGGTTTATGATTACTATAAATAGGTCAGGTGGTTTATATGGATAGAATACAATTAAGAGATATGACCTATGCAAAATTATGAGGACTTAACGTTAAACTTTATAAAAAGTGCTAAAGAAATTTTGGGAAATGAAAAAGTAAAAACAAATATTAAAGCTTCTCTTATAGGAGAAGATTTTTCAGCATTTTGCAAGTATAAACCATCTCTATATTTTCATTTAGGCTGTGACAGTAAACATCATCTTCATAGTGATAAGTTTTTTCCTAGAGATAAAACTATAGAAGTAGGACTTAGGTTGTTAGGGTTGTTTATAGCAAATATGTAGAAAAATTGATATGTTAATAATTGGTATAATGATAACTCCTTAAGAAAATTATTGTTTTCTTAAGGAGTTATTTAAATGTAACCTGTTATGATAGTAATTAAAATTTATAAATTAATAGAAAAAAATTATTTTAACCTTACTTTTCTAAATATTGTTCAAGTGCCTTAGCTAATTGATCTGGACAAGAAGTATTTCTATTTCTACAGCGTATACCTTTAAGCATTTTGATGGCATCCTCAACAGTCATACCTTCTATTAGCTTACTTATTGCTTGCAGGCTTCCACTACAACCTTGCTCAAATTTGACATCTTTAATTTTATTATTCTCTATAGAAAAAGTTACTTTTTTAGAGCACACACTCCTCGGCATATAATAAACCATAATATCCTCCCTTTGCTATAAAAGACTAATTTAACTGCTTATGCTAGTGAATTAGATTTTTGTTTTTAAAAGCTCTTACGATAGAAACTAGCTTGGCGGGTTAATATATTATTACTATACTTATATAGGAGTTAATTTGTGCATTTGTTTTAAGAACTTATATAATAAAGAGAAGTCAATTTCAGCCTCCAAGTTAGCAAATAAAGTTTTTTGTTTTTAAAATCTCTGAGATAGGAATTAGAACAATGAAATAATTTAATAAAAAGTATTGACAAAGTATAAATTATATATTAATATATAATTGTAATTATTACAAATATGAAATAGTTGCAAAATTGTATCAGGAGGCTTATTTCATAAATTTATAGTGTATTTAAATTAAAACATGTGAAGGGTTTGATAATTTTATGAAATTAAAGATTAATGAGATAGATGAATATCTAAAAAAAAATCATATAAAGCCATCCTATCAGAGAATCAAAATTTTAGAATATCTAATAAAATATAGAAATCATCCAACAGTAGATATGATTTATCAAGGGTTAGTTACTGAAATTCCTACACTCTCAAAAACTACCGTGTATAATACTTTGAAATTATTTGTAGAAAAAGGTATTGTATTATTAATAAATATTGAAGACAATGAAACAAGGTACGATGCAGATACATCCTTTCATGGACATTTTAAATGTAAAAAATGCAATGAAGTATATGATTTTAAAATAGAAATGCCTATAATTAAAGAGCTTGATGATTTTATAGTAGATGAATACCATTTGTATCTAAAGGGTATTTGTAAAAAATGCATATAAGGATAACCAGACTTAAAACTTGAAATTAATGTGATTAATATAATACATAAGGTTTTATAAAGGTTATCTTTAGTATAATATACTTTAAAAAAAATTTTGATAATGGGGGAATTAGAAATGAAGAAATTTGTATGTACTGTATGCGGTTATATTCACGAAGGAGAAAATCCACCAGAAAAATGTCCACAATGTGGAGTGCCAGCTGATAAGTTTAAAGAACAAGCACAGTCAGAGGAATTAAAGTGGGCTGATGAGCACAAAATAGGTGTTGCAAAGGGCTTGGATCCAGAGGTGGTAGAAGGCTTAAAGGCTAATTTTATGGGTGAGTGTACAGAGGTAGGAATGTACTTAGCAATGAGTAGACAAGCAGATAGAGAAGGCTATCCAGAGGTTGCAGAAGCCTATAAGAGAATTGCCTTTGAAGAAGCTGAGCATGCAGCAAAATTTGCAGAGCTTCTTGGTGAAGTTGTTGTAGCAGATACAAAAACAAACTTAAAAATGAGAGTAGATGCAGAGTATGGTGCATGTCAAGGTAAAAAGGACCTTGCAACAAGAGCTAAAGAATTGAACTATGATGCCATTCATGATACTGTACATGAAATGTGTAAAGATGAAGCAAGACATGGAAAGGCATTTAAAGGCTTATTAGAAAGATATTTTGGAAAATAATATAAAAATTACTATATTTTCACAAATGCAGATAATATCAAACTGGATATCTAAACTTCGAAGAGACAAGTCTAAGATTTTATAGGCTTGTCTCTTTATTTGCGTGTAAGCAATGGTATAGTTTAATTTTAAACCATGGATTGAGAAATAGTTTAGAGAAAAGTGAAAATAGAGATATAACGTTTCCTGTTCTATACAGTATAATATACAAAATACTATTTAGTAAAAAACTACCAAGATATGATATAATATAAAAGAAATATTTATATATAATAAATACTGCATATTATAGATATTCCAGTAAAACAGTTAATTTATAATACACATCAAAAATCCTTAAAAACTCTGGATATTTTGATATGTATAAATTGAGTTTTACTATAGGAAATCTATATTTTTAGCTAGTGTAATTAATGGAGGTAAAAATAAAAAAAAATATATATAAAAAAATGGTGGTTAATACCTGTCATTGGCTTGATTATGCCAGCGTTTTTTATGATAGTAGCAAATGCTGATGTAGGACCAAAGCCCTCTCTTGATATAATAGTTCGAGGAATAGACACAGATAAATATTGGCTTGATTTATTGGTAATAGATGATGCTAATTACTCTTGGCTGGAAATAACAGAGGAGGAAATGGATAAGGTTTCTAAACTTGCTGAGTATAGGGATGAAGAAGGATTTCATCCTGCTTTGCTTGGAGGAACAAAGGTTCCTTTATAGGAATTATGTTTGGATTTACATTGAAAAGATCCTTAGTAATTTTTTTTGTTGTTAACATCTCAACACAAATCATTTTAAACATTATTGTATTATATAGTAATATAACTAATGGATTATTTGCGGGATTTTTTATGTTTATTATTGCTGAAATCTTTATAGTGTTCATTGAATTAACCATTTATTTAAAATATTTGACAGAGAAAACTGTACAGAGAAGAATTGCATATGGTATCTTTGCCAATATTGCATCTTGTGTAATAGGTTGTATGTTGTTTTTTATGTAATAGTTCCATTGTATTTTAGCCTAATGATTTTGAGAATACAGGCAGACTGCATAGAAAGCTATGTAATCTGCCTATGTTATAGTTTAATTGCTAATTATGAATTATGTTTATTTATGAATTAAATCCATATATAGTTTAGAGCCAAGTAAGCGAAGTAAATTCCAGCTAGAAATAGACCCTCTTTTTTTGAAATTTCATTATTTCTATTTTTTGTAAAAATTCTAAATGCAAAGAGTATGATAAGCATTGTTGGAATCTGTAGTTTATAAAAGTTGAAGGGTACGTCAAGTCCGCCTTTTGTTACGGCAGCTGCACTACCGACTACAAAAAATACGTTAAGAATATCTGCTCCAATAATGTTACCAACAGCAAGTTCACCGTGACCCTTTTTTACAGCTGTAATTGCTGTTATAAGTTCTGGCAGACTAGTACCAAAGGCAACAAGGGTAGCAGCGATTACACTTTGAGGAATACCCACTCGAATAGCTGTAATCCCAACAGCAGGTATAAGTATCTTTGAAGATCCAATAACAAGAATTATACCTAATATAAGTTTAATTATTTGAACAATTAAAGGGCTTTTTTCTTCTGCTAATATAGCTTTGTCAGATTCAGACCCTTTAACCCATTTTAATGAAATATAAGTATAAATTGCTAGAATTAAGAGAAAAACCCATCCCATCCATTGGCTAATGTTACCGCTTATGCCATTAGAGAAGACCGGAAGGCTAACAGTAGCTAATAAAATACCAGAAAAAAATTGAACCTTGCCCTGTCTATTAATGATTGTCTGATCAACTGGAAGATGACCGATAAGGGCTGCAAGACCAATTATAAGACCAGTATCGGCAATAATTGATCCGATGGCATTACCTAAAGCTAGGTCAGGATTTCCATGTATAGCTGCTAAAACGGAAACAGTGGCTTCTGGGAGAGTTGTGCCCAAAGAGACAATGGTTGCTCCTATAATCATTTTTGGTACACCCCAATGTACGGAAAGACTAACAGCTTCATCCACTAGAATGTCTGCTCCTTTACTTAAAGTATAAAGCATAGCAGCTATGATGCAAATTAGTGCTATAGTTGGAAATGATGTTAAATAAATGTGAATAAGTTTTTCCATTGATGTTCTTCCTTTCCTTACATAGTTTGATATTTATATTGAAGAATATAATTTAACCCATTGTGCTACTCTGAAAATATATATTTTCATTTCATGTTGGTGTAGCTTTGTTTCATGTACAGCTAGCTGAATAAATTAGTTATTTCTAAAACTCTTGTGATAGACGCTGGCACAACGAGTTGATTTAAGAGAGTATCTGAAAAATAAAAAATGGGCACAGAAACAATGTGGTGTAAATTTAAAAAATAAATTCAAATAAAAAAACCCTACAATTAACGTAAGTTAATCGTAGAGTCTCACTAGACAAATTTGCCATCAAAGCCGGGAAAATCATTGTTTCCGTAATGACGACTTTGATCCCTTTACAGGTCAGTTACTCCCTCTATTCTTGATAGTAATTATAGGGAAATTTATAAGCTTTGTCAATCATATATACTAAAATATTTCTAATTTTTTTTCTGTATTAATTAGACAATTTCTTCAAATATTATTTTTAATTAAAAAATCTAAAATTATAAAGGAAATCAATGATTTATAAAGAATTACTATTAATGTATGCATGGCAGTAAGTAAAATTTCATAATATTTTGTTGACAGAAAGGAAGATTAGAAAATGACTAAAGAAATATTTGAATGGATAAAAACAATTGCTGTATCTATAGTTATTGCTCTTTTCATTACTACATTTATAGCAAGACCTACTTTGGTAAAACAACACTCAATGTATCCAACATTAAATCCCAATGATTATTTGATACTTAATAAGATTTCATATAGATTTCATGAGCCACAAAAAGGAGATATAGTAGTGTTTAAAACTGCTTTAAAAACAGCCCAAGGTAAAGAGAAAAATTTGATTAAAAGAGTAATTGGTGTAGAAGGAGATGAAGTGGTTGTTAAGGACGGGAAGGTTTATGTAAATGGTGAAGAATTGGTAGAAGATTATATCAATGGAGATTATACACCTGGAGATGTTAAAATAACAGTTCCAGATAATCATGTTTTTGTAATGGGGGATAATAGGTCACAAAGCTTGGACAGTAGACAACTAGGAACCTTTAGCATAGACAATATACAAGGGAAGGTATTAGTGAGGTTATTCCCATTAAATAGAATAGGAAGGGTTGATTAGATATAAAGTGTCATTTCACATACTTTTTCCACATTTATCACAAATTTATTTTAAAATAAGAATTTATAATAAACATAAAGAGGGGGATAAAAAAATAAATTAAGGAGTGTGGAAAAATGTTAAGAAATTCAAAACTATTTAAAGGAGTTGTAACAACAACTTTAGCAGTAGCTTTATTAGTTCCAACTACAGCATTTGCAAATGAAGGCAGTATAAAAGATGATAACAAAAAGGCAGGGGTTGAACAAAGACAAATTTTAAAAGAAAAAAGACAAAGCTTCAAAGAAAATATTAATAAATTTAAAGAATTAGACCATGGAAGATTACTTAGTGTTATTGAAAAATATGCACAAGAGGATCTGGAGGATTGGAAGGATTTATTTGAAGAAAGAAAGGAATTAAGGGAAGAGTTAAAGACATTACGTGCTGAGCTTAAGGAATTAACTGGTGAAAAAAAGGAAAATAAAAAAGAAGAAATAAAGGCCTTTAGAGAAGAACTTAACAATAAGGTAGAAAATCAAGAGATTACACAAGAAGAGGCAAAAGAAGAGTTTAAAAATTTTATGGAAGAGATAAAAGGTGATTTTAAAGAAAAAAGAGAAGCTTGGAAAGAAAAAAGAGAAGAAAAGAGAGAGAAGTTTAAAGAGAAAAGAGAAAATATGAAGGAGCTTAGGAAAGCTTTAATTAAGGCAGTTAAAGAAGAAGATACCGATAAAGTTAATGATATATTAGATGAAATATTTGAAAACTTAAGCAATCATACAGAATGGATTAAGGAAAAAGTAGAAAATGTAAAAGAGAGAATAGAAGAAAAACAATAATATTACTAATAAATGGAAACAGCTTAACAATGAAAGTATTGGAAAGCATGACAAAAAATTAATAGAATTTTCTAACAATACATGAATATTTCATGAATTTTATGATATAATATATATAAGAAGAGTAATCTTCTTAAGACAGATTCTAATTCACTTTTTTAAATAGTGGTATAGATTAGAAGTTTATAAAATTGTCAAAGAAATTTTTAGCTTAAATATTTACTAGTTTTGTAGAATAAATATGAAGATGGCAGCTCGTATATAAAATAATTATTTAACTAATTAGACAACATTATATTAGTATTGTAGAAATAGAAGTATTGTAATGTTTGGTTGTTTAGAAGGAAAGGAATGAGGATTCAATACAGTTAGAAGATTTAAAGCTTTTAAGTGAATTAGAATCTGATTAATAACCGATTCTTATTGATTGTATAAGAATCGGTTATCTTATTTTTTGCTATTTAGAGTCTGTTATATAATGTGTGTCTAAAGGAAAATATTCTCCTAGCTGACAAGATGAATGTATAAGAGATTAGATATGTAATTTATTGAGTTATTTATATTATTGGCAAAATTTTATGATTATATACATAAAATCGTATAATTTTGCCAATAATTTTTTATAATGGGGAAAGTATGCCATAGGTCAGTAAAATTTATTGTTTTACCTATGGAAGGGTATGTAATTAAACCTGTGTGTCTAAGGCATTTTTTTAATACCCTGTAAATATTTAAATATTGATATAAAAATACCTATCAGGGTCGGGTTTAAATCCGTTCATTTCAACCTTGACAGGTATTTTTATATCAAGCATAATATTGCATCTAAAGGGATTGAAACAGATTTGTTAAAGGAGCACAAAGTTATTTTATAACTCTATTTATATGATCCTATTATAATATCATCTAACCAAATAGGAGAATTGAAATTTTTAAATGTTATTTCAATTTTATCAATATTTTCAGATAGTCCGCTAATTTCAACTAATTCCCAAGTATTGATTTCCTTTGGACTAAATGTTACATGCTTTAGAAATTGAGATTTATTGTTTTTGAAACCCCTTACTAATATTTTTATATTTTCCTTTGAGCTTGGAGCAATCCACATAGAAAGAGATGGGACATCAGTAATATTTATTTTATCTATAATAATTTTTTGTGAATTAAACTTTCCTTTTTTACCAAGCTTTAAGGAATGGTCACCACTTCTATAGGCATTATAATCCTTTACTATAGATTCATTAGAATAAACAAGACTTAAATTATTAAGCTTTTCTTCAGATTCTATTTTGTTTTTCAACTCATCTATTTCCATTGTATTATTGTATATAATTTCATCATAATTATCGGTGTTTCCATATTTATCTGTTATTGTTAAAACTATTCTGTATTCACCTTGGTTTTCGAATCTAATTTTTAGGCTTGGTTCATCATTGATTTCTTCAACAAGTTTATCTCTCTTATATATTTGCCATGATATTTGAGTTGTATCGTTATCTTTTCCAAAAATCTTGCTTTTGTTTTCAAAATAATATGTATTAGAAGAAATTTTGCTATATTCGAAATAAGCTTCAGTTTTAGTATGGGAAGAGGTTGTAGATAAATTTAAAAAGTTTAATACAGGTTTATATAGTATGCTAAATAAAAGTATAACTACTAGAATTCCACCTATTACTACTATAGGCATATAATTTCTGCTTTTTCTTTTATATTCATTAGGATTTTCATAATCAAAAGCGTTTTCTTCATTACCAATTAATATTTCATTTGAATTCATAATCCTATTATTTGAGGACATAGCTAACCCAGCTTTAATGGATTTATCAACATCCAATTTTTTACTGTTATTTTTAAGGTTATCCATTTCGTTGAATCCTATTATTTTGTTATGGGGTAGATTATTGTTTTTTTCATTAAGGTGTAAAGCCTCTTTATCTTTATTGTCTAGTTTATACTCCTCATCCATAAAAAAATTATAAATATATATTTTTCTAAAGGCGTCATATACTTCTTCGATGCTATTAAAGTTATTGGCATCTTTTCTTAGTCTATTTATAAATTCTGTAATCTTTTTAGCTTCTGATTGGTAGTATATATCTTGAGTGTTAGTTTTTGTAAAAACTATTTTTTCTATAATGCTTGCTATCTTAGAAGCAATGATATTAAAACTTATTGGGTCAGAAAAATCATCATTTAGAAATAATAATTCGCTAAAATGAAGTTCACCATTCTTTATATTTATTTGAGATTCATCAATTAATACTTTTTTCACCGAATTGTGAAAAATATCGTATCTAACTATTTTAGTCATATATTCGTAAGCTAAATTAATTTTATGTTTAAGGGTAGTATCAAAATAGCTTAAGTATACATCTAAAGGAGTTCCTTCCTTATACTCAGTTATAACAATCAAAGAATTTTGATTTTCTTCTAAATGCACTAAATTATGCAATCCCTTCGAAAGCTGCAATTTAGATAGAACTTCGAATGTTTTATCCTTATATAGAATATTAATAACAACAACATTACTATCGTTTTCTTTATTAGAGCCAATCAATACATTTTGGAGAGTATCTTTTTTGAAAGTTTTAAGTATTTTATATTTATCGGTGTATGAACTACCCATATTGATTACCTACCTTTTTATACATTATATTTGATTATGTATTTTAAAATATATAGATTTCTAATAGTGAAACTTAATTTATAAATATCAAAATGTCCAGAGATTTTAAGGATTTTTGATATGTATAAGCTAACTGTTTTATTGGAATATCTATATCGACAATAAATCCTTATTGAGAACAAAATTCTTCAAATACACAAAAAATTTTTACCAACTTAACAAATTCTTCATTTGTTTTCAAATTCCTGCTATTATATAAAAATTTTAATCTGCATAAATGGAACAAAGTGTCATATGACAATTTGTTCTAATAGTACTTTATGCCTAAATATGAAAAAAAACAGTATTTTAATTAAAAGTTTGAAGGGAAAAATAGAAGTTTGTAGAAAAATAATAATTTGTAGGAGGGGTATAGGTGAAAAAGTTAGTATATAATGACATGGAGTTTGAAAAGAATAAAAATGAGATACTTGGGATAATGAAAACTACAAATCCCAATTTAGCTAAAATAAATAATACGTCAAATGAAATTTTTCAAGAAAGTGAAAATAGAAAATATGCTTGGCAGTATGAGATTGAAGAATATAGAAAGAAGAAAAACCTTGAGAGATTTTATAAAATAGGTGCTTTAGCAGGAATAATAAGCTTGATAATTACAATTGCAGATAAGCTTATGCCATTTGAAAAGTTGAGATACACTTTAATTAGCCATATTTTAAAATAAAATTGATAAAAGCCGATATAAGGCTTTTTTTTACATGAAATTGTATGCTTTAATTTAGGTAAATTCAAGTAACAGAGAATAAATGAAAATTATTATCAGTAAATTTCAGAAGCAGAGATTGAGGTTTTTAGTACCTAAAAAAATGACTTTAAAACTTGAAACGTGTAACTTGCAACTAAAATGCGTCGTCAGACGCCTTTGTTGCAAAACTTCAACTTTAAAATTACTATGTAAATCCTATATTCAAAGCTTTTTTATAAATCGTAATTATTTTGTAAGAATTATTCTTTTAATAATATGTTATAATTTACAGTGGTAAAGCTATAAAAATATGGAAACAGGGTTATGAAAATTTATTGATTTTATCCGAATAAAACAGAAAAATATTGGAACAAAAACACTCTAGGATTTGTCTAACAAAAACAGGTGTAGTTTTAACAAAGGGGGGAGAAGAATTTGTCATTATTAAAATTAAAGGACATATATCATAGCTATAAAATGGGGCAACTCAGTGTTGATGTATTAAAGGGAATCGATTTACAAATAGATAGAGGAGAATTTATTTCAATAATGGGTCCATCTGGATCTGGAAAATCTACTTTGCTAAATATATTAGGCTGTTTGGATATACCAACTTCAGGTACGTATGAGATAGATAATAATAGAGTAGAAAAACTTGGTGATTCTAAGCTTGCTGATATTAGAAATGAATTTTTAGGGTTTGTGTTTCAGCATTTTCATTTACTATCACACTTAAGTGCTAGAGAAAATGTTGAGTTGCCATTGGTATACAGAGGGGTTTGGGGGAATGAACGTAAGAAAAAGGCTACGAAGGCATTGGAAATAGTTGGTTTAGGGGATAGATTGAATCATTTACCTTCACAATTATCTGGTGGAGAAAAGCAAAGAGTAGCAATAGCAAGGGCAATTACAATGGAGCCAGCGGTAATACTTGCCGACGAGCCGACAGGAGCATTAGATTCAAAATCAAGCAGTAATATTATGGATATTTTTAAAAAATTGAACAAGGAGTTAGGTATGACTGTCGTTCAGGTAACCCATGACTATGATGTTGCACTACATGGACACAAGATATACCATATTTTAGATGGAGTAATAGAAAAAATTGAAGAAATACAATCGGGAGGTGCAGTATAATGTTTCAAAGAATTACAATGATACTAATAATATTAGTAGTTGTACTTGGAGGAGGATTCTATGCTTATAAAGAGCTTATGCCAAAGGATATAGAAGATACGCAAGGGCCTATATACTCCACAAAGGAAGTTGTACGTGGAGATATTTCTGTAGGAGTTGAGGTCAATGGAAGATTGGAAGCTGCAAGATCCAGATCGAATGGAATAAGGGTAGGAGGAGAAAGACGATATTTTGACTGGGGTATGGTAGAATATAAAATTGAAGAGATTTTTGTTGAAGAAGGGGATAGCGTAAAGAAGGATCAAGTAATCGTTACTCTTGATGCTGCAAGTTTAAATTCAAAAATCAAAGAAAGAGAAGAAGAATTAAGAACACAGGTTGAACAGTTAGCTAATATGGCAAGTGTAAGTACAGATGAAGTATATGACCTCAACCCTTCAAAAGGTATTGTTCTGAAAGCTCCTATTGATGGTACCATTATAGATATTAAAGTTGAAGAAGCTAAAGAGCTTGAAATTGGTCAGGTTATAGCAAGAATAGTTGATGATTCAACCTTTAAAGTAAAGGCCAATCTTACTATTAATGAATATAAGAGCTTAAAGGTTGGTGATGAAGTTGTTTTAAAATTCCCTAATTTTGATTCTTTCTACACAGGTAAAGTTACTAAGATGAATCCAAACCCAATACCATATAACGAAGAAATAGGAGGACAAACATTTGCACAGGGATTTGTGCATATAGTTGAAATAGAAGCAGAAAACCCAGGTTTGGTTCAAAATGAAATGAAGGTTAAAGTAGGAATCAGGAATAATGAGACTTCCGTTAGTTTTTTTGCCCATGATGCTGAAGTAGAAGGATTTGCTAAGGAACAAAAAGTTTCAAATACTGCTAAAGCAGTTGTAACAGAAATACATGTGGATGAAATGCAAAAAGTTAAAAAGGGCGATCCTATAGTTACTATGGCAAGTAAAAATATACAAGATACAATAGAGGAAAGGCTCTATAAAATAAAGCAAATAAAGGAAGAAATTAGCGAGCTTAAACAAGGGCTGAATAATCTTGAGGTTAGAGCTCCAGCTGATGGTATAATTAATTGGTTAGATGTACAGCCTGGAGAGACTGTAAGACCAGGTCAATATATATGTGATTTATTCAATGTAGAGTCAATGGAGCTATATTCACAAATAGACGATATAGATGTACTAAATGTTAAGATAGACGCACCAGTTAGAATTACTTTTGATGCTCTTCCAGGTGAAGTGTTTGAAGGTAAGGTAGTGGATATAAGAACATCCAGTGGAGGTAATAGTACTGGAATAACAAAATATCCTATACGTATTGATATTGAAGGCAATTCACAGCTAAAACCTGGGATGCAGGCCAAGGGTTATATAGATGCAGGAAGTGCTAAAGATGTTTTATTGGTACCTATGGAAGCAGTTTTTGATGAAGAAGGTAAGACCATGGTAGAAATTCTTGATGAAAATGGCAATGTCAAGGCAGTACCAGTAAAATTAGGTTTGATGAATACAAGAGTAGCAGAGATAAAGGAAGGGCTTAAGGAAGGCGACAAGGTTATAACGGGGAGTACAATTGACTTACTTCCAAGTCAACGTTTAGGTGATAAGGATAGTATACTTCCAAGCACTGATAAAACAGGGGACAAGGATAAAGATAATTAGTATGCCGCTAATATCTAATAAAGGAGGAATGAATTATGCAAAATAACAAGAAACGAGGCTCCTTTTTAGTAAGATGGTGGTTTACTACGAAAATGGCTTTGCATGGGATTTTAGCCAATCCATTGCGTTCTGCACTTACCATACTTGGAGTTGCAATAGGTGTAGCTTCAGTTGTTAGCTTAATGGGTATAGGCGAAGGAGCCAGAAGGGCAGTTGTGGAGCAATTTGAAAGCTTTGGGTCTAATGTTATCACAATTACTGCTCATGATTCTTCTGTGGAGTTTGATCCAGAGTATAGTGAGGAGCTTGTAGAAATAGTACAAGGACTAGAAGCTGCCACTCCAGTAGTCAATACAAAAACATCTTTAAAATGGAGAAGAATAAGGGGAAAGGTTGATATCGTCGGTGTGGATAATGAATTTCCCATTATAAGAGATCATAAATTATGCTTAGGGCATTTTTTTACAAAGGCACATGTAGAGCAAAGAATTCCTGTAGCAGTTTTAGGATACAATATAGGAGTTAACCTTTTAGGAGGCAGAAGCCCAGTGGGCAAATCTATCACTTTAAATGGAAACACATACAGAATTATTGGTGTTCTTAATCCAAAGGGTGAGGGTAAAGCAGATGATATTGATAATAAAATAGTTATTCCATATACATCAGCATTAAAAATAGCAGAAAAAAGGACAGTCGATGCTATCTGGGGGAAGGCTTCTTCAGAAAAGGAGGCAGACTTAGTTATTGTTCAGCTTGGAAGGATTTTCAGAAGAAAGCTTGGACTTGATCAGAAAGCACCTACTCATAGTACTATTTCAGAAGCAGGTGGCGAAGAAGACAGACCTCGAGGAAACGATGAGATGGAATTTGACGATATGAGTACCATGAATAATATGGAACCCATGGAACCAGAGGTACCAAATCCACTTCTACAAAGTGCAGGAGATGAACTAATAAGCATTACTAGTCTTAATCAACTTGTACAGGAAGCTGATAAAGCTAATAGAGTCATGACATTGTTACTTGGAGGCATTGCAGCGGTTTCTCTTTTAGTAGGTGGTCTTGGCATTATGAATATAATGCTTGTTTCAGTTACAGAGAGGAGAACTGAGATAGGAGTTAGAAGGGCTTTAGGAGCAAAACAAACTGACCTTTTATTACAGTTTCTTTTAGAAGCGTTATATGTAAGTCTAATAGGTTCAGTAGCAGGTATTGCTGCTGGAATTTGGGGTTTGAACATATTTGAAGGTCAAGGATTTGAAACTGCTGTTAGTTTTAAAGCTATAAAGATAGCAACAGTTGTTGCATTGTCTTCAGGATTATTGTTTGGGGTATATCCTGCAATATCAGCATCCTCAGTACCACCAGTAGAAGCTTTGAGGAGTCAGTAAAAATAATAATTATAGATAAAAAACAAGGAGAAGACTCACTTTTCCTTGTTTTTACCATATTGATTTAGTATATTTTTTTAAGCCATCCACGTCCTTTATTATTACACGTCTATTTTGAACATCTATAAGATTATTTTCCTTAAAATTTTTTAAAACATTTGTAATAGTACTTCTTGAACAACCTAGATATTTAGCTAGTTCCTCATGGGTGTAGGTATATTGATATTTGATTCTAGTATTGTTTTTAGGTTCTCCTTCTTGGAGAGCTGCGAAACGTAATAGTGTACTGGCTACTTTACCAATAGAATCATTGAATTTGTCATCAGTTATTTTAAGCATCAATAAACGATATTTTCTAGTAATACTATGGATGAAATATCTATAAATCTTTGGATTTTTTTCTAATTCTTTTTCCAAAATACTTCTATGTACAGCAGATACTATGCTGTTTTGTATAGCTTTCGTAATGACACAGGTTCTATAGCCATCAAAATAGTCCATTTCTCCTGAAATAGTACCCTTTGGAAGCCTAAAAAAGCATATTTCATCTCCATCTGTACTATATAAAACTTCCTTTAAGCTTCCTTTAATTACAATATATACTTCATCAGCATGATCTGGATTGATTTCTTCTCCCTTTTTATATAATCTATTAGTACCAAGTTTTGATAAGTTATCTAAGAAAAAAGAAGTCATTTCATTTTGTGATTCTAAATCAAATAGCTCCTTATACATTAAAAACCCCCCAAAAAATCTGGATACTACTATTATATCAGAAATTTGGAGGGATTTAAGATATTATACTAAAAAGAAAATGAAAGATATTAGTCTTATAAACTTAACATATTTTCCCACAAGATAGCTTTATGTCTTCCTTGTTTTCTACAACTGCTTCTATCGCATAAGTCAGACCATTTACAATTTCATCTAAAGTCATATAAGGCATATTTCTCTTATCCATCACTTGTTCTGGAATAAAAGGAACATGAATGAATCCGCCTTTTATGTCTGGATATTTTTTATTTATTAGATAAAGCAATCCATACATTATATGATTGCAGACAAAGGTCCCAGCAGTGTTAGACACGTTTGCAGGAATATTGTTTTCTCTAATTTTTTTGACCATAGCCTTTATAGGTAGATTTGAAAAATATGCATTTTCGCCATCTGGGTAAATTGTTTCATCTATAGGTACATTTCCTTCATTATCTGCAATTCTTGCATCGTCTATATTGATAGCGATTCTTTCAATTGAAATTTCAAATCTTCCTCCTGCTTGCCCAATACACATCACAATATCAGGTTTTTCAGATTTAATAGCTTTATCTAAAGCCTCAATTGATTTGCGAAATACAGTTGGTATTTCTAATTTAATAATTTTGGCTCCAGCTATCACATCATCTAGAAGTTTAACAGCTTCATAGGAGGGATTGATTTTTTCGCCACCAAATGGAGTGAATCCTGTTATCAATATTTTCAAATTATCAGCTCCTTATAGCAGTTAAATAACTGCATTAATATTTATGAATAAGAAAATTATAGAATAGACTAGCTAAAGATTATCTAAAATGCCCAGATATACATTAAAATTATATGTGTAACAAAAAGTGCTAGAGCAAATGGAACCTGTGAAATAATGACTCTATTTTTATTTTTGGTATCTAAAACAGCAGCGGGAACTATATTAAAATTTGCTGCCATTGGAGTCATAAGCGTGCCACAATAACCAGCAGTCAATCCTAATATGCCAGCTATGGCTGGATTAGCTCCTTGGGAAAATACAAAGGGCATTCCAATGCCAGCAGTAATAACTGCAAAGGCTGCAAAAGCATTTCCCATAATCATTGTGAATAATGCCATTCCTACACAATATGCAATTACGCCTGCTAGTATATTTCCTTCTGGAATGATTCCTCCAATTCCAGAAGCTATGACTTCACCAACTCCAGCAGCTTTAAATAATGATCCTAAAGCTGTTAATAATTGAGGAAGTATACAAGCAGCACCTACTTGTAGTAATAAGCGGCTACCATCATATGTCAAATTTGAAGGTGCGGATTTTGTTATTCCTAGACAATATAGTGTAGCTAGAACTGAACCAAAGCCTAATCCCACTAGCCCTCCTAATTTTGGCAAAGCTTGAGCAACAGCGAATGCAACTACACCTATAGTTAATGCAGGCATAAATAGCTTGTTGCCAAGCTTATTAGCACTTTCTTTTCTTGATGCTTCATCTGAATTTTTTAAAGAACCAAATGTAACTTTATTCATTGCGGTTAAAGCTCCCATAACTAGTATAAGGAAACCAACTAAAGCTGGTGGTAAGTATTTACCTATTATAAATATTAGACCGAAAATTCCCCAAAAAGCTGCAGTACCTTGTGGTGCTGGATGTTTTTTATCCTTGAGAGCATATATTGCAGCTGCTATAGATACTAGTCCTGCAAGAACATAAAAAATTTCTAATAGCATATTTTTCATGCTTACACCTACTTTCCTTCCATTTTTATTGTTTTTGTATGTGATTTTCTTTCAAGTCTTTTATCAAGCATATAATTTTGGATTACAGCGTATATAAATGCTATAATAGCTATAGGAATAGCGGATTTTGATACGTTAAGAGGAGTAACTTTAATTCCTAGTTCCTCTAGTGTTCCGACAACTAACAGTACACCACCTGATGCAACAAAAACATTTTGACCAAAAAAGTTTCCAATATTTTCAGCAGCAGCTGAATAACCTTTTATGATGTCTTCTTCTTTTTCATCAACCTTACTAAAATTAATTTCGGCAGCTCCATGGGCCATTGGGTGTACTAAAGGACGAATAAACTGAACATGTCCGCCTAATCTTAATGAAAAAGCAGCTGCTATTTCTCTAGCAAGTGTATATACGGTTAAAACCTTTCCTGTTGTAACAGATTTTATTGATTTGATAAGAGTAGAAGCACGTTCTCTTAGACCATATCTTTCCAATACGCCGATTGCAGGTAAAGTTAATAAAAATAATGTCATATATCTTGTTTTAACAAATGCACTACCAATAATATTGAGAATCTCAATAAAACCAAGTCCGCCAACTAATCCTGTTACTATACCAGCAACAAGAACTACGGCTATGGTGTTATACTTCTTTATGAAGCCGATTAATATGATAAGAACACCTATGAGCTTTAGCATATATAAGTACCTCCTTAAATTTTTTATTTATGAAATAGATTTTTAGATGCTTATTAATAGAGATTATTAAATAAGCAAAAATGTATGATAGGCCTATCAATTGTAAGAATATTATAAATTGAGTTTCAAATTAATTTCTGTATTCCAGACTACAAATTTTTAAAATTTTAATTATTTTTAATGATATCAGATGAACAATAAAGATATTTAAATGTAAGTGAAATATTGAAGCAACAAGGTATCTTTATGAAAAATATTTTGCCATAGGAGGATATAATCTTTTGCTTTTATATTTTGCATATATGGTATAATATAATGTGGTAAAATACATGTCTTTTTACGGAGGAATTGAAATGGCAAATAAACATAGGATTATAGTTGCTTTATCTATTGCAATATTAATTATTTCTATAGCTACAGGTTGCTCAAATAATATAAAAAGAGTTAATAATCAACCAGTTTCAAAGACAGAATTTGTTTTAGGGACAGTAGCAACTATAAAGATTTACGATAATGCTTCTGAAGAGGTTTTTAATAAAGCATTTGGTAAGTTAAGAGAAATAGATAAGAAAATGTCAATAAATATTGATAACAGTGAAGTTATAGCAATTAATTCTAATGCAGGAAAAGATTTTGTAAAAGTGTCTGATGATACTTTTTATGTAATTAAGAGAGGAAAATATTTTTCGCAGCTGTCTGAGGGAAAGTTTGATATTTCAATTGGCCCCCTTGTTAAATTATGGAACATTGGAACGGAATATGCTAAAGTTCCTACTGAGGAAGAAATAGAAAATAAAAAATCACTAATAGATTATAATAATGTAATTTTGAATGAATCAGAAAAAAGTGTTATGTTAAAAAAAGAGGGAATGATGCTTGATTTGGGTGGAATAGCCAAGGGATATGGAGCCGATGAAGTTGTAAATATTCTTAAGGAAAACAATATAAAACATGCAATCATAAATCTTGGTGGAAATATATTTGCCTATGGGAATAAACAAGATGGGACACCGTGGAATATTGGTGTTCAAGATCCAAATTTATCAAGGGGAAATCATATCGGTATAGTACAAGCTTCTGACCAAACTGTTGTTACTTCAGGAGTATATGAAAGATATTTTGAAGAAGATGGTAAGAGATATCATCATATATTAGATCCCTATATAGGTTATCCTGTAGAAAACAATTTAGCAGGGATTTCAATAATTGCTAGAAGTTCCATAGATGCTGATTCTTTATCTACAGCAGCTTTTGTCTTAGGGCTTGATAAAGGGATAGAGCTCATTGAAAAATTAGATAATGCTGATGCAATATTTATTACTAATGATTCGAAGGTTTATATAACATCTGGACTTAAAGGAAAATTTAACTTAACGAACACAAATTTTGAATTAATAGAATAATTTATCTTATCAAGATAATTGAATAAATAGGTATAATTAATATAGTCAAAACTGTTGAAAGTCCAACCATCAAGGAAACATATTTTGAGTTAACTCCATAAAATTCTGAGACTAATGCTGACTGAGTTATTATAGGCATAGCCGCTTCTACAATAAATACCTTGTTTAGTAAATTTGGTAGCTTAAATATCTTAAGACACATAAACATTACCAGTGGTGCGATTAAAAATCTGCCTATAAATACCAGTATACTAGAAAGGTCTAGTTTAATATCATCGAATTTTATTGAATATATAACAATACCAATAAAAAACATAGATAAAGCAGTTGTTATATTTCCAATATATCTAAAGGAATTTACAATAAATTCAGGCAAATTTATATCTAATAGAACTAAAATTATTCCAATCAAAAAACCAATTAATGGAGGAGAGAGGATTTTTTTTAGAGAATCTATTGCAGAGATTTTTTTTGCCTGATTTGAACCGCTTTTCCTTATATTATATGTACCTAATGTCCAAAATAAGCTTGTATTAGCAATATAAAAGAGAAATACGTATGTAGCACTATCTTCACCAAACAATGATATATTTATAGGAAGTCCAATGAATATAGAATTTGAAAAAGTAAACATTACATAAAAAATTCCCTTTTTATCATCATCTATTTTAAAAGTATGGGCTATAATCACAGCCACAAAATATATAATTAAAATAGATAGAAAAGCTACAATTATACCGTTTAGTGAGTCCAATAGTTTTTCTTTACTAAATCGCATGGGGATATTTACAATCATCATTAGTGGAAGAGATACTTTCACGACAAGCTTGGAAAAAAGTTTACTAGTATCTTCATTAAAAAAACCTTTTTCTGTAAGCATAAAGCCTATACCTATCATTATAAAGATAGTCAATACACTATTTAAACCATTTAGCATTTATACATCTCCAATCTTAATAACATATTATAAAGTACAGTAATGATTATAACATATAAAAGATGTATAAGGTGTATAAATTAAAGTCTTTTATTCCAAATATGAAACAAAAATAGTACATTTAAAATTTATGGAATAAATATTTTGCTATTCTATTGAATCATATTTATAAATGTCTTAAAATATATGATAACTAGAATTAATTTGATAAAATTCTATTTTAGGTAATTATATGTAACAAAATATGAATGGAAATAAAAGTTTTATAAAGGTTTTAGTTTTAATTGAAGTGACAATGTACGTAAGGAGGGCATGGCATGAAAAATTATTATAAATTGATGTTAAGGAAATCTTTAATTCTTATGATACTATTGCTAGGGGTTGTATTTGCAGCTTCTACAGCTATAATTTGGAAGTTGAATTTAGATCTTTGGTATGGTATTGGAGTATCTGTTATTATAGTAGGTATTCAGTTTTTATTGGCTCCATGGATTATAGATATTATATATAGTGTTAAATATGATGACCTTAAATTAATAGAAGAATCTATAGGACATGAGGTTTTGGAGTTTATAGAGAAAACATGCAAGGATATGAATATATCAAAACCTAGAATTGGAATAATAAATGATGGAAATCCAAATGCTTTTACATATGGACATTTTCCTAAGGATGCTAGATTAGTTGTTACTACTGGATTAATATCGGTATTAGATAAGGAAGAATTGAAGGCAGTAATAGCCCATGAAATAGGGCATATAAAACATTATGATTTTATCACTATGACAATTGTATCCTTGATACCAATGATACTTTATCAGATATATATAAGAACTAAAAACAATAAATCAAATGGGACTTACTTAGTAGGATTAGGGGCTTATGCAGTTTATATTTTAAGTGGCTTCTTTGTCCTATCATTTTCTAGAATAAGAGAATATTATGCAGATAGTTTTTCAAAAAAGCTAATGGGAAGTGGAGAAAAATTAAAGAGTGCCCTTATAAAAATCGCTTATGGGACAGCAAGTCGTGAGGAGAATGAGGAACCAAGGGTATCCGCAATGGCATTTACCAACAATGTTCAAAATGATGCTTTGCTTTTTACTACGTATAAATTAGATATGAAAGATAAAATTAATAAAACTTTGATGAGATGGGATGTTAAGAATATTTGGGGGAAGTGGTACGAAATTAATTCTACTCACCCTTTAACAGCAAAAAGAATAATGGCATTGACTGGAGAAAAAATTGACGATTCTAAATTATCAATAGAAGATATTAAAAGATTTTCTTTTGATGTATTTATAAATCTATTACCTTGGATTTTTGCAGCTACAATATTATTTTTTGCCCAAACAGAAAACATATTGAAATGTGGTATTTTTGATGTTTTGATAGATAATTTAATAAGTAATCCTCTATATATTTCCTTCATCGGAGTTTGTATATTGATAAAATATTATTACTGCTATAGTAATGGGCATAAAGAATATAAAGTACTCGATTTGCTGAGTAGAGAAGATGCATCGCCTATTAAAGGTGTGCCAGCTATTTTAAAAGGCAAAATTATTGGGAGAGGAATACCTGGTTTATTTTGTAGTGAAGATTTAGTAATAGACGATGATACTGGTATTATGTTTATTGATTACAGACAGCCTTTAAGGATATTGGAATTCTTATTTGGCGTTTTCAAAGCAGAAGAAATTATGGAAAAGGATGTTAAGGTGATAGGATGGTACAAGAGGGGAATTAGACCATATTTTGTTTGTAGATACATCATTGAAGATGGAAAAAAGATTAGATCCTTTAACTTTATTTTAAAGCAGATTTTAGGATATGTATTTATAGCAGCAGGGATTATAATAGCTTTTATTTTTTAAAAATTGGGAGAGCAGTTTAATCCTGCTCTCTTCACTTTAATTAAGCTGTCTTTTTAAATTCTTCATTAATCTAAATGAATATTTTTGCTCATCAAATATATGGTCAATTAATGTCTGCCAAATATTGTCCCGTCTACCTATTGTTTGCAAATCTTTTAAGATTGATAGAAATTTTTTATCATATTTAATAAATCGTTGTAATAATCGTTTTATTTCCCTAAGTAATTTTGCATAATGGTTATATGATGAAATACTTTCATATTCTGCTATTACATCATTGATTTCTTCATTGAATTCCTTAAAATACCGTCTTGATTCTCTTATTTCATTAGTTAGATTATAGCCTAGCCTTATATTTCTACAATCAGCAAACTTTAGTATAAATGTATGATGTTCCATTGAGTCTTTAGACCAAGTTTCAAGTTCCGATAAAACACATTTTAGGTTATTTATGATGGTGTAACAATACATTTTTTCACCTCCTGCATTGTATTATCGACGCCAGATTAGTAATTTTTTTTCGATATAAGCAACCCCTTGATACATTAGCCCAGCTAAAACAGCCAATATTATTACACTTGTCATAACTAGATCCAGTTTAAAGATTTGACTTCCGTAAACTATAAGATGACCTATACCTGCTCTTGAAACTAAAAATTCTCCTACGATTACACCGACCCAGGATAAGCCTACATTTATTTTAAGAGCATTTATTATTGTAGGTATGCTAGCAGGTATTATTACCTTTTGTAGAATTTGATATTTTTTTGCTCCGAAGGTTTCAAGCATTTTAATTTTGTCAGAATCAACCTCTTTAAAGCCACCGTATACGCCAAGCACTGTAACTACTAAGGAAACCATTAACGCAGTAACTATAATACCCGATATTCCGGCACCTGCCCAGACAATAATTATTGGAGCCAATGCGGTTTTAGGCAGAGCATTTAAGATGACCATATATGGATCTAATACTCTAGAAATAAAGTCAGACCACCATAAGAGCACAGCCACCAATGTTCCAAAAACTGTTCCTAAAATAAATCCAACAACGGTTTCAAATACACTTACTCCTATATGCATAAATAATGACCCGCTGGTAGATAGCTTTAAAAATAGCTTCCACATTTGAGATGGATAGCTGGTAAGAAACGTATCTATAAGTTGAAGCTTCGCCAGCAATTCCCAAAGTGCAAAGAATATAATAAGTATGGATATCTGGGTAATGAAAATAACTCTTTTTTGCTTTTTTATGTTTTGCAAAAACTTTATATGTTCCTTTGAATAATTATTATTAGACATGTATATCAAGCTCCTTCCAAATCACGTTAAAATAATCTTTGAATTCTGGAGCCTTTCTTGATGTTAAAGGGGTTCTTATTACATCTAGCGTAAGTTTTATATTGTGTGTAGATTTAACCTTTGCAGGTCGATTTGAAAGAACAATAACTCTATCTGCCATAGATATAGCTTCTGAAATATCATGTGTAACCAATATAGCTGTCTTTTTTTCTTTTTTGAGTATAGTTCCAATCTCATCTGCCACTTTAAGCCGAGTCTGATAATCTAATGCTGAAAAGGGTTCATCTAGGAGCAGGATTTCTGGTTGAGTGGAAAGCGTTCTTATAAGGGCTACTCTTTGTCTCATACCTCCAGAAAGCTGACGTGGATAATGGTTTTTAAAATCCTTTAAACCGTAAGTATCAAGTAATTTTTCAACTTTTGAAATGTTTTTTTCCTTAAGATTATTTTGCACCTCAAGACCTATAAGGACGTTTTTGAGGATAGTACGCCATTCAAATAGATTATCATTCTGAAACATATAGCCTATCTTTTTATCATACTTTTTTACTTCTTCTCCATTAATAAATATTTTTCCAGAGGATGGCTTTATAAGTCCTGCGATTAAAGATAACAGAGTAGTTTTACCGCAGCCACTTGGACCAACTATAGATACTATTTCACCTTCATATACTGATAGAGAAAGATTGCTCATAGCCAAGGTTTCTCCATCCAATGTATGATATATTTTAGATACATTTTGTATATCAACTACTTTATCAGGCAACTTCATGTCCTCCCATCAAAAAAAAGTCATAATATATTTTATTCCTGAGATTTAAATTTGTGAAAAAGTTATATAACAAATTAGAGATAAACAACTTCAAGGTTTAATAAATTACAAAAAAAAATGCAGAAGCATCCATTTATTTTTTTGCAATTTATTATAATTTTTAAGGTTGTTTATCTATAATAAAACTTGAGTTTATAGGAAAATACTTAAGTTTATTTTAGTAATTTTATATCCTCTTTAGCACTTAAAAAAACTTATATACTAAAGCCTATTTTATATTGACAATTGGGTCTAAAATCATATATAATTCTTCTGGAATAAGTTTAGTTAATCTAAACAAAAAGTTTAGTATAAATGTGTATGTATTTTAATACTAATTTTAATATTAAGCTATAATATTAAGCTATAAGAATTTATAGTAGGTGTATAATATAGAGATTCCAGTCAAAGCTTTAAATTATACTATAATTTTTTTATAGGTTAATCAATTTTAATTGCAAGAAATAAAAAATGTATAAATCAAGTTATCAGGTTGAATATCTATATATGATTATTTATTTAAAGGAGGTAGATAGATGACCCTGAATATTATTGAACTCAAAAATGTTTGTAAATATTTTGGAGAACATAAAGCTTTAATTGATATGAATTTTTATGTTCGTAGGAATGAGTTTGTAACATTGCTTGGACCAAGTGGTTGCGGTAAAACTACTACGCTCAGACTTATAGGTGGCTTTGAACATCCAACGTCAGGGGAAATTTTATTTGAAGATACAAATATTGCAGACCTTCCTCCGTATAAGCGAAAAGTGAATACTGTTTTTCAAAAATATGCACTTTTTCCTCATATGGATGTTTATGATAATATTGCATTTGGTTTAAAGGTAAAGAAGATGAATAAAAGTCTTATAGATAAAAAGGTTAAAGAGATGTTGTCCCTAGTTAATTTAAAGGGATTTGAAAAACGTTCCATAGACTCATTAAGCGGTGGACAGCAGCAAAGAATTGCAATAGCTAGAGCCTTAATAAATGAACCTGATGTTCTTTTGTTGGATGAACCCTTGGGGGCATTGGACTTAAAGCTGCGCAAGGGAATGCAGATTGAGCTTAAACGTATACAGCAAAGACTTGGAATTACCTTTATATTTGTTACCCATGATCAGGAAGAAGCCCTTACTATGTCCGATAAAATTATAGTTATGAAGGATGGTAGATTACAGCAAATAGGAACTCCAGAGGATATTTACAACGAACCTGAAAATGCATTCGTTGCTGATTTCATCGGAGAAAGTACAATAGTTGATGGAATTATGCATGAAGACTTTTTAGTTGAATTTGCTGGATGTAAATTTAGATGTGTAGATAAAGGCTTTGGAAAGAAAGAAAATGTTGATGTAGTTATTCGTCCCGAGGATATTAAAGTAGTAGGCTCTGATGAAGGGATGCTAGTTGGTATGGTACAATCTGTAATATTTAAAGGCGTTCACTATGAAATGATAGTAAAAAGCGGTAATCACTTGTTTAAAATACATAGTACTAAAATGGCACCAGTAGGTAAACAGGTAGGGCTTATAATAGAGCCTAATGATATACATATAATGAAGAAGGAGAGGGTAAAGGATGAAGAATAAATTGATTGCCTATCCTTATATTGTATGGATGATACTATTTATTGTGATTCCTATACTTTTAGTGTTATCCTATAGTGTAACCTATAAAAGCGATACAGGTTTAGCCTTTACCCTACAGCACTATAAACGTTTTTTTGATCCCTTATATATTAATGTATTGATACATTCCATGAACTTGGCACTTATCAGCACGCTTATATGCTTGGTCTTAGGATATCCTATGGCTATGATTATAGCTAAGGCGCCAGTACGCCATAGAAATATGATGGTACTATTTTTTGTGATCCCAATGTGGATGAACTTTTTGCTTAGAACCTACTCATGGATGTCGCTTTTAGAACGAAGCGGATTGATAAATAAATTATTAAAATTATTACAACTGCCTACACTAAATATTATGTATACCAATGTAGCAGTGGTATTAGGTATGGTATATAACTTTCTACCATTTATGGTGCTTCCAATATATTCTGTACTAGTTAAAATAGATAAAAGCTTGATCGAAGCTGCTCAGGATTTAGGAGCTAATGAATCAGAAGTATTTTTAAAGATTACATTGCCATTAAGTTTACCAGGTGTAATCTCTGGATTTATTATGGTGTTTATGCCTGCCATCACAACCTTTGTAATTTCGAGGTTGCTAGGTGGAGGGCAGTTTACTTTAATAGGAAATCTTATTGAACAACAATTTTTAAGTGCAGGAGACTGGAATTTTGGTTCTGCAATATCTATACTTATGCTTATACTGATACTTCTTAGCTCCCTTGTTATGAGCAAATACGGTAAAGACAAGGAGGGAGTAGGATTATGGTAAATCGATTTTTAAAGAAGCTTTATAGTTTTTTGATTTATTTGTTCTTATATGCTCCTATCCTTATTTTAATAATATTCTCATTTAACAATTCAAAGTCACGGGGCAGTTGGGGGGGTTTTACACTAAAGTGGTATGGTGCATTATTTAAAGATTCCCAAATAATGTCGGCACTTTACTATACTATAACCGTTGCAGTTACCTCTTCTATCATTGCTACACTAATAGGAACCGCTGCAGCCATAGGAATATATAGTATGAATAGAAAACAGAAGAATATTGTTATGAATTTAACATATATACCAGTATTAAACGCTGATATTGTAACGGGAATTTCATTAATGATTCTATTTATCTTTATTAAATTGCCATTAGGATTTATGACATTGCTTATTGCCCATATTACATTTAATATTCCCTATGTAATATTATCAGTGCTTCCGAAGCTTAAACAGCTTGATAATAATTTATACGAAGCAGCTCTAGACCTTGGAGCTACACCGTGGTATGCCCTATGGAAAGTTATAATACCTGAGATTATGCCTGGAATAATTACAGGAGCATTACTTGCATTTACACTTTCTATAGATGATTTTGTCATAAGCTTTTTTACTACAGGGTCTGGTGTCTCTAATTTATCTATCATCATTTATTCAATGGCCAGAAGAGGTATAAAGCCTAAAATTAATGCCCTCTCAACATTAATGTTTATTACTGTTTTGTCCCTACTTTTTATAATAAACAGTAGAACAAATAAAAATTCACAAAGGAAGGAAGATGTGATTTGAAAAAATTAATTAAGAAATGTCTTTTGATTTCTTTTTCTGTGCTTATGATTATTTCCTTAACTGCATGTCAAGGGGAAAAAAAGGTTACCATTAACGTTTATAACTGGGGAGAATATATTGACAAAAGTGTAATCGGAGAATTTGAAGAAAAATATGGTATAAATGTTAATTATGAATTGTTTGAGACCAATGAAGCTATGTATCAAAAAATAAAGCCAGGGGCTGTTAACTATGATGTAGCTATTCCATCGGATTATATGATAAGTAAGATGATTGAAGAAGATATGCTTTTAAAGATTGATTTTGATAATGTACCAAACTACAAATATATTGATGACAAATTCAAAAACCTAGAATATGACCCTACTAATGAATATTCTGTGCCTTATATGTGGGGAACCGTAGGAATTTTATATAATAAAACTATGGTAAAGGAGCCTGTCAACAGCTGGGATATATTATGGGATGAAAAATATGCAAAGCAAATCCTTATGCAGGACAGCCAAAGAGAAACTATAGGAGTTGCATTGCAAAAACTAGGATATTCTTTAAATACAAATAATCTAGATGAGCTAGAAGAAGCGAAGCAGGAGCTTATAAAGCAAAAACCATTGGTTTTGGCATATGTTGTTGATGAAGTAAAGGATAAAATGATAAGTGGAGAGGCAGCTTTAGCAGTAGTATGGGCTGGTGACGCTGTTGTTATGATAGAGCAAAATCCAGATTTAGCCTATGTTGTACCAGAGGAAGGAAGTAACTTCTTTGTGGATGCTATGGTTATACCTAAGACATCAAAACACAAAAAAGAAGCTGAGATGTTTATAAATTTTATGTGTGAAACAGAGATAGCATTAAAGAATACTAATTATATAGGATACTCTACTCCACATACTGAAGCAAAGAAAATGTTAGACCCCAAAGTTGCAAATGATCCAGTGGCTTATCCAAGTGATGACATACTTGAAAAATGTGAAGTTTATAGGGATTTAGGGGATATGGTAAAAATATATGACCGTATTTGGACTGAAATAAAAGCTGCAAAATAGTATATAATACAAACCTCCTTCAATGAGATGAAGGAGGTTTGTATCTTTAAAATTTATTAGTATTACGCATACGTTTATTAGCCTTTTTACTTATTTTACTAGTATTAGTCTTGTAAATTTTATTAGAGTCATTCAATTCCAATTCAGTAGACATTTCATATTTAAATTCATTTAAAGCTTTTCTAGCATTTCTATCAATTTTTTTGTTAGCCATAGGAAATCCTCCTTTATTTTGTAGTATAAAACTAATATTATTTTTTACATTTGTTTTTTGATAATACATGTAAATATTATCTATTTGTGAATATAATTATATTAATTGGTATTTGAATGTCTAAATCTTTTTAGTTGTTTAGATTCATTTGGGAATAATAAATATTATATAATCAAAGTTGGAATTTAATGAATATCATTATCAAATGATAGGATATATCTAAAAAAAGTGTTGCAAATTAGTAAACAAGTTAATATAATATACTATATAAACAAAATTAATTATCAATTGAAAGTACATAAAATGTGTTATAAATTTTGAATTTACAATTATGGGGTGAAATAATGAATAATGAGCAAAGAATTAAAATAGCAAATAGAATATCTGTGGTTACAATAATAGCTAATATTATATTATCGGTAATAAAGGTTATTGTAGGCTTTATAGGAAAAAGTAATGCGGTTATTGCCGATGGATTTCATTCATTATCCGATGTATTTAGCACGATAGTTGCCTTAATAGGAATAAGACTTGCTAACAAGGAAGATGATGAAAATCACCCCTATGGACATGAAAAAATAGAGCCAGTTATGGGGAAAATTCTAGCAAATATATTATTGATAACAGCTTTATTTATGGGATACAATGGTATAAAAAACATTATTCAAGGAAACTACACGATTCCAGAAAAGATTACCATATATGCTGCTGTTTTTTCTATTATAGTTAAGGAGTGGATGTATAGATATACAGTTAAGGGAGCAAAAAAAATAGATAGCTCAGCGCTACTCGCCGACGCATGGCATCATCGCAGCGATGCATTATCCTCGGTGGGTAGTTTATTAGGTGTTACTGGAGCTATATTGGGATATCCCATATTAGATTCTATAGCAGCTGTTATCATTAGTGTATTTGTTGCGAAGGTTGCTATAGATATTTACCTTCAATCTATTAAAGAATTAATTGATTCAGCTGCCGACGAAGAGACTATAGATGATATAAGAAAAATAATACTTGAAACCGAAGGCGTTATTCAAATAGATGAATTAAAGACAAGGATACATGCCAATAAATTATATGCTGATGTAGAAATTTCTGTTAGTAAAGATTTATCAGTATCTCAAGCCCATGATATTGCTGAAAATGTCCATTATAAAATTGAGAAACAGATAAAAAAAGTTAAACATTGTATGGTGCATGTAAATCCTTTTGGGGAAAGATAATATTTAGAGATAAACAACTTAAGGGTTTAACAAATTCCAAAGAAAAAATGTAAGAGCTTTCATTGTTTTCTTCTAAAATTTACCAAAAGACCCTAGCACTTGCAACTGCGAACATGGAACTTGTAACTAGAAGGCGTCTTAAGACGCCTTGGGCTGTTGACAAAAGCCCAATTTCTGCGTTGCTGCCAAAATTTCCGTTGCTCACTTGCCATCTTAGCAAGCTCCGCTACTCAATTTTGGCGTGCCTTGAACTTGGACTTTTTTCAAAGCCTGTCATCTTGTAGACTTTGTCTACAATCTGAGGCGTCTTAAGACGCCTTTGTTTTTGGAAATTTTTAATAATTATATTAGCATTTTTCATTTGAGATAATAATAATAATATAATTTGTTATGTAGATTTCCAATAGTAAAACTTAATTTATACATATCAAAATGTCCAGAGTTTTTAAGGAATTTTGATGTGCATAAATTAACTATTTTACTGGAATATCTATAGTAAAAACTATGAAAATGTAATACAAAACAAATTTTATTTAAATTTAACATAAATAAAGAAAGGAATTAGATATATGAGATTAAGTAAATTAATTAATGAAGGTGAAAAAATAGAAAAAAAATTTACTAATAGAAAAGAATTTAATGAAAAGAATAATAGATGGATAAATAAAAGTCTTTCATACTTGAAAGAAAATTATCCAAAGAGTGTTTTAACTAATGATTTTATATTAGAAAGTGAGAAAATAGATAAAAATTATCATAATATGGTAGCCATTTTAAAGGGACTAAAGGATGTTGAAGAAGAATTAGATTTGCTTAATGAATAAATATATTAAAAAAGGGTGATTGTAAATGAGAATTAATGAAAGTAGACGTGTTGAAAAAATGATTGATGAATATTTTTCTCCCCAATATATATCTTTGTCGAACAGTAGAGAACTAAGCAATATAAAAAATATAGAAAAGAATTGTATGTTTGAGGGAAATGTAAAAAAATGCAGAAGAGGAGATAGTATAGAATACTAGAAGCTATAAAAAAAAGATGCTATTTAATAAAGTAGTGTCTTTTTTAGTTTAAATATATGTTGTCCTATAGATGTGATAGGATATATAATAGAAATGGAGGTGTTTTTATGGTAAAAGAATCCATCTTAGATTATGTTATCTATAATAGTAAAATTTATTCTAGTGCAGAAATTAATATATCTAAAAGTGAAAAAAAATCTATATATGAAGTGATAAGAATAATAGAAGGTATTCCTTTATATTTAGAAGAGCATATTACAAGACTGAGAAAATCTGCTCAGATTCTTAATGAGAACATTGATAAAAGTGATAAGGAATTAACCTATGAAATTATCAAACTAATAGAAATAAATAAGGAGTATAATGGAAATATAAAGATATTATGTATTGGTGATGAGGAAGGGTTTGGAAATATATATCTATATTTTATAAGGAGTTTTTATCCATCTAAAGAAATGTATGAGGAGGGTATACATACTATACTTTATCAAAGTGAAAGAAAAAATCCAAATGTTAAAACCTTCAACCAGCACCTTAGACAAATGATAAATATAGAATTAAAAGAACAAAATGCATTTGAAGCTTTACTTGTAAATGACAATAACCAGATAACAGAAGGAAGCCGATCAAACGTATTTTTTGTAAAGGATGAAAAATTATTTACTTCTCCAGCGAATGATGTTTTACTTGGAGTTACACGTTCAAAAATAATGGAACTATGTAAGATGCAGGACATAGGTGTTGTTCAGCGAAAAATTGCAGTAGATAGTTTAAAAGAATACGATGCAGCTTTTATAACAGGGACTTCTATTAATGTGCTTCCCATAAAGAGTATAGGTAATATAAGCTTTAACTCATCTAAAAACGATATTATTATCAAAGTTATGGGAATATATGAAAGGGATAAAACAGATTATATAAAAAAAAGAAAAAATATTTAATAAAAATACAGCCAATTTTTTTGCTGTTGCTGAAAAGGAGAAATGTTCATGTATTTCTATATACCACCTTCTGCTTACTCCTTTTCAGCATGCATTAAGCTTCAGTTTTGTTAAAAACCTTTTGTCTTGTTGTATAGGAACTCAAACATATTTTGAAGAAATTTTATGGGTTGAACAAAGTTATTTCAATTGATACAAGGAATTATAAGCTATTAACAGTAAAATATCGGTGCAAATTGTTTTCTTTTAAAACTTGCTAGAAAGACCCTAGTTGCAAAATGGAACTTGAAACTTAAAGCGCATCGGCAGTCATCTCTATTCTATCTTATAACCAACACAGGAATCTTAGAATGAAGAACCATCTTATTTGTAACACTTCCAATTAGAAACCTTTTACTCCTTGACATCCCATGGGTAAACATTATAATTAAATCACAATCTTTTTTCTCAACTGTTTCTAAAATAGTAACGGCAGGATCTCCTAAAGCTGTTTCAGTAGTTACTTTTATACCCGTTCCATTAAAGGATTTTTTTTCATCTTCAACAATTCTTTTTGCAATTTTTTGAGGATTACTTTTTTCGTTTTTTAAGATAACAGGATTATATAACCATCCGAAGGGTGGAGTTAAGTCTTGTGCATTGAATATAATTATTTGTGAGTCAAATTTTTCAGCGATTTTCTTAGCATGCTCATAGGCTTTAGGGCATATTTCTGAACCGTCAATGAGTAGAAATATCTTTTTCATAAGTAATACCTCCTAAAATGTATATATATTATTATTTAAAGCATAGTTATGAAATAAGTTTAAAAAATAATTTATTAAGTATAAATTCGTTAAGTTGTCAAGTAGAAAAAGCATATAATTTTATGTTAAAAAAAAAATTAACATAAAAATAACATAAAAAAAGAAGGATTTCTAAAAAATGTGTATAATATATAACTAAATGATAATCTAATGATATTGCTATTAAATTATTTGGGGGATTTATGCAAATGATTGACAATGGGGACGAATTGAGGGAACTGGTGTTATTGGTTGAGAAATTTATAGAAATTGCAGACGAATTAAAAAGAAATGGAAGAATAGATGAAGAACAATATGCATATATAACCAAAAATAAGATTGAGTTTTTAAGAGAAAAACGCCAAAATTTTGAGTAGGAAAAAGGGAAAAACCTTTCTAGGATATATAGAAAGGTTTTTTCATGATTTATTAAAATTACTATAGAAATTTAAGTAAATACTTTAATTTATACATGTTCAAAATGCCCAGAAACATTGCATATTTATACATATCAAAATATCCAGAGTTTTTAAGGAATTTTGATGTGTATAAATTAACTGTTTTACTGGAATATCTATATAATACATGATTAATTGGTTAGTTAAAATTGGCATAAGCTTTTCCTTTCATTACAAAAAATATAAATTAGCTATTGACGAATTAGAGACTTTTTTTTAGTATGATATAAGAAATTCATACTAAAGAAAAGGAGGAAAATAATGAAGGAACAATTAATAACCCATAAGAATAAACTTTTAAGTACAAAAGTTTTAGTAGGTTCAGGGCTACTTGTTGGACTAAGCGTTATTTTAACAAGATTTTTTGGAATAATGCTTCCAATTGCAGGTGTTTCTGGGCTAAGAATAAGTTTTGGTTCGATTCCGATATATACAGCTGGAATTTTATTTGGACCTTTAGCAGGTGCATTAACAGGAGTAGCTGCGGATCTATTAGGATTTATGATAAATCCCATGGGTGGTGCATATTTTCCTGGTTTCACATTAAGTGCTGCACTTAGAGGTGTAATACCTGGTATCGTTTATATGGGAATTAGATCTAATGAAATAAGGTTTAATTTTAATATTATAAATACAGCCACAGTAATAGTGTTAGCTGTAGCTGTTGTGAAAGCCCTTTTTGTTAAACAGTTATTAGTTTTAAAAAATGGATGGATATATTATCAAGATAAGAAATTATCGGTTATATTTATTGTTTTGTATATCGTTATAGTGTTTGTCTATATTTTAATTCCAATATTAATGGGTAAATTAAAAATGAAATCACAAAAGATATATTCTTTAGATAAGATATTTTTTATTGTAACTTTGTCTACATTAATTGTTTCTATAGTTTTAAACAGCCTATGGCTTGCTATTCTCTTTAATAAAGGATATATTATTTTCCTGCCAACTAGAATAATTTCTAGTTTTATTACTATTCCAGTAGATACATTTATACTATACTCTTTTATAAGGTTTTCAAATGGTCTAAAATATTAAATTTTAAGAAAATAGTATATAATATATATGATATCTGAAGTTTTGCACTTTTTGCGAAAATCATTGATTTCAAGTTATTTATCATAAAATAAAAAACTTAGCATTTTAATTGTTCTATAGAAAAGTGCAGAACTATAGATGATATAAAAATTTAAATAAATTTTACTTATGAGGGGGAATTGAAATGACATTTAAATCGGATATTGAAATAGCTCAAGAAGCAACACTTAAGGATATTAGAGAGATAGCTGAAAAACTAGGATTAACAGAGGATGATATAGACCTATATGGCAAATATAAGGCGAAGGTAGATTATAATGTATTAAAGAAAACTGAAAGCAAAGATGCAAAAATGATTTTAGTAACAGCTGTTAATCCTACCCCAGCAGGAGAAGGTAAAACTACTACAACTATAGGTGTGGCTGATGCACTTTCAAGATTAGGCAAAAACACAATAGTAGCTTTAAGAGAGCCATCACTTGGGCCTGTATTTGGAGTAAAGGGTGGAGCAGCAGGAGGTGGA
Organism: Paramaledivibacter caminithermalis DSM 15212; assembly: GCF_900142245.1. Classification (GTDB taxonomy): domain Bacteria; phylum Bacillota; class Clostridia; order Peptostreptococcales; family Caminicellaceae; genus Paramaledivibacter; species Paramaledivibacter caminithermalis. The sequence continues at coordinate 42,837 of NZ_FRAG01000006.1, read as the reverse complement.
TATTCACAAGTAGTTCCAATGGAAGACATAAATCTTCACTTTACTGGAGATATACATGCTATAGGTGCTGCCAACAACCTACTTGCAGCAATGCTTGACAACCATATTCATCAAGGAAATGCATTGGATATAGATGTTAGACGAATAGTGTGGAGAAGAACAGTAGATATGAATGACCGTCAGCTTAGAAAAATAACTAACGGTCTAGGGGGAAAAGGAAATGGAGTACCGAGGGAAGATGGCTTTGATATAACCGTTGCATCAGAAGTAATGGCGGCATTTTGTTTGTCAAAGAATATTTCAGATTTGAAGGAAAGATTGGCACGTATAGTAGTGGCATATAATCGCAAAGGGGAAATAGTAACAGCAAGCGATCTAAATGCACAGGGAGCTATGGCAGCACTGCTTAAGGATGCTTTAAAGCCTAATCTAGTGCAAACCTTAGAAGGAACACCAGCATTTATACATGGTGGACCATTTGCAAATATTGCCCATGGATGTAACTCATTGATGGCAACAAGAATGGCAAGACATTTTGCTGATTATGTAGTAACAGAGGCTGGATTTGGTGCAGACCTTGGAGCAGAAAAATTCCTTGACATAAAATGCCGTATGGCAGGATTTAAACCTGATGCAGTAGTTATTGTAGCTACAGTAAGAGCACTTAAATACAATGGTGGAGTTCCTAAAAGTGAATTAAATAAAGAAAATCTTGAAGCTTTAGAAAAGGGTTTACCAAATTTATTGAAGCATGTTGAAAATATTACTCAAAACTTTGGACTTCCAGCTGTTGTGGCTATCAATCGTTTCCCATTTGATACAGAAGCAGAATTAAAATTAGTTGAAGATAAATGTAAAGAATTAGGAGTGAATGTAGCGTTATCTGAAGTATGGGCAAAAGGAGGAGAAGGTGGAGAAGTTCTAGCAAAAGAATTACTAAGACTCATCGATGAAGGTAATAATAATTTTAAGTTTGCATATGATACCACTATGAGTATAAAAGAAAAAATCAATGCAATAGCTACAAAAATATATGGTGCTGACGGTGTAGAATATACATCTAAGGCAGATAAAGAGATTAAAAACCTAGAGAAACTAGGATTCGGTGAGTTACCAATATGTATGGCAAAAACACAATACTCTTTATCTGATGATCCTAAAAAATTAGGAAGACCTGAAGGATTTAAAATCACTGTTGCTAATATTACCGTTTCAGCAGGTGCTGGTTTCCTAGTTGTTCTTACGGGTGATATCATGAAGATGCCTGGGCTTCCTAAAGTTCCTTCAGCTGAGAAAATAGATGTAGATGAAAATGGAGTAATAACGGGCTTATTCTAAAGCTGAATTAGGAGGAATAGTATGGGGCAAATAATGAAAGGAAAACCAGTTGCAGATAAAATAACTGAAGAATTAATTAATGAGGTAGAGGAGCTAAAGGGTAAAGGGGTAAATCCAAAGCTTTCAATAGTAAGAGTTGGAGCTAGACCCGATGATTTAGCCTATGAAAAGGGAGCTATTTCAAGATGTAAAAAAATCGGAATAGAATCAGAAGTTATAGAACTTCCTTTAGAGATATCTCAGGAAGATTTTATAAGTGAATTAATCAAATTAAACGAAGATGCTAAAGTCCACGGTATATTAATCTTTAGACCTCTTCCTAAGCATTTGGATGAGGAAGTGATTAAATATCAAATTGCACCTGAAAAGGACATAGATTGTTTAAGTCCCGTAAATGAAGGCAAATTATATGAAGGAGACGATTCAGGATTTCCCCCATGTACTCCTACAGCAGTAATGGAAATGTTAAAATTCTATGATGTAAAATTAAAAGGAAAGGATGCTACTGTAATTGGAGCTTCAAATGTAGTTGGAAAGCCTGCCGCTTTAATGCTTTTAAATGAAAGAGCAACTATTTCAGTATGTCACTCTAAAACAAAGAACACTGCAAAGGTTGCAAGTGGAGCTGATATATTAGTTGTAGCAGTTGGAAGAGCCAACTTTGTAAAAGAAAATTTTGTAAAGGACGGGGCAGTAGTTATTGATGTTGGAATTAATGTTGTTGATGGAAAACTATGTGGAGATGTTGATTTTGAAGGTGTTAAAGAGAAGACATCTATGATTACTCCTGTTCCAGGAGGTGTAGGATCTGTCACAACATCAATATTAGCAAAGCATGTTATCAAGGCGTGTAAGCTTCAAAATAATTTATAAAAATATCCGTATGAATTAAGATTATGACTTTTGAAGATCTGCAAAATAAAGGATAGGTGCTTAATGGATAGAAGCTATCGTCGATTTAAGATATGTAGAATCTAACGAGTCGTCAATAGCATTAGTTAATATGAAATACATGTTTTTCAGGTTGTTGAATAACTAAATTGGGAAATTGGTAATTCGGTTAATTCTCTACATTATAAAATTAGAATCATTTTTATAAAAAACACTTTTGATAGCCAAAATACAGCATTTTGCTTTTGGTAAAAATAGTTATTAAACAACCTAGTTTTTATATAAAAAATATTAGTATCAAAATAAGGACATAATGCTAATCAGAATTAAATCCTTGTTTTGCATATTTTATATTTAATAATATGTAGGGTAGGAGTAACGATATTAATTAAAATAATAGACGACTCTTACCCTATATATTTTTATAAAAGATTTAATAAAAAGCTTTAATGAAAAGCAATTTTTGTGGAATTTAAAAATAATACAGAGACAATTATATGTAAATGATATACTATAAATAACTGAAGAAATTTTATGATGAGAAGGTTTCTAACCCCAAATAACTATATAAACCTGTATACTGTTTTATGCTATAATTAGTTTGTTGAAAGGAGCCTTTACAATGTCTAAAACGAAGATAAGATTTTCATGCCCTCTTGATTGCTTTGATGTATGTTCTATGATAGCAACAGTAAAGGAAGGAAAAATTATAAAAATAGAAGGAGATAAAGAACATCCTCTTACAAAGGGCTTCATATGTCAAAAAGGAAGAAAGCATTTGGAAAGAGTTTATCACCCAAATAGAATACTAAGTCCTAAGAAAAAGTATAAAGGTAAATGGATAGATATTAGCTATCAAGAGGCTATAGAAGAGATTGCTGAAAAGCTTAATAAAATAAAGAAAGAATATGGTTCCAAAGCCGTTCTACACTTTTATGATAGTGGCTATGGGGGTCTTAGTAAAACAGTGGACAAGATGTTCTTTAATTATTATGGTGGAGCTACTGTTCATACAGGTAGTTTATGTTGGGGTGCAGGTATAGAAGCCCAAAAAATTGATTTTGGAGGGAATAAAAGTCATCCTCCTGAGGATTTAATAAATTCAAAAACGATAATTATTTGGGGTAGAAATCCTGCTGATACAAATATACATTTAATGAAGTATTTGACGAAAGCTAAGAAAAATGGTGCATATATATATCTTATAGATCCTATAAGGACAAGAACGGCTAAGATGGTTTCAGAATATATGAGAATAAAGCCTTCTACAGATGGTGCTTTGGCCCTTGGAATTGCCAACTATATGATTCAAAAAAAATTGATTGATGAAGATTTTATTAAAAAGAATGTTAAAGGATATGAAGACTACAAGAAATATGTTAGAGATTTCACATTGGAGTATACTCAGGAAATTACAGGAATTCATAGGAATAAAATCAAGGAGATAGCAGAACGATATTCTAAAGGCAAGCCTTCAAGTATAATTATTGGCTATGGTCTACAGCGATATAAAAATGGTGGCAATAATGTAAGAGCTATTGATGCTTTAGGGGCTTTAACAGGTAATATAGGGATAAAGGGTGGAGGTGTTAATTATTCAAATAAACTAATTGCAGAGTATATAGGTGGAGAAGTTAAGAAAAGTGAAGATTATGTAAAGGATAGACGAACTTATTCTCAAGCAAACTTAGCTAGATTTATTTTAGAAGCTGATAATCCTCCTATAAAATGTTTATTTATAACTAAATCAAATCCATTGGTACAAGTTCCAAATATCAATAAAACTATTGAGGCTTTTAATAAGGTGGATTTTAAAGTTGTTATAGATATGTTTATGACTGATACAGTAAGATATTCGGATTTAGTACTTCCTGCAACTAGTATACTTGAAGAAGAGGATTTCATATATTCTTCTATGTTTTCACCATATCTTAATTATTCCAATAGAGTGGTAAAGCCGCCTAATGGTATTATGGGAGAATATGATCTTTTTAGAATCCTTGCAAGAAAAATTAAGCTGAGGGGGTATCCAGATATTGAAAGGGAAGAATTTTTTAAAAGAGCTTTAGAACCGCTGATGAAAAATTTTGATGTAAGTTATGAATATTTAAAGCACAATTTTTTTACTATAGAAGACAGAGATATACCATGGGAGGATAAGGTGTTTAATACTCCTTCTTGTAAGTATGAATTGTATTCAGAAACTGCCAAAGATCAGGGTTTAAGCCCTATACCAATATATATATCAGCAAATGATAATAAAAACGAATATGATTTACGATTAATCACACCTCACTTTAAAAATTCTCTTCACTCACAACATTTTGCCTTTGAAGAAGATATACCAAGGGTGTACATAAATACAAAGACTTTAAAGAAAAATAATATTAAAGCTGATAAAACAGTTAAGATTAAGTCTAAGTATGGAGAATTAAAGGCAAAATTAGAAGTTAGTGAAGATATTGGCGATGGGATTATAATGATATATGAGGGCTGGTGGCATAAGAGTGGTTCAGTAAATTTTGTTACTCCCGATGAAATAAGCGATATAGGAGAGCAAGCTGCGTATTATGAATGTTTTTGTAAATTAGAAAATCTGTAATATAGGAGGCAGAAAAGATGGCATTACATTCTTTTTCTCGTACAGAGTTATTAATAGGAAAAGAAGGACTTGACAAATTATCAAATAAAACAGTAGCTATATTTGGAATAGGTGGAGTGGGAACCTTTGTAGTAGAAGGGCTTGCTAGATCTGGTATTGGGAAATTTATTTTGGTAGATGATGATGACATCTGTTTAACTAATATAAACAGACAGATACATGCACTTCGAAGTACAGTGGGTAGAGCTAAGGTAGAGGTAATGAAGGAAAGAATATTAGATATTAACCCTAAAGCAGAAGTAATCACTCATAAAATACTTTATACAGCTCAAACTGCTGAGAAACTATTAAAGAACAGTTATGATTATGTAGTCGATGCTATAGATATGGTTAGCTCTAAGCTGGATTTAATTGAAAGGTGTTATAAGAAAAATATACCTATTATGAGTAGTATGGGAGCAGGAAACAAGTTAGATCCCACTAGATTTGAGGTTGATGATATCTACAATACATCCATATGTCCCTTAGCAAAGGTTATGAGAAAAGAACTAAGAAAAAGGGGAGTAGAAAGACTGAAGGTTGTATACTCAAAGGAAGTACCCATCAAGCCCATGGAATCAACATCAAACTGTAAGACGGATTGTATTTGTACTAACAAAGAAAGAACGTGTACTGTAAGAAGACAAATTCCTGGTAGTGTTGCATTTGTACCATCTGTAGCAGGACTCATAATAGCATCTGAGGTAATAAAGGATTTATTAAAAGAGTAGCCTGCCAAGCTAGTTTCTAATGTGAGGGTTACAATATTTCAATAAATTACCAATAATAATAAAAAGGAAAATAATAAATAATGTCGAATTCATATTATATTAGAATACTTATAAAAATCATAAAGCGACTTTGGTCGCTTTTGTTTTGACGATTAAACTAGGAAAAAAGTGTTGAATTTGGATAAAGACTTGATATAAGGATATGTAAAGTGATATAGTTATATTAAGAGAGTTTGTCCAAAAACTGTTAGGAGGAAATATTGTGAGAAAAACTGTAGCAGCTATTTTAACTTCAATTTATATAATAAGTACGACCTCAACAGCTTTGGCAGCTGAAAGTCAATATCTGAGTCTTTCTGGATACAAAAAGGGAATGGAACATGATGATATAAAAGTAATACAACAAGCTCTTAAGAGAGACGGAGTATTTGAGCATGACCAATTTACTACATATTATGGTACTCTTACTGAAGATGCTGTTATAAAATTTCAAAGGAAATATGGATTAGCAGCTGATGGTATAATAGGAAAATCAACAATAGAGAAGATGAATTCTTTAGGGCTTTTTACCCATGGGAATCTTTCCTTAAGGGTTTACAAGAAAGGAATGACTCATTCTGACATAAAAATAATACAAGAAGCATTACGTGATATTGGTACATATGAAGGCGATACTATAACAACATACTTTGGCTCAGTTACTGAGAAGGCTGTCGAGGATTTTCAAAAAATGTATGGACTGACTGTTGACGGAGTTGTAGGTGGTTCTACAATAAAAAAAATGGAGAATCTTGGGCTGGTAACCCATAATATTGGTGTTACAGGGATTATAGGTAATCTTACATTACCTAAGTATGAAAAGGGAATGTCTCATCCAGAGGTAAAGATAATTCAAAAGGTTTTAAAACAATGCGGTACATTTAATGAGGATGCTTTTACAACATATTTTGGACCAGTAACAGAGGATGCCGTTAAAGATTTTCAGAGCAAATATGGATTAGATGTGGATGGGGTTGTAGGTACTGGTACTTTACAGAAGATGAAATCTCTTGGATTGATTAACTTTATCGTTAGTAGAGGTAGTGTAAAAAGAGGAGCGGGAGAATATTTAGATTGGAAAAATGTTAAAAAGCTCTTGGTAAGAAATAAAACAATATTGACAGTTAAGGACTTAAAAACCAGCTTGTCATTTAAAGTAAAGGTAACTGCTGGGTCTAACCATGCAGATGTGGAACCCGTATCAAAAAATGATACAAAAGTTATAAAAAAGGTATGGGGAGGCTTTAGCTGGGAAAGAAGACCTGTGTTAGTGTACTTGAATAATAGAACAATTGCTGCTTCTATGACTGCTATGCCCCATGCTGGAGTTGAAGGTAAACCAGCTGGAAAATATGTATCAGGTAGAAGTGGTGGATATGGATACGGATATAATTATGATTTTGTTAAAGGAAATGGAATCTCAGGACATTTGGATATTCATTTTAAAAACAGTAGAAGACATAAGGATAATAGAAAAGACTCTAAGCATCAGGCTTGTGTAAAAATAGCTGCTGGACTTCAATAATTAAAAATTTATTACAAAATGCGATTTCTGATTAAGATATTATGATTTGTGGTATAATCTACAGTAAGGGGATTAAGGAATATGTGAAGTCTAGTTATTTTAGCTATTAGAGAATTATTAATATAGGGGGTAGAGTAGAAGATGAAGGATATAAAAGCTCTAGTTGTAGGAGCGACGTACTTTTCTATTATCTCAGGAATCGCTGGTTTTATTTTGAATATTACCAATCATGTAGTTAATATAAGATAAGATAGCTTAGGGCTATCTTTTTTTCTGTTTAGTGCTTGCATCTCCTATAAAATAGGAGATGCAAGCACTATTTTTATATAGATATTCCATTAAAACAGTTAATTTATACACATCAAAAATCCTTAAAAACTCTGGATATTTTGATATTAAATATTTTTTAAGAGCTATAAAAACAACCGTAGCTTTTGATATTAATTAAAAATACCTATGGGTATTAGAATAAAACGTCATTATATAACAGAAAATATTATAAATAAGAAATATCAAAATCCTAGCAATAGAAACTAGCATAATAAGTAAAATTAGTATGGCTATCCATAAAATTATCAGGCTGTAAATTATAATTTTAGAGTTAGTAGATTAAATCAAATCAAGCTTCATAATTATAGAGGAGGATTACTATGAAAAGACAATATATAACCTTTCTATCTTTAATAATGGTTGCAATACTTATAGGTTTATTTTATATAGATGTATGTCATGCAAGAACTCTCTACTGGGGAACAAGGGGAGCTGATGTGAGAGAGGTTCAAGAAAAATTGAGAAAATGGGGATATTACAAGGGAACAGTAGATGGCGTATATGGAAAGGAAACCTATAGAGCAGTAATTTCTTTTCAGAGAAAGAATGGGTTAAGAAGTGATGGACTTGTTGGAGAAAATACAAAAAAAGCTTTGGGAATTACAAAAACTAAAAAAACTACCACCACCTACAGTAAGTTAATTGAGACAGCTCAAAGGAAATTAAAGCAATGGGGATATTACAAAGGTGCTGTAGATGGAATTTATGGATCAAAAACATATAATGCAGTTATAAAATTTCAAAGAAAAAATGGCTTGAAGGTAGATGGATATATTGGTTCTCAAACTAGGAAAGCTTTGGGTATATCACCAAAGACTGCAGCTTCAAAATATGCAGCAACAAGTAAAGGTGTATCAAAATCCGACGAGGTAACTCTTTTAGCCATGGCAATAAACGGAGAAGCTAGAGGAGAACCATATGTAGGGCAGGTAGCAGTTGGAGCAGTTATATTAAACAGAGTTAAAAATCCATCCTTCCCAAATTCTATTGCGGGAGTTATATATCAGCCCCTTGCATTTGAGGCGGTAACAAATGGTCAAATATATACACCCTTAAAGACAAGCACAATTAAGGCGGCTAGAGATGCAATGAATGGATGGGACCCTACAGGTGGAGCATTGTATTATTGGAATCCTGCAAAGGCAAGTGGTTCATCATGGATATGGAAACTAAAGCCTACTCTAAGAATTGGAAGGCATGTTTTTGCAAAAAAGTAATGGGGAGGGATGGAAAATGAAGAATATACTAATAGGTATGGTTGTTTCTCTTTTAATAATCCTAGGATTAACATTTAACTGGGGATATGATCAGTACAATGAACTTAATAGCTATAATTTATATGTTGAAAATCAGTTTAGAAGAATGTTCTATGATTTAGTTGGAAATGTTGAAAATATACAGTCTGATCTTGCTAAGATTATGGTTACTGGAACACCTAATCAGAACGTTCTGCTATTTACTGATTTGATGTATAAATGTTATGATGCACAAGAAGATTTGACACAGCTTCCAATTAAACATAAGGATGTTAGTAAAACTCAGAAGTTTTTAAGCCAAGTTGGTGATTTTAGTATGGCCATGTCTAGAAAGTGCTTAAGGGGAAAAACATTAACTGCTGATGATATGAAAACCTTAGAGAAATTGCATAATTATTCAAATTATTTAGCTCAAAGTCTTTTACAGCTTCAAAAAGATATTACTAAGGATGAGGTTAAATTAAATGCTCTTATAAGAAATACAAATAAAAAGCTAGATAAAACAAATGATAATATTCTCAATACCAGTTTTTTAAATGTAGAGGAAAGAATGCAGGAGTATCCAGAATTAATATATGATGGGCCCTTTTCTGAGCATTTAAAAAACATTAAACCCAAATTAGAGGGGAAAGAAATATCAAAAAATGAAGCTAAGAGGATTGCTAGGGAATTTCTAAAGAACGATAAAAAATATGAAATTGATGTAATATCAGAGACAGAAAATACGAGATTTCCTGCTTATATCATCCAGTTAAGGGATACTAACGCAGAGGAAGGCTATATAACCTTTGCTATAACAAAAAAGGCTGGTAAAGTAATATGGATGTTAAATACAAAACCAGTGGGACATAGTAAATTAAGTTTAAAGGATGCTGTAAAAAAAGCTAAAGAGTTTTTACAAAAAAGTGGATTTGATAGTATGGTTGCAACTTATTCTGAAGAATATGATGGGACAAGTGTTATAAATTTTGCATACAAGCAGGATAATGTAATAGTTTATACAGATTTAATTAAGGTAAAGGTAAGCTTAGATGACGGAAGCATTGTAGGATTTGAAGCTGAAGGCTACTTATCAAATCATCATCAAAGAAAGATAGACAAACCACAGATTTCTGAGGAAGATGCATTAAATATGATAAGTATTGATGCTGATGTTAAAAAGGCTAGATTAGCTATAATTCCTACTGAAGGTTCAAAGGAAGTATTATGTTATGAAGTTATAGCAAATTATAAAGAAGATAATTTTTTAATATACATTAATGCTGTAAATGGAGAAGAAGAAAGAATATTACAAATGATTATTAAAGAGCAAGGTGTTTTGATGATGTAATGTTTTTTTATATAGATTTGAAGGAAAAAAACAGGTTTATAAAAATTATTCAAATAAAATATATAGACCTTGTTTAATACTAAAGCTCATTAGTGTTTTATATACTGGTGAGCTTGGTATTTTGCTTAGCAACTCAAATAAAAAACCCTCTAATCTCAACCTTAAGTTATACTTAAAATATTTACCTGAAATAGAAACTAAACCCAATCAAGGATTATTAAATATTTGACTCCTTATCGATAGATTTAAGTTTTACTTAAATTCCTATAACAAATATGGATTAGGACTTTAAGATATGATAAAATTAAATCCAGATTATTCGTTTATATTTATACAAGATTTATGGAGGTTAAGAAATGAAAAATTATAGTGCCTTTGAAATAATAGGACCAAAGATGATTGGACCATCTAGTTCACATACTGCTGGGGCAGCGAGATTAGGAAGGATTGCTGGGAAAATAGCAAATTATGACATTAAAAAGGTTAAGTTTATACTACATGGTTCTTTTAGCAAAACCTATAAAGGGCATGGTACAGATAGGGCTCTTATGGCAGGAATTCTAGGTATGAGGGAAAGCGACGAAGAACTTAAGAATTCATTAAAAATTGCTGAAGAGAAGGGTATAGACTTTGAATTTATAGAAGATGATTTAGGTGAAGTACATCCCAACACTGTTAAATTTCATATTGAAAAGTCAAATGGAGAAGAAATACAACTTATAGGTTCATCTATTGGTGGTGGGAACATTAAGATTATTGAAATAAATGGATTAAGACTTGAATTTACAGGACAGTATCCAACAATTATAACTAGACACTTAGATTATCCAGGGATTATAGCCAAGATTACCAAGATTTTAGCATATTATAAGATAAATATAGCTTTTATGAGTGTATATAGACAGGATAAAGGACAAGATGCCTTTATGGTCATTGAGACCGATAATAAACTAGAACCTAAATTAATAGAATATATGAAAAATTCTATAGAAGACATAAAAAATATATATTTAATAAATTCTATATAATGAGAGGGATATTGATATGAAGTATAAATTTAATACTGGAAAAGAACTCATAGAGCTTTGTAAAAAGCATAATAAAAAAATATATGAGATAATGCTATTAAGAGAGGTAGAAAACTCAGAAAAAAGTGAGAATGATATATTTGATTTAATGAAGGAAAATTTATATGTGATGAAGAAAGCAGTTAAAAAGGGACTTGAAGAAGATATTAAGTCTGTGAGTGGGCTTGTTGGAGGAGATGCAAAAAAACTTAAAAATAGATATGAAAAGGATAAAACAGTTTCTGGAGGTAAAATGCTTAAGGCAGTTGCTAGTGCAATGGCAGTTTTAGAAGTAAATGCTTCAATGGGACAAGTGGTGGCAGCACCAACAGCAGGTTCCTGTGGAATTTTACCTGGAGTTTTAATAACAATAGGTGAAGAATTTAATATTGCTGAGGATGATTTAATTAATGCTTTATTTACTGCTTCTGCTATAGGATTAATTATATCCTTAAATGCTACAGTATCAGGAGCTGAAGGTGGATGTCAAGCAGAAACAGGAACAGCCTCAGCCATGGCTGCAGCAGCAGTTGTAGAGATTTTAGGAGGAAGTCCTCAGGAGGCACTACATGCCGCTGCTATGACATTAAAAAATATCCTAGGATTGGTTTGTGACCCTATAGCCGGCCTAGTAGAATGCCCATGTGTTAAGAGAAATGCCATAGGCACGGCTAATGCTCTAATTTCAGCCGACATGGCCTTAGCTGGAATAAAGAGCATAATACCCTTTGATGAGGTAGTAGATGCTATGTATAGAGTAGGAAAATCATTACCAGTTGCTTTAAGAGAAACTGCCTTAGGAGGCTTGGCTGCCACTCCAACAGGGAGAAGTATAATGAATGAAATTTTTACTAAATAGATATAAGGGGCTTATGAGGGTGTGGCTATATAATAAAAGTAAATGCCTCATATGAGATTCGGAGGATTATACTATGAAAGATACCAAAAAAATTGTAATGATGGGATTATTCGTATCAATGGCCCTAGCCCTTCATATATTTGAAAAAGCAATACCTGTACCATTTATAACACCAGGGGCAAAATTAGGGCTTTCAAATATAATAACCTTAACTGTACTTATGTACTTAGGATTTAAGGATGCTTTTACTGTACTGGTAGCCAGAATAATATTAGGATCAATATTTGGAGGAGGGTTATCGGGATTTATATATAGTATTTCAGGTGGATTACTTAGTATACTAGTTATGGCACTTATTAAAAGACTAGGTAAAGAGAATGTAAGTGTAATAGGTATAAGTGTAGCTGGAGCAGTATTTCATAATATTGGGCAGCTATTGGCGGCAGCCTTTATTATTAATAACATCAATATATTCACATATTTGCCTATATTATTTATAGCTGCAGTAGGAACGGGTGTTTTTGTTGGATTGGTTGCAAAGTATCTGTTAGCTTCTCTAGATAAAATTGTAAATATATATTAGGTTAATTCTACTAATCTATCCAAAAATATTGCATTGATTTGCCCCCATCTCCTTTGATAACCTATAATAAAGGGGGTTTTTTCATGGAAAAAATAATAAAGTTATTAATGGAGAATAGAATAATGTCTATTTCCATGGGGATTATACTGCTTATAGCAGGAGTGTTATCAAGGATTCAATTTGTAAATAATAGTGTGATTTTGGGTTATATAATACCCTTAATATTTGTTTCATTAAGCTTTGGAACTATATTTTCTGCTATATTTAAAAAAGATGGAAGAAGCGTAAAAGGCTTATTTATAAAATCAGTACTTGCTCCATGGGCAATAGTAATTGCTATCACATCATTTAACAAATTAGGAATTCAATCTCCTATGATTAAGGCTGGCTCATTATTCCTAATTAACATAGTATTCTTTAATAAAGAAATAAGTAAAGCCTCAAACCAATAAAAGATAGCTTTGGATAAAACCTTAGCTATCTTTTATTTTTGGGCATGACTATTATTCCAAAAGCATAAGATAATCAATTAAAAAATATTAAATTAATGCATATAAAACAATTAAAGAGAGATTATATGTATAAGAAAATATATTTAATTTGGAGGGAAAAAAATGGAGAAAAAATATGTTATTGTAGGAGATAATAATTCTATATCTACGCCAATGAATAGAAAAGAAGCAACAGATAAAGTTAAAGAATACGAAAAACAAGGAATATCAGCCTATATTGTTTCAGAAAATGAGGGAAAAAGGATAAAAGAAAGCGGCAAATTTAATACGCCTAAATGGGAATAAAGGATTTAATATATCAAGAATTTTATTTTTAATTACTTATAGTTTGGGATATTGCTTATGATTGATCATATCCCAAACTATTATTTATATATTCATTATGTTATGAAGTGTGTTTCTTTTAAGATCGTATATATAAAAGGGTATATAGAGAAGAATAAAAATCAGAAACATACCAGCCACTAAAATTGGAATATAATAAGGATATGGAGGGAGATAATCAAGGACAGATGATGCCAATGGTTTACCTCTTAAATAAGAATAATTTCCACCTACTAAATAATTAAAGATTCCTACAATTACTAAATATATAAAACTCCAATTAAAAGTCTTTTTCAATGACTTAAATGTAGGTCTATACCTATAGGCCAGCATAATGAATAATACAGCTATTACTATTCCTCCGTGCCCAATAAAAAATTGAATGTACATCCAATGTGGAAAGATAAAGCCGCCTGTATCAGGAGTTAAAAGAGCTTGAGTTGCTCCTCCCAATCCCCAGAAATAAACTATTTCAAAAAGAGAATAGCTTTCTTTAAAGATCATTATAATACATAATATAACTGTAATTCTACAAAGATACAATGGCAATGATTCCTTTAGTGAAAATACACCTCTTTCAATATACCAAAAATGTTGAAAAAAGGATTGAAAAATTAAAATATATGCAATTACCTTTCCTACTCTTATTCTAACATTGGGTTTTCTTAAAACTTCTTTGTTGAAGAACATTAAAAAGCTAATACTAAATATAAAACCTAATATCAATATATGCCCCTTGGAAAAAATATTAAAATCATTGTTTCCAGTAATTTTATTCCAAAATATATTCATGTTAATGATCCTAGACAAATTAACTTACCCCTTTCAAGAAACTTAAGAAAAATTATTTTATCGACAAAATAGTTTTATATCTACTATATTATAGCAATATTTTATAAATGAAAGATATAACATCAGTGTTTTTAAGATAAGTTTAAGAATTCTTGACAACGGATAAAGCTAGAATAGAGGAAAATCAAAAACAGCAATATATAGGGATGGCAATAAAAACTTTTTCGACAAAAGGATTGAAGCTAGTAAATCAACATCAATACTAGAGATTTACTACACCCCTTGATGCATCAGAAAATCTTAATTTGAATAAAAAAGTATTAGAAGATTCAATTCGTTTAAATTTGGGATACCAAGATGTTGCCTGTCTTCATATCTATAAAAGTGATTCCTATTCTGGAGAATATACATATCAAGCTGCAGGATATGATGAAGATACTGTAGTCTTTGAGGGTTATAAGAAATATAGTTCCACTTCAGCAGCTTTTTGTAGAATCACATTCAGTATAGGTTATGAGAATGGAAGCCTTGATGTAACAGAAATACAATTAGCTGGTGATGATTTAAATAGTGATGAAATTAATAATCTTATAAAGACGATTTGTGATAGTTATATTGGATTTTAAAAATAAATTATTTTAAAGATATTAAGGACTAATCAAAAAAGATTAGTCTTCAGGCTGTTGACAAAAGCCCAATTTCTGCGTTGCTGCCAAAATTTCCGTTGCTCACTTGCCATCTTAGCAAGCTCCGCTACTCAATTTTGGCGTGCCTTGAACTTGGACTTTTTTCAAAGCCTGTCATCTTGTAGACTTTGTCTACAATCTGGGACTAATCAGAAAAGATTAGTCTTGTATATTAGAGATAAACAACTTTAAGGTTTAATAAATTTCAAAACACGTAGAAGACTTCACTATTTTCTTTAGAATTTATTTTAAATGTTAATGTTGTTTACTTATAAAATATAAAATATTAATTTTGATATGTAAAATTGGAGATAAGGAATAAATAATCCTCCTTAGCTTACTGTACCAGGGAGGATTATTCTTATTTAATTCAAGTTATTTTTTCATAGCCTTTTCAGCAAATTCAGTATTAACTATTTTTTCATAAGGAGCCCTAGCATCAAGACCTATTGCTTGATCTATAATATCCATCATATGATTTAGTCCTTCTTCAGTTAATATTAAGTCAGGCTTCCATGTATCTTGAACTTTATATCTCTCTACTAAAGCAGTGAGAATTTCTAAATCAGCATCGGGGAAATGTGGTTGTAGGGATTTAGCTATTTCTTCAGGGCTATGACCTTCAACCCATTTCATGCCCTTATAAATTCCATTTGTAAAGGCTTGAATAATTTCTGGGTTCTTTTCAATATAGCTTTTCTTAGCCGAGTAGCAAGTATAAGGTATATAGCCTCCCTCTTCACCTATGGATGCTACTATATAACCAGCCCCTTCCTTTTCCAGCATTGTTGCCGTTGGTTCAAATAATGTTACATAGTCACCTTCTCCACCTTTAAAAGCTCCAGCCATTACTGCAAATTGAATATCAGTTCTAACTGTAACATCTTTTCCAGGTTCTAAGCCATGCTTTCTAATTACGTATTCTAATGTCATTTCAGGCATACCGCCTTTTCTTCCTCCAATAATAGTTTTTCCCTTAAGCATGTTGAAGTCAAAGTTAGCAGTCTTTTCTCTTCCCATCAAGAATGAACCATCTCGTTGAGTAAGTTGTGCAAAGTTTACAGCGTAGTCTTCTTTACCCTGATTATAGACATATACTGAAGCCTCTGGTCCCATGAAACCTATGTCTGCTTGATTTGATAGTAAAGCAGTCATAGTTTTATCTGCACCCTTAGTATTTACAAACTCTACTTCAAGTCCTTCTTCCTCAAAGAACCCTTCAGTTAAAGCAACATATTGGGGCGCATAAAATACCGAGTGAGTTACTTCTGCAACTGTAACCTTTGTAAGTTCTTTTTCACCGCATCCTGTCAATGCTATAAATATAACTAATACTATAGATAGTAACAAGGAGATAGCTTTAAACTTTTTCATTAAAATCCCTCCATATTAAAAATTGCCTATAATTTCATTATATTCAGCATAGCTCTAAAGGTTACAATATAGATTAATCCCTTGTGTTACTAAATAAATTAAATTTCCGTGATAGAAATTAGTACCATGAGTCAGATTGAAAAATTTTATCTTGCTTTTATGCTATTTAGGCAGAACAATTATAGATTTAAATAAGTCACCATCAATTTCTATACTGAATTCACCATTCTGTAGTTCCACAAGACTTTTTGCAATTGATAGTCCAAGACCGCTGCCTTCACTGTTTCTAGATTCATCTCCACGTTTAAAACGTTCCATTAACTCATCTGCATTTATGTTAAGTTCGTAAGAAGATATATTTTTAAAAACAATAGAAACGCTATTGTCTGAATCAAGGACATCGATATAAACTCTTGAGCTTCTAAGGGCATATTTAAAGATATTTGACATAAGGTTTTCTATTACACGCCATAGGAGCTTACCGTCGGCTTTAACAAATACCTTTTCTGCTGGATAGTTAAACTTAAATTTTAATCCCGAAGAAGCTATCTTATCATCTAATTCACCCATACCTTGGGTTAGCAGAGAGACTATATCTATTTTTTCAATATTAACAGGAATATCACCACTAGATGCCTTGGAAGCTTCAAATAGGTCATCTGTCAAAAACTTTAATCTCAAAGATTTTTTTTCCAATACACCTAAATATTTTTCAGAGTTTTCTGAGGTCAAGCCCTCCTTTTTCAACAAATCTATATAGGTTATTATAGAAGTAAGGGGAGTTCTTATATCATGGGATACATTGCTAATAAGCTCTGTTTTTAATCGCTCACTCTTAAGTTCATTGTCAACTGCTTTATTTAATCCATCGGCTATGCTATTAATATTAGAAGCAAGCTTCCCAAACTCTCCATTTCCAGATACGTCTATTTTATGATGTATATATCCATTTTTTATTTTTTCTACACCTTCCTTTATTGCATTGAATTCTTTTACTTTTTTGAGTGATAACCATAATGCTATTCCTATAGCTGTAGGAGAAATAAACAATGCTAGGATAACTAGTATGACATTATATAGACCTAGTACAAATATAAAGAAAGATAATCCTATTATTAAGGGATAACCTATTACTATTAATATAATTTTTATTCCAACACTACCACTATTATAGATGGACTTTATGAAACTAAAAAATCTGCTCAATATAGTATAAACTAATGTATGCTTAATGAGTGTCCTATTTTTAATATGTTTAACTAATGATAGGACTAATATTAATCCCAAAGTACCTAATATAGCAGTTATAGGAAGTATGATTTCATATACATCATTATCAAATACAAATCCCATAGCTCCAAACCATGATGCTATAATGCCTAAGCACAGGACAATATTGATATCATTGTAGAGCTTATTTATGAAATTAAAATGAAGCTTATTATCATTAAATGACTTTCTGCCAATAACCAATACTAAATATATAAAAGAAATCAATAAGCCTGCAAGTAAGTATGCTATTATATATAAGGTTTCAGTGACAGCTGCTTTATTTTTTTCCCATTCTTTAATTCGATCATTCAAAGGACCTTCAATAAATGCAATATACATAACATAGTCTTCTTGAACTAATTGTGCAATATTGTTTTTAATCCAATTATATTCTGGATTATTTTTAACTTCATTTGGAAATATTATTTCATCAGATTTATCAAATACTATATAAGAAGGATATTTTTTAAAATATTCTTTAGATTTATTTGGACTGTTGGTAAATTCATTTTCACCATCGCTTATATAATATAAGATTCCATTTAAGTTTTGCAATTTTTTCAAATATGATTTAAACTTTTTTAAATCCTCCTGAATCAATCTATTTTTTTCTTCTAATATTTTATTGGCGGCATACCTTTCAAATGCTTCATAATTTTTTTCACGGGACCAATTAGGATTATATTTATTTGAATTATTTTGGAACTCTGAAAAAAGAATTTCTTTTTCTATTTCAAAGTCTTTTTCAGTAACGGTTCCACCAGATAATATGTAATCTTGGCTTTTATAAGTTATAATTAATTGGGATAGATATCTAGTTAAATTGTACAATTCATTTATATATCCATGACTACTATAATAATTATCTCCAAAAACTATATCTATGTCACTATTTGTTATCTCTATAAGATTTATAAACATTGTTATACTACAAGAAAAACAAGCTATAGTTATTATAAAAACAATAATTTTTGTTATTAATGAATGGCTAAATATTCTCCACTTTATAGCCAATTCCCCACACCACCTTTAAGTATTTTGGTTTCTTTGGATTTATCTCTATTTTTTCTCTTATTCTTCTAATATGCACAGCCACTGTGTTTTCTGGGTTATATGCTGGCTCTTGCCAAACATTTTCATATATTTGTTCTATGGAATATACTTTACCAGCATTTTCTGTCAAAAATTTAAGTATCTTATATTCTATAGGTGTTAATTTAACTAATTCACCATCTACAGTTACTTTTTTACTCTCATCATTTATGATTAATTCACCAGTTTTATAAACTCCTGTTGTTTGGGTATAGCTTCCGAGGGTTGTATACCTTCTAAGCTGAGATTTAACTCTAGCTATAAGCTCCAATGGATTAAAGGGCTTAGTAACATAATCATCAGCTCCTATATTTAAGCCCATTACTTTATCCATGTCTTCAGATTTAGCTGAAAGCATTATAACTGGAATATTTTTAGTTTTTCTAATTTTATTTGTAGCCTTCATACCATCCATCTTGGGCATCATAATATCCATTATAATAAGATGAACTTCTGAATTATCTAATATTTTCAATGCTTCTAATCCATTATTAGCTTTAAAGATGTTGTAACCTTCATTTTTTAGATATATTTCTATGGCCTCAACTATTTCTTTATCATCATCACATACAAGTATATTCATAACATATCACCCCTATATATTTTTGTAGACATATTATATCACATCCCTTCAAAATAAACTTTGAATAGATAATAACATCTATTTCTTACAAAAGAACTTATATAATTCTTAAGGTTTTCTTAAGAAACTTGTAAAACAAGGTAGGGTATTATTTTTATTCATTTCCAATAAAAAACTATAGTTTTTTTAAATAGAATATATTTTTATATTTAAACATTTAATTAGAAATCAATATATTTATCTGATATATTTATAAATAATTCAAATAGAATAGGAGGAGATTTTAGTGAAGAAAGAGGTAAGTATAAAAAAAATTAGAAATGATGCTGAGGAATTGTTTAGGAAGGGTGATTTTTACTGTTCGGAAGCTGTTGTAAGCTCTATAAAAAATAATTTTGAAATCGATATGCCCGATGAAATGATTGCTATGGCATCAGGTTTTCCGATAGGAATAGGAAAATCTAAATGTGTTTGTGGAGCTGTATCGGGAGGAATATTATCCTTGGGATATTTCTTTGGCAGGACAAAGGGTGGAGACCCAAAGGTTCAAAATACTCTTAAATTGGCTAATGAATTACAACAAAGCTTTAGAGATAACCATGGCTGTCTTTGTTGTCATGTTCATACAAAAGGAATGGATATGGCTTCAGGTGAACATAAAGAGCAATGTATATCCTTTACAGGAGAGATAGCTGAAAAAGTGGCTGAAATAATAGTAAGAGAATTGGAGATTAAAAACATTGACGAATAATGGAGAGTGAAAAATGGAAAGAGTAATAAAAAAGATACCTATACCTATAGCAGGTTTGATGTTGGCTTTAGCTGCATTAGGTAATCTCATACTATCCTATGGCAGTGTATATAGAAATATTTTTGGAGTAATATCTGCTGGAATACTAATACTTTTAATAATTAAAATTTTAACAGGCTTTAAAACTATAGTAGAAAAGCTTAATAATCCTGTCATAGCAAGTGTAAGCCCTACTTTTTCAATGGGGTTAATGATTTTATCAACTTATATTAAACCTTCCCTACCTTCAATAGCTTATGGAATTTGGATATTAGGTATACTTATACATTGTGTTTTGATAGTTTATTTTACTAAAAAGCATGTTTTAAAATTTAGCATTGAAAAGATTTTTCCGAGTTGTTTTGTTGTTTATGTTGGAATTGTTGTTGCAAGCGTCACAGCACCAGCATATAATATGATAAAGCTTGGACAGATCATATTTTGGTTTGGACTAATTTCATATTTAGCTTTATTACCTATAGTAACTTACAGAGTTTTTTTTATTAAAAGGATTAAAGAACCTGCCTTGCCAACTATAGCTATATTTGCAGCCCCTGCCAGTTTATGCTTAGCAGGGTATATGAGCTCTTTTATTGAAAAGAATATGATTATTATTGTCTTTTTAACTTGCTTGTCATTGATTATGACTGCTTCAGTTCTTATGTATATGCCCAAAATGTTGAGGATTAAGTTTTATCCTAGCTACGCAGCATTTACCTTTCCTTTTGTGATAAGTGCTATTGCAATAAAAAAAGTAAATGGATTTTTAATTAAAATCAATCAGTCGATAGAAGTATTAAACTATATAGTTAAGTTTGAAGAATTAATTGCTGTTCTTATAGTGATATACGTATTAATAAGATATGTTAGTTTTATTTTTGTTAAAGAAGAAGTTGATAATACTATAAAAAATTAGAAAAAATAGTTTAAGGCAGAATCTATAAATTAAGATTTTGCCTTTTAAATTTATATATATAAAAATCCTGGATCGGTATTTGGTAGTATTATACTAATAAAACCCGTCAAGCTTTCTATCAAGAGGACCTTAATATTTTCTTTTCGCATAATTACGCAACTTTTGCACAAAAGTTATGTAATTATGATTTATATTGTAAACTTTTATAAAAAGTTTTATTCAGTACCTTGTAACACAAGATAGCTTATGTTATACTATAATCAATAAAAATTAAATCTACTATTACTCTGCTTTTTAAAATTTCTTTTTAGTTTAGGTAATATAAAATATTTAGAAGGATATTAAACAACTTAATGGCATAATAAATAATAGAGTATGGGGAAGGAGTGTTAGAATGTCAAAAAGATTATATCGCTCAAGAAATGATAGGATACTTGCGGGAGTATGTGGAGGAATTGCAGATTATTTTGGAATTGATACGTCACTAGTAAGAATTGCATGGGTAATATTTACTCTTATGGGGGGAGCGGGTATTATTGCCTATATAATCTGTGCTATAGTTTTTCCAGAAGGATCAAGCTATAATACTGCATTAAATGATGATGAGTACGTAGTTGGTGCTAAAAATTATGATGACAAATATGAGCATTATTATGGGAAAGAAAATGGAGAGAATGATAAAAATAGGATTCTTATAGGAACGATATTAATTGTTTTAGGAGTTTTATTTTTAATTAAGAAGTACGTTTATTGGTTTGATTTAGGTAAATTATGGCCAGTTGCTTTAATAATCCTTGGAGCATTTATAATATTTAAGAAAAGGGAGGAAAATTAGCTTGAAAAGCAGGGGTAATTTAGGTGGATTTATACTAATCTTCATAGGTGTTTTTTTGCTTATGAGCAACCTTGGGATTATAAATTGGTCTTTTTATGGAATCTTTAGGCTATGGCCTTTAATACTTATAGTGATAGGGATAAATATAATATTTAGAGCTAATAATTTAATCAGGTATATTACATGGGGAATATTTTTTATTATTGTAATTCTGCTTGGTTTTTATGGAGACTATAAATGGAAAAATGATATTACTTTTAATTCGAATCCCAATTTTGTTCAAGCAACTCACGAAAAAACTAGTATTGGGAAATTAAGGCTTAAATTAGCAGGAGGAAATATAAAAATAAATTCAATAAATGATAATCTCATAAAAGCAAAGGTATCTAGTTCAAATGTAAAAAGACAAGTAAGATTTAGTGATGACAAAACTAAAGTAGATATAAATATTGAACAAGAAATTGATTTTATAAAATTAAATAACAAGAAATCCTATGATTACAATTTTAATTTAAATAATAATGTATTATGGGACATAGATATAGATACTGGTGCAATAAATGGGACTTTGGATTTTAGCAGCCTAAAAATATCAAAGCTTGATATGGATATGGGAGTATCTAATTTGAATTTAAAATTTGGAGATAAACAAGATTACACAAAGGTTGATATTGATGGGGGAATATCAAATCTTGAGATAACTATACCAGAGAATCTTGGAGTAAAGGCTGATTTTGATGGAGGTATAAAAAACACTAATATTAGCGGATTGGGATGGTATAAATCAGGGGATAGTTATATATCACCGAACTACGAAAATGCTGAAAAGAAGCTGGAAATAGATGTGGATACAGGTATTGGAAAATTTGATGTGAGGGTTGAGTAAAAGGCAAATAATTTTGCCTTTTTTTGATTTGATTTTGAAAAGCAATTGAAATTTGCATATAGTTTAGAGTAAAATAAAGAGTATGTGCTATTTTAAAAGTACATAATAAAGAATATAATAAAAAACGAAGGTGGTGATTAAAATCTGGTTAAGGAATAACCAGATAAAGGCTTATGGAGAAGTTTTTTAAAGAAATAAATGGGGAAACTTGGTTAGTGGAAGATGAAAGGGATAATATGAAGCTGCATTATAGATTGAAGGATGTAATTTTTTCAAAAAAATCACCTTATCAACAAATAAATATAGTAGATTCTTATGATTTTGGTCGTTGTTTAGTTTTAGACGGTGTTATTCAAACTACGGAATTAGATGGATATATATATAATGAAATGATTTCACATATTCCTGCAGTTACCCATAATGAGCCAGAGGATGTATTAGTAATCGGTGGAGGTGATTGTGGAGTAGTTAATGAGTTAATTAAGTATGCAAACCTTAAAAATATAGATATGATTGAAATAGATAGGGCAGTGGTTGAAGCTTGTGTTGAATATATACCTTCTATTTCTGGTGAGGCACCAAAGGATGAAAGGGTTAACTTCATATTTGAGGATGGAATTAAGTTTGTTAAGAATAAAAATAAAAGTTATGATATAGCTATAGTAGATTCCTCTGATCCAGTTGGTCCAGCAGAAATACTTTTTTCAGAAGAATTTTATATTAGTTTAAAAAAATCATTGAAGGATGATGGGATAATGGTATGTCAAAGCCAATCTCCTATTTTTCATAAAGAAGTATTAAAGAAGACAAGAAATATTTTAAAAAAGCATTTTCCTATAGTTAGGACTTATAAAGCTGTTGTACCAAGCTATCCAGGAGGTATGTGGAGTTTTACCCTTGCTTCATTAAAATATGATCCATTGACAGCAAATATTGAAAAGCTTAATAGAAATACTAAGTATATAAATAGTGAAATATTTAAGTCCTGCTTTAATCTTCCAAATTTTATGAAACAAGAGCTTGAATAAGCATTAGGAGATAGAGTATCTAATAAGTGCTCTATCTTTTTTTATTGCTAAAGAACTCAAACTTTTTTTAAAAGAAATTGCATAGCTAAAACAGAGTAAAATAGAGTACTAGAAGGAGAATTAAAATTATTGCCAGTAACATATTTGTACAAATTGTTTTTTAAAAACTTACCAGAAAGATCCTAGTACTTGCAACATAGAACTTGCAACTAAAATCAGTCGTCAGACGCCTTTGTTCTGAAATATAAAAGATCAAAAAAATAAATTGTTTAAGGAATAAATGGTATAAAACTCAGTTTTTTGCATATAATTTTAAAGAAAATTGTATGTGGAGGTAGAAAAATGTATGAAGAATTAGTTGAAATTGTAGAAAATTTTATCGAGCTTTGCGATAAATTGCTTGAAAATGGAAAAATTGATTTAAAGCTGTATAATGAATTAACAAAAAATAAAATAGAATTTCTAAGAAAAGAAGAAAGTGTAGGCTAAGGGCCTATTCTTTTTTTGTTTAAAATTTAATATATTAGCATTAATACCCTATTTACAGATAATAATAATTCTTTTATATATAGATATTCCAGTAAAACAGTTAATTTATACACATCAAAAATCCTTAAAAGCTCTGGATATTTTGATATGTATAAACATGCAATGTTTTTGACCATTTTGGATATGTATAAATTAAAATCTTTACTTAAATTCCTATAGCATATTATTAAATCGTGAAAGGCTTGATATAACAAGGACGTGAAAAATGTAAAATAATGTCGAAGAAAACATCTTGTGGGAAATTACATTTTTTTGTAAAATATAAGTATATAAGAATGAATATTGGGGGAAGACCTATGGAAGATAATGTAAAGTTACTGGATGTAATAGTTGTAGGTATTCCTGAGGTTTTCTTAGTCTATTTAACAAGTATTGTTTTAATAAATGGAAATATATTTGTGTCTAAAGATTATAATCTAAAACTTATATTAAAAATATTATTGACTTCCACTATCTATTCCTTACTTCTAATTATCATTAGAAAAAATATAAATAGTTTTATAGCAATAGGATGTATATCCATGTTATTTATAATTGCTACTTTAAGATTTGTTTTTCAATTTAATTATAGACAGGCTTTAATATGTGGTTATTTAGTAATGCTTATTATATTGTTTTGTGAGACCTTGTCTACTCCAATAGTGAATTTGATGAGGATAAAATATAGTGGCTATTACTTTGATTATAGATTTTTATTTACCATACCTACTAGGATATTTCAAATAGTTGCATTATTCATATGCTTAGTATTCAACCTAAAATCAAGTGAAATTTTAAATATTCAGTGGAGGTTATTGTCAAAGTCAAAGAAAAAGACATTCTATTCCATAGTACTATTAATTGTTAGTACCTATTTATTCAGTGCCAACTACACTGAGACTTATATGAAGATAGACTTATACAATATCGATGTCAAAGAAATATTTTTTAATATACAAATATTTTTTATAGAAACTATTGCATTTATGATAGTAATAATTATTTTATTGAGCAGAACCATCCAGTATGAAGAATATAGGGATATACTAAGCAGTCCAAGGAAGGCCTTTGAAAGATTATTATATAACAGTACGGAAAAAGAAATATATTATTATTTAAGTCTAACTAAGGATTACCTTAATGTCATAGGTATTGATATGGTAGAAGAATTACTAAAAAAAATGAAGGCAGCCAATAAAAATATTTATTACCATATTGATAAAAGCTTAGAGATGACAGGGTATAATTTTAAAAAAATATATTTTTTATTGGAAATGTTTAAAGATAAGGTATTAGGACAAGTTACCTTTGAGAATACAATAATTACTTTGGAATTAAAGGATAATATAGGATTTAACTTAAAAATAATATTGAATGATATAGAAAGAAGAAAGTTATTGAAGATAATTGAACAAGACTTAGATATGGAGAATTTAAAGTTTTCCATTGTAGAGGAAGGTGCAGAATATCGGATTAATAAAGATAAATATTTTGAGTTGGAAATATGTGTACCATATAATGATTTGGAAAAACATATAAAAAATTAATTCCCCAAAAATGTATAGTAAAGATTTAATAATTTTTATAGAATATATCAATGAATATATTGACATAAACCTATGAGGATTGGGGAGAGACCTATGGAAAATATGAGTTTAATTGATGCAATAATTGTCGGTACTCCCGAGGTTCTATTAACATGCTTAATAGGAATAATTCTAATCAAGGGAAATATTTTTAAATCTAAAGAGTTTAGTTTAAGGTTTGTAATTAAAACATTATTGGTTTCCATTGTTTTTCCTTTAGTATTAATCATAATAAGGAAAAATATAGATAGTTTTATAATAATGAGTATTATATCTTTATTATACTATATTCTTATTCTTAAAGTTGTTTTTAGACTTAATGTTAGACAAGCTTTATTAGGTGGATATCTAGCGGTATTTGCTTTAATATTTTATGAAACTTTTTCTACACCTATTATTAATTTGTTAAAAATTAAATATTCTGGTAATCTATTTCAGTATAGATTTATATTTTCGTTTCCCACTAGGATTTTTCAAATAATAACAGTATTTATATGCTTAAAATTTAATTTAAAATCAAATAAACTATTGACTTTACCATGGAATCTATTATCAAAATCGAAGAAGATAACCTTTCATGTTATAGTAGCTCTGCTTTTAAGCGGTTATTTATTTAGTATGAATTATAATGAAATTTTTTTCAAGATATACTTATATGATATTGATGCTAGAAAAATATTTATAAATATACAAATATTCCTCATAGAGACGATAGTGTTTATGATAGTAACTATGGTTTTATTGAGTAGAACCATATTATATGAGAATTACAAGGAGATATTAAATAGTCCCCAAAGCACCTTTCAGACCCTTTTATATAATAGCACAGAAGATGAAATATATTATTATTTGAATTTAATGAAGACATATTTAAATGTTATTGAAATTGAAAAGATAGAGGAAATCCTTAAAAGCATGAAGGAATCAAATAAAAACTTTTATTATCACATAGATGAGAGGCTGGGTTTTGTAGACTATGATTTTAAGAAGCTTTATTTTATGTTGGAGATACTTTTATATTCTGCCTTGAGGAAAATAAGCTTTGAAAATGTAATTGTAACTTTAGAGCTAAGGGAATATATAAGCTTTAATCTGAAAATTATATTAAATGACTTAGAAAAAAGAAGGCTGATAAAAATACTTGAGCATGACTTGAATATGGAGAATATAAAGCTTTCCCTTATCGGCGAAAATGCAAGGTATCGAATCATCAAGGACAGATACTTTGCATTGGATATACAAATACCCTATAAGGAGGTGACAAAGGATGAAAAAGCTTAACAAAGCATTATTGGCATTGGTACCAGCTTTAATCACATTTGCATCTACTATGGTTCAAAGCAATGCATGTTCAATTGTATTTGGCGAACCAGAAATACCTAAAGCATTAAGAAAATAAGGAAATAGTAGACTATGGCATAATAGAAAATAGCTTTAAGGAGATTAATTGAGAAGGGAGGGTGATCATATTAAGATTAAAGCAGCTATAATAGATGACTTTAAGGAGCAAGTAGATATTGTATGTGAATATATATCAGAATTTCATAAGGACATTATCCCTGTAGGTTTTTATAACCCCAATCAGGCAAAAGAAGCAATATTGAAAACATGCGATTTTGATATCATTATAACTGACCATTTTATGCCTTATTTAGAAGGAGATAAGCTGGTAGGATATCTTTTAAAAGAATATAGACCAATTATTATATTAATAACGTTTCTACATGACAGTGAAATTATTAAGCGTATGAAATACTACGATTATAAGGTCGGTAAGCCTATGAGATTTGAAGATCTCAATATGGTTTTAAACATTGTAAAAAGAGATATCTACATCTCCAGAGATAATAAGGTAAATGATAAAACAGAAGAAATATTAAATAATAGATGCGATCTAAAACAAAAATCCCTTTTTCAAAAAATGATAAAGGTGCTTTTGTATGATGAGGAGGTTAAAAGCAGGGTATATGATACCCTCTCTAATCAAAATGATGAAAAAAAATCATCTATTAGACGATCCTTAAATAACATCATACAAAACCTTGATAATAATTCCTTTGGTAAATTAGGTTTTGTAACAAGACCTAAAAACATAGAATTTCTAAGTAAGTTTGTTGATGTGGTGGAAAAGGAGCTTATAGAAGAAAAGAAGGTATCCAATAAATGATACATAATATTGCTGTAAAGCTAGGTAAATACATGGCTTTAATAAGTGAATCTGATAGAGAAAGGGAAGAGATATTAATATATTCAGTTGAGATTTTAATGAATTATCTAATATGGATTGTTAGTTTATTCGTAATTTCAATGCTTCTAAATATATTAATTCCTAAATTGGCTGCTTTTTCATCGGTAGTGGTTTATACAGTTACATTTATATTTATAAGAAGATATTTTGGAGGATATCATACAAAAAACAGTATGATATGTCTCATGTTAAGCATAGTAGTTCCTATGATTGCTTTATTTGTAAGATATCATATTGACTTTAATATCTTTTTATTACTATTAGTCTATATGATAAGTTATATAATAGGGATAAAAATTGGGACTATAGATAACATAAATAAAAGACTATCTAAGGAAGAAAAAAGTTATTTTAAAACTAATGGCTTAAAGGCTATCAAAATAATATTTACTATTAATATAATCATATATTTATTTGGATTTCAAGAAATTAGTGATATGATGACTTTAGCTACAATATTTGGGTTTGTCAATTTATTATTCGGCACATAAAACGTGATGAAGGAGATTTCATCACGTTTTATGTGCAAAATTGTATAATATAGGAGAAAGAGTAGGCTAATCACTTGCTCTTTTTTTGTTTATATAATTCAAAAAAAATCTAAGAAAGTATATAGTATTCAAATATTTTTAATGAATAAGCTTTTAGTTAAAGAGAAGAATATTATATATAAGGATTTCATAGACATTTTAGTAAAGACATTTTGGAGGGGTTTTAATGTCTGATTATAATTATGATATAAAAATTGATAAGAATTGTAATAAATATGGATACATTAAAGGTGCTATAGACAATTATGCATGGTTTGCATTGGTACATAAGGATGCAGTAGATAATGGTATTAATCCAGATGATTTAACTGTAGGGAAAGGTAGAATAACAAGGTTATGCTTGTATAAGGATCAAACGGATTTTTTAGGTAATCCATATATACCTTCTTTAAGTGTAAAAAGATATATTTTTGCAAATTATCATAGGAATTGGAGTGTGCTTAATAAAAATTATTATGATATGGTTAAAGAGCTTATTCTTTATCTGGAAAGAAGATATTCACTTAGGTTAATTAAGTAAGAGAATTATATAGCTGTGATAAAGTAAAATTAACTTCTAGTAATAGTTATTGATAAAATATGTACATATTAGTATTTATATCATATAATATTAGGTGTAATGTTGAAATTAAATCAACAAACATATGAAAAAATAATCATGGGGAGAAAAATATGAATCTACCAAATATTTTAACCACTATAAGGTTTCTATTAGTACCTTTATTTATTTATATATTTTTTCATGAAGGAGAAAGCAATATTATTTATGCGACATATATATTTATTTTAGCAGGTATTACAGATGTTTTAGATGGTTATATAGCTAGAAAATATAATTTAATTACAAAATGGGGACAGGCGATGGATCCTCTTGCTGATAAATTAATGCTAATTACTGTACTTATATGTTTTACAATCAAAGATTTTTTACCTATTTGGGTAATAATAATTGTTGGGTTAAAGGAAATTTTAATGATTCTTGGGGGACTTTTTCTTTATTATAAAAAGGATAAAATTGTTATTCCAGCAAACAAATTTGGTAAGATGGCCACAGTGATTTTTTATATAGCTATATTGTATATGGCTTTTGGGATGCCTTATAGTATAATATTAATATCCTTTGCAATAATATTTGCTTTATTTGCTTTGATTAAATATATGCAATATTTTAGAAAATTACAAAAAGACACTTCAATATGAAACATAATTCCTTTAATGTTTTTAGTAAAGTCTATTGAATTTATTTTCAGTTAATCTTGACTTTTATCTATTATATATGTATAATGAATACAAAAAATACAGGAAAATCAACGAAGAAGAGGAGTAGGAAAGTAAAACATCTAGAGATGGAAATCCGTAGGCTGAAAGGTTTCCTATGTAAATTACTTCTGAAGGTAGCTTCTGAGATGCTAAATTGAAAATCTAAGCAAGTAGATTTAGCCGGTATATTCCGTTAAAGATTTTAGAGTGTTAGTATTATCTGTTTATATACTAAAAATAGGGTGGTACCGCGAGCTATGCCTTTTCGTCCCTTTGTGGATGAGAAGGTGTTTTTATTTTTTGAAGGTCAAAGCTATTGGGGAAGATTAAGATTGAGACTAAGATTGAGTATTAGGATTAGGGTCATTCTAGATAGAATGGAGGAAAATTTTTGAAGGGGGAAATGGGGATGGATTTTATTATTAGACCTATAAAGATAAGTGATGCTTCTGATATTAATGAGATAAGGATACAGGATGGAGTAAGGGAAAATACTTTGGGGATTATTACTGAAACAGTTATGAAGAGTGAAAATTTCATAAGAAATTTAGATTCAAATTCACATCAATTAGTTGCAGAGGTTCAAGGAAAGGTAGTAGGTGTTGCTGGACTTACTATTATGAAGAACCCTAGGATGAAACATTCAGCTGATTTTGGAATAAGTGTAAGAAGAGAATATCAAGGGCAGGGTATTGGAAGAAAGCTTGTGGAAAAGATCATTGATTTAGCAGATAATTGGTTAATGTTGATTAGGATAGAATTAGGAGTATTAGAAGGTAATGAAAGGGCTGTAAACCTTTATAAATCCCTTGGCTTTGAAATAGAAGGTAAAAAGAAATATTCAATAGTAAGAAATGGTAAATATGTTGATGAGTATATAATGGCAAGATATAATATACCTCAGCAATTTAAATAAATTTGAACAAATAAAGATTCAATATTTAAGTAATATTTTTTTAGATAAATGATTGAAAATAATATATAAGGAGTTGGTAGTATGACTAAAGAGAACTTAGCAACAAAATATAATCCTAAAGAATTTGAAGAAAAAATCTATAGTATGTGGATGGAGAACAATCTTTTTAAACCTGAATTGGATCCAGAGAAGGAGACATATACAATAGTATTACCTCCCCCCAATATTACAGGACAGCTTCATATGGGTCATGCATTAGACCAGACTTTACAAGATATACTTATTAGATGGAAAAGAATGCAGGGTTATGCTGCTCTATGGCTTCCTGGAACAGATCATGCAAGTATAGCTACAGAAGTAAAGGTTGTTGAAAAAATTTATAATGAAGAAGGAAAAACTAAGGAAGAAATAGGTAGAGAAGAGTTTTTAAAGAGAGCATGGAAATGGAAGGAAGAATATGGCAATAGAATAGTTGAGCAAATGAAAAAGCTTGGAAATTCATGCGATTGGTCCAGAGAAAGATTTACTATGGATGAAGGCTGCAATAAAGCAGTAACTGAGGTTTTCATTAAACTATATGAAAAAGGATATATTTATAGGGGAAATAGACTAATAAATTGGTGTCCAGATTGTAAGACATCTTTGTCTGATGCTGAAGTTGAGCATGAAGAGAAACAAGGTTTCTTCTGGCATATTAAGTATCCGGTAAAGGATAGTGATGAATATGTAGAAATTGCTACTACTAGACCAGAGACTATGCTAGGAGATACAGCTGTTGCAGTACATCCAGAAGATGATAGATATAAGCATTTGATTGGAAAGACTCTTATACTTCCAATAGTAAATAGAGAAATTCCAGTTATAGCAGACGAGTATGTTGAAATGGACTTTGGAACTGGAGCGGTTAAAATAACTCCAGCCCATGACCCTAATGATTTTGAAGTAGGTATTAGACATAACCTTCCACAGATTATTGTAATGAATGAAGACGCAACAATGAACGAAAACGCAGGAAAATACGAAGGTATGGATAGATATGAGTGTAGGAAAGCCCTTGTAAAGGATTTAAAAGAACAAGGATATTTAGTTAAAACTAAGGAACATAATCATAACGTTGGTGCCTGTTATAGATGTAATACTGTAGTTGAGCCTATGCTTTCAGACCAGTGGTTCGTTAAAATGGAAGAATTAGCAAAACCAGCTATTGAAGCAGTTAAAAAGGGAGATCTAAAATTTGTACCTGATAGATTTAGTAAGATATACCTACATTGGTTAGAAAATATCAAAGACTGGTGTATATCAAGACAGTTATGGTGGGGACATAGAATACCGGCATATTACTGCCATGACTGTGGAGAGATAATTGTTAGCAAAGATAAACCAGAAAATTGTACGAAATGTGATTCGACCAAGCTTAGCCAAGATGAAGATGTACTAGATACATGGTTTAGTTCTGCATTATGGCCATTTTCAACTTTAGGCTGGCCAGAAGAAACTGAAGATCTTAAGTATTTTTATCCAACTAATGTATTAGTAACGGGATATGATATTATTTTCTTCTGGGTTGTTAGAATGGTATTTTCAGCTTTAGACCAAATAGGAAAGGTTCCATTCAAACATGTTTTTGTTCATGGCTTAGTTAGAGATTCACAGGGTAGAAAGATGAGTAAGTCATTAGGAAATGGTGTAGATCCATTAGAGGTAATAGATATGTATGGAGCTGATGCATTAAGATTTATGTTGGCAACAGGTAATAGCCCTGGTAATGACATGAGATTTTATATGGAAAGAGTAGAAAACTGTAGAAATTTTGCTAACAAGCTGTGGAATGCATCGAGGTTTGTACTGATGAACTTAAACAAAGAAGAATTAAATAAAGAATATGAAAGAAAACTGACTCTTTCCGATAGATGGATTTTATCTAGATTAAATACAGTTGCAGATGAAATAACGAAAAACCTAGAAAAATTTGAGTTGGGAATAGCGGCACAAAAGATTTATGATTTCATATGGAACGAATATTGTGATTGGTATATTGAACTAGTTAAACCAAGATTATATGGTGAAGATTTCAATTCCAAACGTACTGCTCAGGATGTTCTTTTAGAGGTTTTAGAGGGATTTTTAAAGCTACTCCATCCATTTATGCCTTTTATAACTGAAGAGATTTGGGGACATCTACCAAATAGTAGAGATTATATAATAACATCTGAGTGGACAAGGGCAGAAAAAGAGAAAATAAAGCCCGATGAAGAGAAGAAAATGGAATTAATAATGGAAGCAATCAAAAATATAAGAAATATAAGGGCAGAGATGAATGTAGCTCCATCTAAAAAAGCTAAGGTGATTGTTGTAGCCAATGATAATGCTTTCAAAACAATAGAAGAAAACAAGAGTTATTTGATTACTTTAGCTAGTGCTTCTGAAGTAATAATTCAAGATAACAAATCCAATATTCCAGAGGATTCAATTTCTACAGTAATTGATGGTGCTGAAATATTTATTCCACTTGATGACCTTGTAGATTTTGAAAAAGAACTTGATAGATTACAAAAAGAAAAGGATAAGCTTGAAAAAGAACTGGATAGAGTTAATAAAAAGCTGTCTAATGAAGGTTTTATCAGTAAGGCACCAGCTAAATTAGTTGAAGAAGAAAAGGAGAAAAAAGAAAAATATCAGGAAATGTATAATAAAGTTTTAGAAAGATTAGAGTATACTCAAAATAAATTGAAGTAGTTTTATAGCCGAGCAAATGGCTCGGCTCATTTAAACATATTATATGAGGAGGGCTAATGTGAATTACAGTGAAGCTTTAGAGTATATTCATGGTACATATAAATTTGGAAGCAAGCTTGGGCTTGAAAATATTAGATATTTACTTAAACTCCTTGGAAATCCTCAAAAGAAGTTAAAAGTTATTCATGTTGCAGGTACAAATGGCAAGGGTTCAACTTCAACTTTTATTAGTCAGATACTTATAGAGCAAGGATATAAAGTGGGCTTATTTACTTCACCCTATCTTGAGGAATTTACTGAAAGAATAAGAATAAATGGTCAAAATATACCTAAGGATGATTTGGCTGAGGTTACTGAGAAAGTTAAAACAAAGGTAGAAGTTATGTTGAAGGAAGGTAAAAATCATCCTACAGAATTTGAGATAGTAACAGCAATTGCTATGCTTTATTATAGCTTAAAGGAAGTTGATTATGTAGTACTGGAGGTAGGACTTGGGGGAAGACTTGATTCAACAAATGTTATAGAAAAACCCCTAGTCTCAGTAATAACTCCCATATCATTTGATCATATCCAATATCTTGGAGATACCCTAGATAAAATAGCCTATGAAAAGGCTGGGATTATAAAAGAACATAGTATTACAGTAGTACATCCCCAGGAAGAAGAAGCCATGGAAGTAATAGAAAATGTCTGTAATGAGAGAAAAACAAAACTATTGGTAGCACCCATAGAATCAATTGAGATAAACAAATATGATGAATTTGGTATTGAATTTAATATAGATTTGCCTGATATAAGGCTTAGGAATTTAGAGATACAATTACTAGGTATGCATCAAGCCAACAATGCAGCAGTAGCATTAATGGTTATTTATGCTTTAAGAGAGTATCACAAAATTAATATAAGTGAGAACTCAATAAGAAATGGTCTTAAGAATGCAAAATGGCCTGGTAGGCTTGAAGTTATCAGAAGATGCCCGACTTTGCTTATTGATGGTGCCCACAATATTCATGGAGCTAAGGCTCTAAAAAAATCTATAAAAGAAATCTTTAATTATGGTAGATTAATCGGAGTTATTGGAGTATTGGGTGATAAAGATGTAGATGGCATATTGAAAGAGATTATTCCCCTATGCCATGAAGTTATAATAACTAGGCCTAATAATCCAAGGGCTATTTCACTAGCTGAGCTAAAAGAGAAAATTGAAGCATTAGGTAATATTCCAGTAGAATATGAAGATATAGCAAGTGCAGTGGATGAATCTCTAAGAATAGCTAAAGAAGATGACTTGATTTTATACTGTGGCTCATTATATATGATAGGAAATGTAAGAAAAAAACTTACAAAGAATATTTAGCGGTTTTGCCGCTATTTTTTTTGCTTATTATCACGTGACAAGAGAAAATTACATACTATAGTAATTAAGATGAACGTCTTAATATATTTTTTTGGAGGTATATGGATGAGGAATATAAATGCATTAACCATCATTATTTCTAATGCAGGTGATGATACACTTTCAATTATTAATATGATAAGCCTACGTGAGGTGGCAAAAATATTCCTCAAAAAATCCTTTGGGTCCCATCATGTCGTAGAAGATCTATGCAGTAAGTTTCTCTATATTTCCAATCCTTATAATTCCAGCGTATGCAAATATGACTTGATTCTTGACATGATTATAGATACGGTCTATGTAGGAAGTAATCCTTGTCATTTAGTTCTTAATAAAAAAAATGGTTCATTATACGTAGCAAATGAAGATTCAAATTCTATTTCAGTAGTTGATGCAAAAAAAATGATTCTGCAAGCACAGATTCCTGTTGGAGAAATGCCACATGATGTAAAGCTTAATAGAGATGGAAGCTTACTTTTTGTATGTAATTTTAAAACAAATACCTTATCGGTTATCAATACTGTCACTAACCAAAGAGAAAGAAATATTTATGTTAATCAAAATCCCTATCATATGAGATTGAATAGAGATGGAAAAAGCTTATATATAGTCAACACTAATTTTTCAAGCCTTAGAAAGGGCAGTATAACAATATTGGATACTAAGGAATTAAAGATTCAAGATAAGATAGAGATAGGAAAAACCCCCATGGATGTTACATATGGGTTAAATAAAGATCATTTATATATTACTGATATGGAGCTTAATGTTGTCTACATTTTAGACAGAAAAGATAGAAGAATCATTGATAGTATTAGGGTAGGAAAAATGCCTCTAGGTATAGAAGTAGATTCCCGAAATAAGTATTTACTTACAACAAATATTGGAGATAATACTGTTTCTATTATTGATTTAAAGAGATTCTATTTAGTAAAGAATATCAAAGTAGGCAAAGAGCCTACAGGTATTTTATGTATATAGATATATTTAAATTATATTAATCTATTAGTAGTTTAATTATTTCTCCATATATATCGGGAGCATTATTTTTCCAATTGTCACAAATAGTTTTTGCTTGTTTATTAGACACTACATCTAATTTTAGGTCAATTAAAGTTATATCATTTTCTATGACTTTAAGTTCAACTAAGTAATCGTTTTTAGATTTTTTCTTATAGTTGGCAGAAATCTGTGTTTCCTTTAAAAGTATTTTTTTCTTTTTTTCAATTAACATATCTATTCTTGAAAGGAATTTATCAGATAATCTATCTTTAAAATAATTAAGAGTATCTTTTCCTTTTTCAGTAATTAAATAATAATAATGGTCTTCATTTTGAGTGTATTCTAATAATGATGTATTAACTAATTCAGATAAGAACTGTTGAAGTACAAAATAGTTAAGCAATTCATTTTCCATAACAAAATCTGTTATTTGATTATTAGTAATAGCAATTTCAAATTTATTAAAAATATATAAAAGTAATAATTTATTTTTTGCTTCATCTTTACTATTGTTAGCAAACATTTTTAACACCACACCTTAAGGCTTAAAAATAACCAATTTAAACAAAAATTAATTAATTTAATTATCTACACTTAGTAAATTATATCATATTTATTGAACTCATTCATCAATAATATGTGAAAATTTTATAATGAAACTTAGACTTATAAAGAGTATTACAGGAGAAAAGATAAACAATCATGATGATTTGAAGGAGTAATATAGATTTCCAATAGAAAAATTTAATTTATACATGCACAAATGTACAATGATTATGGGCGCTTTGGCCGTATGTAAATTAAAGTTTTTACCAAAACTCCTATAATTTATGATCCGTTAGATAGAAATTTAGTAAAAGAAAGAATAAGAAAAATATATATTCAAAAGAAATTATAGGGTATAAGGACTTTTAAAATCACTGACAAACCCACGACTGAATTCGTGGGTTTGTCAGTGATTTTAAATATTTATCTATTAAACTATTTTATTTTGTTCCTCCAGACATTTGTCTTTCCGCCATTTCAACAAGACGTTTAGTCATGTATCCACCAACATAACCATTTTGTCGAGAAGTTAAATTTCCTTTATCTATGGTATCATAATTTGCTAAACCTAATTCATTGGCAATTTCAAGCTTAAAGCTGTTAAGGGCTGCTCTAGCTTCAGGAACTACAGCTTTATTACGTGCCATTGTTTATCCTCCTTTAATTATATTTTACAACCTAAGGTATTACCTTATACTAATGCTGAGAAATAATTATTAGTAATATCTTTTTGGTTGTAATTATAATTTAACCATTTTACAAAAGAATTATGTTGACAATTTAAGCTTTTAAGTATATTTTTTAGTATAGTAAAATAGAAATGATAGATTAGGTAAAATATGTATAAAAAAATTGTGAAAAAATGTAGTAAAATATTATTATATGGTATTTATGATTTTTATAAAATCATATTGGAGGAAGAAAATGGACTACAGAGAAAAATTAAAAAATTTGCTTATTAGTTTAGGAGCTGCAAAGGTAGGTTTTGGTTATCTTGAGGATGTATTACCCAACAAATATAAACATTTAAAAACTGGGATCTCAGTTATTTTTAGACTGTCAGACCAAATTATTAATGAAATTGAAGAAGAACCTACCCATAGTTATTTCCATCATTATAGAACTGTAAACTATAAAATAGATCAAATTATTTTAAGCGGAGTATCAAAATTACAGCAGTGGGGATATTTAGCTATGCCTATTGCTGCATCTCAATCAGTTAATATTGATGGAAATAAATATAAAGGAATATTTCCCCACAGAACTGCTGCTACAAGAGCAGGTCTTGGCTGGATAGGGAAAAATGCTTGTCTTATAACAAAGGAATTTGGACCAAGGATTAGATTAGGTACTATACTTACAAATATGGAGGTTGCATATGATGAACCTATAACTAATTCTTTTTGCGGAGATTGTAATAAATGTGTTAAGGCATGCCCAGCACTAGCATTGAGAGGAAATATGTGGTACGCTGGTATAAAGCGAGAAGAACTTATAGATGCACAGGCGTGTAGCGAGCATATGTCAAATCACTATAAGCATATTGGCAGGGGTTCCGTATGTGGTATTTGTATTAAAAATTGTCCTGTAGGAACTAATGTAATTAGAATAGGGTAGAAAGACTACCCTATTGAGATTGTAGATAAGCTATCCTATTGCCCTATGTTAGCTTCCTATTCATTTTTACTTTTACATCTTTACGAATACCATGATTATGAGAACTCTCTAGCTGAGATTTTTGGGATTTTGCCTCTTTATGCCAATGTCTATCTTCCTCTTTAAAGGTTTTTCTACCTAATTCAGTTCTTTTACCTTTGATATTTGTATATTGGCTTCTAATAATTGACAAGATAAACACTCCCTATGAGACTCATTTAGTAAATAGGTTTATCGATAACCAACATTAGAACCTAATATAAATTTCATAGAAGATAATGAATCTTTCTATATTTTTTTCTATGGAATTTATAATACTTTAAAGTTGTCTGTCTTTAGTTATCGATGAAATTAACTTAATAATAGTTTTTGAATTTACCACAAATATATTCACAATTTTTAAAATACTAAGGAGGAATTAATTTGAAGAGATATGCAAAAAATATTATAGCAATGATTTTATCAGTAGTTTTATTTACAGGATGTACTGCTTCAACTATAAATTTAAACAATACCAATGATTCGAAGGTTGAAGGAAATGAAAAAATTGTTAGAGAAGTTAAGGAAAATGAAAAAGAGAATGATGATAAAAGGAATGTTGATGAAAATGAACTAAGTGAAGCTAATAGCGATTTGGATTCTGAACCTGATACAAATGATAAAGAACAAGAAGATAAGAAAGAAAAGGAAATAAATTTGCAAGAAATAAAACCCAATGAAGCAGGAAAGGTAATGATTGTTATGTATCATGCCCTTGGAGATGAAGAGAAAGATTTTGTAAGAACAAGAGAAAATTTCAAAAAAGATTTAGAACTTCTTTACGAAAAAGGATATAGACTGATTAGCTTAAATGATTATATTAATAATGATATCGATATAGAAGCTGGTAAGACTCCAGTAGTTATTACCTTTGATGATGGTAATAATTCTGATTTTAATATTATTGAAGAAAATGGAGAGAAAAAGGTAGATCCCAATTGCGCTGTTGGTATTTTAGAAGATTTTTATAAGGAACATCCAGATTTTGGTCTTGAAGCAACATTTTATATATATGGAAGGAACCCATTTAGACAGAAGGATTTAATTGATTATAAGCTTAAATATATTATAAACAAAGGAATGGATATAGGCAATCATACTTCAGGGCATGATAAGCTTAGTGTTTTGTCAGCAGAAGATATACAAAAGACACTAGCTGAAAATGTTAAATACATAAAACAATATTTACCTGATTACGAAGTCAATACATTAGCATTACCCTATGGAGCTAGACCGAAAAGTGAAGAAAAACGAAACTATCTTTATAATGGATCCTTTGATGGTATAGAATATCAAAACATTGGTGCATTGGCAGTTGGAGCTAATCCAGCACATTCTTCTATACATAAAGAATTTAATCATAGATATATACCTCGTGTTCATGGAAGTTCTGGAGAATGGGGAATTAGATTTTGGTTAGAATATTTTGATAAGCATCCAGAAAAAAGATATATAAGCGATGGAGATCAAGATACAGTTACAATACAAGAACATCAAAGAGATGTAGTTGATGAGACTAAGATAGGTGATAAGAAATTAAGAATATATAAATTAGAAAAGAAATAACAGCAAAAGGCCCACTAAACAGTGGGTTGTTTTTTATATTTTTTTTTAAACATATAGAATAATAAAATTACTTAAGAATAAATTAAATATATAAGAGAAATAAGGGGGGAAATCATGAGGCTTATTGTTATTTCGAAAAAGAGTGTGATTATAGCTATTATAATCTTCACCATTATCTTGCTTTCCTTATTATTATTTAAAGATATTAGCTATAAGGTTTTAGAAACCATAGCTCCAAATAAACTAGTTCCTATATACTGCGTTGATACCGAAGAAAAGAAGATAGCTATAAGCTTTGATGCTGCTTGGGGTGATCGTTATACCCAAGGAATTTTAGATATATTGGATAAATATAATATTAAATCTACTTTCTTTTTAGTAGGATTTTGGGTTGATAGATATCCAGATATGGTTAGAGAGATAAATAAAAGAGGTCATGATATAGGCAATCATTCTTCTACCCATCCCCATATGTCTAAGCTGTCCAAGGAGCAGATTGTTAAGGAGTTAAATCAAACTGGTGATAAAATTAATAATTTAACAGGTGAAAAACCATATCTCTTTAGACCACCCTTTGGAGATTATAATAATAATTTAATAAAAACTGCAAAGGAATGTGGATATTATACGATTCAATGGGATGTTGACTCTCTAGACTGGAAGGAACTTGGTGTAGAACCTGTGGTTGATAGAGTAACAAGAAATGTAAAAAATGGATCAATAGTATTGTTTCATAATAATGCAAAATATATATTGGATTTTTTACCATTAATAATTGAAAAGCTCCAAAAAGAAGGCTATCAAATAGTTCCTATTTCAGAAATTATTATGAAGGATAATTATTATATTGATCACACTGGCAAACAAAAAAAATTAGATAATAATAATAAAGAGTGATTTAACCCATTGTTCTAATTTCTACTACAGAAGTTCTAATATTTCTTAATTGTCTAACTGTTAGGATGTAGACAGATCTACAAATATTTGGCATGGGTGTATAAATGTTTTTATATATACATGTATAAAATTTTATAAAAAAGAATTCACTAATATTGACTATTAGTATAGAAAGTAATAAAATATATAATAAATTACAAAAAATTAATATTTAAGTGCAATGATGGGGAATAGTAGAAAAGTTTATTCTTATAGAGAGGAAACGGTTGGTGAAAGTTTCTAGAGTATCTTTTTGAACCCGCTCCTAAGCTGTTGGTGAAATAAGCCATACCAGTTATAGCGCTGTTAAAGCTATTTGAGTGAATCACAATTGTGATTAATTTGGGTGGTACCGCGGTTAACTTCCGTCCCTGTTAGGGAAAGGAGGTTTTTTATTTTACCAGTAAAATTTTAGAATCAGGAATTAAGGTTTTTAGATCTAAAAGAATGATCCTAAAACTTGTAACTTGCAACTAAAACACGTCGTTAGATGCCTTTGTCTTTTAAATAAATCAAATGAAAACTAATGTTTAAAAGTGCTTATAAAAATATTTTTTAGTAAATCATAATACTTCTAGAAGTTAGATGTTTAAAACATATGAAAATACAAGTAATAATTTATAGCTTTGCTAATTTAGAATATGAAGGAGAGATTTTTATGGGTCAAAACAAGGAGCAATGGGGAAGCCGCTGGGGATTTATAGCAGCCAGTATAGGTATGGCAATAGGAACAGGTAATATATGGAGATTTCCAAGGGTAGCAGCAAAAAATGGAGGAGGACCATTTATAATCGCTTGGACTGTAGCACTGTTAGTATGGTCAATACCGCTATTAATGGGAGAAATGGTAATAGGAAAAAAGACAAGACTAGGTACAATAGGGTCCTTTAGGGATTTTTTAGGAAAGAAATTTACATGGATGGGAAGCTGGATAGCAGCAGTATGCTTACTTATAATGTTTTATTATTCAGTAGTAATGGGTTGGTGTATGAAATACTTTACACTTTCAGTATCAGGAGCATTTAAACCAGGAATAGGAGTAAAAGAAACAGAACTTATATGGAATACCTTTACAACAACGCCATCCCAAACGATCTTATTTCATTTTATAGCTATGTCAATTGCTGGATTTATAATTTATAAAGGTGTAACAAACGGAATCGAAAAGGCGTCAAAGATAATGATACCAACACTATTTGTACTATTGTTGATTGCTTTAGTAAGATCAGTAACATTACCAGGAGCAGCAAAGGGGCTTGAATATTTATTTAGTCCAAAGCTAAGTATGCTTTTAAATCCTAAAATATGGCTTGAAGCTTTTACACAATCAGCATGGTCAACGGGTGCAGGCTGGGGCTTTATAGTAACCTATGCAGTATATACAAAGGAAAATGAAGATATTGGTGGTAACTGTATGATTATGGGACTTGGTAATAATGTAGGAGCATTAGTAGCAGGAATGACAGTGTTGCCAGCCATATTTGCTT
The DNA here is from genome assembly GCF_900142245.1 of Paramaledivibacter caminithermalis DSM 15212. Classification (GTDB taxonomy): domain Bacteria; phylum Bacillota; class Clostridia; order Peptostreptococcales; family Caminicellaceae; genus Paramaledivibacter; species Paramaledivibacter caminithermalis. Next base: position 704 of record NZ_FRAG01000006.1, on the reverse strand, counting down.
TATCACCTACTGTAGAGTTTGCAAACGAAGCCTTATCAGCAGGAAATCAAGGAATAACATTTATTTATCTAGCCCAGCTTTTCAGTAGAATGCCAGCAGGAGGATTTATAGCTGCATTATTCTTTTTAACAATGTCAATAGCAGCATTATCATCATTATTGCCAATGATAGAAGTAGGGGTAAGGAATGTAATGGATATGGGATTAGAAAGAAATAAGGCAACAATTGTTATAACAGTATCAGGATTTTTACTTGGGATACCATCGGCATACAGTCTACACTTTTTAGATAATCAGGACTTTGTGTGGGGAGTAGGACTTTTGGTTAGTGGTCTATTTTTTGCAATAGCATTAACTAAATATGGACTAGAAGAATTAAGAACCAAGGATATCAATATTCCAGAAACAGATTTCATTGTTGGAAAATGGTGGAACACATGTATTAGATTATTCCCCATATTCTTTGTAATTATTCTAGGATGGTGGGTACAACAAGCTATATCATGGTATCCAAATAGCTGGTGGAATCCCTTTGAGACCTTTAGTGCAGGATCAATAGCATTTCAATTTACTATTTTAATAATAATCACATTAGTAACTAAGAACTATTTCATTAGCAAAGTAATGGATGGACCAATGACAGGAAGTAGGCTCAAAAGCTCTAGTGAAAAGTAGTAAAAAGCACTATTTATATAGCACATAAAA
>NZ_FRAG01000083.1 GCF_900142245.1 Paramaledivibacter caminithermalis DSM 15212 | reverse complement strand
AGCTTTTCCAATAACAATTTTCAAAGGTGATACCTTAGTATCATCTTCATTTATATTTTCAGTTTCATATCTATTAAGAGTAGCCCACTGTACCTTTGAATCTTTAGTCTTTTCTTTAGAATCTTCCTTTCTAAATTTTTTAATCCATCCATAGAAAGTACTTTTTTTGATACCATTATTATTACTATACTCTCCTATAGATAACTTACTTAAAATCCAGTTATCATAATGGGTTCTCCACCAATCTTTTGTTTTTTTCATTTCCTGATATGCCTCCTTTAAAGGCATTATCTCACAGGAAATGGTCTGTTAGAAGGTGGGTAGGGTTTTACGCTTACAAATTAATAAAACAAATACTTAAGTATAAACCAGATTCTCTAGGGATTCAAGAAGGTGATTACGGATGGATGAATGAGCATGATGGTCTGCCTGCATTATTAGAAGGATATTCATATGTAGGAGTTGGCAGAGATGACGGAAAAACTCTTGGAGAATATGCTGCAATATTCTATTTGAAAGAAAAGTATGACATAATAGACAGTGGAACATTTTGGATATCTGAGACACCTGATACTCCTTCGATGGGTTGGGATGCAGTGGCTAATAGAATATGTACTTGGGCAATATTAAAAAATAAAGAAAATGGTGAAGTTTATACTCATTTCAATACACATCTTGATCATGTGGGGAAACAAGCTAGAACAGAAGGCGTTAAATTATTGATTGATAAAATAAGTAAATGTCAAACTCCATTTGTGCTTACAGGGGATTTTAATTTTATGAAAGATAGCAAAGATTATAAAACAATTATTGAATCAGATTTATTATTGGATAGCAAATTAGTTGCAGAAGATACAATGTCACATGGAACTATAAATTGGTTTTTACCTTTTAATTTTAAATATCTGAAACCAATAGATTTTTGTTTTGTTAGCAAAGACCATATAAAAGTATATAAATATAGAGTCGACAACTCGTATTGGGCAGATGGTCATCCTGTTAGTGATCATTATCCAATAATTGTTGACTTTGAATTGATAAAATAGTTAAAATTTAAGATGTCTTTGAATCACACACAATAGAGCACACAATACACAATCGAGTACACAATCGAGGGTCAGGCTAAACTATAAACTTTATGATATGATGAAAAAGGGTGATAAAATAGAAAGAAAACCAAGAATACATTTTGAGGGAGCATTATATCATGTCATAGTAAGAGGAAATAATAAGAATTATATATTTGAAGATGATAAAGATAAACTAGAATATCTTATGAGAGTAAAAAAATATAAAGAAAAATATAGAAGTAAATTGTATTCATATGTGATTATGGATAATCATGCTCATTTGTTAATAGAAGTATCCAATACACCATTAACAAAGATAATGCAGCTTATTCAACAAACTTATACTCAATACTATAATAAAAAGTATAATAGGACTGGGCATGTATTTGAACAAAGATATAAGGCTATATTGTGTAATAAAGATGAATATTTATTAACATTAATCAGATATATTCATAAGAATCCAGAGAGAGCGAACATATCAGATATTAATTATAAATGGAGTAGCCATCAGGAATATATAGGTAATAAACTTGGTATCTGTGATGTAGATTTTCCCCTGTATTTGTCAAGTGAATTTTCCTCCAAATTATATTTCAAAACTCCCCCACTAAGTGCAAAAAAATTAATCCTGTTTTTGAATCCAATCTTTTGTTTCTTTAAGTCTATATGAATTACCATTCATATTTATCACATATGAATTATGTGTAAGTCTATCAATCATTGCAGCTGTAAGTACTGGATCTTTAAAAATTTCACTCCATCTATCGAAAGATAAATTAGATGTGATCATAGTAGATTTTCTTTCTGCTCTTAGAGACAGATATGTAAATAATAATTCACTTCCTTCCTTATCAAAGGATATATATCCTAATTCATCTGCTATAACTAAATCATATTTCTCAAATTTTTTCTCAAATGATCTAAGCCTTTTTTCACTTCTACATTCTTTTAATTCGTTTATTAACAATGGAACTGTAGAAAAATATACTTTATAACCCATATTACAAGCGTGTATTCCCAAAGCAATAGACATATGAGTTTTTCCTGTACCAGGGTTACCTGCTAGAATAACATTTCTATTTTCTTCTATAAATCTTAGAGTTTTGAGCTCTTTAAGTTTTTTTTGTGCATCTTTAGGCAAATATTCTGTTTTTAAATTTTCTAAGTATTTTTTATACGGAAAATTTGCATTCCTAATCCTATTTTTACGGCCATTTTCTTTTCTTATATCATATGCATCTCTAAATATATCTCTTAAAAACTCCTCATAGGATGTATCCAGTCTATAAGCATCTTCTAACCTTCCTTTAATTGATGCTGCTATTCCTGGTATTTTTAGTTCTTTTACATATTCTTTGATCTCTAATACTATTTGCTTATTCAATGCATTTTACCTCCTTCTGTAGTTGTTAAATTAAATATATTATTAATATGACTTATCATGTTTATTGAGGCATTTTTAATATCATCGTCTATATTTATAAATATATCTTCAGAAGGAGAATTGTTATATGCCATACTTTTAATATTATCTGTTGTAACTAATGACTTTTTCATTTTATTAAGCTTTTCTATAATTTTTAATATATTATCAATACCTTTTTCATTTATTATTTCTAAAAGTAGTATGAAATCTTTTGGATTATTGATATAATATTCTTGGTATATTTTTTTTAGCTCTGGTGGCATTTGATGTGCGACAGCACTGTTTTTTAAAGCCCCAGGCTTTTTCTTTAATGTCTGTATATAGTGGTTTATATCAACAATCCATTTATGATTTTCATAGTTTCTCTTATGAGTAGCTACTAAATTATTCTTATAAAAGATTTTTATTGTATCAGTATAGATTTTTGCTGTAACAAATTTACCTACTAAATAGTCCGGTGTAGAGTATTTATTTTGGTCCACAGTTATAACACTGTATTTACTTACTCTAGCTTCAACTACTCTAGATACATCATATGTAGGCTTTAATGGATATAAATACTCCTTTTCATCATTTAAAATATCCATTGGACTTTTACCTTCTAACCAATCTCTGGATTTAGAATTAAGGCTTAATAATTTTTCTTGCAAATATGTATTGGCTTCTTCAAAGGTTTTAAATTTACTATTAACAGAAAATACTTTTCTTCTTACTGTCTCAACTCCTCTCTCTACATGGCCCTTTTCATTACCTCGTCTTATATTACAAAATCTATATCTAAAGCCATAGTACATTGATATTTTAACTAAGTCCTCTGTTGCTTCCTTTTCATTTTTTCCTACAAATCTCTTTACAGCTTGCTTCATATTATCATAAACAATTTCTTTATGTACACCTCCTAAATGTTCAAGAGCTTTAACATGGATATCTAAAAAATTTTCCATCTTTTTATTTTTATATAGCCTTGCAAAATGATAACTACCAGCAGCTGTAGTAAATAGTCCCATATCTAAAGTAACATTTTTACCATCTATATTTAATTTTACTTCACCCCAATCAAATTCTAAGGTTTCTCCTAAAGAATAATTTTGTCTTATAAAAGCTTCTTTTACAGCTCCTTTCTCACGAATATAGTTACAAATACTTGGATAACTTATGTCATATCCCTTTTCTATAATCTGTTCATATATATCAATATTTTTCATTATTTGCTTAGACCTACCGGTCATTTTCTTCTCATCATTTTCCTTGAGATATTCATCTATTAACGAAATAATTTCATCGTTAAGCTTACGTTTTTTTCTTTTAGAAGTATCATATTTAGGCTTTGAAGATAACTCTTCGATTAATATTGATACTTCTTTTTCATCATCAGCATTACTTAATCTATTTAACTTATCTTCATATTGATTTATATATTTTCTTACTGTTTTTCTATCAACTCCTAATCTTCTACTAATTTCTCTCTGTGAAATTCCTTCTCTGAAATAACTGATAATTATTTCTGCCTTTTGATTCAAAGTAACCACTCCTGAGTCCCCCTCTATAGATTGTCTATAGAGAGTATTCTATTTTATAGTGGGGGATTTTTCAATTATTTTAGTGGTACACTATTAAGTTATCATAAACATCCCCTATATATGTTTTCCAATTATAAGGAATTGGCAGTGAAAAAGTATTTAGAATATATTCTTGAGGAAGATGTAGAAGTAGTTGAAAAAAGGAGCTATGGACTTGTATCACAAGAAGTAAAAAATGATACGTATATCGAAAAAACTGAAAATAAAAGTATGGATGAGATCATAAATGAGATAGAGAAATCTTATAATATAGACATTGAAAGACTAAAAGGAAGGTCAGAGAATAGATATATTAGTAAAGTAAAGAAGTATTTTATTAAAGAAGTTATAAAAAATGAATTGATGAGTCAAAAAGAGTTAGCAGAATATCTTAGAGTAACAGAAATGGCTGTATCTAAAATCGCCAATAAAGTTTAAAGTTTAGCCTGACCCTATGTGGTGCAAGGGTTTCTACCGCAGAACAAGCAGAATAAGGTTATTCTATAGATGCACAGGTTGAAAATATTAAAGCAAGATGTAAGTTAGAAGGAAAGGTTGTTGTAGAAGTTTATGCTGATAGAGGGATTAGTGGTAAGTCTATAGATAATCGATTAGAACTTCAGCGACTAATAGAAGATAGTAGAAAAGGAATGTTTGATGAGGTTATAGTATGGAAGACAAGTAGGCTAGCTAGAAATATTTTAGACTTACTACAAATAGTAAATATACTGGAAAAGAACGATGTAACCTTTAAGAGCATGACAGAACCCTATGATACATCTACTCCTACAGGAAAATTAATGATATCTATGCTTGCAAGTATAGCAGAATTTGAGAGAACCACTATTATAGAAAATCTAAAAATGGGAATGGTAGCTCGTGCTAAAAAGGGATTAAAGAACGGAGGTAGAATGCTAGGATACAAATCAGTAGGGAGTGGTAAAGATAGTAGATTAGTAATAGTTCCAGAAGAGGCTGAGATAGTTAAAAAAGTATTCAATATGTATATTAGTGGTAAAGGATATAAAGCCATTGCCAATAGATTAAACAAGGAAGGTTATAAGACAATAAAGGGAAATTTATTTGGAATAACAGCTATTAGTAACATTATTAGTAATCCAACATATGTAGGAAAAATCAGATTCAATAGATATGTAGACTATGCTAACAAAAGAAGAAAAGGAAAAAATGAAGACTTCATTTTAGTAGAAGGGCAACATGAAGCGATAATAACTGAAGAGGTTTGGGAGAAAGCACAGGAAATTAGAGATACAAGAGCAGCAAAATATCCAAGGACATACTCTGGAGAATTTCCACTTACAGGATTGCTGGTCTGTCCAGTATGTGGACATGGTATGGTAGCTGCTAGAACTGTAAATACATTAAAAGGTGGGGAAAAGAGAAGGATTAGATATTACTCATGTGGACAGTTCAGAAATAAAGGGTCAGTTGCTTGTAGTGCTAACTCAGTAAGAGCCGATGAAGCTGAAAAGTATGTATTTGACAGAATAAAGGAAGTGCTATTAAATGACAGAGTATTAAAAGATATAGTTAAGAAATTAAATAAAAATAGAAAAGATAAAATTAAACCTCTTGAAAGAGAATATGTAAGCATAGAAAGACAAATAGAAAGCTATAGTATTAAGAAAAATAGAGTATTTGAACTCTATGAAGATGGAACAATAAGTAAAGAGATGTTAAATGAAAGATTACTTAATATAGAAGAAACTCTAAGCAACTTAGCTAATAGAAAAGCAGAGATTAAATTAGAAATTGATAAAAATGGTTCTGATGAGATACCTTTTAAAACTGTTAAAAGAACAATGGAAGATTTTGAAAAGCTAATAAGTGGAGCAGATAAAGAGCAAAGAAAACTATTCTTATAGCTGATAATTGAAAAGATAACTGTAGGGAAGAATAGAAAAATTGGTACAATTGAAATACATTTCAATGAAACACTACATGATATGATAAAAACATTTTTAGGAGAAGAACCTTCATCTGATGATGAGGGTTCTTCTTTTGTTTTTACAATAGTAATATAAAAATATGAAAGGATGATGAAAATGAGTTTTTGGGAAGGTCTAGGGAAAGTAGCAGTAGGTGTAGGATGTATTCTAGCTACACCAGTAGCAGTAGGAGCAGTAGCAAGCGTAGCTGCGACAACAGGAGCTATAGCAGTCACCATTGGTTTAGCAACAGAAGCGACAGTTGTAGGAGCTGGAGTAACTGCAATGGGATTAGCAGAAACATCTATAGTGACAGTAGGTACAGCAATTGCTAGTGATGGAACAAAAAAGATGATAAAATAGCAACAGAAGAATCAGTAGAAAAATTCTGACACTACTGACACATAATATGGATAAAAAATAGTAGTAAAAACCGCCGATACACAAGTAAGGTGAACCGTACCATAAGTAACGGCGGTTTTTATCATAAGTATAATTCGAAATCTAGTGTACCTTTTCATAATAAATTGTAGATTGAGATTCTGCTTTCTCAGTCAAATAACTAGACTTTAGCAGATTTGTTGGAGTCTTTTTAACGAATAATAGATTAAGAGTTATAAACCAAATATTTTCATTAATTTTTATTATCCTATGTTTAGTGGTGAAAGTTTTTAGATGATTAGAAATAATTATGTAGTAATGGTATAATTAAGTAATATTAATGTTTTGTATATTTACTTGGATAGAGAGTGTTTATGCATAAGATAATATATTTTGATGAAGGTACAGCTACTGATTATATTGAAATTACTAAAGGTGGTAAATATGAAGAGTTTGAAGAAAAAATTAAAGATAGAATGAGAAAAGCAATGGCTGATATTGAAGCTGAGGCTAGTGCAAAATTTAGTCTGTTTCCTTTTCTAAAAATGGGAGCTGGTACTCAAATGAATGGAGAAGTATCAAATCATAGCAATAAGATAATAACTAATACTTTATCAAACACTGTTTTGACAGATTACTTGAAAATATCTAAAAAAGATAGGAAAATTAAGAAGTTCAAAAAATGTAATATATATGCTTACAAAGAGTCAATGACGTTTTTTAAAATGTATACACCATGGATAGGTTATACTAAATTAGACAGTAAAAACTCGGACATGATATAATAAATAAAATTAATTTGGAGGTTAATCATGTCTAATAGATCTAAAAGATATAACGAAGAATTTAAAAAACAGATAGTTGAATTAGTTAAGAGTGGAAAAAGTCCAAGCGAAATAGTTAAAGAATATAATGTAGCAAGATCTACCGTAAATAAGTGGGTTAAAGATTATACTACATCAGGTTCTTTTAAAGCTAAGGACAATAGAACAAAAGAGGAAAACGAACTAATAAAACTTAGAAAAGAAAATCAAAGACTCAAAATGGAGAATGATATTTTAAAGCAAGCGGCGCTGATAATGGCACGAAAATAACTATTATCAAGGCTAATAGACACAAGTACAGTATCAGTGCCATGTGTAAGGTGTTCAGAATAAGTAGAAGTCTTGTTTACTATACTCCTAAAGAAAAATCATTTGATAGTAAGCTAGAAAATGAAATAATAACTATCTTTAAAAAAAAGTAGAAATAATTATGGAACTAGAAAAATAAAAAAGGAATTAGATAAAAAGGGATATCAAGTTTCTAGAAGAAGAATTGACCGTATTATGAAAAAATATGGTTTGGTATCTAATTATACAGTCAAGCAATATAAGATTTATAAATCAAAGTGCAATGAAGATAAGTGTAAAAATGTTGTTAACAGAGAATTCGATAGGAAAGAGTCTATGGAAGTTGTAGTAAGCGATTTAACCTATGTGAATGTTAAGGGTAAGTGGAATTATATATGCATATTATTAGACCTATATAATCGTGAAATCATTGGATATGCTGCTGGTAAGAATAAGGATGCAAACCTTGTTTATAAAGCTTTTACAAAGATTAACAGACCTTTAGAAAACATTAAAATATTACATACTGATAGGGGTAATGAATTTAAAAATAATATAATAGATAGTTTATTAACTACATTTAATATAAAACGATCCCTAAGTAAAAAAGGCTGTCCTTATGATAATGCAGTAGCAAAAGCTGCTTTTAAGGTTGTTAAAACAGAGTTTGCTTTTAATAAAATATTTCAAAGTTTTGAGGAACTTGAATATCAATTATTTGATTATGTAAACTGGTATAATAACCATAGAATTCATGGCTTCTTAGATTACCTTACTCCTGTAGAATATAGAATGTTAATGTCCGACAAAAAAGTGTCTTAAAAAGTGTTGACAATCCAGTTTTTAAAAAAGCAAAAAAGCCAGCATATAAATTATAGGTTGATTTTGGGGATGAAATAGGGATAAAAAATTAAGTGCTCAAATTACACAATGTTATAGAAGCAACGAACTTATTGGAAAGCAGGTATTAGGAGTTGTAAACTTCCCATCAAGACAAATTGCCGATTTTATGTCAGAGGTATTAATACTAGGAGTTTATGCAAAACAGGGAGTAGTGCTTATTAAGCCAGAGATGACAGTTCAAAAGGGAGATAGATTGGGTTAAGAAAAAGCATTTGCAAAAACCTTAACAAGAGGGTATCAACAAGGGAGATAGAAAAATGGAGAACAAAAATTTCTATGATGTAATATTTAAAAGAAAATCAGTGAGAAAATATAATTTAGAAAATTTAGATGACACAATACTTGAAGAGGTTTCAACTTTTATAAGTTCTGTAAAACCAATGTATGAAGAAATTAAAACTGAAATAAAAATTGTCAAGTTAGAAAATGTAAAAAATCTCCTTCCTATTAGAGCACCATATTATATTTTATTTTCATCTGAAAATAAAGAGGGTTATCTAACAAATGCAGGGTTTATGCTTCAGCAGATAGATCTATTTCTTTCAGCCAATGAATTAGGAAGCTGTTGGGTCGGAATGGCACAGCCTAAGAAAGAAATACTAAAGAAATTGAAGTTAGAATTTATTATTGCACTAGCCTTTGGTAAGCCTGCTGAGTTTGTCCATAGAAAAAATCTAAAAGAGTTTAGAAGAAAATCTATAGAAGAGATTAGAGATACCAATGAAAAAGATGAGCTTATTGAGCCAGCACGCCTTGCTCCATCAGCGACAAATAGTCAACCCTGGTTTTTTAGGATATTAAATAACAAGATACATGCATATTGTATCAAACAGAATCTAATTAAGGCTATTTTATTAAAAAAGATGAACCAAATAGACATGGGTATTGCAATTTGCCATATATGGATCGCTGCAAAGAAGTATGGAAAGGATATGAAAATTATTACAGATAGAAAAGGATTGGAATATTCACCAAAGGGATATAATTATGTTATATCTTTAATTATAGACTAACATATTTTTTCTAGTAGACTTGAATACTAATAATAGATAATATTTATTTTTTTCTACAATAATTTCACACTAAGTTTTTAGGAACTGAAGTTGCTTCAAGTTTTGAATTATGCTAAAATTAAGCAATAAAATCCAATTTATAAATTGTAAGATATTTAATAAAATTTGATTTTCTAGTGTTCAGCGGTCTATAACTGGCTGATTCGAGTGAAAACTCATAGAAAACTGTGTATACGGAAGAATGAAAGCCTGAGAGATATTTTTATTATATTTCTTTGGGCTTTCTACATATTGAGGAGGTATTTTAATGAAAAACTTGATTATTGAGGATGATTTTTGGAGTATATTCCCTAATGCAAAGATTGGAGCTGTTGTTTGTCACAGTATAGATAACTTTATAAAAAATAAGGAACAATATGAAGAAATGCTTTTAGAGGCAGAGAATGAGGCATTAAACTACTTACAGGATACAGTGTTAAGTAATAACGAAGTAATAAAGGTATGGAGAGAGTCATTTAAAAAGTTTAAGACAAAGAAAGGCGCAAGATCATCAATTGAAGCGTTACTAAAACGAGTTTATAATGGTAATCATATAGGAACTATCAATCCTTTAGTAGATATTTATAATTCCATTTCGCTAAAATATGCGCTTCCATGTGGGGGAGAAGATATAGACAAAATCGTTGGTGATATTAGATTAACAAAAGCATTAGGAAATGAGGAATTCATTCCATTAGGGAGAGATGAAAATTCACCTCCATATGAAGGTGAAATAGTCTACAAAGATAATAATGGAGCTATTTGCAGATGTTTAAATTGGCGTGAATCAGTAAGGACGATGCTTACTGAAAGTACAAAAAATGCCCTACTATGTATTGAATTAACTGATGAAAAAAGACTAAAAATACTTGAAAGTGCATTAATGGATTTAGCAAAACTGGTAGAAGATAATCTAGGAGGGAAATGCACAGTTTCAATTCTAGATATTAATAATAGGAGGATTTTAATCGATTAATTATAGGAGGATAAATGAATAGGTTGTTTTAGCTGTTACACAGCAAATTATTCCACTCCAAAAAAGTCAAATTATTTTAGCTTGATTTCCATATAAAATGACAGAAAAAAGTCAGATTAAATAATCTGATGCTAGGAAAACAATCAAAAAATACAAATTATTATGTTCTAAAAAAACGACGCTAAGTCGTTAAATTTAGAACTTAGCATCGTAAATATAATCTTTATCGAGAATAAATCTAAAGTCGTCTAACTGAATGAAGCAGTCATAGGATTTTGCTATTCTACAAGGCTGATAATTATTTAAAAGCTTTATGTATAATTGATAGCCA
>NZ_FRAG01000031.1 GCF_900142245.1 Paramaledivibacter caminithermalis DSM 15212 | reverse complement strand
ATTGGAAAATTTTACAAATAATATAAAATAAAAGATAAATATAGAATTAAATGGTAAAAAATATGATTGATAAAATATGTAGAACAATAACTCAAAAGCTAGTTAAAAATAACATAATTAAATTTGAAGATCATGATATTTACATGTATGGTTTACAGCTATTTATTGTAAGCATATTTAAGGGTATAGGTATATTTGCTATAGCCTATGGATTAGGACGGATAAAGGAAGCAGCGATATTCATAATAGCCTTTGGTATCTTAAGAATAAATGCAGGGGGATACCATTTTAGTACATATTTTAGATGTTTTATAGTAACTATATTAACTATGACAACTTTTAGATGTTTTATAGTAACTATATTAACTATGACAATATCCATAATTCTAGCTATATTCATAACACCTTACAATACCTTCATAACAATACCTATTTTAGCTATATCAATATTATTGGTATTACAATATGCTCCAGTCGATACTCCAAACAAACCTTTGAGTAATAAAGAATATAGAATCTATAGAAAAAGAAGTATAGTAACCATTTTACTAGAGAGCTTAATAATATTGGCAGTATACATACTGAAAAAAGAGCTTTCAATATATTGCAACATAGCTACCATAGCTATATTAAATGAATCATTAACATTAATGCCTCTTGTATCAAAGAGTGCAGGAAAGAGAAAATAATTTATAGAGAAGGAGGTATAAACAAATGAAAAAGAAGGGATTATTGCTAAGTAGTATAGCTTCTATTGCGCTATTCTTTGCCAATATAGGAGCAGGAACCTGCTGTTATGTTATATACCATCAGCCTAAGTTTCCTGAGAAGCTGAGGAGGTAAAAGGTATTATAACAAATCATAAATTTTACTATTTTAAAGCTGTTAAGTTTTTTAGTTTACAGTTGTCATAAGAAAGGAGGGACAAGTAGTGAATGGGATAAGAGATTCAAATGAAAAATATTCTAAATAATATCTTATCATTTATTTAGGGGGTCTCGCTAACATATGACACAGATGCTGGTAGTACCCCTTGTAAATAAATCTTAAAATGGATATGGTCAACACAAGAAATATATTTAGAATACTTTGAATATCCAAAATATAAAAAATTGAATAGATACATATTTTAACTATTTTGTATTTTTTTATATGATATAATGTTAAAGTGTCGACACAGAAACTATAATTTGATTAAAAAACATTTGTTTTAGGAGGTTAATTATGTTAAAAAGTAAATTTAATAAACTATTATGTGGTATGTTAGCTGTAGGAATGTTGATGTCTACAACTACAATTGGTGTTAGTGCTATAGGTGAAGCTAATGTTCTTCCTAATGGAACAATTATTCTAGAAAACTCTGATTTTGATAAAGTATTTAGTTATAAAGGCGATAATGTTGAAGAGTATAATAGGGAGATGGACAAATATTTAGAGAGCCTATTAATTAAAAACACTGCGAAGGGTGAAAACAAAATTGCTTCAAAATCCAATTCAAATTCCTTTATGGCTAGCAGCTCTAGAAGCCAAACACATGAAATTAGTGATTTTGCTATTAAATATACTGATGATTTGGATATGTCAACTAAATTTAAATATACTATTACTAATGACCTAGTAAGCACTTCAGAAATTAGTGGATATTCCAGGGCATCTTCTAGTGGTATATATGGTTATAAACCAGATACAATATCTCTTACTGATCAATTTACTTTTGTAGGTGTATCTGTGAGTGTTGATGCTGGTGGACCTGGTTGGTCAACTTCAGGGGAATCTGCTGTATGGAGTAAACAAAAAGCTGATGTAGCTAGTTTAACTCACTATTATGAAGGTGTTACTTGTACTGGTTATGATTTATACATAAAGCAAATAACAACTGGTGAGTTTGAAGTAGGAACGCGTACATATTCAATAATTGCTTCAGATAGTACAGCTGTATAAATTTTTATAATATATTTAGCACAAGTTTTATCTTGTGCTAAATTGTATTTTGGAGGATGCTTATGAAAAATAGAATTATAATAGTTTTATTTATATGTATTATATTAGCAACAAGTTGTTCTAATCAAATAGTTACAAATTCGGAGTTGAATACTGGAAAAAAATATCAATATTCTAAAAGTACCATTAATAAAGAGTTATTGAATAAAATGTACTATGAGAATGATAATAGTGGTTTCTTTTTCAGTAATATTACTGATCAAATAATTAGTAATAAAATTAATTATTATTCTATTTCATGGTTATTTAATATAGGAAATGTTATAAACGTCGATTTCTCAGACTATTCAAAAGAAATAATAATGAATCATTTTAATAATATAGATTTGAGAAATATAGAAATTAATAACAGATCAGATTTGCATAATTTGTTAAATAGAATCAATATTGAGAAAAATATTTATGGATCTATTAAAAATAAATCATATTATATTACTGAACTTTTAAAACATTATGTAAGAGAAGAAGGTTTATTTTATATAAATAATGAATTTGAAGAATTAAATAGTAAAATACAAATAACCAATATAGTACTTCAAATATTCGATTTATTAAGAGAGATGCCAAAAGAAGTTAGGACGAATACCTTAATTAAATTACAGGAATTGTTAATAATAGATGATAATAATTTTTCAAATAATCAAAATGAATTTAAAAAGAACTTAATAGATTCAGGAATAGTAATTTTAGACTCATTAAGAATACTAGATAAATATACTGATGAAAATTTAAAAGAAGATATTAAAAAAAGAGAAAATTGGATTTTATTTTGGGGTAATGAATTAAATAAACATATGTTAAAAGAAGATATAGATATTATCACTCTAAATCAAAGTATAACAACTATTGATAGCATTGCAAAACATATAGGATTGCAATTGAAATTTGATAGAAAATATATAGAAAAATTAGATTTTAACTTTATAAAGCAAATGTATCTAAGAGATGTTCAAGTTGTATATAATACATTGCTTACTTATCATATACTAGGCGAAGATATACCAAATAAAACAGTTAATTTTATAAATTCAAACTTAAAATACTGGATATACGAATGTCCACCTAGTTTAAATGTAAAAGAGTTATATTTTGCTTTAAAATTAGCGAAAAAATTTGATATTCAATTTAATCAAGAAAAAATCAAGTATTCTCTAAGAAAATATATTAATATTGATAAAATTGAAAATATTTATTTCTTAACTTTAATTTATAATGAACTAGATTCAAAATCCATTGAAAATAAAATTGTAATAAATAAAATCAATGATTTAATTAAAAATTTCTTAGAAAATCCCAAAATTTCAACACAGGATTTTTATTATTTAATCGAGCTATACAAAAATTTTAATCTTGAATCCACAAAATTTGAAGAAGTAATTAATGGAATAGATAGTAATCTTTTAGAAAAAGATATTCTGAATACTAATTATGATAAAGAAGTGTATTTCTTAGTAAAAATAGCTGAGTCGTTAGATATAAAAATAGATACAAAGTTATTATGTAACAAGATAGAAATATTTAAGTCTAATAAAGGTATCTATTTTCATGACATAGATCATAAAGCACAAAGTATCTTTTCTACATTCAGAATGTTAGAGTTAAAGCTTAATCAAAATCTGGAGATCGATCGAAATGAAAAAATCAACAACGCAGAATTTATACATTCTCTAGAAACTCCTTATGGTGGCTATTTTATAACTTTACCTAAAAATAATTCAAATATTGAAAATTTTGATGGAAATTTCTCTTTTGAAAGTTATTATTATGGAGTAATGTTAGCTGAAATGCTATACTAAATATAAATAAAATATGTTACTGTCTATCGAAGGATATATGATGGAAATATAGTTTGGTAAATATAGCTAATTCATGCAAATGATAAAACACATATAGGAGTCTTACTACATATTCATAAATCTAAGAAACTAAGTGAGGTGTTTAAGTAATATGAGAAATTTTACATTAATTTCATTTTGTTTATTAGGTACAATGCTAATAATTATAGGGAATAAAAAACAAAAGACTGTTCTTAAAAATTGCGGTATAGTTATACTAACTATCTTTAGTCTTCCATATATACTAACTATACTTCAAATGATATAAAGCATAGGGACGGTTCGTTTGCTTCTTTCTTAAGAAGACAAGGGGACGCTTCGTTGAAGAAGACAAGGGGACGCTTCGTTTGTCTTTCTGAGATGGTGAGTCAAAAAGAACCGTCACCTTGACTCTTATCACCTTGACTCTCTCTTGACTCTAGACGCTCTAACAATTACAACTAAAAAAGCGCCCTAGGCGCTTTTTCGTTTGCTTGAACGTTGTAATACATATATAGTTCCAAGTAGAATGAGACCTATTCCACTGGTTATATAGCTTGGGTTTACCAGCATTAAGCCAGAGCCAAAGAGGACAAGCCTTTCCCAAGCAGATGATGGCCTTAAGAAATATCCACTAACTCCTCCAGCGATGCCGAACATACCAATAAGAGCTGTAGCTAGGGCTATAATTACCGTTATAGGATTTGCATCAACCAAAACTAAAACAGGGGATGTGGCAAATATATAAGGAACTAAATATGCAGCAAAGGCTAACTTTGAAGCTTCAACCCCTGTTTTAAAAGGATTGGAGCCAGCTATACCAGAGCCAGCGAAGGCTGCTAGTGCAACTGGTGGTGTAATGTCTGCTACTATACCGAAGTAAAATACGAAAAGATGAGCTGCTATTACAGGAACTCCTACTTTAATTAAAGCGGGTGCTGCAATAGTTGCTTGAACTATATAGTTAGCAGTGGTAGGCATACCCATACCTAAAATGATAGATGCAATCATAGTTAAGAACATTGTAAGATAAATATTTCCTTTAGAAAGTAATACGATACCATGGGAAAGCTTGATACCAAGACCAGTAAGGGTAACAACACCAACAATTATCCCTGCACTTGCACAAGCCATAACAACAGGAAGTGCACTTCTAGCTCCTTCTTCTAATCCTTTTATTACTTCCTTCAAACCAAATGTTTGATTTTCATCAATATATGCATTAATAAATCCTATAATCAAAGATGATCCAATACCACCTAAAGCAGCACGCATTGGAGTAAAGCCTTTAACTAAGAGCCAAACTATAACTATAATTGGAATACCTAAAAACCATTTTTTCCTTAAAAGATCCTTTACCTTTGGAAGTTGACTTTTTGGTAAACCTTCAAGTCCATTTTTTTTGGCTTCAAGGTGAACCATTATAAATATTCCTGTAAAGTACAAGATTGCGGGAATACAAGCTGCTAAAGCAATTGTTGCATAGGGTAGTTCAGTAAACTCTGTCATTATAAAGGCAGCTGCACCCATAACTGGTGGCATTAACTGACCTCCTGTTGAAGCAGCAGCCTCAACAGCACCTGCGAATTCAGACCTATATCCGATACTTTTCATAAGAGGAATAGTAACTGAACCTGTACCAACTGTGTTTGCAACTGAACTACCAGAAATAGTTCCTTGCGTGGCACTGGCTACAATTGCAGCCTTAGCAGGACCACCTGTTGAATGACCCGCAATGGCTAAAGCTAATTCCGTTAACCAGTCACCTATTCCAGTCATTTTTAAATATGTTGCAAATAGTAGGAATAGGAATATAAAGGTTGATGATACCATCATGGGTATACCTAATATAGATTCTGTACTTATCCATGCGTATGTTGCTATTCTGTGAAGGCTATATCCTGCATGGGATAAATAACCAGGTATAATATTTCCAAAGAAAGCATAAAGTAAGAAGACACCAGAAACAGTTATAAGCACTGGTCCTGCAACACGTCTTGTTGCTTCAATTACTAGAATTACTGCTATAATGGAGATAACCATATCAGTTTGGGTATAAGCCCCAGCTCTAAATAACAAGTCTTCAAAGTTTATAACATGATATCCCACAACTAAAATAGATGCAACTAAAAAAATAAAATCATACCACTTGACCTTGTTTGACCTGTCACTTGTCCTAAATGGATAAAGCAAATATATTAAAACAAGGGCGAATCCAACATGAACACCTCTTTGAATGGTAGGAGGTTTTAGACCAAATGTAGCTGTGTATATCTGCCATAGACTCCAGATTACAGCTATTACAAAAACTATTTTACCAAAAAGCCCAGTTAATTTCCTATAGGTAAATTCTCTGTCATATTTGGCCATGAGTTCTTGTTGTTTTTCTTCATCTAATGTTGGCTTTAGATTGTTTACATTCATTAAAAAAATGCCTCCTCAATAATATATTTTATGAAGCTTTTTTTTACTACTTTAATTTTTACAAAACCTCCGGGTTTATAAATATCCTTAAGGGGAATAATATTATCCCTTAAATATAATGTGTGATTTGCTACAACCTTTCCAATAACTACAGGAACAGCATCAAATATGATATCATAATTATAAACACGAATATGGTCCTCGTTAAATTCCCAAATAGTATTATAATCAGGACTAGATGGGAGATTAGCACTAAAGGAGTCAAATATCATTTCATATATGGAAATCTTTAAATCATCTTCAATTTTATAGGTTTCAATAACGGGTCTAAGACTTACGGAATGAGTCCATTTGATAGAAAATTTCTCTTGTGGTTTAACAGGAAACTGGAGCAAAACTTTATTATAAGCTGGACCTTTATCCGCAACATACACCTGGAGTAAAGTAGTTTTTAAAAAAAAACATATTAAAAGTATGATAGTGAATATGATAAGAGTTAATTTAGTTAATTTCATAATTAATTAAAAGACCGAGATAGGATGAACTATCTCGGCCTATCTTTAATTTATTTAATACCCTTTTCGTCGTAATATTTTTGTGCTCCAGGATGAATAGGTGTAGTTATACCTTTTATAGCATTTTCAAGTTTGATTTGCTTTCCTCTTGCGTGGCCTTGAGCTATTTCTTCTGTATTTTCATACATAACTTTAGTCAAGTTATATACTAAATCTTCAGGTAGGTCTTCTTTAACATACATTACTGCTTGAAGAGTTACAGTAGTAGCATCTGTATCTTGACCTTTATATTCTCCACCAACAATATTAAATTTGGCTGCAAAAGGAACTAATTCTTTAACTTTATCGAAATCTGCTCCATCTATTGGAAGAATTTTTACAGGATTAGTAGTAGCTATTTCTTTAACAGCTGATGCAGGGAATGAAAGTACTGCAAAGGCAGCATCTATATTACCATCCTTTAATCCAGCAACAGCATCGGAGAAGCTACCAGGCTTAGCAGTATAGTCTTTTGGAGTAATACCATAGGCTTCTAATATCTTCATTGCAGTTACATAAGTACCACTTCCTGGAGGGCCAGGATTGATTGCTTTACCCTTTAAATCAGCAATTGAATTAATACCTGAATTTTTAAGGGTTACAACGTGCATAACCTCTGGATATACAACTCCAACTGCTTTGAAATTTTTAAGAGGTTTACTGAAGCTTTTACCAGTACCATTAAAGGCATCATCTGCTATGTTGTTCATAGCAAGAACTATATCTACTTCTCCAGATGCAACCCTGTTTATGTTTTCAACAGAAGCTCCTGCAGGCTGAATTGTAACATTAACACCTTCAATCTTTTTGTTCCAAACATTTGCTATTGCTCCACCAAGTGGATAGTAAGTACCTGAAGTACCGCCTGTTGCAAATGATAATTCTAGAGTTTCACTGGATTTTTCAGCTTGCTGCCCATCTCCTTGTTTAGTTTCTTCTTGAGCAGGCTGCCCACAACCTGTAAATACTAATGATACAGATAGTATCATTATTAAAAGAAGTGATAAAGTTTTTTTCATTAATATTCCCCCTCAAATATATTTTTTTAAATCCTTTATATATAGATTTCCCATAGTAAAACTTAATTTATGCATATCAAAATATCCGAAGCTTTTGGGGATTTTTGATATGTATAAATTAATTGTTTTTCTGGAATATCTATATAGAATTTACATAGTAAAACTTAATTTATACATGTACAAATATGCAATGTTTCTGGGCATTTTGGACATGTATAAATTAAAGTCTTTACTTAAATTCCTATAGCATCAAGTTTTTATAAAATTAAAACATGATGAAAATAAAGGTCTTTAAACAAACTGTATAAATTTACACAAAAACAATAAAAATCCCAGATAATGTAATTCACATTAGATATATAGGTTTTACATAGTAAAATTTAATTTATACATGTACAAATATCCAGTGTTTCTGGGGGATTTGGACGTGTATAAATTAAAGTCTTTACTTAAATCCCTACATTAATAACCAACTTGAAACCTTAAAAAAACAATAATTTTCAAAAAAATGAAAAACCAATAATTATTTCAGTCAGAATAAATCCTTATTTTTCATATTGGCTATTTATACAAAAAGAGAAAATTATGTGAATATATTATACTGGGTTTAATTAGGTAAGCTATTATGGGTTGCATAATAACCATTAATAAACCGTATAATACGATTATTAAATTTTATTAATTGATTTATTACAATTATAAAATATTTATATGAATGAGTCAAGGAATTTAAATCAATATAGAGAATATTCTGTAAAATATATATAAAAAAGGTTTCAAATTTATATTATGATTATTAACATATTAACATGATTTAATGATACATTAATGACTATTAAAAACTACTAAATACTACTAAAAACTACAATAAAAAATTGAATAGTCTTAATAATGAATGAATTTCTTGTGGAAATTTCAACATATATTATAAGTATAAAAACTGTCAAAATAGGTTTTATATTTGCCTATCTAAAGATAGGATTTAATTAGAAAAATTTTGAAAATTAACACTTGACTGACAAAAGATAATATTATACAATATATTTAATAAAATATAAAGGCTGGAGATGATGAGAGCCACGCAAAGTATCCAAATATAATTGGGTTGATTTGTGTGGTTTTTTATTGCTTAAGTTTTCATGATAGCCTTTTAAATTATAAAACGAGGAGTGAATACATTGAATAATAAACTTCTCTTAAGACTAGAAGAGAACCCTATTGTTGCAGCTGTTAACCACATAGAAAAGCTTAAACCAGCTATTAAATCTCCGTGTAAAATTATTTTTTTATTAACAGGAAATATCTATAATCTAAAAGGAATTATCGCTCAATCTAAAGAAGCACATAAGAATATATATGTACATATCGATTTAATTGAAGGATTTTCAAAGGATAAGACTGCTCTAAAATATATTAACGAGAAAATGAATCCCGACGGTATTATTACTACAAAAACCAATCTTATTAAAAGTGCAAAAAGCTTAAACATATGTGCTATACAAAGGCTTTTCTTGTTAGATTCTCTTTCATTGGAAACTGGAGTTAATTCTATACATTCTACAAGACCAGATGCGATTGAGGTTATGCCTGGTATTATGCCTAAAATTATTACAAAAATACATAATGAAACCAAAATTCCTATAATAGCAGGAGGGCTTATTAGTGATAAGGAGGATGTTATTCAATGTCTTAAGGCAGGTTCAGTAGGTATTTCTACAAGCAGTGAAAAAATTTGGTATATGTAATTTTTAGCATTGGGAAAACGTTTGATTAAAATATAACAATAACTATCAAGGAGGTGATTTTAGAAAATAATTACAGTCTTATGTTTTTATGTAACAAAAATGGGTTGTTTGAATAACTATTTTTACCAAAAGCAAAATGCTGTATTTTGGCTATCAAAAGTATTTTTTTTATAAAAATGATTCTAATTTTATAATGTAGAGAATTAGCCGAATTACCAATTTTCAAATTTAGTTATTCAATAACCTAAAAAAAATAAAAAGCTAGGAGGGAAAGAATGAAACATTTAGGAACAATTTTAGGAACTGCAATAGCAGGTATGTTTGTCATGAGCGTTTGGGGGAAATTTGTAGAAGCATATGGAATTGGTGGTGGCTGGTTTGCAGGACTGGCAATCATAGGAACAATGTGGTTTTTAAATCATTATATTGGAATTCATAACAATGATGGGGCATGGGTAGATATGGCATTAGGAATAGGTGTAGCTGGTACAATGAGAGGTGTGTTTGAAAGCGGAATACAGGCTGGTATAGACTCATTGCCGACTTTAGCAATTACTTTATTAGGCGGAATAGTTGGTGGCTTGGCAGCATATAAGCTTGAAGTGTATTTAGCTAAAAAGGGAGAGGCTAATGCATAGTTAAAAAAATAATAAAAGAGAAGGGGGCAATTGATAAATGGCTTTTGCTAATATGGTTACTACGTTTGCAGGTGCGTTTATATTTCCATTTTTAATTAGATTATGTTGGGGAAAAATGTGTGATACTTGGGGAGCTATTGGTGGTTGGATGGCAGCAGGATTTATAGTTGGTACTTCATGGACTCTAAACCATGGTGTTGGATTTATGGTACAATCAGGTTCAGCATGGATAGACATGGCTTGGGCAGCAGGAGCTGGTTTATTTGTAGCATCATTGGCTTCTGGAGATAATGTAAAAAATGGATTCGTAAATATAGTTTATGCAATTATCGGTGGAACTTTAGGCGGATTTATACTTTCATGTCTATAAGTAAGAATTTATTATAGTAAAACTAAGTGTAAAAGTTCTAAAATTACTCTTAATGTATTATCATTAGATAGTAAAAATTTCAAATAAAAATAAGATTATTATTACAAGGGGGAGAAATTAATGGATAAAAAATATGTATTAGCTTTAGATCAAGGAACTACTAGCTCAAGAGCTATTATATTTGACCATGATGGTAAAATAGTTAGGGTAAGTCAAAAAGAATTTACTCAAATATACCCTAGGGCTGGTTGGGTAGAGCATGATGCAATGGAAATTTGGGGTTCACAAAGCGGAGTAGCTAGGGAAGTTTTAGAAACTGCAGGAATAAGTCCAGAAGAAATAGCTGCAATTGGTATTACAAATCAAAGAGAAACTACGGTGGTGTGGGATAAAAATACAGGAAAACCTGTATATAACGCTATAGTTTGGCAGTGCAGAAGAACAGCAGGTATATGTGATGAATTAAAAGAAAGAGGACTAGAGAGCTATATAAGAAAAAATACTGGGTTAGTAGTAGATGCTTATTTTTCAGGAACTAAGGTAAAGTGGATACTTGATAATGTTGAGGGTGCAAGGGAAAAAGCAGAAAATGGGGAATTGTTATTTGGAAATATTGATACATGGCTTATTTGGAATTTAACAAGAGGTAGAGTACATGTAACTGATTATTCAAATGCTTCAAGAACTATGCTATATAATATAAAAGAGCTTAAATGGGACGAAAAGATTCTTAAGGAGCTAAGAATACCATCTTCAATGCTACCAGAAGTTAAGCCTTCAAGTGAGGTTTATGGATATACTGATCCAAAAACCTTTGGAGGAGCCCAGATACCAATAGCAGGCATAGCGGGAGATCAACAGGCTGCCTTATTTGGTCAAGCGTGCTATGAACAGGGCATGGCAAAAAATACATATGGAACAGGCTGTTTTATGCTAATGAATACAGGGGAAGAAATGGTTGCCTCAAATAACGGATTATTAACCACGATTGCATGGGGAGTAGATGGTAAGGTAGAATATGCCCTTGAAGGAAGTATCTTTGTAGCTGGTGCATCTGTTCAATGGCTTCGTGATGAATTAAGATTAATAGACGATGCAAAGGACAGCGAATACTTTGCAACTCAAGTAGAAGATACAAATGGCGTATATGTAGTGCCAGCTTTTGTAGGACTTGGAGCTCCATATTGGGATATGTACGCAAGGGGTGCTATAGTGGGTCTTACTCGTGGAGCAAATAGAAATCATATAATTAGAGCTACTCTAGAATCTATTGCATATCAAACTAGAGATGTACTTGAAGCAATGCAGGAAGATTCAGGTATCAATCTTCAAGCCCTTAAGGTGGATGGTGGAGCGGTAGCTAACAATTTTTTGATGCAGTTCCAATCAGATCTTCTAGGAGTTCCAGTTGATAGACCAGTAGTTGCAGAGACTACAGCCCTTGGGGCAGCTTATTTGGCTGGTTTGGCAGTAGGATTCTGGGAAAGCAAGGAAGAAATCGCTAAGAAATGGGCTATTGATAGACACTTTGAGCCTACAATGGCTCAGGAGATTAAAGAAAAGAAATATGCAGGCTGGAAAAAGGCGGTAGAAAGAGCATGCAAGTGGGAAGAAGTAGAGAAATGTGAAGCTTGTGAAGAGGCTGCGGCTTCTAGTGAAGAACAATAAAAACATTAGAATTTCTACTTTATAAATGTGGATTTTAATGATATACTATTGTTAACTTAATAATTAAGGCATGAGAATAGGAGAGCCATACGAGTGGACCTATAAAATAGGTTCAGCTTGTGTGGCCTTTTTTGTTTTCAATTTAATGATAAAGAACTTTAAAGGTCATTTAGAATATCATGTATTAAAGTTGTTTATCCATAAAATGCCCTAAATTATAGACAGAAATGTAAAGGCGTCCTTAGACCCTTTATCTGAAACCGAGGGGGGATTTTCTTATGTATGATGTAGCTATAATTGGTGCTGGTATAATAGGAACTTTTGTAGCAAGGGAGTTGTCTAGATATGATCTTAAAATTATTTTAATAGAAAAAGATACAGATATAGCCAATGGAACAACGAAGGCAAATAGTGCTGTTGTGCATGCAGGGTATGATGCAGAACCAGGAACACTTAAAGCGAAGTTAAATGTCCTTGGAAATTCTATGTTTGATAAAGTTTGTGAAGAGTTAGATGTACCTTTTAAGAGAATTGGATCATTTGTTATCGCTACAGATGAAGAAGAAATGAAGAGTATAAAGGAATTGTATGAAAGAGGAATAAAAAACGGTGTTCCCAATATGAAGATTCTAAATAGAGATGAAATAAAAGCAAAGGAAAAAAATCTTAATGAAGAAATTATCGGAGCTTTGTATGCACCTACGGCTGGAATCGTTTGTCCTTGGGAATTAGCGGTGGCCTTGGCAGAAAATGCAGCAGACAATGGGACAAAGATTGTCTTGGATAGGAAAGTAACGGATATCCGAAAAAAAGAAGATGGATATTGTTTATATATGGATAAAGAAACTATAGAGACAAAGTATGTAATTAACTGTGCAGGAGTTTATGCAGGAGAAATCAGTAAAATGATTGGAGATAATACTTTTGAGATATTGCCAAGGAGGGGACAATATAATGTATTAGATAAAAGTGCAGGAAATATTGTAAAGCATGTGATTTTTCAAGCACCAACTGAATACGGTAAGGGTGTACTTGTTACTCCTACTGTACATGGCAATTTATTGGTGGGTCCAGATGCTGAGGATATTAATGATAGAGAAAATACAGCAACTACTAGGGATAGAATTGAGTTTATTAGACAGGCTTCCAAAAAGACAGTTAAAAGCATACCCTTCAATGCAACTATTACTAGCTTTGCTGGTTTAAGAGCTAGACCTAGTACAGGGGATTTTATTATAGAAGAATCAAAGAAGGCTCCAGGATTTATAAATGTAGCAGGTATTGAATCTCCAGGATTGTCTGCAGCGCCAGCAATTGCTGAGTACGTTAAGGATATTCTTAAAGAAATATCAGGGGCTTTAAAGGAAAAGCAAAATTTTATTAGTAATAGAAGACCTGTTATTAGATTCGTGGAATTAAATGATGAAGAAAAGGAACAGCTAATAAAGAAAGACCCGAGGTATGGGAGAATTATATGCAGATGTGAAAGTATTACAGAAGGAGAAATAGTAGATGTTATAAATAGAAATGTGGGTGCAAGAACAGTTGATGGAGTAAAAAGAAGGGTTAGACCTGGTATGGGCAGATGTCAAGGGGGATTTTGCGGTCCTAGGGTAATGGAAATACTTGCAAGAGAGCTGGGTAAAGAAATAATGGAGATCACAAAGGATGGAAAAGATTCTTATATATTGACCAGTAAAACAAAATAACCTGCATGATAGTAAATCATTGGGAGGGAAGATGATGCAATCATATGATATTGTAGTAATAGGTGGTGGTCCTGCAGGATTAGCTGCTGCAATTGAAGCAAAGAAAAATGGAATAGATAGTATTTTATTAGTAGAAAGAGACAGAGAGCTTGGAGGTATATTACAGCAGTGTATTCATAATGGCTTTGGGTTACACATTTTTAAGGAAGAGTTAACGGGACCAGAATATGCAGAGAAATTTATTGTTGAGTTGAGAAAATTAGGTATAGAATATAGATTAGATACAATGGTACTTGAAATAAGGCAAGATAAAGTTGTTACTGCAATCAATTCGGAAGATGGATTTATGATGCTTAAAGCTGGTGCAATAATACTGGCAATGGGATGTAGAGAAAGAACTAGAGGTGCAATAAATATTCCAGGAACAAGACCAGCAGGAGTATTTACAGCAGGAACAGCTCAGAGGTTCGTTAATATGGAAGGATATATAGTAGGGAAGAAAGTAGTGATATTGGGTTCTGGGGATATTGGGCTTATTATGGCTAGACGAATGACCCTCGAAGGAGCTAAAGTTTTGGCAGTAGCAGAGCTTATGCCTTTTTCAGGAGGACTTACTAGAAATATTGTTCAATGTCTAGATGATTATAATATTCCTTTACTCCTTAGCCACACGGTTACTGAAATCAAGGGTAAGGATAGAGTGGAGGGAGTTGTAATTGCAGAGGTAGATGAAAATAGAAATCCAATTTATGGAACAGAAAAGTTTTTTGAATGTGATACTTTATTATTATCAGTAGGATTGATTCCAGAAAATGAACTCACGCAAAATGCAGGTATAGAGATGGATCCCATCACCTTAGGACCAGTTGTCAATGAAGCAATGGAGACAAGTGTCGAAGGGATATTTGCATGTGGTAATGTTGTCCAAGTCCATGATTTAGTTGACTTTGTAACAGAAGAAAGTAGAAAAGCGGGAAGAAGTGCAGCAAAATATATTAAAAAAGAACTCAAGACAAAGGGGTTAATGGTAAACACAAAGCCTGGAAAAGGAATTAGATATATTGTACCTCAAAGAATTAGATTAGAAAATTTAGATAAAACTTTAGATTTATTTATGAGGGTAGATAATGTTTATAAGGATATGGATATGGTTGTAAGTATTGATGGAAAAGAAATAAATAGGGTGAAAAAGCGTCATGTAGCACCAGGGGAAATTGAAACAGTAAAAATTAAAAGAGAAGATATAATTGCTTTAGATTATTCTGTGATTACAGTATCCTTCGAAAAGGAGGGAGCCTAAGTGGAAATGAAGAAAATGGTTTGTATAGTATGTCCCCTTGGGTGCCATATCAAAATTTCAAAGGACAATGACGATTATATTGTAGAAGGAAATAAATGTCCTAGAGGAAAGGAATATGCAATTAAAGAGTTGACTAATCCAACAAGGGTTTTGACAACAACAGTAAAAATAAAGAATGGATTATTAAACAGATTGCCAGTAAAAACAAAGGAGGCTATTCCCAAGGATAAGATATATGAATGTATGAAAATAATTAACTCTATTGAAGTAGAGGCACCGGTTACAATTGGTGAGGTTATTGTCAAGGATATATTAAATACTGGGGTAGATGTTGTTGCCTCTAGGAGTATGTAATATCCATTTTAAATCGGTATATAAATTGCAATAAATCACTTACATTTCGTTCTCTCAAATACCCCCAAAGACATTGGCTATTTGAGAAAACAAAATGTAGTTTTATTAATGCATTATATATATTTGCCGATTTATCTTTTTTTGTGCTATAATAAATGAAAACAGTTATCAGTGGGTGATGTTGTGGCAAATTATTATAATGAAATAAATAAGATGATGGAAAAAATAATATATAAGGTCTTTGTCTTAAATAAAAAGGGATTAACATTTGGAAAAAAGAATAAGGAATTATCTATATTGGATGCCTTTATAATAAAAAAAATCGGAAGTGCCAATGAGAAATCTATTTACAGTCTTGTAAAGGAAATAGAAATAGATAGAGGAGTGATAGCTTCAATTATTAATAAGCTGTTAGCAAATGGATATATTATAAAACAAAAATCAAAGGAAGATAAAAGAATTAATATGGTTTTATTAACTGAGGAAGGAAAAGAAATTTATGATATAATTATGGAGAGGCAAAAAGAGTTTTTTGATTTTGTTTTAAATGATGTAACCCTTAATGAGGAAAAGGCTATACTGAAGTTTTTAAGCAAAATTCACCAGAAAAGCTAGTGAGATTAAACCTTAATTATAGATGATATGTGCTTAAATTAGCAAGAACAAAAGGAAAATCAAAACTATTACCAGTAAAATATTGGTACGAATTGTTTTCTTTTAAAACTTACTAGAAAGACTCTAATACTTGCAACTTGGGACATGGAACTTGCAACTCAAAACCCATAGAAGACGTTTTTGTCCGTAGGTTAAGGCTCTGTTTTAGGTGGGTCTTTTGAGTATAGGTTGAGATTAGAGAGGTTCTTGTAGGTCTTAAAAAAATAACGCTATAATTTTTATGGAAATAGTTTCGATTTTTTATATGAGGAAATTACATAATTTTGACTTGGTAGAATTGCATAATATATATGGTATAGCTTTGGAGATTTAAAGATTATATATAGTAGTTAGTTTTTGAGGAAGGTAATTATGCAATTTGCTAATATACTTAGATTTGTATATAGGTTTTACAAAAAATGTTTAAATTTCTAGATAGTAAAAAAAGATTAAGCTTAGAAGCTTAATCTTTTTTGAAAGCTTTTTTATGTATCTACTATTCTGGTTGAGGAGCGTCTACAGGACAAACGTTAGCACATGCTCCACAATCAATACAACCAGAAGCATCAATTACATATTGATCATCTCCTGCACTGATAACGCCAACTGGACATTCTGCCTCACATGCTCCACAATTAATACAAGTATCGTTAATTTTATAAGCCATTATAACATCCTCCTTTAATAAATCTAAAAAACATTACGTAATGAATTATACAGTATACAAGGTATTGAAAACAACAGTATAAAAGAAAAAAATCAAAAAAAAGGTTAATTTATAATGATTATCATTGTAAATTAAATTCGTTCTGAGATTATGTCAAAAAACAAGTCTCTATTTTTTTAAATCCAATAAATGAGGAATTTATTTACATTAACAAACAGGCAAATCTATGAGATAATAAAAATGTATATTTTAGTCACATAAAGTAGAGAATCATACTAAGTTTAAAGTCTTTAACCTATAACCACAAAGTGTTTTAAGACGTCTTTATCATTGCATAAGAATTTGAACTTTTTTGCAAGAAATTGTATGTTTGAATTTAAGTAAATTCAAGTAATAGAGATTAAATGCAAACTATTACCAGTAAAATTTTAGAATCAGGAATTAAGGTTTTTAGACCTAAAAGAATGATCTTAAAACTTGAAACTTAGAACATAGAACTTGCAACTAAAAAGCGTCTTAAGACGCATTTGTTTATAGGAGGAAACTAATGAGAGTGGTCGCACTAGTTGGGAAAAGCGGTACTGGGAAAAGCTATAAGGCATTATCCCTTGCTTATGAAAAAGATATAGAGTACATAATAGATGATGGTCTTTTTATTAAAGGAAGTAAAATATTAGCTGGAAAATCAGCAAAGAGGGAAAAGACTAAAATATCTGCAGTGAAGAGAGCTTTATTTATGGAAAATAGCCATAAACAGGCTATTATAGAAAAAATACAGGAATACAAACCATGTAGCATATTGATACTAGGGACTTCTGAAAAAATGGTAAATAATATTACTGAAAATTTAGGAATAGGCCCTGTAAACGAAACCGTGTATATTAATGAAATAGCCAGTGAAGAAGAATTAAAAATAGCTAGGGAGTCTAGAATCAAACAAGGCAAACACGTGATACCAGTGCCGACCTTTGAAATTAAAAAAGATTTTTCAGGATACTTTATTGATAAGCTAAAGATATTTAGGAGAAAGAAGGATAATACTATACAAATAGCTGAAAAATCAGTTGTTAGACCTACCTTTAGCTATATGGGTAAATTCACCATATATGATAGGGTTATAATTCAAATGGTGAAATATGTAACTGGCAATATCATGGCTATCCATAAAGTTAATAAAGTTAAAATAAATAATTATAAACATGGGATAGTTGTTAATATTGAATTAGCAATTAAATATGGTGTTAACATTCCTAAAATTATAGCTTTGCTTCAAAAACAAGTGAAAAAAGATGTTGAACATATGACGTCCTTAAATATAATTGCTATCAATGTTATTGTAAAAAGTTTAGAAATAAAGTATTGATAAAATATTTACAAAGTTTAGGCTATGTGTTATAATTCCATTGTAAAAAGCAATGGATCTTTTTTATTTAAGAATAAGGAAAAGGTTTTCCTGTCAAAATCCGAACTTTTCTGAATATTTCTACGAGTTATAATTTTAACAATTTCATTAGCTTGTTTAAGAAAAGTTATAAAAAAATATATATAAATGAGGATTTTGAACATAATAAAAAAGACAATTTGTTTTAAGATTCAATAGGATTTTCATATAAGATTTTATTGAATAGTATCTATATTGAAAAAAAAGAGGAGGTTTCTTGCAATGGCACAAAAAACTATGAATGCACAGGCTTATATTAATGAAGTTTTGGAAAAAGTTAAGAAAAGAAATGCTGGTGAAGCTGAATTTTTACAAGCAGTTGAAGAAGTATTACTATCTTTATCTCCAGTTTTAGAAAAGCATCCTGAGTACATAGAGGCTAACTTATTAGAAAGAATGGTAGAGCCTGAAAGACAAGTTATATTTAGAGTACCATGGGTTGATGATAATGGTAAGGTTCAGGTTAATCGTGGAATGAGGGTTCAATTTAATGGAGCAATTGGTCCTTATAAAGGCGGTTTGAGATTCCATCCATCAGTTTATATTGGAATTATTAAATTCTTAGGTTTTGAGCAAATATTTAAAAACTCATTAACTGGACTTCCAATAGGTGGAGGTAAAGGTGGTTCTGACTTTGACCCAAGAGGAAAATCTGACGCAGAAATTATGAGATTCTGCCAAAGCTTTATGACAGAGCTATATAGACATATTGGACCAGATGTAGATGTTCCAGCTGGAGATATTGGTGTTGGTGGAAGAGAAATAGGATATCTTTATGGACAATATAGAAGAATTAGAGGTGCATTCGAAAATGGTGTTCTTACAGGAAAGGGACTAGCTTATGGAGGTAGCTTGATTAGACCTGAAGCTACTGGATTTGGAGTAACTTATTTCTGTCAAGAGATGTTAAAGCATGAGGGAGAAACCTTTGAAGGTAAAACAGTGGCTTTATCTGGTTTTGGTAATGTTGCTTGGGGAGCATGCCAAAAGATTAGTGAATTAGGTGGAAAAGTAGTTACATTATCTGGACCTGATGGATATATATATGATCCAGATGGAGTAACAGGAGAAAAAATAGATTATCTAGTGGAAATGAGAAATTCAGGTAGAGATAGAGTTCAAGATTATGCAGATAAATATGGTGTAGAGTTCTTCCCAGGAGAAAAACCATGGGGAGTTAAAGTTGATATCGTAATGCCGTGTGCTACTCAAAATGATATTCACCTTGAACATGCTAAGCAAATAGTTGCTAATGGAGTTAAGTATGTATGTGAGGGTGCTAACATGCCTACTACAAATGATGCATTAGCATATCTACAAGAGAATAACGTTTTAGTAGGACCTGCTAAGGCAGCTAATGCAGGTGGAGTTGCTACTTCAGCCCTTGAAATGTCTCAAAACAGCATGAGATTATCTTGGACTAGAGAAGAAGTTGATGCTAAATTACATCAAATAATGATAAATATACATGATAATGCCATGGCAGCAGCAGAGCAATATGGATATGGATATAACTTAGTTGCAGGTGCAAACATAGCTGGATTCTTAAAGGTTGCTGAGGCAATGCATGCACAAGGAAATTATTAAAAATTAAATGAATAAATAGATTAAGCTAAAAGAGAGTCCAATGGACTCTCTTTCATTAATTTACATGGGACAAAAGGAAATATAAACCCCTTGTCATAGAAACTAGCTTGGTAGGTTAATTTAATTTTTATACTTGTATAGATTTCCAATAGTAAAATTTAATTTATACATATCAAAATATCCAGAGGTTTTAAGGATTTTTGATGTGTATAAATTAAAGTCTTTACTTAAATTCCTATAAAAACATCCATTAAAAAACTTGAAAAGGAAAAATAATTGGGTTATAATTTACTTAAGGAATATACAAATTATTCAAACAAATTAATTATTACTGCTTTATTTGCCGTGGTGTTGGTTTACAACATTGCTTAGTGAATAAAATCCAGTACAGTATGAATTTTCTTTTAGGATAAGAAATTCATGCCTGTGCTGGTTTTTTGTTTTATATATAAATTAACTGTTTTACTGGAATATTTATAGATTTAGCTAAAAAAATCTAATTCAAGAATGGGGGATCAATATGAGTTTAAACAAAGCTCCTAAGAACCATGTATTTTACAGGAATCAAAACTGGTCTTATCCCAAAATTGAGAGAGGTGAAGGTATTTATTTAATTGATGAAAAGGGCAAAAAGTATATCGATGGCTGCTCTGGATCTGCTGTGGCCAATATTGGGCATGGCAATAAAGAGATAGCAGAATTCACCAAAAATCATATGGAAAGAATAGCTTTTACTCATCTTTCAAGATGGACAGTTGATTCGATTGAGAAGTGTGCTGAAAAAGTAGTACAGTGGGCTCCAGGCGATTTAAACCATGTTTATTTCGTTTCTGGAGGATCAGAGTCAACTGAAACAGCTATAAAATTAGCTAGACAATATTTTATTGAAAGGGATGGAAATACAACTACAAAGTGGAAGGTAATATCAAAGTGGAATTCATTCCACGGCAATACTATGGGAGCTCTTTCGATGACAGGAATAACGGGCAGAAGAAAAATATATGATCCTATGCTGATAAGCTTTCCTAAAATACCTCAATTTTATCATTATAGAAATCCATGGGATTGTAAAACCCTTGAAGAAACAAGTATAAGAGCAGCAGAGGCTTTAGAAGCAGAAATTTTAAGACATGGACCCCATAATATAGCTGCATTCATAACAGAACCTGTAATAGGCTCGGCAGCTCCTGGGGTACATCCAGATAAAATATATTTTGAAATGGTTAGAAAGATTTGCGATAAATATGATGTTTTGTTAATAGTAGATGAGGTTATGGCAGGCTTTGGAAGGACGGGAAAGAAATTTGCTGTAGAACATTTTTCAGTAGTACCTGATATAATAACCTGTGCTAAAGGAATGAGCTGTGGATATACTCCTATAGGAGCGGCTGTTGTTACAGATGAAATATTTAATACTATAATGGTTGAAGGTTCAGGACATTTCATTCATGGACACACATATGCAGGTAATCCATTGTCCTGTGGAATTGCAAGCAAAGTAATAGAGATAATAGAAAGAGAAGGCTATGTGAAAAATGCTGAGAATCAGGGAGAGTATTTGATGGATAAGCTTCAAAAACTATACGATTACGATATTGTAGGAGATATTAGGGGAAAGGGTCTTATGATAGGTATTGAATTTGTCAAAGACAAAGAGGCTAAAAAGCCCTTTGAAATCAGTATCGAATTGAAGAATAAAATAACTGTTAATTGTTTAGATGCTGGATTAGTTGTATATCCAGGCGGAGGTTCAGTTGATGGTGTAAGAGGAGATCATATACTCATAGCTCCACCAATTAATATAACAAAGGAAGAAGTAGACTTACTATTTGATGCACTTGATACTGGAATAAAGAAAACCTGTGAACAAGTGCGGTAAGTCTTTAGTGTTGATACTCTTATTAAATAAAATCATAGAAAGGAATTTAAATTATGGAAAAATTAATAATTACTATCGCACCTACTGGCAATGTTCCAACTAAAGAATTAAATCCCCATTCTCCTTTAACAGTAGATGAAATAGTCTCCGATATAAAAAAATGCCATAAATTGGGTGCTGCTATCGCCCATATTCATGTTAGAGATGGGAATTTAAAACCTACAAGTGATAGAAGCATATTTAAGAAAGTTATTGATAAATTAGATGAAGACAATATAGGAGTAATAAAGCAGCTTTCAACGGGTGCACGTGGAGGAGCCAATACAATAGATTGGCGGGGGCAAATGCTGGATCTGAATGTTCATATGGCAAGCCTCGCAACGGGTTCATCAAATTTTGCCAAAAGCGTTAATGCCAATTCTCCAGAGCTTATTAAAGCCTTGGCTGAAAAAATGTATGATAATAATATAAAGCCTGAAATAGAAGCCTTTGATGTAGCGATGATTCATAATGCCATTAGATTGAAAAAAAAGGGTATTTTAAAGGAACCTTTACATTTTAATCTCGTTATGAATGTACCAGGATCAATACCAGGAACTCCTAAAAATCTTATGTTTATGATTGATAGCTTACCTTCTGGTGCTACATGGACTGTTTCAGGTATTGGATATTCTCAGGTTCAAATGATTACAATGGCAATATTATTAGGTGGACACGTTAGAACTGGAATAGAAGATGTTCTAAAAATGGAAGATGGAAGCTATGCAACAAATGAGAAGCTTGTAAAAAGAGTAATAAGAATAGCAAAAGAACTAGGTAGAGAAATAGCAAACGTTGATGAAGCTAAGAAGATATTAGGATTGATTTAATTATAATTATTGCAAAAAATCAAACTTATTTGTATAATAATAATGTAAGTTAATCTGTTGTGATAGTTTTTATCACGTGGTTTTAATATTTTCTTTTCCTGCATATATAATTTTGCTTTTATTGACTATCATAGCAAGTTAAGTTAAATATAACGAAAGAATTTTAGGTGCCTTAATTCTATATATTTATGATAAGTGTAGGAATTGGGGAGAATAGGGAATGGAGTGAAAGACTTCAGCGGACCCACCACTGTAATGGTAAGCCTTTAAGCATTATGCCACTGTTGTATACTAATTGATAGTATTGTATGGGAAGGCGTTTAAAGGTGATGAGCCAAAGCCAGGAGACCTGCCTAAGATTCAATTATTCATGAATGACGGTAAAGTTCATGGTTTGTTTGCAATGCAAATTGTAAATAGGCTATGGGCTTTTTTTATTGGACGATAATACATAAAAGCTAAAATATTAAGCTATGATTTAAGCGTAGAAAGGAGTATTAAATAATGAAATTATTAAAGGAGACTCTTAAAGGTATCAAGGATCTTGACAAGGAAGCTATGAAGAAAAGTAGGGCTAGAATTGATAATCTAATTAAGCCTAAGGGAAGTCTTGGAAGATTAGAGGAGATAGTAGAAAAATTAGCAGGAATAACTGGAAATATTTTTCCAAAGGTAGATAATCGTGTTGTTATCGTTATGGCTGGGGATCATGGAGTTTATGAAGAAGGAGTGGCACCAGACCCACAAGAACTTACGGCAATACAAACCTGTAACTTTCCAAAGGGCATAACAGGAGTTTGTGCATTGGCAAAGCAAGCAAGGGCTGATGTAATTGTTGTTGATATTGGTGTAGCAGCTGATTTGAAAGAACTAGGGGTTATAAATAGAAAAATCAAATACGGAACAGATAATATGGCTAAGGGACCTGCAATGACAAGAGATGAGGCAATAAAGGCTTTAGAAGTAGGTATTGAAATAGCTACAGAAGAAATAAAGAAGGGTAGGAATCTTCTTACAACAGGAGAAATGGGCATAGGAAACACTACTCCAAGTGCTGCTATTATTTCGGTTTTAGGAGAATATGATCCCCATGAGATTGCAGGAAGGGGTGCTGGTTTATCTGAAGAGAAGGTATCCCATAAGGCAGAGGTTATTAAGAGAGCTATTGAGGTAAATAAACCTGATAAAACAGATGGTATAGATGTATTATCTAAGGTAGGAGGGCTTGAAATCGGAGGCATGGCAGGGGTGATGCTTGCAGGCGCAGCTAATAGAGTACCTGTTGTTGTAGATGGGTTTATTTCAACCGCAGCAGCACTAATCGCATGTACTATAGAGCCTAAAGTTAAAAATTACCTGTTTGCTTCCCATGCTTCTAAGGAGAAGGGGTCAGCCAAGGCTTCAGAGCTTTTAGGTTTAGAACCTATGTTAAATATGGAAATGAGGCTTGGAGAAGGAACTGGAGGAGTTTTAGCCTTTAATATAATAGAGGCTGCTACATTTATGAATAGTGAGATGATTACCTTTGAAGAAGCTGGTATAGTATAGAAGTTAATAATAAAGGCTTTTGATGCAGGAGAAAGGCTGGAGGTTGTTTTGTAGAAAAAATATGACCTTGCAGCCTTTTTTTCCTTTTCTTTATTGATATAGTTTTTATTAATAAGATTAATTGAAATGGTTAAAAGACATATAGCTAGGGAATATATAAGTATGTATTTTTTATTAATGTTACTTTACAATAATAATATATCTTCCTTCAATAGTAATATATTGTCTTTAAGCTTTTGTATAAAAGTATTTGTGATAAATCATCCTTTATAATGTTGAAAAATATTAACTTAACTTGTTGTGCTAGTTTTCAAAATAGAAAGTTAAATTAACTAGTACAAGGAGTTAAACTATTCTACAAATAGGTTTTAAATCCTTTTAATAATATAATATTAGGAGTGTTTTAATATATGAAAATTTGTGAGATGAAAAATGGAATAGCTTTAGAAAATGTGAAAGACTTTGAATTACCTCATATTTTTGAGTGTGGACAATGCTTTAGATGGAATAAAGAGGAGGATGGTAGCTATACAGGAGTAGCCTTTGGGAAAGTAATAAACTTAAAAAAGGAAGGAAATAACGTATTTATTGATAATACCTATTATGATGAATTTATTGATATATGGTATGATTATTTTGATTTGAAAAGAGATTATGGAATTATAAAAAAACAGCTGGCTAATTTAGATGAGACCATGGCTGCTTCGGTAAAATTTGGACATGGTATAAGAATATTGAAGCAGGATGAATGGGAAACCCTTATATCATTTATAATTTCAGCCAATAATAGGATACCTATGATAAAAAAGGCAATAGAAGCTCTAAGCATAAACTATGGAGATTATATTGGAGAATATAGGGGGAGTAAGTATTACAGCTTTCCAAAGCCTGAAGCCTTATATAATTTGGATGTAGGAAATATTCAATTTAGTGGAATAGGCTTTAGAGGAAAATATATAATAAGTGCAGCTAAATTAGTAACTCAAGGCGAGATAGATATTTATGGGCTTAAAAATTTATCTACAGAGGAAGCAAGAATAAAGCTTATGAAATTTCCAGGTGTAGGACCTAAGGTTTCAGATTGTATTATGTTTTTTTCCATGGATAAGGATGACGCATTTCCTATAGATATATGGGTAAAAAGGGTCATGGAATATTTTTATGTTCCTGAAGGTACAAGTCTTAAAAAAATTCAGGGTTTTGCACAAAGCAAATTTGGTAATATTGCAGGCTTTGCCCAACAATATTTATTTTATTATGCCAGGGAATTAAAAATAGGGAGGAAGAAAAGATAACTTAAAATGAAGCTAAAAATTTTCAATTGAAAGTTTTACAAAGAAGCTAGTAATATAATAAAGGAAGACTTCAAAATTTTATCAGATGTTGGAAAGTAATACAAGGTTATTGCAAATAGATATAAATGTAGGACTACTAGTGTTCAACTAGTAGTTTTTTGTTTGTAATTAGAGTTTAAAAGCTATTTTTGGACTCTTAAATTCATAAATTTTGATAGAAAAAGTCTATTAAAATAAGCAAGTTATAAATACTTTATACAATATAAAATAAAAATATATGAAATATCGAATTATAAAAAGAAAAATTAAGATAATACAAATAAAAATTATAAATTAGCAATTAATCATGATAAATTATAGAATATTGATAATAATAATTGTAAATAGGAGTTGCCTTATAATTACTTATATTGTAAATTAATATTGTGATTAGCACTCATTAAAGGTGAGTGCTAATAAATAGGTTGTTAATTACATTTAAATAAACAAAAATTAATGAGGAGGTTTTATAATGAACATCAAGCCATTAGGTGACAGAGTTGTTATTAAAAAGCTAGAAGCTGAAGAAAAAACTAAAAGTGGTATAGTATTACCTAGTCAAGCAAAAGAACAACCTCAAATTGCTGAAGTAGTAGCTGTAGGACCAGGTGGAATGGTTGATGGTAAAGAAGTTAAGATGGAAGTTAAAATTGGCGACAAAGTTATTTTCTCAAAATATGCTGGAACTGAAATCAAGTATGAAGGTGAAGAGTATACTATTTTAAGACAGAATGATTTATTAGCGGTAGTAGAGTAATAAAAGTGTAAAAAAAATGTTTGAGTGAGATATGTTTGAATGTTTAAAAAAATGTTTAGAATGAGAAATGTTGAATGTTTAAATGTTTATAAAAAGGTACTTAGGGTCTTTAAGATCATTGAGACAGATAGTATAAGTAACATTCAACATACAACATTATAACATTCAATAGACATACTACATAAGGAGGTTAATACAATGGCAAAGGAAATTAAGTTTTGTGAAGATGCACGTCGTAAATTAGAAGCAGGTGTTAATAAATTAGCTGATACAGTTAAAGTTACATTAGGACCTAAAGGTAGAAATGTTATTCTAGATAAAAAATTTGGTTCACCAACTATCACTAACGATGGAGTAACTATTGCTCGTGAAATAGAATTAAAAGATGTATATGAAAATATGGGAGCACAATTAGTTAAAGAGGTAGCTACTAAAACTAATGACGTTGCTGGTGATGGTACAACTACAGCTACATTACTTGCTCAAGCTATAATTAGAGAAGGTTTAAAAAATGTAGCAGCTGGTGCAAACCCAATGATACTAAAAAGAGGTATAGAAAAGGCTGTTGAAGTAGCAGTTGAAGAAATAAAGAAAAATTCAAAGCAAATAGAAGGAAAAGAAGCTATTG
This sequence comes from Paramaledivibacter caminithermalis DSM 15212, assembly GCF_900142245.1. GTDB lineage: Bacteria > Bacillota > Clostridia > Peptostreptococcales > Caminicellaceae > Paramaledivibacter > Paramaledivibacter caminithermalis. The sequence goes on along the minus strand of NZ_FRAG01000031.1, from coordinate 11,990 downwards.
CTAACGTTGCTTCTATCTCAGCTGCTGATGAAAAGATAGGTGCTCTTATAGCTGAAGCTATGGAAAAGGTAGGAAAAGACGGAGTTATTACTGTTGAAGAAGCAAAAACTATGGGAACTACCTTAGAAGTAGTTGAAGGTATGCAGTTTGATAGAGGATATGTATCTCCATACATGGTAACTGACACTGAAAAGATGGAAGCTGTATTAGAAAATCCATATATCCTAATTACAGACAAGAAAATAACTAATATCCAAGAAATTCTTCCAATTCTTGAGAAAATAGTTCAGCAAGGAAAGAAATTATTAATTATTGCTGAAGATATTGAGGGAGAAGCTCTTGCTACAATCGTAGTTAACAAACTTAGAGGAACATTTGAATGTGTTGCAGTTAAAGCTCCTGGCTTTGGCGATAGAAGAAAGGCAATGCTTCAAGATATAGCTATAGTAACTGGTGGTCAAGTGATTTCTGAAGAATTAGGTTTAGATCTTAAATCTGTTGAAATAGATATGCTTGGTACTGCAAAATCTGTTAAAATAGATAAAGAAAATACAACTATTATCGATGGTGCAGGAGATACTTCAGCAATCGAAGATAGAGTTAGACAAATAAGAAGTCAAATCGAAGAAACTACTTCTGATTTTGATAAAGAAAAGCTTCAAGAAAGACTTGCTAAGCTTTCAGGTGGGGTTGCAGTTATCGAAGTAGGTGCTGCTACTGAAACCGAAATGAAGGAAAGAAAATTAAGAATAGAAGATGCATTAAATGCAACTAGAGCGGCTGTTGAAGAAGGTATAGTTGCTGGTGGTGGTACTGTTCTTATCAATGCAATTCCAGCAGTGGAAAAAGCTATAGAATCTTTAGAAGGAGACGAAAAAACTGGTGCATTAATAGTTAAAAGAGCTTTAGAAGAACCAGTAAGACAAATAGCTATAAATGCAGGATTAGAAGGTTCTATAGTAGTTGAAAAGGTTAGAAATTCAGAAGCAGGTGTTGGGTTTGATGCATTAAATGAAAAATATGTATCAATGCTTGAAGCTGGTATAGTTGACCCAACTAAGGTAACTCGTTCAGCTCTTCAAAATGCTGCATCAATTTCAGCTTTATTCTTAACAACTGAAGCTGCAGTAGCTGAAATGCCAGAAGAAAAGAACGATATGCCTCCAATGGGAGGAATGGGCGGCGGAATGCCTCCAATGATGTAAAAAGTCCTCAAACCTATTGAAATCAATAGATTCTAATGAGGAGAAAACATCAATGCTAACAATTTGCTAACATTAGAGGTTTTGCATGAGTTTTGAAAACTTTTGCGAAGCCTCTTTTTTCATGTCTTTAGTTACATGAAGATATATGTTTCTGGTAATGGTATCATCTGTTCTATTTATACATTTTCAAATTGCTTTAATGGTGTATTAAATATTCGAACATGGTTTATTGTCACCGTTTCTTAGAATATTTTGAAGGCATGACAAAGAGATTTTCTAAGAAAATCTTCAGGCTGTTGACAAAAGCCCAATTTCTGTGTTGCTGCCAAAATTTCCGTTGCTCACTTGCCATCTTAGCAAGCTCCGCTACTCAATTTTGGCGTGCCTTGAACTTGGACTTTTTTCAAAGCCTGTCATCTTGTAGACTTTGTCTACAATCTGGAGATTTTCTAAGAAAATCTTATACTTGTTATATAGTACTTTATTTTACCATAAAACAGCCCAAAAACAGCAGATTAATTAATCTCAATAATATGAAAATCACAAAATTCGGAGTTGAACCATTTTTTATGCAACGCTAGTGATAAAAAATATTAAATTTGTTAACAAAAGAAATGTTTATAAAATCATATTCAGAAAAAGTCTTTGTTGATTAGAATACAAAAGAATAATAGAAGTTAGGACAGAAAACTGTATTATACACAAGAACATAGTAAGAAAAGACAAGGAATTTTAGAAATGACCACAATATATAGTGGTATAGCCTAAAAATAATATTGATTGTGGTTAACGCAAAATTCTACACTATATATAGTACTTCACAAAACTATATGAAAATGGTAAAATTAACTAAATAATTTCTATTATTATGTTTTTCAGGAAGTGTAAATATTAGCAAAGGGGTAAAAAAATGACTGATGAAAAAACAATTCGAAATGATAATGTAGACAAAACAAGTAAGCCAATTTATGCAAATACATTTAGATTAGGTTTTACTGAAACTGAATTTATTATTGATTTTGGTTTCAGAATAGATGATGATACTGTAGAAGAATTGGATACTATTGCAATTCCAACAAAAATGATGCAAAATTTTATATTGAAATTGTTCGGGATAGCAAGAATGTATGAGAAAAAGTTTAATACTAATATAGGTTTTGCTGAAATCATTGATGGGGATAAAGAGGAAGAATAAAAAAAGGAGATGGGATAATGAAGTCATATTTTGGAAATAATAAACATAATATTGTATATGCAAATGAGACTTTTACATCTTATTATCCCAATATAAATACGAAAGACATTAAGATGGCACAAAAAAAAATAGGCGAATTAGAATATACAACGCAAAAAAACTGCATTATGCTGTGTCAAAAATTATATAAATCTATTATTGAATCCAATTTTACCGATGGAAAGTTTTTATTTAATGCAACACAAACTATACTTAACTGGGATGAGGATATTAAAGAAGTTTCTTTTGCTGATTTAAAGAATGTTATAAGGAGATATGATTATATGAATAAACTTTCTAATTGGCAAAAGGAATTAGTTGATAATTTGAAACAGCAGAAAGAAACTCTAAATATTTACATATTTAACAATAAAATTATGGATAACATTTGGGTTACAGTAGAAGAACCAACAACCGAATTGATTTTAAAATACTCAGAAATTTATATGAAATTTTTAGAAAAAAATATAGATATTATATGTGACTTTATGGTATTTGGAAAAGATGAAGTTGATAAACAAAAATTACCCAAAGATACAGTTGTTATGTGATGCGGGGGATAAAAAATGCCAAAGGATATAGAACACTTTAAAAAGTATGAAAGCAATAAACGATTATTAAAGTCAAATATTTTTAAAATAGAAGAAACACCGTATTTAGATTGGTTTATTACAATTACTTTTTATGGAGCCCTTCATCTTGTAGAAAAGAAATTACATGAATTAACTGGTAAAGATTCAAGGAATCATCAAGAAAGAAAAATTAATATTTTAAAAACTAGACAACTTTTACCAATAAGTGCTCAATATCAGACATTATATAATCAAAGTATGAGGGCTAGATATGATTGTTGTGAGTTTACAATTGGAGATGCAAAAAAAGCAATAGAACTACTTAATGAAATAGAAACAATAATAGCATAATATGTTTTTTTCTTGAATATACAAGAATATATTACTATAGTTGTATAAAGACTAACAAAACTAACACAGATTTTAACATACAAAGGAAGCTACTCAAAAGCTTCCTTTTTTCTAGTGTGCCCAGCATGAGCGATAACTTGGCGGTGAAAGTCCGCTGTGGGCTTGGTAGTGGGAACCACTAGCCGAAGACAAGGGTGTCCATCGTGAGGTGGAATCTGAAGGAAGTCCTAGGCAAAGTCTCGGTCTGAGGGACATGAACCACATATAAGGCTTGCTTGAGAGGGACGAGTTTGCTAGACAAAACAAAGTCCAACACTACCCGAATCTCAAGGAGTAAATATGGCAGATATATGAGATGAAGGTTATCGTCCTTACCTAGGGAGGTCTTTAATTTTATTCTGATTTATTGAAGGTTGAAAAGTAAAGTCAAAATCATCTAATGTTTTTATAAAAGGAAAATTCGCTACTTTTACACATGTATTTGTGGCTTTTTCTTCCTTAAGTCTTATCTCTAGCTTTGTTAACTCATATAATGCGTCTACTACTGTTTTTTCTTTATTGGTAATTAAATCTATATATGTATCTAATTCTTCTCTATACTTATCTAGTTTCGATTTTCTTTTTCTTGTTTCTTTCTTTTCAAATCCTTTATCATATTTTGATATAGTTTGTCTTAAAACTCCATACTTACGTCGGAGATAATTATACTATTTCATTTGCAATTCTGTTAAGTTTTATATTTGCAATCTTGTTAATTTTTATTTTAGCATTAATATTTGCAGTTTTTAGTTAATTATAGGATATAATAAAGTGCTGTTTAATATTTTGCTTAGGAGTAGTCATATCATAAGTTTTCTTAAGTTGTCATTATCCCTAAAAAAATACAATCAAAATTTCTTAGCAATTCACAAATAATTACAATTTTTTTAAAAAATGCATGATATAATATTGTTTGTAGTTAAATAATGGTGTGTTTATTATTCATACCATTAGAAACCTTACTAGGTAGCTGCAAAATTAACAACAAATTTATATGAAAGGAGGATTAAATAATGAAGAACCCAAAGAAAGTTTGCAATAAGAACTTGATTAAACCCAAATTTAAGGTTTTAAAACCTAATGCTATTTGTACAACAAAGAGAGTTAACGGTCTATGTCAGGACCAACCATGTTAATGAATCATTTTTATGACAAGGAATAAGATGATCTCATCTTATTCTTTGTCATTTTATAGATGCTATGATAAAAATATAACAATCTCATAGTTTGATGCGGAACAAGAATAAAAAATATAAAAATAAAGCTTCTAAATATAGCGTGAACAAGATTATTTGAATTGACAAACATTGAAATGGAGGTATATAGAAATGGAACGATATAGTTCGTCATCTTTACTTAGACGTCTAACCATTAATGACGATTTTGATTTTATATATAATACGCTTTATGGTGGTGCACGGATTGTGGATACTGAGTTTAGTAAAGCACTAGTTCAAATTAATGGGAATACACAATCAGAATGTATAGATTTGATAGGAAAAGAAAATTTTAATAATTTCAGGGAACTTCGATATATAGTTACTGATAATGACAATGAAAGAAGCCCATTGCTATCAGAGTTAGCTAGAAGAAAAGAAGAATTAGAATCAGGTATTTTTTGAGAGGCTACATATCTCAACTACCAATGATTGCAATATGGGTTGCCAGTACTGTTTTTGTAATACATTTGATTATAGATCGGATGAAGGAGATAGAACTACTGGATTCCCAAAAGGCAAAATGACATTTGATACAGCAAAAGAAGCTATTGAAAAGGCAATTAATACAATAAAGAAAAATAATAAATCATATTTATCAATTGAGTTTTTTTGGTGGAGAACCTTTGCTAAACCCTGAATTAATAATTCAGGTATTGGAGTATTTCGGAAATGGTGACAAGTATGATATTAAAATAGATTATGGTTGCACCACTAATGGAACTTATGTACCAGATAGTTTAATAAAGTACTTTTCTAAATATGATGTTAGAGCAGCAATTAGTGTAGATTATATAGACAATGAAACTGGTAATTTTCGTGGAAGTGGAAACTCTAGTCTAAAGTGGGAACTGGTCGAGAGAAACATTAGAAAGCTACTTAATAGTAATGTTGAAGTTAAACTTCAGTCTGTATTGTCTCAAGAAACATGGGATAAATACACTTATGACTTAATAAATTTTGCATCTCAGGTTGGGATAAAGGCAATTGGACTTATTCTTTCATTTGACTTCAACTTTTACAAAATATTTTCTCCACAAGAAATTGCTCACAGAGTTCTTGAGATATATGATTATAGCCAAAGTCAAAATGTACAAATAACAGGATACTGGTACTTATCATTTTTGGGAATAATCAATCCAGATGATTGGGAAGAAAGAAGATCATGGAAGACATGCCCCACAATTGGTCGCTTATTAAGTGTTGAAGCAGATGGAAGTGTATATGCATGTAAAACTACAGCTAGAAAGTTGGGCAATATAGAAAGTTTCAATGAAATATTTAAAAATGATAACTACAAGTATTATGCTATGAGAGCATATACTAATTCACATAAATGTCATGGATGTATTATTGAAGGATTCTGTTCAGGAAACTGTACTGGAGCTGTAGAAAATGAATTTGGTAATATTTATAGTGTAGATGATAATTATTGTACTACTGTTAAATTAATTGTTGATGGTCTACTTAAACGCTATTTAAGTGAAATCAGTCAGAAAATTACAGTACATAAATTTGTATGAAACAAATATTTTGAAGTTTAGAGTTATTAAATTTTGAACCAGCATTAAAGAGTAAATATTTTTTGAGATAAAACTGTCCAAAGATGTAATAAAATACGGTAAAAATATTTGTGATAAAGTATTGATTTCACTACATTTTTGGAGGTTTGTTAGAATGAGAATTATAAGAAAGCAAAAAGGAGAAGAAGAAAGATTAATAAATTTTTTCAAAGATATTAATTCTAAGCTAAAAGGGGTTACAGATAAAAGAAATCAAAGTTAATTAAATATAGCACAGATATTCTTATGTTCACATTAATAATGAAAAACGTTTCAGGAATAAAAAGCATGAACAAAATGACTGAGAAATTTAATAGAAAAGAATGTATTGATAATATTGCTAAAACTTTAGGTTATCAGACTTTAGAAGAATTTCCTCACTATGATACTATTATTAATGGTTTTTTAAAGATATTAGAACCTGAAGAAATTGAAAATATAAGGGATTATTTGTTAGCAGATTAACGAAATTATTTGATAAATATTCATCTAATTCTTTTAGATGATACCGTATTATCAAAGGAAGTGAAAAAATGATATTGATTTTCAAAGATAAAATATCTAAATTATTGCTATTATGGGTTAAACCCTACGTTGATAAGGTGTTAGAACTCAAAACATTAGAGAGTTCAAATTTAACAAAGACATTAAGTATACCTGAATACTATCAGATTGATTCAGTTCAAAAAAGGTATGATAAAACTTCATCATCTACTAAGAATATCCCAAACTTCATAAAAAAAATATATGCAACATATTCAACAGGATTTATAAATTATTCAATTGTCGGTTTGTTTGTCTTGTTCTTAAATTTTATTACACCTATCATATTTGCTAACTTGACAAATGGGTTTAGATTAAGAGAATATGTAGGATTTAGTGAATTGTTACTATACTCGAGCTTGTTGATAGGCAGTCAGCTTTTAACTGTAATTCAAAACACAAACCAATATAAATTGAGATGGCAACTTATAATATCAATTGAAAACTTTATTCGAAACTTAGTGTTTAGGAAGACTCTAAATTCGAGGTATAGCAGTAATGAAACTGGTGAAGTTTTGAACATATACTCAGGTCATGCTGATTGGATGAGGGGCTTGGTCTGGCTTGTAGATGGATTGCTAAGCATTATTGGTATTGTGGCTAACATAATCCTACTATACTGTTTTTTAGGAATCTCTGGTGTTGTTGGTGGAACGCTTTTATTCTCGGCGACACCATTCCTAACAAAAAAATATAAAAAATTGAATATCATTGATTCAAAGATACACAAATTAAATAGAAGACGGTTATTGGTCATAACCGAGATATTAAATAATGTGAAAGAAGTAAAATTATTAAATTTATTTGAATTTTCACTTAGCAAGATAAAAAGATCAAGGCAGTTAATGTCGGATGAGATTAGATTAAGAAATGTTAAACAGATAACAATCTATTTTGTTAGATATACAATTGTTCCTTTTACGACTTTTATTTCGATTTGGCTTTCAACTTGGATAGATACATCAGTTGATTTAGCACAAGTAATTGCATCCTTCTTAGTATTTCAAATCTTAGATAAAACAATCAATAACCTTTTTACAAGTATTCATAACGCTAGAAAGGCATATGAATCACTTAATAGTATTTTGAATTATATTAATGATACAGATAAGGAAAATAACTATATTTGTAGAAGCATTTCTCACAAAGGGATTACACTTAATAATGCAAGTTTTGGTAATACTGGTACTGGTGTATTGAAGAATATTGATATTCAAATTGAGCATGGGGAACTGGTGGTGATTACTGGTGATGTTGGCTCTGGAAAATCGCTATTTATACAATCACTTCTTGGTGTGATCCCACTCATATCTGGTGCTGCAAAAATAAACTCATCAATAGATTTTATAACAAACAAGCCATGGTTTTTACCTCAAAGCATTAGGAAAAATATTGTACTTAATAATATATTTGATCCAGATGAGTATGAGAAAGCTATTACTCTTAGTGAACTAATAACTGATATTAAAAACCTTGATCATAGAGATCTAACAATAATGATTAACAACGGCATGAACTTATCTGGTGGACAACAGTGTAGAGTTCAGCTTGCAAGTGCTATATATTCAGATAAGAACATACTATTAATGGATAATGTTCTATCATCACTTGATCCAATTGTAAGGAAGTCAATTATAAGTAACCTGATTTGCAATTATTGGAGCAATAAAACGCGGATTATTGTTTCAGATGATCCGATTTTGCTATCCAAGGCAAATAGAATCGTTGAATTTAAAAATGGATCAGTTTGCTTTAATGGTCCACCCTTAAAGAGTGATGCAAATCCTCTAAGTTTAATTACAGAAACAAATGATGATTTTGTTAGTGATAGCTCAATTTCAAAATTTGAGATTTCTTGTAATAATCAAAGGAAAACTCCGAAGAATTGTAATTCGAGTTCAAATGATAAAAAAATGATAAGCAGAACAGCTATTTTAGTAAATTATATCAAAAGTTTGATGAGTCTAAGTATGATGATACTAATGGTTGCGATGTTTTTCGTATCACAAATAATGCAGATTTTTGTGAAGTTTTTCATAGCTTATTCTGAAAACCTACAAATTGATCTTAGAATTGTTTCAACTATATACTTGTTGTCGATTATCTCGCTTATATTAGTTAATCTATATCGATTTAGGATAGTTTTTCTTGGAAATATTAAAGCGGCCGATAAGTATCATAATGATTACGCAGAAAAATGTTTAAGACAAAGATTTCAATTCTTTACCCAGGAAAATATTGATAGGTCGATTGCAGTTATGTCAAGTGATATGAAAGTTGTTGATAACTATATTGGAGGATACATCATAAGTTTATTTGAAATGTTATTAGGAATGGTATGTACATCAGCTTTGATAGTAATTTCTTCACCAGTAATGATACCCTTTATTGTTGCGTTTGCTTTTTATTTTAAAAGAATTTACTCAGAGGTTAGAGTAGTTACTCAGTATTCTAGCAAATGTGCACAACTTAACCATGAACCTTGTATAGCAACACTGAAAAGCGTTTCAGAAGGAAAACTAATTATTGGTGTAAAGAAAATAGAGGACTATCTTATATCGATTTGGGCTGATTATATTAAAAATTCAGTAAATAGTGAATATACCAAGCAGATAGTTAATAGATATTATGTTTTTCAACTTAACATTGTTGCAACAATTCTGTTGATGGTATTTATTATACTAATGTATACTTTTCAAAATAATGCAAGTGTTATTGCGATTGTATTATCCTATGCTATCACAATTACGAATAGCTTTGAAAGACTATTGAGAGATATTCGTCATACTGAAATAGGGATAACATCGTTAGAAAGATTAACTAGTTTAAAAGAAACTATTACAGAGGTATGTAACAAAGAATTTAATAGTGATATTAACATACATAAAGGAGCTATTGCCATAAAGAATTTAACGTGCAGTTATGATGAAAGTATCGTATTGGATAAATTTTCACTAAATGTTAAGGCTGGTGAAAGAGTATTAATTCGAGGTCGAACTGGTTCAGGTAAATCTACTTTGTTTAATTGCATAACAAAACTCATAGAATTTGATGGTTCTATTGAGATAGACGGTATTGACATAAATACATTACCAATTCGAATGCTTAGACAAAGAGTAGTGACAATAACTCAGAAACCTGTGATATTCACTGATAGTATTAGAAGTAATCTAGATCCATATCAATTATTTAGTGACAAAGACATATATCAAGCCATAAATAAGGTAGGTTTAAATGAACGTCTTGGATGTAATCTAGACCGTGTCTTATCCCCTGAAGTGTTAAGTTCAGGAGAACTTCAGCTCTTTTGCCTTGCTAGAGCACTATTAAGCAACCCCATAATCTTGCTAATAGACGAAGGTATGACACATTTGGATGAGCGTTCACAACGTAGAATTTATGAAGTTTTAGAAGAATATTTTGGCAATAAGACAATAATAAGCATTTCACATATAGGTACTCAAAGCAGTTTTTACAATCGATTTGTTGATATTAGTATAGAAGAAAATCTAAATACTACCTAGATATAATGAAACATTTTGTCAAAACACGAAAATTAGATTTCTTAGTTTACATCTTTTCCTTCTGATTTTTGTGTATGTTAAGCAAGCATATAGACAGATACTAGACAAGTATAGCCAAGGCGATTAATGAGTACGCTCTTTATTGTACCAAGACATGTATTCATGGATAAGAGGCTTAATTGCTTGGTAGTATTGTATATTAATACAGATATAAATATTCTTGCTTCAGGCTTCGAAATTAGAAGCGTTCATCCATTAGTATATCAATGTTTTAAGAAGTTGTGAGAATCTAACTTGATTCTTTGGATTTTGTGTCTTGACAATAAGATACATTATAATATACATAATTAACTTTGATCTTATTGTCAGTTTACGGTTATAGTATAAAATTAATACAATTTTAGGAGGGAAAAATGAGTAAGATATATTACGAATATGCTGGTGAATATGATTATATATTTAAGAAGAAAAACTATGAATTAGAGTCAGATTTTTTGAATGAAATTTTCAATCAATACTCAACTTTGTTACCAAAGACGGTTGCTGATATGGGGTGTGGTACATCAAGCCACTTGTTTTATTTGGTTCAAAAGCATGGGTTTTGCGCATATGGTGTGGATATCTCAGAAAATATGATAGCATTATCGAGAAAAAAGTTTAAAAATAGCAAAATCGAGGGTTCTTTCATTAAGTCGTCTGATGAGAAAATTATATTACCTGAACAGGTTAGCCTAATACTTTGTATGTTTTCTACGTTTAATCACAAAACTAATAAGGATTTAGCGCTAAAGGCACTTAATAACTATTACCAAAATCTTAGATCAAATGGGTTATTAGTAATTGATTTAATGGATTCTGAACATTTTATAAATCATTTCTTGACTAGATTTTCGAAACCTTGCTTCCATGAGGGGTACACATTTACAGTACATCATAAAAAACTAGATAATGGTGTAATAGAGATTATTAAGAATTATCATTTTAATAGAGTTGAGGATGATTTGAGCTTTGTAGATACATTTAGATACTACATATATTCACTTGAAGATATCAAAAAACTGCTAGATTTAGCTGGATTTAAAATAGTTGACAAATATAAGTCTTTTACAAGTAAAACAGAAGGACATCGAAATATTGTCATTGCAAAAAAGTAAGAGATAAACTAAAATTGGAAACTTTAAAGAGCTCAATGATTTTCAAAGTGTTAGTCTAAAAGTAACCCACTGCATTAATTGAAAAATCTCCCACTATAAAATATATTACCCCTATATGACATTCATTATAGGGGGCTAATGGAGGATGATAAGTTTGCAGCAAAAAGCAGAAATATTACTAAAATATTTTAGAGAGGGTGAATCACAAAGAGAGATAAGCAGAAACTTAGGAATTTGAACAAAATATCACTTCGTGATATTCTCAGATGAGTAGCTTTGCTACTCATCTGTGTTTTTGTATTTAGAATACCACCCGCTAAGCGGGTGGTTCCAAAAAGCTTTAGCTATGAGGATAAAAAAATTCCCCCTTTGCTATATAATAAAGTCAGGTCTGACCAACCGACTAAAAAGCAAAGGAGGAAGTCCAATGAAGGACATAAATAGTTTATCACATACGAAATGGAATTGTAAGTACCATATAGTGTTTGCACCAAAGTATAGAAGACAAATTATATATGGGAAAATAAAGAAAGATATAGGGAAAATACTAAGGCAATTATGTGAGTATAAGGGAGTAGAGATAATAGAA